>NYXK01000198.1 GCA_002685535.1 Deltaproteobacteria bacterium
CTACAACATCCTCTGCAGAAGCGAGTCTGGCAAATGGCCTCCAGGCCTGTGCTCTAGTTGTATCCACCATGCTTGGCATCTGGCAAATCTGTGGAGGAGAAGGTGAATATGAGGATGGTCTTCAAAAGGACGAGGACCCCTCAACAAAATGGAGCACCATTGGGAGCTAGATAGTCGAAGAACCGTGGCCTTGGATAGCATTATTTTTGCGAATGCTTTAATGTACATACTTCGATATACCCAGATTTGAAGACGGTAAGAAATACCTACCGAGAGCAACAACAATTACGCGACCTTCACTTATTATTCATCAACGCATTACAATGCATCACAAGTCAAAATCCAACACCAAAAGGTATACCCAAAGCAGCAAACAAAACCCAAATAACAGCCTGTACGGTAAGTTTAGGAGGACAATATTCTTCAGGAAACTCCCTCAGATACCCATCCCAAAAAACCCAATTACACCCCAAAGCGACAGCAACAACCGCTACCAAAATCCACCCATAGTCAAACCATCCACAATGACCTCCTTTCCTCCCCCCTCTTTCCTCATTATCCATATTGTCTCCACTTCCATACCCACCATTCACATCCTTCCTCCCCTTCCTCCCACAACAAGAGCAAACAAAAACCAGCACCAACAAGCACGAAAATCCAAACATAGCAACCCACCCCAGGGCCGCAATCACCATCTCCGAATTCCCCCACGTTTTACTTTTCGGCGAATCGATGCCCTGATCTCGAAGTTGCTTCCCATGAATATTCGCAATGATGAGCGTGTACAAACTTATAGCCTGTAATGCGAACTCTGCGAACCCTTGTGTGTATGCGAAAGAAACCCAATTCCGACTCCAGTGTTGCCGTCCATTATCTCTTCTACCAGCCCACGGAACCGTAAGTAAAGCGGATAAAAACCAAGTTATCCTCGGCCGAGTCGTATAAAAGAGAACCACATCCGCAACAGAGAACAGTTCCCCGTATCCGGGTGTTTTCTTCATGATAGTAGCGTTTATAGCATTTGCGGCAAGGTGGAAACCGACAGGGAGGACCCAGAGGAATCTATAGTGCCTTGCGTCTGGGTTTCTGCCGAAGAGGCCGAAGGTGATTGTTTTCATTAGTTTTGGTGGCCGAGGAGGATGCTGATTATAGCCACTATGATGTTGATTACGAGGAGTGTGATGAGGATTCGAGGGCGAGAGGGGCATTGTGAGGTTATTCGGTCGTTGGGTGCTATTGTCCAGGGGAAGGGACGGAAGTATGTGGGTGTTTCGTCTCGAGACCAGATTGTCGTCGAGGCCATGATTGATGATGGCGATGTGTAGCTGGTGTTTTAGCTGTCGGCTCAATCAAATTTGAGTCAAAGATATAATTCCAAGTGAGTCTATGAGGAAGAAAGTATACAAGTATCAAGGTACTTAAAGAGATACATCGCCAACCGCTCACATCCAGCTACCCGTCCTTAAACATCCAGAATAGCACATTTTCACCAAACGCCTAGAAAGCCATCTGAAACTTATCCAGTCCCCATGATGTAAAATCAACAATCAAGAGTGTTGAAACAATAAAACGTCGATCTGGTGGATCTTTTCTACGAAGGATCAAAAGCCGGGCTAGGTATTGGCTGTGGCATTCTGTGTTGCAGCAGCCACAGCATCTTGGTGAATGGGTTAGGCATACTTAAGCGAACGTAATTAAAAGAGGAAATAAGCGTGCTGCAAAACGGCTCACCGCCTAAACCCTTGTTGCATCAATTCTGTCCACCCCCTTTCGTACTGTCCACTGGTCCCTCCAAAATTCGCGAAAGCTCCTGAAGTCTTGCCCGGAAGCTGCTTCATCAAGAGGCCACGGCTGAGTGCGTACACTTCATCCAAGCCAACACAGATAAGCAGGTCCAATTTGGCGCAAGATAGGTGAGGATCCCAAAAAGTTAATATTTCTGGACAAAACATCATGCACAACCCCACTAATTTGCAAGATCCCGCAACCACAATTTCTTCCCTGCATATGAATAACCTTATTAATCTTTCGCGGGCGGCTGGAGAGGTAGCTGGCACTGCCTCTCTGGTGAGCACCTGCTGTGTATACTCTTCTCATGGCCAGAGTTGAGGAAGGCAAAATCCCGTAGACCCTGACTCTCCCCAAACCGTGTGATTGTGTGCCCTGTGTTGGCCAAGTACCTGCTGTGTGCTCTGTAAATTGGTGATGTTGCTTCGATAAGGATTCGAGAATCTGCCGGGCAGGACTGCGGTGACAGGAAATGGTGATGTTCTCCCAGATCAACAGAATTATGCGTGCTGTGTGTTTGATTTGTTGTTCTGTGTATGTTGTTACTGCATCTGAGATCTGGGTGATCCAATTGAGGCTGTATTGAGGTATGAAAACCCTGAGGAGTTGCTGCCGGCTTGCAAGAACGCTCCATTGTAGCCACCTTCTTGCTATGCGATCACCGCCCGTAATCGCTCCCCAGCACAATCCCATCTGCCACTATGACCGGAGCCGCGCGTGAACTGTCATGCCTAAGGACAATCCGAGATCGAGTCAAAGTTGCTTTCGAGGTTGCCGTCGCTACTCGCAAATCCATGGCTGGCTGAGGGGTCCTCTTGCTTGAATCGAGGTCTTCAAAGAACATCGACTCCAGGGTAACTTGTATAAAAATTCGTTCGTCTTCCTCCAATATGCCATGATAAGTGGCGCTCAACTCAGTTGCCGAGGATTAGATTATCATTGTCTCACAGGCACTTTTTGAAAGATAACCTGACCTCGAACTCGAGAGTATCACATTTAACTCGTCTTTAACTTGCCCTCTTTCATCCGCGTCTCTAGTAACCACTCATTCATTTATTCTCTTCCTGTACACATCTATCTTCTTGCTATCCTTGACTCCCTGACTGTATGCGTTCCGATCCCGTATCACAGTGCTTCTGGCTGACCGGTTGTGAAGCGTCACGCCTCTGTCTTCAAGATATTCATCAGCAATCTTGGTGGCTGTTGCGCGAAAGGTGACGAGTTGCATCTGCGAGGCCCATTGTGACTCCAGCCCTGGCTCCAATTCTGGTGGCTTGTTCGACTTTTGCTCTGTTTCGGCTGGGCGAGCCGGTGTTGGCTCTCGTTTCGGCAGTGGAGAGGGAATGTTACTCTGAGTCGTTGGTGTAGGAGGCGATAAATACAGTCCAAAAGAAGGCTCGGATGATAGTGGCTCAGGCTTGATGAGCTTGCTGATCTCTTCGTCCAAGTCTCCGAAGGAATTGACATTATATTCGTCTTCCACTTTGAAGTCCGGCTCGACGTAGTCTTCGCTGCTCTCATCAACTCTCTCATCTGGGGGGCCGGGACCACCGTCGACGCCGTCATCTTCAATTCTCTCCGAGTCCGACCATATCAGATTGCAGGCGTCATCGTGGGACAGAGCGCGGCCACCGTTGATGTCACTCTCGGCACCGGTACTTGCTGCTGGTTCGAGGGAAAAGAGTTTGTTTGGAGCCTCGGGAAAAGGAGCTAAACGCCCTAGCTGCGCCTGTCTCTCAGCTTCTTCTTGCTTCCTCTTGGCAGCGATGGCGTCCCCCTCCGCTTTCTCCGCCTGAACTTCTTCGGCGGCCTTCTCCTTCACAGCCATCCTGTTCAGCTCGTCGGAAACACCGAGAGAGTAGCTATTTTTGCTCCCGACACCCTTGTAAGGTCGAGCCCATTCAGCAATCAAGTTGTATGCCGTCTCGAACGACATGGCAGCAGCGACCGTATTCTCCGCAATACCATAAAAAGTCAATTCCAAAGACGAGTAGTTGGTAGTTGAATAGTATTTGCAGTCGAAAAAGCGTTTCATAGCGTGGCAAAGAGTGTCGACATAGCTCTGATGGTTCACAGTTTTTGACTTATCGCCGTCCACGCGTTGAATTGACACAACACTTTGTCCAGCATATTGCCTCTGAGCCGAAGGTGGTTCATGAGCAAGGACCTCTGCCTGCGATACATTGTACTGTCCCATCAACCGTGAAGCCAAATGAAGTGCTGCTTTGGCCTCTGCTTCTGGAGTGTTCGGGTGGTTGGCACGCTCAAGGCATTTCTTGATCCGCTGAATTATCGCATTGTCAATGTCGGCCGTGGAAGAGCTGGCTCTGATGGTGCCTGTCTCTGCAAGCTCCTTGACCGAAGCCGTGTACAATGGCGGAGGACGCTTTGGCGGGGCGCGTGGGCGAGCAGTTCGTTTGAATGGAGGAGCCTCACGCTCCCCGTAATTCTCAGACACCCATGTAAGGTCTACCGTTCTCTTGGCCATCTTGTCGTGGAAGATGGGCGCGGGTCGTACGAGTTAGCTTAATGTCACATCATTTCCATGAAGGAAGCTTCGGTGGGAAATTCTTGGAAGCTCCTAGAGGAGAAGAATGAGTCAGGGCGCGACTTTCCATTTGCAAACAGGCAGATAGGAATTTACAGACCAGTGACTTCGTTATTTCTGATTGGAAGGCTAGCTTATCAGCCCAAAGGTGAAGAGAATCAAGCATTCATTGCTCAACGGATGCTGTTTTTGGAGACGGATGCCGTATGCAGACGAGGGTGGATAGAAGCGTTCCCTAACCTTGCCTACCACGCTGCAATCCAGTTCTCACCATTCACCGATTCCTGACCCTGCCTAGCATACTGCCGCGCGCCTACGCCGTAGCCGTTTCTTGACCCTTGCTGGACACGCCATTATGCACCGCTCTCAACCATAGGCCAGCTCTGACCTTGCCTCCTACACGTCTCGAAAGGACTCAATTTCCGCCCAGATCCCACCAACAGAATAACCCTGCCCAAACATGTCGGTCGCAATCACAGTCACGTGGTCAATCCAAAAATGAACTTCAATTATGGCGTTACTTCGAGACATTGTGAATTCACTTTTGGCTCATTTTGATCCCCTTGTTTGCAACTGCTGAGTAGGCCTTGGCTACGATTTCAGCCGCTCCTAGTGTGCCTCTTGAAGCAGATCACGGGAGGTGCGAGTACCACACCTATATCGAAGTCGCCGTATCGACAATTTACCAAAAAAAGACGTTAGACTATAGGAAGTGGTTCAGGAGAATTTAGACTTACTGGATACCTGTCCTGAAGATTATTTATTCCGTTCATGGTGATGATCGCTGTTGGGGAGTAGTTATATCCCTGTCAGAACCATCGTTTGAAATTGAACCTCATTGTTCTCCCCCAAGTTCAAGAAGTTTCTACAGTAGAGTGAATACTGTATCTTTCAAATGGCGGAGGGTATGGCGGTCTTTCTCCACATGGCGATTTCCCTTGGCGGATAGCTACTCCTGCGTGAATCGGTGATAGCCGATTAAGTGGACTTGGGTTGTGGGGTACGGAGGTAGCCCATTTCGCAAAATCATCGCGATGGACTTTAAGTGATTGACTGCATCGGAGGTCAAAATATCAAGCAGCACAGCTCGACTTTGACAATCTGGTTTTCGCTTATGATATACGTCTGATCATCCCAAATGGCTAACTCAGTTAGACAATGACTAAGCGAATCACATGGCATTTCGCCCCAGCCTGAACCTCATTACCCTCTCTCGAATTGCAAGTCAGAGACCATAAAAATCTATCCATCACGGGGAGTTGGTTGTTCAAACTTCAAATTCTCATCAGCTACAATCTTATCGACCGGAGGCCCCGCCCCCGCTTACAGTGAGTGGGGTATGCCATCCTAGCTGGATTTACATTGACTTCATTTACTAATGGAGAACTCCATGCCAGGTCAACTTGGAAGGCTTCAAAAGGCTTGCGCGCGTTTGTAGTGTTTTTCTGCAACTTCTTCCCGGCATATTTCAACCTCCTTGCGTTGGTAACCATGGCCTTGCTTGAGTCGGTCTTCAACCATTTGGTCCTGCCGCCCAAGCTGCCGGGACAGCAGGATAGAGATATTGAGGTCGTCGAACAGAACATCTTGACTCGCCTCATACGTGCCTGCGATAGCCTCGGCGAGCTCACAGGCCAACAATTTGCGGGAACGTGGGCTCCTGTTGGCCATTCTCTTCGCGTGTGCCTCAATACTAATCTAGGCCGTCTTGAGAAGGCATCGATACTACAAGCATTCGGCAGGCTCCAACCAAAGGATCTCTTTGCCTTGCATGTGGTGGAACAAAATGCGGCGCTCCTTATTCGACGCCATATCAAGTAAGTATCACAAAAATTATCACCCAAACTTTGAATAATGCAACCTTAGTGATGGTGTAGAGACCGTTATCGCTGAAGTCTTCGAAGCGTCGCCTTCTGCTGAGGACGTCCTCGCCGCCGAGAATGCACTCCAATGGGACTTCCCTGGCCGCGCTGTCGAGATACCTTTCGACGAATACCGGAATACATCTTTCCGGGAGAGTCTTGCTACCTTTCTCGAGCAAGCTAGCATGGAGTCTCTGAAGCGGTTCGAGGCACGTTCTGCCAAGGCAAACATGTCCGTCATCGAGGCCCGGGATACTACCGACCCAGCTCTCGTTACGCAGATGCTCATGCCCTTGCTTGAGGCAGTCGGATCCCCTGTCAATGTGCCCAGACTAAGAAAACGAGTGCGGGACGATGTCAATATATAAAACGCGGAGTTTCCGTGGAGGAGACTGCCGTTCTGGCTTGTCCTCCGCGTCGCCACTCAGCGCCAGCTCTGCCTTGCCCTGGGAAATACGTCTGGACGAGCCTGCTACAAGTTCCTCATTTGCACTGTCCTTGCCCAGCTTCTTAAGGACTGTGCTGGTCAGCTCGCCCCGGAGCTGACGGTGATGCTCAAAGCCAAGTTATGTCGCCGCCTTGCGAAGTTGGAAATGGACAAGACTCGGGTCTACTCCGACTCTGCCGTTTACAAGGGGCTTTTTGGCTCGATCGGCCCACTGTTGAAGGGAATCATTGAAAAGGCTACAGGACAGGTTGAATCAGACTGGGCAACCTTCAAGATAACAGTCGAACGACCGATCCCCGAACTCCCGCCTCGCGCCGATGAGCAGGCTCTCCACCTTTCCCTTCCAAACAGCGCGGAATACCTCTATAACCTTCTCAATCTACCTCGCGCACAACAGAGACATTCTGCATCGCTGCATATTCCTCCCTCTGGTGATGGCACGATGGAGCAAGTCACAAAGTTCACTGATCGCTACTTCTCCTTGGCCAGATTGGAGAGAGGCATCGAGGTGGAACGAACATCAGCACCTGAGCCCGTATCGGACTGCCAAGCTCGCTGTCTTGAGCTAGCAGAGTCGATTATCGATATGTTCGCCACGGTCGCGGATGCTTATGACTCCAATCCAGAGCAAATGAGCATTTTCATCCTGAATCTGTTTGACCTCTGGGTCCAAATGGATGAGTGTGCTGTCAGAGCCTGCCCTCTCCTCCGCGACTACGCCCCTGTGTTCAGCCCCGAACTGCTGGATGTTCTGCACCTCCCAACGTTATCAAGCATGCGGCGTCTCCAAGCTATCCAGAGACATCTCCGGAGCAGACATGACAATTGTCGGTTTGCTCATAAGTCGATTTTCAGCAAACCCGATGAGAACTGCTTCGCGGTGCGATATGTGGAGCAGTCAACTGGGCTGCGCGACCTGCGGCAACGGATTGAGAACGCCTCAGATAGGTCGCGCGGACACAAGGAATCCGAATGGAACAGCGCTTGCAATAAATACGACGATCTCAGCCAGAAGATCTCCGATGGTACTTGTGTTTGCTCCTTTAATCGTGATGGATCTCGCAATGTTAAAGGATGTACAAAGTGCTGGCACTGGCGCTGTCGGAAACGAATGAGAATCGCTATCCACGAAGACTTCCTCCCTAAAGACGGTGCTCGAAAAGCGGCAGTAATTTTTGAACTCGGAATCCCCAGCTTCCTAGCGGCGTATCGGAATGCCACATTCAGAATATTCAGCGATCTGGGGCACCCGAGCAAGCCCCGTGCCTCTTCGCCACCAGCCATGCTGCTGAAAGACTACTCCCAACTCCAACGCTACATGACGTCGACTGTAGACGGTGTCTCGCTTGCGTCAGCAAAGAAATCCTTTCTCCAGACCCATTTTAAAGCGGTCAAAATGAAGGTCGGCCTCTCTCACATTCTCTTACCGCTGGCGCTAGATTTCGCATATTACGACATCAAGTCCGGAGTATGGTTGAAAGACCTCGATATACAATTGACATTCCAACACCTCTGTGGAATCCATGTTCCGCGCAGTCTGCAAGCCGTCATTCCATCGTCGGTGCATCCCCCTCCCAACATCGATGGGCCCTCATCCTACGAGATCATAGCCAGTCAAACCAAGTGCCCGTCGGACATCTCCGTTCACGAGTTCATGAGCTACCAAAGATTGCTCTCTGGGAAGACTCGTCGCTGGCTGACTATGCTCGTAGAGTTGGGTGCCTCAAACCTAAACTTCAGCGCCGAAGATACCATGCGTGTCTTCAACCAACTCGCCGTGCAAGCCGGGCCAGGAGGAACTGGAAGCGACCTCCTGCGGGACGCTCACTTGGTCTTCCGGGATCCGTCATTTTGCCAGCGCTTGACAGAACGGATCGATAACCGTCTTCGCAATATAACTACCAACTGGCGTGAGATGCATTGCATGGAGATGCTCATCACCCTAAGCCTTCGACTCTTCAATTTGACATCTGGCCGAGATCGCCAATCCGCGGAAAGGTTGGTCAAAGCCGCGCGTGAGTCAACTTTGCAATGGATCTCCCACCTCCGTGACGAAGTTAGGAATGCGGCCGAGGCTGACGCAGCGGAGAGGGTTGCAAGATACGGATTCTGGGCTGCTCTGCTTTGCCGAAGAACCTTCACCACATTTGTTGACTCAGGTTCCAAGATGGATGCGGAGGACCTGTGTTCCTTTGTCCAAGCCTCGGTGGCTTTGCAGGAGAACCTCGTGGGAGATCTTGCAAAGCTACCCTTGAACCTGAAAAACATGCTGGTCAGAGATATGAAACTAGCATATCGGATACGACAACTCGTTAAACAATCTATTGAATCCCATCCTGACAGCATGGGAGCCGCGATCAATAAGACTTGGTCCGATCCTGGCAATTCCACTGGGAGGACTTACTCTCCTTGGCAGTTCCTTTCCTCCCCGAACAAGAGATGGGTCGTGTCGGTCATCACTAGCACGGCTAACAAGTTCATCGTCTCTCAGGTGGTCCACTACAACTTCGTTGAGGGACACCTGCTAGTGGACGGGAAACCATTGGGGAGACTGCCCCTAGACATCAGAGAATCGGAGGACGTCACGGAGCTTTTCGGAAATCAGCACCTTCTGACCTTCCCCTCATCAATGAGCGGCATGAGCCACGTCATGGCAACTCGTATACGTGGTAACGAAGTTCATTTTGGTCTTCGCGGGAACCGCGTGGTTATTCGAGCCCTCATCAAAGACAGTCTTCTGGAGTATGTTCCTCGGCATGTGTTCACGGACAACGGTAACTTTGATTTGCCCTTGGGACTTATCGAAAATTGCGTACACTGGCTTAATCTCGGTACGGGACGCCTGGAAATCCGACGGAAACCTGTCATATGGAAGACTAGGCAGAGTGACTGGATTCTGGATGTCTCCAAGCGCCGGGCGCAGCGAAACAGGGTATTTCTGGTTGATCCCCATTCAGACCTCTGCAAACGCGTGGCTGGGATCTTCCGCCACTTCGAGGACCCCCAACGGTTGACCGTCTTTCAGCCCACGATGGGTAGACTTTCTGTAGAGATGCGGCGCCTTGAGCTCTCTTTCTTTGTCAATAAGAGCAACCGTCTTGAGTGTCGAGAGCTGCACGCAGAGATCGATCCAAACCAGGACGCGGGGACGCTTTACGGATTCCAGAGCATGATTGTGCTTCGCGACGTAACCAATATTGAGCGGCGGAGCATAATTACTGCGCTGGGGCAGCTGAGCTACAAGCGTCATGGCATGCATATTGCCGTTCGGGCGAGCAGCACCAACGAATATGGCAGGTTCGGAATAGATGATGTTCTAGGGCGATTGGCGTGTCCTCCTGAGCCGCGGTTACTATACTCCAAAGCTCAGTTTCATGCATTCACCTCATTCGTTTTGCCCGATCCACTCACCGGGCGCACTGGCACAGAGGAAGCTCTGCACACGCTCAGATCAGGCTATTGCCAGCCATGGACGCCGATGGGCGACGGTCCCGCCTCCATTCTGAGAGTCATCAAGAGATTAAGCCCGGGGAGAGAGTATTACCCCAGGGACAAGAGACGTCTACAGACGGTTGTTTGGGAACAACAGCTAACTGTGAGCGTTCAACACGATAGCTATGGGACTCTCGTCCAAGAGATACTCGCCAAATCAGACCGCCTCCGAGCCTTTACCGCGCACGACGAAGCGATAGATTTTGACATTGAGATCCCTTCCCACCTCCGAAGGCGCAGCGAGATTCGTCGTCGTCTTTATGAGCGCAGTATCTCTGATCCAGAGAGATTGACAGCCGAGAAGGACATGGTTTACAAGCCCAGAGATCGACAGGGCAGTCTGCCACAAGCCACCAATGTCTACCGAATTGCGAGACTCGTTCACAAGCAACCGTTTAGCATACGTATGACAAGAGAGCTGGCAGCTATTCTTCAAGGCTGGAAGTTGATCGGCGGATTTCACTACAACTCAGATCCAGAAATCACTTCGCCCTGTCTCAGCGATTTGATAGAGAACAACATCGGCGATCAATGGGGCAGTCTCGTGAATTTTTGTCGACAGACAAGTCCTCTAGATTCGTACAGATTGATATTTCGACTTGGTCTCTTGTCGTTTGGCACAAAGCCTGATATGGACGCGATCCAGTCACTGGCCGCATTCGGTTGCCTGGATGAATTGAAAACCCTGCAACCGCCTCTCAGTCCTTCCTTTGTTGGGTTCAAGCTCGACGCATCTCCAACGCTTGAATCGCTTCTGAATTCCATCGCAGCCAGCTACGAGGGTTTTGAACCGGATGCTAGAAAGAGCAAGATCCAGCAAGATCTGTCTCGAGAGAAGCATCGGATCCTGTGCGAGGCTGACGGGAGAAATCTAGCCCACTTCCTCCTAGAACAGTGGCCCAGCTCGGAACCATCAGCGGGGAAATTCGAATCGACGGTGATTGATGTCGAATTAGCCATGGAAAGAATCCTGCCCGACTGGCAACGCCTGCATCGGAATATGGGCCTTTCGCAGTATGTTAATCAAGCTCAGGAGATCCTGGATCACAGCAAAGGCGCGACCGCCATGTCGACGCCCCGAGCTTGGAACGAGGTACCTACAGCCTTCTGTGCGCCAGACCGTGGCTCTGTTATTCCATCACTATCTGGGGATCTTCTAGTGAAATGCGCGCCCCTTCCTTGGAGCTACGCGTCTCCTAGTCGTGAACTGCTTCTGAGCACACATTCCCCCGATGAGCGGAGCAATAGTTCACGCAAGACCGCTCCACCCAAGGAGGTCATTGAGCTAGGTAAGATTTTAGGTTCATTTGCCAGGTCTCCGGATGTTCTGCGGCAACAATACGGGAATGACTTGAAGAAGAGTCTTCTTGCTCTGGAGAACGTCAACAACCAACCAAAGCTTCAAGAGATGTCATCAGGTGTCTACTCTATCAGCGAGGGCATCGAAAAGGCTCGGGCGACTCTGAACTCTGAGTTCGAACGCCTTCAGAACACATTCTCCGCCAAGGACGATCGCTTCCAGTGGCTTCAACTGGGTAGCTTATGGCCATGCACTACTCCGATGACAATTCTAGAACAACTGCGCTCAAGCTCTAATCATCGATTTGGAAAGAACATGAGAGAAGGTTTGGTTTCGTATGGTGTTCTAGCTACGACCTTGCAGAGGCTGCTCCGGGTCAAACACGCCTATTTAAAAGGAGACCACCATAAGCTCGCCGAGGAATGGCGAAATACCGGTCACGAAAACTGGAGCCCACTGAAGTTCCCTGACTGGTTGCTTCTTGAGATCGAAAGCGATCTCCTCATTCGCCGTGAGCAGATAGATGTTGCCTACGCAATTATATCGCCGGCGTCCGGAGCAAACTCTGTATTGCAAATGAACATGGGGAAGGGTAAGTAAATCACATCCTGACCTTTAAATAACATTTCCATACCAACAGCTTTTAGGCAAAACATCTTGCATTGTGCCCATGGCTGTAGCGATTCTGGCAGACAAGAAGCAACTCTCGCGCCTGATCGTGCCAAAGGCGCTGCTATTGCAGACAGCTCAGACAATGCAGTCTAGACTGGGAGGTCTAGTAGGTCGAGAGATCAGGCATGTCCCATTCTCTCGCCGGACGTTAACCACGCCGGGCATGCTCAAACTGTACTCTGAGCATCATCGCGAAATTCTTCACTGCTGTGGTGTTATTCTTACCACTCCTGAGCATATCTTGTCGTACAAGCTTAGTGGGCTCCAACGACTTGCGGACTCAAAGCTTAAGGAGGCACAGGAGATGATCAAATTTCAGTCATGGTTAACCGACACGTGTCGCGATGTCCTTGATGAATCGGACTTCACCTTGGCGGTCAAGACACAACTAATTTATCCAAGCGGTCCACAGTTATCCGTCGATGGACATCCTCACCGCTGGGAGGTCGCACAAACTCTGCTATCCCTGGTTGAGGATCATCTCCCGGATCTTCAACGTGATTTCCCACGAAGTATTGAGGTGGTCAAGCGGCCTCGCGGATTCCCCATGGTACACTTCCTCCGACCAGACGTTGAAGTCGCACTACACCACCGGATCATAGATGAGATCTGCGCTGGACGGATGCCCTTCCTTCGTTTGGCGGACTCAACCTTATCTGTCAGTAAGCGTGAGATCAGGCGCATTCTGTCAGAGGGGAATCTCGATGGCAACGCCATCGAGCGGATGGCCGTTTCTTTTGCGGATCGGTCTGCGGCTTGCAAGAACATCCTTCTGGTCCGTGGGTTGCTGTTGAACCGGATCCTCATACTCTGCCTGAAGAAGAGATGGAATGTGCAGTACGGACTGCACCCGAACAGGCATCCGGTTGCAGTCCCTTTCGAAGCGAAAGGTGTTCCATCTGAGCAGGCAGAATTCGGTCACCCTGATGTCTCTATCCTGTTCACTTGCTTAGCGTTCTACTACTCTGGCCTCAACCTCTCTCAGTTCCGCGAAGGTTTACAGCTTGTTTTGAAGTCTGATGACCCAGCAGCTGAGTATGATAGGTGGACCTACGGTTCTGATACCCTACCAGAAGCCTTGCATCACTGGAATGTCATTAACGTAGATGACCAAGGACAAGTCGAAGAACTCTGGCGTCATCTTCGACTCAATAGAAACGTCCTTGATCATTACATGAATAACTTTGTCTTCCCCGTACACGCTAAGCAATTTGGCATCAAGCTGCAGGCTTCTGGGTGGGATCTCCCCGTGTTCTCGAGATCGCGACCAGGAGAGACGTCTTGCGCCAAGACGACCGGATTTAGCGGCACGAATGATAATAAGATGATGCTCCCGCTGAACATCAAACAGGATGACCTGCGAAGCCTACGTCAGACGAATGCAGAAGTGCTCACTTACGTCCTTCAGGCCCGGAACCGGCAGTACAACCTCGCGGCTTGGCAGGGAAAGCGCTTGACAGAGGAAGAACTACTGCGGAGGATCGCGGCAAAGGAGATTAGGATTCTGATAGACGCTGGGGCCTATATCCTCGAGATGGACAATCGGACCCTCGTTAAGGCATGGCTAGATATAGACACACGAGCCAAGGCGGCTGTCTATTTTGGTGCTGACAACAGAGCCTGGGTCCAGTATCGAGGGGGCAAGGAAGTGGTCCCGCTACTCGCCACCCCTTTCGCCGAGAACCTTGACGAATGCCTCGTGTACATTGACGAAGCCCACACACGTGGAATAGACCTGAAGCTGCCCCAGAAAGCTCGTGGAGCATTAACTCTGGCTCTCGGTCAAACAAAGGATCATACGGTGCAAGGTAAGCTTGCTGCCATCAACAGCCCCCGAGTGGCAAGTGTAGTTAACAGTTCTAGCTGCTATGAGACTTCGGCAACTGGGAACCACCCAGTCCATCGTTTTCTTTGCTCCTCCAGAAGTCCACCAGAGCATCCGAGACGTGTTCAAGAAGACATCTGGGGAGGTCATTGACTCTTCCCATATTGACTCCTCTCACGTCGTGACCTGGCTCCTAGAGCAGACTTGTCGCGCGAATGAGCACTTGCAGAATCTGTACCTTGCACAAGGAATGGATTTCTGCCTGAGGACCAATGCACAATGGAACCACGTAAAATTCCTTAACGAAAACAGTCATCGAGAAGCCTATCTCAAAGTTATTCAACATTCAGAGCGCCAGACTCTTGAGCAACAGTACGGGACAACCACACACGCGCAGCCTAGTCCCCTCGCTCATACACCGTTCGCGGAGCTGAAGGGTTTCATGGAAGAGCTCAGCAAGCAAAGGCGAGCCGCAAACGGCAACGGAAACGACATTCATAGCTCTGTGCTAGAGGAGGTAGAGCAGGAACGAGAAGTCGAGTTCCAGGTCGAGGAGGTGCGTCAGGTACAAAAGCCGATGCACTACAACGCCCTCACGTTCCCGGGTCTGCATACGGCTATCTCTCACTTTGTTAAGACTGGCGACCTTGCGGGCGGACACGGGTACGAACATATCTTTGAGGCTTTGGCGCGTACGAGCATCGGTCAAAAATACAATGTTTGCCGTACGACATCGCGACTATTTATTTCCACGGAGTTCATGCACACTATCGACCTCGGAAAGCGTGTTACAAATGATAACTTCCTCGTAAGTCCATCCCCGTCACCGCTACTCATTCGCCAGCGGTGCTGAGCGATATGACAGCGGCCCGTTGAATGGATCCTGTGGAGCTCTTCAAGTGAGACGGCCCTTATTGTTATCTCCGAAGAGGTTGAACTATTGATTCCCATCATTCGCGCAGCGAGAGAGCCGAAGGTGCACCTAATCACGTATGCTGCCCCTGTTACTAAAAACATGGTGCACTTCAATGGACTTTCGTACTACGTCCTCCCTCCCCTGCAGGTTGGCTACACAGCACCTGACTGGTTTTCCATCGAACTTGGACTTTTTGCCAGCCGGCTCTACATCAACTTCGCAGAGTGTGCTCCTCTAACGAAATACCTGCAGCTGACAAACAGGACCGGTACAGAAGCTCCAGATAGGGACGATGAGCATGTCAGCACCTTTGCCAAGAACCCTATCGACTTCCTTCTGGAGTGGCTCACTCTCTGCCGCAAGGGGCANGACATTATGCGCACTCCGATGGGATATCTCTGCCAGGGACGGCCGTTACATGAAAGCCATCCTTTCTTTGTGATGCGAAGCGCAGATGCTAAAGAGGTTGTAGCGCCTTCAGTGGGAGGCAAAACTGGCGGCAATGTAGACGAAACTCAAGACGGGGGTATAGATCTTGAAGACGAGACTGATCCAGTGGATCACCTAGGCTAGGTACGAATTTCTATCAGTTGTGGGGCGATATCTTGAGGGAGCAAACCACGGGACATTTTCGTCTGCTTCCATTTGTAGGTAGGGTATCTATTATATATGAAGGCATAGATTGTGTGTCCATCTCTCTAGCCAGTTGCTCTTGATGTGTTGAGACAAGGGATGCCGGGTACCGGACACTTTCGCTTTCGCTTCCGCCATGCGTCGCACTCCGTCATGAATCCCGGCTTGTGGATTACTTGTACTGTAAGTTAATGCTGTTCAATTCAAGAAACCATTAACGGTGTTCTCTTCTTCAGTTCCTCTAATATCCTTCACAAACTACCTGTCTTTAATCTCATCTTCATACATGAAGATTCTCTTCCACTCCACGTAGCGCTCGTTTCCTGACGCCTCTCCACTCAGCGGCTGGTCGGCGTCGGCACCACGTTGAGGGTGCCTGGATCATTATCAATAGCGACAAATTTCTGTCGCGCCACTCAGAGTAGGGGCGGTGTTGCTGTCTGGATTAGCAAGGAGGAGCCTCTATCAAGAGTAAGGGATATTTTTGATTACGTGTTTCGAGGAGACTGTGACGCATTTGCCTAGCCTGAGCAAACTTTTTGAAACGTAAATGACCTCGTTCTGATTGGCATAGTGAAGCCTATCGACTACACGTTCGGTTGCGGATGTGCTATGTAAGAAGTAAAACTCGCGCAAAGAGTGATGGAAACGATAGCTGCAATATGTTGATTGTCTGATCGCTGAAGCGAGCCCTTAAACACTAAGCGAGGTGTGACGACTTCGCTACCTTGGTGTCGAGTCTTTGAGAAACAAACAATTCCAAAAATCCATAGAAAGGCAAGATTAGGCGATATAGAAATCCACTGTTTCCTTCACTACGTTACTACTGAGAAGAAAGCTCGATTGCTCAGTAAGGCACCGGCACAACTAATGCGTGCCTACAACCCACCATACACCGACGCGTGGTAGATAAGGCAAAAGTTCGCAAAAAGAACAATTATCAATAAGTACAAACATAATGTCCTGGCCAAAATACTTCAAATTAAATCGACTCAAGAACGGACTAGCTCTGAAGTCAGAAGCCCCGACTTTAGTAATCTTGTCCGCACCCGACGATACCCTCATTAATCCCACGAGCCTTGTGGCACGACCTTCCCATTAGCTACCCATGTCGAGATTTCTTCGTCGAGCAAGAGATGGTCCAAGAATTTATCCAGTTCCGCTATCTTTTCATCGTGATAGAAACTACCAATGATCAGAACAGTTCAAGCGTTATTAACGACTTACCTTTTACGCGTGCCCGGCTTGTATCCTTCCTCTGCNTCGACACCCATATACCCTACATTCGCAATTGGGACGAAAGGTTTTCCATAGCTAAGCCTAACTAGCTCCACTAGTATCTCACATTGTCGATTCTTGTTAAGGCAACAAAAGGGGCCTTCCTTATATTCGTTCCCGGTGGTTTTATCTGTCGTC
>NYXK01000199.1 GCA_002685535.1 Deltaproteobacteria bacterium
TGATCTTCAACGAAATGAAGGCAAGACCATTATCATGGTGGAACAGAATGCCAAGAAAGGTCTTGAATTCTGTGATATTGGCTATGTACTGGTTTCCGGAAATTTAGCCATGGCTGATTCCGGAGAAAATTTATTGGCAAATCCGGAAGTAGGGCGCTTGTTTCTGGGAGGATAAAAAAGTTTCAGTAGTTCAGAGTTGCTTTTCAGGATTTCCTTCTACAGGTATATTAAAGATAGCGACTGGATGAAGATGCTTCCTTATCCGGAAGTGGAGTAACATAAGGCTGTTGTGGTGGACCAAATTGCAGATCGTGTGTTCCCACGTATACCAGTCCCAATAGCAGTAAAGCGATAAAAATCAAAATCACCTTCTTTTCCTGCGGATCAAAGTTGTCAAGCATAGTCAGAATTGCTGCAGAAATCTAAGGTCGTTTCCGTAAAAATAGCGGATATCATCAATATTGTGTTTTAACAACGCAGGCCTTTCAACACCCATTCCGAAGGCAAATCCGCTCCATTCTTCTGGATCATATCCACCGTTACGTAAGACAACCGGATGCACCATTCCTGCACCGGCAACTTCCAGCCAGCCTGTATATTTGCAGAGCCGACATCCCGCGCTTCCGCTGTCTGCATTATCTTTACAACTGCAGCTCATATCGATTTCAATGCTTGGTTCAGTGAAAGGGAAGTAACTTCCGCGGATTCTCACTTTTCGGTCTGCTCCATACATTTTATGCGCGAATTCACTCATCACCCCAATCAGGTCAGTCAGCCTGATATTTTTTCCAATAGTCAAACCTTCAACCTGAAAAAACTGATGTTCTGAACGCGGGGTGATTTGCTCGTAGCGGTAGCATTTACCTGGGAGAATCACCCGAATTGGTTCCGGATAATATTCACGCATGGCCCATATTTGTCCGGGAGAAGTGTGGGTACGTAATACGACCTCGTCATCTACCCAGAAAGTGTCCCACATATCCCGTGCAGGATGGTATTCCGGAATGTTCAGTAGTTGAAAATTGTATTCGTCACTTTCCACTTCTGGTGCTTCATAAACCTGAAATCCCATTTCCTGAAAAATTTGATAAATACGGCGTAAGGTCTGTGTAGTCAGGTGTAGATGACCCGTCGTGCAGGGACGTCCCGGAAGAGTTACATCCAGATCGTCAATTTCTAATTCTTGATGAAGTTTACTTTCACGTAAAGTTTCTTGACGCAAATCAAAAGACTGCTGAAATTCCTGTTTAACTTCATTGATAATTTTCCCCACCGCAGGTCGTTCTTCAGAGGAAAGTGTGCCGAGTTGTTTGAGGAAAGAAGTGAGATCACCTTTGCGCCCCAGATATTGGTGATACCAATCAGGAAGTTGATCTGTACTGGTTAAAGCCTTAAGTTCGCTTTGCCCCTTTTCGCGGAGCAGGTTTATTTGTTCAAGCATTTTATGAGAATAGAAAATTAATTATTAGTCAGTATCGGAATTTGAAATTTCAACAGTGCCGGGCGTCTCCTCCATATTTATATCAATGCCGCCGCTGCGCAGCCTAGTAAAAGATTCCAGGACATGCTCTAATTCTTTTACGTCTTTCGCGTTTTTAAGTATACGGTGGCTGAATTGCTGAAAGGAAATTTGATGACTGCTTGGAACTCTGAGCGATCCTTTTACAAATTCCTGCAAATTAAGATGCACCTCCTCAAATTGGTCGCACCAGCGATTATAACTTAAATATGCCTCTTTGAGTGAGACAATCTCCGGGTCTGCAGAATCACCATCTGCAGTTGAATTTGAAGCACCCTTTGTGTCTCCGGCTTTATTGAGCATCTGCAACTCCCTCTCTAGCGTTCTGGCAAGATCCGGACGGCCGAGGGGATCGGATAAACCGCTTACCGATAAAGTCACATTCGGTACAGGAACGGCCGGAATTTGTTGTGATGCGGATTGAGCTGCCGGTGCTATTGAGCTTTGTGAAGAACCACTTTCCAAGTGAGTTAAACGCTGTTGAACCGTGTGTATCTGATCAATCAAACGAGCCAACTCTGAATTGAGTCCGCCAATTTCCGCAATTCCGGGAATTTGGTTTTCTCCGCTTTTGAGCACATTCGGCATGACAGTTATTTGCTGCCTTTTGAGCCAGGCCGGTGTACTGAGCCGTGCCTGCCATTCCGGATGTTGAATAAGCTGCTGCTCGCAGGCAGTTAACCAGGTTTGAAAACTGAAGGGTCGATTTGGAATCTGTAGCGGTTTTTCAAAGCTAAGTGGACAATCGAGGTCAACCAGCCACTGCAGCCAATCTTCCCACGTCTTCTTTGTTTCCTGTTCCAGCAGGTATTGCAGTAGCCGCTCTTCAAGTGCATCGTTGATGCTTGCCATTCCGAACCTCTCTAGATACCAAACTCAGTGTTTGCCGCTTCCTTCTACAGAGTAAATAAAGTCCAGAAAAGCACGGACTGCTGTACTTTCTCCGAATGTTTCCTCTATAATCCGCAACGCTTCATCATTTTTCAGTTCAGAACGATAAAAAATCCTGTGCGCTTCCAGTATTTCACCGATTGATTCACGACTGAACCCCCGGCGTTTTAAGCCGACTATATTGACACCTTTTACTTCAAAACGATTCCCGTAACCAGTAGCGTATGGTGGGATGTTACGGTCAATCAGGGAAGCCGCGCCTGTGTATACATAAGATCCAACACTCAAAAATTGTGCGACCCCATTTTGTCCGCCGAGAGTTATATAGTCGTCCAGGGTAACATGTCCGCTCAGGCCTGTGTAATTTGCCAGAATATTATGGTTGCCTATGCGGCAGTCGTGAGCGACATGCACATAACCCATCAGCAAGTTGTTGTCGCCAATTACAGTCTTTCCGCCGCCGCCTACAGTACCACGATGAACGGATACACCCTCACGAAAGGTGTTTTTGCTGCCGATTGTGACCAGTGTTTTTTCCAGATTATATTTCAAATCCTGTGGTTCTCCACCTATGTATGCCGAAGGGTGGAAAATATTTTCTGTGCCGATCGTAGTTTGACCATCGAGGATGACGTGAGATTTTAACTGACATCCGTCACCAATTGAGACACCGGACCCAATCACGCAATACGGACCAATTTCGACATCTGTACCAATCTGTGCGCCCTCCTCTATGATGGCAGTTGGATGGATTTTTTCCATAAGCAGTTAAAAACGTGCGTGGTTAGGATTTTGTTAATGAGTTAACTAAAAAAAACTGCAGATCCATTGTGTGCTAAATGCAACCCTAAAGTCAAGAAAACACTGCGTGAACAGGATGCCATCTTGTTCTGAATCAGCTTGGCTAATTAAACATGAAGCCAAGGTTCACGAATTGCATTCATTCTGCAGCATAATGACCCTTTTGAAAAACAATAATCAACACAGAACGATGCTTAAATATATACTATCACTGCTAACCCTGCTCCTTTTTGCAATTCCCGCAGGCGCGGAGACTTTACGTCTCAACAGCGGAGAATCACTGGAAGGAAAAATACGGATCATGGATGAAAAAACTTTGTATATTGAATCAAAGCTAACGGCGCAGGAATTAAAAATTGACCGGGAGGATTTGAGTCTGATAGAGTTTGACACCTCCGGACGCAGTCTGGCACGTAGAATCGGTTTTGGTTTTCATTATCGTCCGAATGGAAATGAGGAACATCTTTCGGTTAAAAACTGGCTCAGCGAGATTGATTCCGCGGAATTGATGATAGGTTACAGTTCTGGTTCAGTGAGTACTTTCGGTGTCGAATTACGTTATGCGAGAGTTTTCAAGGTTGAAGGTACAAGCGATCTCTTTTATGGCGCAGGTACAGGAATTATTTCCAAAGACAGTACACGTGGGACCTCATTTAGATTTTTTTCAGGGAGTGAGTTTTTTCCGAGCAGCAGTCCAAATTTTGGTATTTCACTTGAATTTGGTGTGTTGCGTCAACAGGGAGTAGGTGACGATACTCAAGGTTTCTACAATGCAATATCAGCACGTTACTATTTTTAATTGTGGGACAATATGGGCAAAAAAGGCTCAACTTCGTCCAGTCTCTCTTTTGAAGAATCGGATCAGCATGATTCTTTGATGGAACAGATCTTTGACGGAATCAGTGATGTTCCGGACAAAGAACCTGGCTTGGAAATTCCGCTTTCCAAATCTTCTTCGAAAAAAAAACAATCATCATCCAAAACTGTTCCGAGACCTGACCAGGAGCTGGACCTGCACGGTAAAACGCGTGAAGAAGCAATCATGATGGTGCAGAATTTTGTAATGACGTGTCATGCAAATCAATTCCGTACCGGCTTGATCATCACCGGAAAAGGCCGCAATTCTGGAAATCAGGGACCTGTGCTAAAAAAAGAAGTTACGCATTGGCTTGAGCGTAACGGTAAACCTTACCTGCGTGATTTCCATGAAGCACCTCCTCGTTTTGGAGGTTCAGGAGCAATCTGGTTGGATTTTATATAACTCGCAATTAATTGATAACACCAGGAATTGCAAGTGTGAAGCATGGAATAGTTACTTCAAATTCTTCACCGTCTGTGGTTGTCATTTGATAAGATCCCTGCATCGTTCCCACAGGTGATTTTAGATGAGAACCGCTGGTGTATTCATATTCCTGATCCGGTTCCAAAACAGGCTGATCACCAACCACACCTTCGCCGCGGACCTCGTTTGTCTCACCGTTGCTGTCTGTGATAATCCAGTGTCGCCGTAAAAGTTGTACTGTCCGCTGGCTCAAGTTTTTCAAGCGTATACGATAAGCAAAGACATAGTGATCTTCTTCAGGCAAAGAATGAGTTTCCAGGTAAAATGCCTCAACCTGTACCTGAACTCCTTCGGTGATTGCTTCTTCCATGTCTTCCTTTAAAACTCAATCAGTAAAACTCTATTCAAATTTTTGTTTGAGTTATACCGTAATTTAGGAAAATGGCAAAGAAAAAGTGAATGAAATGCAGAATTGTCTGCATAGCTTGCCCTTCAAACAAACATCTAGTAAAATGTCGATTCCCAAACATTCTACCTGTTTAATTTTTAGCACCTGTTTTTCTCCGTGTAATTTATGAAATTTGTTGATTCAGTAAAAATACATGTGCGTTCCGGAAACGGCGGGGCGGGCTGTACGGCATTTCGGAGGGAAAAATATATTCCGCATGGAGGACCGGATGGAGGAGACGGCGGAAAAGGTGGTGACGTATTTCTGGTAGGTGACCTTGGTAAGAATACCCTGCTTGATCTTTCATTTCAGCAACATCAGCATGCGGAACATGGAGCGAGTGGTAGCGGCAGCGATAAACACGGACGCAACGGTAAAGACCTTCATATTCGTGTTCCGTTGGGGACAGTGGTCAAAGATATTGAAACAGGAGAGATTATTCTGGAGGTGGTTGAAACAAAAGAATACCTGCTTTTTCCTGGTGGACGCGGCGGACGTGGAAACGCGCGCTTCAAAACATCGACGAACCGTGCCCCTGAATATCACCAGTCAGGTGAAGAGGGACATGACTGCTGGGTTCGGTTGGAGCTTAAATTAATGGCAGATGTCGGTTTAGTTGGTTTTCCAAATGCGGGAAAATCAACACTGATCAGCAGTGTTTCGCAGGCACGTCCCAAAATCGCAGACTATCCCTTCACCACACTTGTCCCGCAACTTGGTGTGGTTAAAATTACGGATCTTGATCCATTTGTGATTGCAGATATTCCGGGAATTATAGCAGGTGCACATGACGGTAGAGGACTGGGTGATCGTTTTTTACGTCACATTGAACGCACGGCAAGTTTACTGCTGTTGCTTGATGTTTCAGGATTTTCCGAAAATCCGCCTGAGGAAGAATACGCAACCTTGATTGAAGAACTTGAACTTTTTTCTCCAAAACTTTTGGAAAAATCAAGGGCAATTGCTCTCACAAAAATGGATAGTGTTGCCGACGATGATGAATTGGATGAATTACAGAAATTTCTTGAAGCTGCAGGCGAAACTGTCTTTCGAGTCTCTTCTGTAAGTAAAAACGGAATCCCGGAATTGCTGCATTATCTCGGCGAAGTGGTGAAGAAGGAGCGTCTGCTAGAAACAGATACACCGTTGAAAATTGAGGAGGTACCACTTCCCGTTGACTCCATTTGGGACGATTTTAGCTGACAAATACTTTGCTGGAAGCATATACTGTAATCCCGCAGTTGCTGATGTGCGCAAATTTAAAACTTTTGCAAAAGCTTAATGTTAATTTCTCAACTCAAGCTCTGGTAGATAATGAAAACAATTAATGAAAAAGTATAGAGAATGGGAAAGAAAAAATCCGTAAAATATGAATTGCGCTATGAAATCGCAAGTGAGAGGAACAAAATTGCCGGTTACACCTTAATTCCAAAAAACAACCATTCTGCTGAGGCACAGCACATGAATGAGCATGAAGCATTTCAGGCAATTCAGCGACACGCGCTTAAGGGGGAGTCCGAAGAAGTAAACAGTCTATTGTTGGAATTTCCGGAATCTAAAAGAGAAGACCTTAAAAACATACTAATACGGAGTGTTGCAACACACGGTAAAACTCTGGAACTTTAAAAAACTTCTCAAACATTTGAAATTTCCGGAATAAAAAACGTAAGCAACAACAAAGGACATTCTTAATGCAGTTTCCGAATCAAGAAGATCCTGACATCACTCTTTGAGATAATCATCGTAGGATAATTTTCTGGAAATCGCCCGGTGATTCTCTTTAGCAAGTTTTTTCCAAAGTTGATCCTCGCCTGCCTTTTCATCCATCAGTTGTTTGAAAACTTTTAATGCCTGCTGATCTTTTTCCTGCCGCGTGTAAATAGCCCCGATTTGATAACGTGCCCAAAATACGCGTTCGATTATTTCCTTGTTAGTGTTGTCCGCATAAAGTGAAATTGCACGTTGATAGCTCTTCAGCGCAATCTCATCATTTAGCGCTTTGTTGTGCATATCTGCAGAGAGGAAATGGCTTTTGATAATATATTCAGGTGTGTCCTGATGATCAAGCGGATGATTGTAACTTGAAATCGCTTCCTGAAATGCCTCGCCTGCTTCAACAAAATTTCCGGTTTCTTCCTGTAATTCAGCTAAATCATAATAGAGTTCAGGCACTATTTCCGCTAATAGTGGTTTTTTATTCTGATCATATTTCTGAATGGTCTGCTGGTAAACAAGCAGTGCTCTGGGGTAGGATTTTTGCTGTCTGTATATACGTGCAAGTAGTTGTCGGGCTTCCGCATCATAAGAACTTTTGGGGTACTGTTGCAGGAATTTGGCTGCAGTGTTTCTTGCTTCTGTAAGATCTCCTTTTTCGAGCAACGCCTGTGCTTTTTCAAGTTGTACCAATTCACTGACTGTTCCACCGGAACGTGTTTCGAGGAAGCGTAAAATATCCAGTGCTTCATCAAAAAATCCCAGTTTACGGTGAGCTACCGCAGTTTGAAAAAGTGTTGTGTCAAAGCGGAAATTGAAAAGATATTTCGCTTTATAATCACTATAGGCACTTACCAGAGCAAGCGTGTCATCCTGACGAAAATAGCTGTCGATCAGTCCTTTGAGATTTTCGTCAATGTTTTCCTGAATTACATTTCTACGCACATACACATTTTGAGGATACTTCTCCATGAAAGTTTCCAGGGATTTTATGGCACGCGAGTATGAGCCATAAAGTGTAAGTGTCAGCCCTTTCCGAAGCATTGCTTCTTCTGCCTGTGGAGTTTCCGGATAGAGTCTGGGAATTTCATCATAAACCTTGATTGCCTCAAGGTATTCATCAGTATACGGACGTTTTGCCTGTATATTCGCAATGCGTAATTTGCCCAGCAAAGCAATCTCTCTGGTGTAACTACTGATGGCTTTTTTGTAAGCCTGAATCGCTTCGTCTTCTTTGCCTTCGTCACGCAGGAAATCACCTAAACGCAACGCTACCAATTTCGAAAAATCCGCTTTTGGATATTTTTGCAACAGTATCCGGAAAATTTCACGTGCGGTTACATAATCCGCATTTTCATAATAAGTCTCTCCCATGTGAAATAAAAGGGTTGGGTCATCTTTGACATATTCCTTGTCCGCATTACGTGCTATGTCAAAAAATTCCCTCGCGGTGATGTAGCGCTCAAGCTGATAATAAGCCTGTGCCATCTTATAATGCGTAACTGCGAAATATTTTGGTTGAGGTGTTGAACGTAAATATTCTTTAAAATTTGTGATGCTGTTTTCCCATTGTCTTTGCTCAATACGGCTCATGCCCTGCCAAAAATTTGCATCGTTGGCCTGTATTGAATTTGGAAAACGCTCCTGCAAAATTTTATAGTAAACAGCAGCCTCATGCTGAAAATTCATCTTTTGATAAGCGCGTCCGATCCGGAAATTCGCGTGAGGCAAAAGGGAAGCCGTCGCAAACTGTTCACCATTCTCCTGAGCAATCTTATCTGCGTCCTGTGTGATGCGGATGGCTGTTTTGTAAGCGTCAATTGCCTGATGATAATTATCACCGATGCGGCGCTCAAGCATGGTGTATATCGTGTCTCCAATGCGGAAGAGCGCTCTGGCGGCTAAAGGATGAAGCGGATCACCAAACTCTTCCAGGGTGTGTGACTTTCCGAGAGCATATGCTTCCCTGAAATGTTTCACTGCTTCATCATAATTTCTGGTACGAAAAGCGTTTTCACCAAGTTGAAGAATGGGATTGATTTTTGAACTTCTAATCCGGCTTGCTTTTTTCTCAGCTTCCAACAGCGCAATTTCTTCTGGACTCAGTTTTTCACCTTCTGCTACTGCAACAGCAGTTTTTTTCTTGTATGGAATCCCGTGAATGTCAAGTTTCCATTGCAAAGGACTTGACACAAAATGCCGCTCCACACTCACAGCGGTTGCTTTGAGTTTTAATTCAATAAAGGTTTGGTTTACATTTGAAGTGAGTGCTGCCAGCTCTAAACGGGATCCTGAATATTGCAGCTTTTCCAGCTCTTTTTTAGCTAAAGTATTAGGCAGTCGGATTGTCAACTTTGTTTGTCGGCTGTCTTCCAGTAAAAAAATCCGGGGTGGTTGTTTATCTTCCGGAACAGCACCCGCTGTTGGAATCCGGGATGGTTTACTGAAACTGAAAGTTAAACGGGTAAAATTTGCGTTGCCGGAGTCAAAATCAACTGCAGAAAGCTCATACACAGAGTCT
Organism: Deltaproteobacteria bacterium; assembly: GCA_002685535.1. Classification (GTDB taxonomy): domain Bacteria; phylum SAR324; class SAR324; order SAR324; family NAC60-12; genus Arctic96AD-7. Next base: position 9,176 of record NYXK01000199.1, read on the forward strand.
TCCGGAGGATCAGGCAAAGGTTGAAGTTGGAATGCAGGGCGGAAATCAATTTGTACTCCATGCTGCTTGCCAAAAGAACTGACGGAATAACTTAAATCTTTTTGCAGTAATTTGAACTGGGCCCAACTGTCACCGTCAATTGCCGAAAAACGGATTCCTGCCAGTTGCGAGTCATTAAAAAGGCGTTCCTGACGCCCGTCTGCAAAAACAGCACGTGCATTTTTGAACTTTATCACCAGAGTTCTGGCGGCAAGGTTCTCAGTTATTTCGTATTCGGGAGCTTTGCTGGTGAGTAGACGTACGCTGATTTGCTTACCGCGGCGCAACAACTCAACATTGTTAATTAAGACAGGACTGGAAGGCTCGGTCGTTTGCGCCGGTGCGCTGACAGCAGTCAAGATGCTGAAGGTCAGCAGAACAAACAAATTCCGGAGCAACCTCATACAGGCAAGACCAGTTTCATGGTTCGAGGTTAAAGCAGCAAGTTCAGAAAATTAGCTTTCTGCACTTGAAGCTTGAACCGGATTTATATTTTATTCGTAGAATGATTTGAGTAATTTTGAACGAGTAGGATGTCGTAATTTTCTCAGTGCTTTTGCTTCAATTTGACGAATACGTTCCCGTGTTACTTCAAAATCCTGGCCAACTTCTTCCAGTGTATGATCCTTTGCAGAGTCAATACCAAAACGGAGACGTAATACATTTTCTTCACGTTTTGTGAGAGTTTTCAAGGCATCCCTTGTTTTTTCCCCCATGTTTGAAGAAACGGTTGCATCACCTGGGTCAGTTGCGTGTTCGTCCGCAATAAAGTCCTTGAGTTGCGAATCTTCATCGTCACCAATTGGTGTGTCAAGAGATATAGGTTCCTTGGCGATTTTCAACACCTTGCGTACTTTGTAAAGCGGCATTCCAAGATCTTCCGACAACTCATCTGCGGTTGGTTCACGTCCGAGTTCCTGAACCTTTGCCCTGGAAATTCTGGAAAGCTTATTGATCGTTTCAATCATATGCACAGGTATACGTATAGTCCGCGCCTGATCAGCAATTGCGCGTGTAATCGACTGACGGATCCACCATGTTGCATAAGTTGAGAATTTATAACCCCGACGATATTCAAACTTATCTACTGCTTTCATCAAGCCAATATTGCCTTCCTGAATCAGATCCAGAAATTGTAATCCGCGGTTTGTGTATTTTTTCGCAATACTGATCACTAAACGTAAATTCGCCTCTACAAGCTGACTCTTTGCAGACTTAACTCTGCGTTCAACATGTTTAAGATTATTAACCTCGCCTTCGAATTCCTCCAGAGAGAGGGTAGTCCAATCGATCATTGTGGAGATGCTTTTACGGTTCAGTTCTATCTTTTCATAGAAGCGGTTCGCGATGCTCATGCGGTGACCTGTCTTATCAGCAATTTCTTTACGGATTTTTTCTTTCTCTTTTTTGTTTGAGACGGCCCGTAGTTTTTTGAACATTTCATCCATTTCTTCAGCAGACATATTCAAACTTTTTGTGTTGGCATGCATTTTACGGAAAGTCAGATCGATTTTTTCCTTGTGATTGAACATCTCATCACACATCAACTCAATTTGGCGCGAGTTAAAATTTATGTTACGGATTGCATCTTTATAGATAGTTTCGTTTTTTTCCAGACGCTTCACTTCTGCGGGTTTTAACTTTCTGCCTGCCTCAAGATCACGGATCTTCCTCACTGTTGCATAGTGTTTCCAAACTTCATCAAGTTGAGCAATTATCTGATCGGCCGCTTTGTCTTCATCTTCAATAACATTATCATCTTCATCCAATCCGGAAACAACATGCCGTGCTTTAATTTTTTGGCTTTTGAGATGTCTGGCAAGATTTTGCAAGTACAGCAAAATCAGATTTGAATCAGAGAATATTTCAATTAACTCGAGGTTGCCGCTTTCAATTTTTTTAGCAACTTCTACTTCACCGTCACGAGTCAGCAACTGGATACTGCCCATTTCGCGTAAATACATACGCACGGGATCATCTGTAGAATTATCAACTCCAGGGTCAAGATCCAGCCCGTGTGTATCAAAATCAGCTTCTGGGCCGGAATCTACATTATCCTGACCGAGTTCAATCTTTTTCTCGGAATCGATAACTTCAATATCCATTTCAGCAAAANTATCAAATATTTTTTCCANTTGTTCTGCTGATGGAGTTTCATCTCCAAGATTNTCATTGATCTCGTCTATAGTGACGAAGCCTTTTTCGCGTCCTTCCGTGACCAACTCTTTGACAAGTTTTTCCTCTACTGGAGAAAGGGCGTTTTCTTTTTTATTTGCTGTGCTCATATAGCTTTTACTGAGATTAAAGAGTCAAAATGTTGTCAAAAATTTGTTTTATGTTCTTTAATTTCTCTTCTTCTTTTCTTCTTTTTAAACCAGCTTGTGCTCGATCTTCATTGCTCGTACTGTTTAGTAGCCATTGCTGGAAGTTATTTTCCAGGTTGCGCTCTTTTATGCGTCTCAGTGATAAACCAAAGTCGTGACTCGGAATTTCTTCTGTTAGCAGTGACATTACAGACTGAAATAATTCAGGATCAGAGTGTTCTAGTTTAAGTGGATCGAAAGCTTGAAACGCTGCATCAGGTAACTGCAATAGTTTTGCATATAGCTGGTGAAAATGCGGAGTCAGGAACTCTTGCGGATTAAGATGTTCTCTGACAAGAGGCCACAATTCTCCTTTACGCAACAAAGACTGTAACAGCCATTGCTCATCCTGCGAAATTATTGAATCAGCTGGTAAACGGTTAAGGGTAGCATTATTGTCTTTATTAGACAAGTCTTTGTTTGTTTTTCTTATTAATTCCTTGGCCAGAATTTCAGCAGGAATTTTCATTCTTTCACCAATTGCCAGCAAAGACAGTTGTCGGCGTTTGGGGTCATTTATTCCATTTAAAGCAGGCAGCAGTTCTTCGAGTCCCTGCATTCTGCCCTGAATACTGTCCGGATATTTTTTGATTGTCTGCTGCACCAGATAATCCAGTGCAGGAACTTTTTGTTCCAGCAATTCTTCAAAATCTGCTTTTCCATGTTTCAACAAAAAAGTATCCGGATCATCTCCTTCCGGAAGAGTAACGATAAAGGATTCCAAAGCATGTGGCAGCAGTAGGTTCGCATGCCTTAAAGCCGCATTTTTTCCAGCAGTGTCGCCGTCAAAGAGCAGAATCACCGTGTCCGCATAACGCCGGACAATTTTCAAATGATCCGGTGTCAACGCTGTTCCGCATGGAGCAACTGCATCTTCAAAACCATTTTCATGTAAACGGATCACATCCAGATATCCTTCAACAAAAATTAAGCGGCGCAGTTTCCGGATCGAACTGAGACCTTCGTAAAGTCCGTAAAGCACCTGGCTTTTCTGGTAATAAGAAGTTTCCGGACTGTTGAGGTACTTGGGTTTATCTTCGGACTTCATGGAACGTGCGCCAAAGCCTATGCAGCGTCCGCGGGAATCTCTGATAGGGAACATCAAACGTCCCCGGAAAGTATCATAGTGTCTTCCGGATTTTTCACTGATCTTAATTAATCCGGTACCTAACAGATCCGGTACAGCTATTTTATTTTGCTGCAGCCTGTTTAGCACACCTTGCCATTCGTCAGGTGAGACGCCGAGTTGAAAATGCTCCTGCATGTTTTCCGGAACCGTTCGCTGCCTTAGATATTCAATTGCGGATGCACCTTCCGGAGCAGACAGATTTTCCCGATAAAAAGTAGCAGCTTCCCTGAGGCAACGCAGGCCTCTGTCTTCATCGGGATTAGTACGTCTGGAACTCCCGGATTCAATTTTGAGGGGGATACTGGCACGCTTCGCGAGTTCTTCAACAGCTTCACTGAAAGAAAGCCGGTCGTATTGTGTAAGAAATTTTATTGCATCGCCGCTGGCGCTGCAGCCAAAACAATGAAAAAAACCACGCAAAGGATTAACATTGAATGAGGGTGTTTTTTCTGCATGAAAAGGGCAAAGGCCTTTGTAGTTTGTTCCTGCACGTTTGAGCGTGATTCCATGCTCAGAAATCAAGTCTACAAGGTTTGTGGCTTCCACCACCTGACGGATAAAACCTTTACTGAACTGCATTGTCCATAAGTATGAATGTATTGCAGGAAATGTTTATTTAATAATAACAGTTGTCTGCACTAGTTGTTAAGCAGTTTTTGAAATTATTTTAAGTGAACATTAGGGATGAACTGCTAAAAGTCCAAAAACTGTTTCATTTCGAGCGAAGCGAGCAAGCTATTTTAGATTAAGCACTACTATCATGCTGATTTCTGCGCGTGGTCGAAATGACAAGATATAGGGTTCAGAGTTTTTACGAAACCATCATTACTGTTCAGGATAAAATGTTGCCTGACCATCTGCAGAAAAACTAAAAACGGAATTGAATACAGTTTTACTTTTTAGCTGTTGATCTTCTGCAGGAGTTTTAACTGCATTGAAATATTCAGCATGTTCTCCGAAGAGGATTATAATTCCCGTATAACTTTCCAGCCATTCCTGCACAAAAGCTAAACTGACTTGGTCCAATTTTGAAAAGAGGCGGTCAATCAAAACTACTTTTGTCTTTGCAGAAACTAGCATCAATAGCCAGAATCTAAAAGCCTGCTCCTCTGAAAGTTCTTCAACAGGGAGGTGCCGAATTCTACCGCTCAAAGCTAAACGATCCATCAGGGTTTCAAGATTTTTGCGCTGTCCGCCGAACCAGGGTCGTTTTGCAAAAAGTTTGGAATTCATGTTTTCCAGTAGTGTCGCTTTCTTGTCTGTACGTGTCCACAAACTGTCATCAGAATGAATATGAGTCTTGGCTGAGATGATGAAAGAACCAGTTTTGGGCTTGAGCTTTTGCAGGAACAAACGCCACAATACTTGTTTCTGCTCCTCATTTTGAAAAAGGAAAGATGCTCTATCTCCGGCATGTAATTCCAAACTAAGTTTCAGGATATCCCATTTTTCTTCAACAGAATTTCCGGAAGCTGAACTAGTGGAGTAGCCTACATTATCACATTTTAAAAGCACCCTCGGTTTCATAACAGTTTGATGCGTAAACTAATACTTGACTTATCTTCGTTGGAAAACACCGATACAGTCGCCCGCAAAATGGCAGCTAATTTGTTTCCTGGAGCAATTCTTTTATTTTGGGGCAGTATGGGTGCCGGAAAAACCACTTTTGCAAAAAGTCTTTGTGCTGGACTGGGAGTGCTCCCTGAAATAGTCACCTCTCCAACTTATACTTTGGTAAATATTTATCCAGGTGACTGGCCTGTTTTTCATGTTGATCTCTACCGCCTGAATGCTCCGGAAGAACTCGATGATTTTGACCGTGAAGATCTGATAACCGATGAAGGCGTCACTCTGGTGGAGTGGCCACAATTTCTGTTAAATTATTTGAGTGACGAACCTGTACTCAACCTTG
>NYXK01000200.1 GCA_002685535.1 Deltaproteobacteria bacterium
GAGGAGAAAAGCGTTCCCATATTTAAACAAGAACGCTTTAACAAATTTCTTTGGAGATAAAAATCAACGAGGCCATTCAACCGGATGAGATGCCCACTCTGGTGGTGCAACTACGTTCAGTTTTCCATTCTGAATCTGTCTCAGAACCATTGGTTTAGCAATGTTGTTACCCGCTTTTGAAAAACGGATATTTCCGTAGAAAGTTTTCATATCCGTGGCTGTCAGCGCATCCCTCAATGCTTCAGTATCGAAGGAATTCGCACGTTCGAATGCCTCAGCCCACACCAATACAGCTGCTGTTGCCTGTGCTGCCTGATATGGAACGTTTTTGTAACCATCAAAGGTTGCTTTGAATAGCTTATCGTATTCTCCTGCGGAACCGAAATGTTTGCCGCTGTAAGTGAGGGTTTCCGCCCATTGGGTTGGACAGAGTAACCCATTAACATCCGCACCGAATTTCTTAATCAGTTTTGCAGCTTCGCAGTGCGTAACTGCTATCATGGGCACCTTGACCTTCATTTCAGTGATCTGGCGACCCAGTGTTGCTGCACCCTTGGAATGTCCTGAAACAACTAGGAGATCTGCTTTCAAAGCCTTAGCCTTTCGGAGGGTTGGTGTCATATCACTCAAATCCCTTGGCAATTTGTCATCGATTACAATCTTCAATCCATGTTTTTTGACGTCATCCATCACACCGGCACGTATATCAAGAGAGAATGGGTCATTCTCGAATGCCATGGCAACTTTGACGTCTCCAGGAGATTTCCCATTCTTCTTATTGATTACTGCCGCAAGCCCGATTGAACTTGCCAGATACTGTTCTGAAGTTGAAAGTACTGCAAATAGATACCTGTAGCCCTGAGTGAAAAGAGACCTTGATGCACCTTCGGCTTCAACCATCGGAATTTTATATTTCTCTGTCACCGGAGCAATAGCCTTTGTTAGTCCAGAGCTATAAGGCCCGAGAAAGAACTTGATCCCGTCCTGCTTGATCAGGCGTTCGGCTAGCTGAGCACCCCGTGCTGGAGTGGATTCATCATCATAATACTTGACCTCAAGCTTGTAAGTCTTTCCACCAACCTTGACGCCGCCCATTTCGTTGACACGTTTCACCCCCAGATTGTATCCATTTGAAGCATGGATACCGTTCGAGGAATATTTTCCCGTAAACGAAATCGCTGAGCCTAAAGTGATGGTATTTCCAGTCACNTTAGCGAANGCAATTGGACTGAAGGTCAGAAACAGTCCTGACAACAGAGCAATGCTAAGTTTGAAGTTTCTCATTTTTTCTCCAAATAATTATATTTAAAGCACNCCCTGAATGGAAATGCAAACATCGATTNTATTCCTCTTGAATCAAAGACGCTCCCAGCAAACAGAGAACCTAATCCTGTATTTGAAACTGTTATTTTGATTTAAGTCTTCAATCATTGGAATTCCCCCCAGTCTTAGGAAGCTCTTATAAAATACCTTCCACTCTAGGGCAAACCAGAATTCTAGCAAAATAAAAGCAAACCACAAGAGGAAAAAACACTTAGTTCAGAAATAAGCTACTTATGGTGCTAAATCATGAAACAGCCTCAGTTTATTCCATATCATGTTTTAATTTTAAAATGATTTGCTTGACTGCAAAATTAAGCTTTAATTTTCTTCTGATCACTCTGTCAGCAGGCAAAACTAAGCAAAGCTTACAATCAGGATAAAGCCGGCGGGTTTGAGTCAGGATCTCCTTTACGGAAACGTAGCAGTTGTTTACGTAAATAGGAATGTCTTTTTGGAGGATAATCTACTTCACTAGCAGCCTTGCGGATAACTTCAAGCGCTTGCTTTGTATCACCGGATTGAAAATAAGCTTCAGCTAAAGTATCTAAATTATCTATAGTAGGTAGCAGGTCGACTGATTTTTGGGCTAACTTCATTGCTCTCTCAAGATTGCGCAACTGCCTGTCCTGTGCAGTTAGATAGAGCCAGGCAAGGTTATTCAGCACCAAATTATCTTCCGGCCGCACAGCTATTATTTTTTCATACAGCTCGATTGTTGCCGCTTCGTTGCCTGNCAATGTTTCAACATTGGCCAGCCTGAAGCTGACATCAAACGCCAACGGATTTTTCTGCAAAAATTTGCTGTAGTGCTTCCGGCTTTGTTCCATTTTAACCAGTCTCTCATAGACCCAACCCAGGCGTGCGTGAATCCAGGCGTTTTCCGGAAGTGCTTTTAAAACTACTTCAAAATGCTTCGCCGCTAGTTCTCTGTTTCCTAGCATTTCATGAAAATAACCCCACTGCTCGTGCATCCACGGNGGCAGTTTTTTTGAGGTCATGTCCTGCGGTTCCATGATAATCTCGGCCGGAGCGCCTTCCAGCAGGTAATGTAAATTTTTCAACACCTGCCGAGTAAAAGGGTCGGACCGAATCGCAGTTATTTTCTGCCAGGCTTTTTCGGGAGTTTGACTCACAAGTGCTGTTAAAACAGGCAGCAGAATTTCATATTCCTCACCAAACCAGCGGCGCTGCTGGTCTTCCGGCAGTAGTAGCAAATGAAGATTCCACGCCCAAAGACTACCTGGATTTTCGTAGAGAGCCAGTGTTATGTTTTGCCGTGCCGTCCTTACTTTATTCAGTTTCCATTGCGTAAAGCCCAAGTGTGTCAGCAGCAGAGAATTGTGTGGACGTAATTTCAGCAGTTTCTGAAAGACTATTTCCGCTTCCTGCCATCGTTGCTGAATTTTGTACAAACGACCCTGAGTCTGCAGTAAACCCGGAGAATCTTTGTACTTCAGCAGGCCTCTGTTGAGCAACTTTCCCGCCTCTGCAAATTGCTCCTGTTTCAACTTTAACTGTGATAATTCCAGCAGTGCCCATTCAGAATTAGGTTTTTGCTTGAGCAAGTTTTCAAGTTCTTTTTCCGCATTTCCTGTGTTTTCTGTTTTCAGCAATAAGCCAATTTTTTGAATACGTGCCCATTCAAAATCATTTGAAACAGAGAGTGCTTTATTGAACCAGAGCAGGGCCTTTTCCGGACGATTTAAGTTTTTTTCATAAAATCCTATTTTGGCCAGTGCCGCTGAGTTATCAGGTTCCAACTGCACAAAGGAAGTCAAAATATTTGCTGCTTTTTCAAAAAGCNTGTGTGATTCATAATATGNAACAAGTTTTTCAATCAGTCTGGTTTCAGTTGGAAATTTTTCCAGTCCACGTAAAAGTGTGTTTTCACCTTTTTCAAACAAAAACTCATTCCAGTAGAGACGATTCAAACGATTGATGACCAGCAGATTTGCAGGAGCATTTTCCATCAACCATTCGTAACGTTCAATTGCTTGCTCATTTTTTTCCAGCATTTCCAGGGCATGTCCGACCTGCTGAATTGCCCATTCGTTTTCTGGGTCATTTTTTAAACCCTCCTCAAAAGAGAGCAGGGCCGATTCCCATTTTTCCTGTGAGAGATAAACAACACCCAAACGGAAGCTGGCCCATGGATATTTCGAGTTTAAAGTTATAGCNCGNCGCAGGTGTNTTTCCGCNGNCTCAAATTCATCCTGGGTCCAGGCCCAATTTCCATAGTGCGCCTGTACCCAACTGTTATTCGGGAACAATTTTAGCATATGGAGAAGAGTTTTCCGGAGATCTTCCGTAATTTCCACTGAGTTTTGCTGNCTTGCCTGATCCAGCTCTTTTTCCTGCAAAACAGTAAGACGCCGCAGGTATAGCTTTGATTCCGGANAAAGTTCAACTGCACGCANCATGGACAGTTTTGCTTTGTGAATATCGTNAATTCTCTCCCATAAAACAGAAATNNGTAACCAGAGATCCGGATTCCTCTCATTAATTTCACTGGCGCTAATAAAAGCGTCCAGCGCCTTTTCAGACTGATCCGGAACATTTGGGGCAGTTTTCCGGGATAAAATTACACCTGTCAGATAATGTGCTTCAAACAAATCAGGTTGCAAAGTGATTGCTTTTTGAGCATCTGCAAGGGNGAGTTGATGTTTTTCCATACGCCAGTATAGCTGTGCGCGATCTAAATAAAGCAGTGCTTCATCCGGATGTTCGCTGATTTGTGCAGAGTAAAATTTTTNAGANTCGTTATAAAAACCCAAGCCCTGAAAGAGACCTCCCTCCAGACGGACAAGTGCGATCGCGCCNGGAATACGCTGCTGCCCCACACGGAGAACCGAAAAAGTTTCANTGTANCGTCCNTGACTTTCAAGATATTGAGCCAGCCTGACATAAGCTAATTCATGAACAGGATGAATCCTGACAGCATTNCGCAAACTGTTTTCTTCTATATTCTGAACTGGGCTTTTATATACCTGGCAGGCAACAGAGAACCATATTACTAAAAAAATAAATATGCTAAATACACAACGTTTTTTCATNACATCTTTTCTTATCCNTCCGCATTCAGACTCTGATATGGAACTTCCCAGTTTGGCAGCATAGGTTCCAGTCCAAAATTCAAGCCGCCTATTTTTTCAATCACAACCAGCAATAATTCTGAAGTCAATACGCCGTCCGGATAAACCAATAAAAGCGGATANTATTCTGTNTTTCCAAACTGTTTTTTTATACTGGTATTCAGTTGAAAGAGTTGANCAAGGTATGACNACAATTCCGGATTATCTCCCTGAAGTTGATCCAGNAATTNCTCCAGCGTAANGGTGTAATCCTGATTATCAAACAAATTATAATATTCNATCCGATCCGNNTAACAGCGAATAAAAATCGGTTTGACATATCCNGGTGCACCCACCCATTCAAANTTGATACGCTTNGGAGTTGAANGAGAATCTGCNTCCTGCGGAACTACGAGTAAAAAACTGATNGAAAGGAAAGCCAAAACTCCCATCGTACTGAGCAGTACACTCAGGAATGGAAACAGTGTAACACGGGGAGNATGAGAGGCGTGCCTCATTGATTTGATGCTTGGCTGTTAGTTNGACCTTNTTCGTCCTGCAAGGATTCTGTTTNCGGNCTTGCGGGCTTTTCTTNGTTATTATCAACTTGATTAAGCTCATTCACTTCATCTCTTGCAGCAAACAAAGATTCACTGAATTTTTGAATCAAAGGTTGCAACCCTCCAACTTGTGCGGCCAAACCTTTTGAATGCTGCTCTACTGATTCAAGCACCGGAGAAACCTGTTTACGCCAGTTTTCAGAAAATTCCGCCATTTGCTCCAAATGTCCACTTACTGCGTCATCCAGCAGTTCATCTCCCGGGCGTACATGTAAATTAGGCAGCAGATCTTCCAGACAGTATTCTTCCACGCTGAGCAGCAAATCTTCCTCACGTTTACGCAGAGAAGAGGCGAGCATCATTATAGGCACAACTCCAACCAGGGCGATAAATGTTGTGCTGAAGGCGACTGACAAACCACTTGTAACTCCACCGAGCGCTGAACGCATTTGCGTGTTCAAGTCTGTACCGTTAGCACTGCGGATGAAATCTGAAAATTCTCCGATTGACTGTCCTATACCAAAAACAGTGCCGATAAATCCAAGAATTGGTATTGCCCAGATAAACACATTTAGCAGAGCATAACTGCTTTGCATGCGGTTGTGGTCTATTTCTGCCTGATAATTCAGAATCGAAGTTATTTCTTCCTTTTTTGGAATGGCTTTTAGATGTCTTAAGGTACGGCGTACCCTCCTGAAAATGACACTATCCTGAAATTTTTTGACTTTTTGTTCCTGCAAAAACTGACTTATTTCAAGGATACGCTCGTCCACATCTTTCACATAGACACCCTTTAACAATGAGTCATGCAGTAACTGATTACGGAAAGCCGCGTAGGCCCGATGTTGCTGACGAAACTGACGCCACTTGAAATAAAGTAAAAATAATGACCAGAGCACGAGCGCAAAAATAGTTTCTGAAATACGTCCGGAAAACAACTGCAGCCAGTATTCGCTCCTAATTACAGGCATCGGAAAAACAAGATAGAAAATTCCGGTGATAAACAGTCCTAAGATTAGTGCCTTGAAGGTATTTAACGACTCCATTCCTGGTGGTTCTGCCAAATATGAATGGCAGTTTTGACAATAAGCGGCGGTGTCGGAATTAGACCATCCACATTTTAAACATTTCATTTGTTGACCAATCTGTGTAAAAAGATTTTTTTGCTCGAAATTACTCGTACTTGACCAGACTCATGCATTTACTTATCATGAAGAATAACATAATCAAAAAAATAGTTACATTTCGAAATTATAAATGTCCAAACTGTACAATATAAAAAATTGGACACGCCAGAATCTGCGTGAGTGGATGGATGAAAAAGCCAGTTCACAAAGAAAAGTACAGGCTTTTCGTGCAGATCAGGTTTTTTATTGGCTTTATCAACAAAGGGTGGAAAGTTTTGCCGAAATGCTGAATTTAGGCAAGGAAACGCGAAAACTACTTGAAGAGAATTTTTGGATCAGTAAGCTCAAAAAGGCAGAGGAGCATCATTCGCAGGACGGTTCTATCAAGTACCGTTTATTGCTGGAAGACGGAAAGAGCATTGAATCGGTTTTCATGCCTCACACCAGTCACAATACAATCTGTGTCTCATCGCAGGTAGGATGCGGAATGGGTTGTGATTTCTGCATGACCGGCACGATGGGTCTGGTGCGTAATTTGAAAACTTCAGAAATTATTGATCAGATTTTGACCGTCTCTGAGGATCTTCCGGAAGGAAATAAATTGCGGAATATAGTTTTTATGGGAATGGGTGAACCCTTTCATAATTATCAAAACCTTATGCAGGCACTTGAAATCCTGACTGATGAACACGGATTTAATTTTTCACAACGGCGTATTACTGTTTCCACCTCCGGACTTTTACCGAAAATCCGGAAGTTTGGTAAAGAAAAAATTAAAACCAATCTCGCAATTTCCCTGAATGGTGTAACAGACGAAGTGCGTTCAAAACTGATGCCTGTCAACAATGTGTACAAACTGGAACAACTGATGAAAGCTTGTCGCGAATTCCCCCTGGAATCACGCAGACGTATTACCTTCGAATATATTCTGATTCGTGATCTGACCGATTCGATTGAAGACGCAAAGGGTTTGATTCGCTTACTGCACGGTCTTAAATTCAAAATAAACCTGATCCCGTATAACTCTGATCCGGGCAACAAATATCAGGTTCCTTCACAAAAACAGGCACGGAAGTTTCAAAAGTATCTGCTTGATCATGATGTGGTCGCACCTCTGCGTATCTCCAAAGGGCAGGACATCCAGGGTGCATGCGGACAACTTGTTGTGACTAAAAAGCAGCAGCCGGAAGTAAATGTTGGAAATAATCAACTTTTAGCAACTGAGATGGAAAGCTGATGGTTGACTTGAACAATAGCGCCGCTTTGGAAAGTCCAATTGAGGAAATATCACAGTGGGTAGAGGGAAATGGTGATTTGCTTTACCGTTTTGCGCGCTGCATTGCCAGACTCGTTACAGAAGGTTATCAAATCATCTCCCTGTAAAAATTTGTGCTTAATAATTATCCGAGGATTAAAAATGTTAAAAAATACTTTGCATTCGGACTTTTTCAA
>NYXK01000201.1 GCA_002685535.1 Deltaproteobacteria bacterium
GGGCTTGGTACTATATAAATGGCTGTCTCCCTCTTGCCTTCACATCTTTTCTCTCACATCTTCTCACACATCTCCTCGCACATCTCCTCACACATCTTCTCACGCTCTTCCCATCCTCTTCTATTGAGGATGTCCTCGCTGCCAGACCGCCGCCGGGCAGAAAGTTCCGGATCATGGATTGGGCGGACGGCGTGTTGGACGATCCAGTCTTTCCAGTGCAGTGAACGGTTAGCAGGGTGTATTTTCAGGGGTTTTGGTCGTTGTTTTTATAGGTCTGCTAACCAGTTCTCAAGCAAGTCAACACCCCATCTCTCTTCACCACGCACCTCGATCCAGGAACCCTGGACCGTGCACTCAGAGAGTGTCAGCACATCCTCTTCTTGACTCACTAATCACTTCTTCTCACCTTCCAAGTCCCCCCCACCTGGCAGCCCCCCGTATCTTGCGGGTGCCAGAAACAATTAACAATGATCAACTCTAACCCTCCGGCGGGATTGTAAAAAGCAACGCTCCTTCCATACGGCCCTGACTCAACGACTTGCGGTGTCTACCCTGTGATCTGCCTCACCAGGTTATGTTTCTTGTTGCACTTTGCAATCGGCGATCGATGTTAGCGACATGTCTCAATGGTCATATCTTCATCATGGATATTCATTCACAGGGTTTAGATTGAAAAATGATAACAGGTTAGCCTTGACTTCTTGGATCATCCAGAGCGTACGAGTTGTATCTCTTCTCTCATCTGCGGCTTCAAATTTTCTTATGTAATCAAGTTCAGATCATCTCAAACCACGAAACTAATTTCAAGAGCGCCCAAATTACTCCGAATTTCTAAATCAAGTAGGCAAGCATTCATACTCATTGATCGTGAAATGCTTGGATTTGAATTGTAGGTGAGGAAATCTAAATCTACTTTCAATATTCGTCGGCTACTGGGGGCCTAGCCAAGGACCGTGCGCATACCAACCATCCAATAACCTGTCTGGTGGCACTTGCCGCTTGCTGAGACGATCAGTACTTTGATCAACTATCCATCCATACACCAGAATACTCTCGTTGGTGGCGCAACCCCTGAAGCCTATAAGTCCTTCAATCAACTGATTGAGGCAGATCTGGTGGAGCCTGCCATACACCTCAGTGGTCGGCTGTACAAAAGAAAGCAATTTATTTCCCTTCGTCCATCCCCCATACTTCCTTATTTCTGCCATGCGCACTTGATACTTATCCCCAGGCAAATCCTTGCTGCTTTTCCTTTCATGTTAGCGATCGCCCAACAGATCGACTTTTGGCTCGTGCGAGGAGGCTTACAAGCTATTATTACAAGGCTTCGACCACTCAACATACTTCGTAAACCCTTCAAGCGCCTGACCCGGAAGAGTACACGTTTAACATTCGTTTAGGGGCGGAGAGGGGAAGGGCTTTGGGGACGGGTAGCTAGCCCTTGCTCAGTACCTATATACAGCGTGTCTAGTCTGAGCGCGTTTAGTGCACAGGTCCGTGCTGGCCCACTGTACTGAGCCAACTAGAGCCTCTGATTTCGCCATTGATCAGATGTGATTGGTTCACCGTTTATATACCAGTGCGACTTCAGTGGCACCTTACTATCTCTGCTCCACTGCGTCTAGCTCTCTAGATCCCCTTCCTTCTGTCTAGACTTACTTCTCGTTTATGATCTTCAATACGACAACTAGACTTGAATACCACACCGCCGGTCGCTGTGGTGATCTGGTAAGAGTTTATGAAGTTGGTTTTAGATTCACGGGTAACGTTGCTGGCGATGTCAGCTTCAGTGTTGTCCTTGATTCCGGCCCTGGTGGAGCAAGGTGGGAACGAATCGCGGTGCCGGGGCGCGATCCACGGGCAGCAGATCATCCGCCCTGCCCAGTCCACCCAATGGACCCACCCAATTATTGGCTTCCCCCAAACGTCCTCAAATCGACAAATATATCCACCGCCATCGTCCATCAAATTTCTCGATCGAAGATTTGTCGGCCATCAGGTCCGAGAATTATGAGACATGCAACAAAACCTTTGAACTATGTGGAAGAAATCAAGCAGTAGAGAATGTCCGGAGTGTTCTCATGCGATGATACTGATTACCACGAGCTTCTCCAAGACTGCGGGTCGCGTTGTGTTGTCGCCAGTTAACATCTATGTGATCCGTGTCCAAGACATTCAACCCAAAATACAAATTTTTCGTCCTGCAACCTTCCCGGATACCCCACAGATCAACCTGTCTCTCGAGCTAGGCGGGTTCTACCTCCCAAGACTGCTCACTAGATTTTCATGTCTTCGTCTCCTTCTGCTTTCATACCGCTGGCACGCTGAGGCTCTTCGTTGTCAAGAGTGGCCACCATGTCAACTCTATCTGGGGCTTGTTCTCGAACTCTTGGAGCATTTCAAAGGCCACGTAGAGGAAGTGCACGGCGTCAAGCTCCGGGAACCAAGGTTTGTGCATTCGTCAAAATAGATTGCGTTCTCTTTCACATATGGATCTCTGTTCTGTTTATCTTTGCTAGGTAAGAGAAGCCACTGCGGTGGGAGGTGTTCACTGCAGTGCCTGGTAATCAACCACATTCCTCTAAGGTCCTTATCCTGGTAAGAAAGCATTCAAACTCAATATTGTCGTGGAATGCTTGCATTCGAATCGAAGGTGAGAAATCTTAGACACATATCCGCCATTCATTAGGTTATTGCGACCTGTCACATAAGAAAGGTGGTCCTTGGTGGCCAAGGACCAGGCGCATAGCATCCACCCAATTACTGGATGGTGCCTAATGCAAGAACACACAACAAGCTGAACATGCCGCTTGACAGGACGATCATTACTGTGATCAATCATCCATCCGTAAACCCTTACATCCGCTTTGTGAATGCTTCGATGTGATAGCGGCAGGTCTTGTAGAGCCTTCTAAACCTTAGAAGCTGAGTCCCTATGTCCAAAAAGCAAATTCCTCCTGTTGTTCCCTTTAGGTTGGCGACGCCCTGAGTCGTCGAACGAGAACGAACATCCATTTCGACGTCTCATCACAGCCAGATTTCTCCCTACCAACTACAGAATTATTTGCGAAGATCTCGTTGACTCGAACCTTTTCACTTCTTAGTGCCCTGTTCAGGGGTGAAGTCAGCCGTTTCGTCTCCACGGGACAGAAGCAAGACCATCTCATTAAGATTTAGAGCCATTTTGCGCGTAATGGAGAGTAGTTTTATAACTATTCACAGTGAGCATCACCCGTGTTATATGGTCGAGCTTCATTACTAATAAGTCACTTACCAGGCCTTACTTCCCAAGCAACCATATTATATGCCTCCGAGTCTATTGCCGACATTCTTGGCTTTTGTCCGGAAGACGTCATTGGCAGATCATGCTTCGAGTACTTCCGTCCTGATGAAATCCCCGCTGCCGAAAACATCTACAATCGCGCAGTCGGATCGGATAAAGCCGCTGCTCTTTACTATGCTGACATCCGAAGACGAGATGGGCAGTGGGTCGACTGCGAATGCATATTTACGGTTGTCTATGAGGTATTGGTTGCCTGCACCAGCATCTACAAAGACGATGAGAGAAATGAACGTAAGCTTGCTTGTCTGACGTAATAACACGCATGAACTGAGAAATGATAGGACGAGCTGAACATGCCTGCGCGATTCGACGGCGTTTCACCTCGTCTCTGAGAGAACCCCGGCACCATATGCTGGTAGACATGTCCTCCAAGTTCAGGACCAGTCCTCAAGCACCTTTTCTCGAGCCTCGAGCTGCTCTGATACTCAACCGTTTTACACGTACCCTCACGGTTATGTACGCTACTAATGCTGTCACCAGCATACTTGGAGTTACCCCTGAACAGTTGAAGGACAAGAGTTTGTACGAATGCATGCAAGGGAATTGTCTTCCGGAAGCTATTCGTTGTTTGGAAAGTGCAAAAACGAACGACTCTATTGCGTACCTCCGATTTTGGCGCCGTGATCCTCGCCGAGATGAAGACTTTGACGAAGAGCTGCGCAACGGAAGTCAAAGGATAGACTCAGAAGATGTTGTCACTGGAATCCATGGCTACGTGCATATTAAATCCGACTTCAATGTTGAGGGTCGTGGCTCGGGGCATCTCGCTCTCAAAACCCCTCGAAATGGAGAATACTCGACGTTGCCAGCAACTAGCCGCAGTCTACATCGTTCCCGTAGACCTTTGAAAGAAGGCACAGACTTGGAACCCGATGCGACCCATGCTACTTTAGACTGGGAGAAAGCATCTCATTCATCGACATCATCCTTCCTTGTGCCCACCACGCATAGTCAGCGACGAGGACCACGCCATCTCCTTAGGGTTGATGATCAACTCTATGAGATTGAGGCTATTATTTCATGCACTTCTGATGGCTTAGTAGCAGTGATGCGGCGGGGNCGTCCGGCGCTCCCCTCGTGTTAGATGACAACAAACTGCAACAGGGATGTCCATCATTCGAGGGTCCGGATGATGGCCTGTAGCTTCGAGGGAGGATGCGGAAAGGTAGAAGTCATGGCCGTGTTTGCAGCCGTGTGATCTGACCGTGGCTCAGCCGACTTCCTGGCTGCTGCTTAGAATTGGGTGCCTCAAAGGCGTGTGGTATTGTCGTGTCATCTCATGTCAACAGCCATCCGGATGGACTGGCCAGGATAAAACATGCTTGGGGTACGTATTCCACGGCTAGCTTAACAAACACACAGCACATCTAACGTAAAACGCTCACTTTACTCTGTTTACGTATCTTCCTCTCAAAATTCACCTCATCCTATGGTGCCTTGGTCTCTCGCCCCGCATTATTGGGATCCTCGACTCTCGTTTTCTTTCAGTGTTTGCTCTTGTTCAAGCCTCTCGTCGAGCTGCTCCATCTGATCACCTTCAATCAGGCATATATATTTGTAAAAGCGGGTTGGGACCTTGCATAGTTGTTTCATTACATTTGTTCTCTCAACAGAAAATCAACCATGCATCAACCGCTTATGTGAAAGGAAACCCAGTGGGATATTAAAATTCTTCTACCAAATGAAAGTCACTTCTTAGCGGGGCAGAACGAATACCACAGCTAATTGACTTGCCCAGGGCCAGTATGTTTCATATGTGCAATGAGCGCATACATAGGACCGGCATGATGACCTATTGAGGCTTGTAAAGGAAGAAATTCCTCTTTTCCAGAGACTGGAATCTTAATGGCCTTATCTTTAACATGCGAANCCGTCTTGGCACCAGAGGGGCTGTCGAAGTTGACAGCAGAGTCCGGCTGTGTGGAAGAACCGTTCGATATGTTTCGGGTTATTCTATTGCCATTTGCGAGATCGGTGTTGATTCGGCGAGTGGCATATGAGCTCCCGCGAGCGGAACGAGGACTCAGCATTTGCTCTGAGAAACCGGTTGAGTTCTGTGGTGTCTGTGGTGACATTGCGGGACTCTGGCAATCGTGTGTGGATCCTGGACCGTCCTGCATGGAATCTTGCTGAGCATAGCCGCCGAACGACCTTTGCATGACGAGTCCTTGTGAGATCTGGGCTCGCCTTTTGTTGCACATGTCAATTTGGTCCTGTAGCTCTCCAGGCCAGTCTTGGCTGATGTCTTATGATCATCAACTGTCCCAGCCGACTGTACTGGTGCCGCATCTCCTTTCAATGTTTTATAGATGTGCTGCAGACTTTTGCCCTCCTGGAGCTGTCGTAGGATTA
>NYXK01000001.1 GCA_002685535.1 Deltaproteobacteria bacterium
AAACCGCCAACTCAAGTTTAGAAGCATCTGGAGCTACTGTTCATGTATTATACAATGATGTATTAACCATATTCTATGTGCCTAGAGAAGCCGGAAATCTCTGGACCGTCTTTGATTTCGATAATAGCAGTGGTTTTAGCGCACTCAACATAATGGCCGATGAATCTAGCTCCAAAAAGGTAGATGATCATTGATTAATCTTTTCTATATCAACCTGCCCAAATAGTTCTCTTTCCGGGAAGAAATTAGCATTCCGGGAAATAAAATAAGAGTTACTCTGCCTGTTTAAAGAGACGCTGACTGAATATTACTGTTCCGGATTCTGCTGAAAGCCGTTTGACGAGGATAAAACTATCCCTGGACTTTGGCCGGCTAATTGCTTTTACCTGTCAATGCATGAGATTATTCCTGCAATCAAAACAGGTAAAAAATGGATGCGGATTTAACAAAACCAAAAGCATTCCTGAATGGTTCTTTGCTAATTGGGCTGTATTTCCTTTTTTGGATCGTAGTGGCGGTTGTTCTTCCTATTCTCTCAATTGGACTGCGACTTTATTCAAAAGAGTTGAACATCTTAAAGGATCATACACAGGAACCAGGAACCTGACTCACACCCCGCTTTTAAAGCGCTGACCATGAATTATGTTCCGGATTAGTTTACTGAATGCTATTTCTCTTTTTCCGGTGGACTCTGCTGCCGGCCCTCACCTGAATGCTTTCCCTCTGTTAATTCATCTTTTGTAACTGCCTGATTTGTCTGCTCTACTGCTTCATTTTTTTTAATCTCACTGACGTTCATATCCGCTTTTTTGCTGCATTCAGTACAGCCGACATGTGGGTTGCCGACAAGCACAAAACTAGAGTACATCAGCGGCAAAACAAAGTTGAGAATCGGAAAGACAATCATAGATAGCCTTTGATATTACTGTTATAACCGTTCAATATCATCAACACCAAGATACTGTCCCTGCTGTACCTCAATGATCTGCAGAGGACTTTTTTCGGAGTTTCCAAGACGGTGCGACATGCCTATTGGAATGTAAACTGACTCATTTTCCTTCAGCAAAACTTTTTCATCACCCCTCTGCACATCCGCGGTCCCCTTCAAAACAACCCAGTGTTCGCTGCGCTGCTTGTGACGCTGGAGAGACATACTTTTTCCTGGCAAGATTTCCAGTATGCGGATACGGTAGATCTTGTTTTCCAGAATAGTTGTAGCACTGCCCCACGGTCGCATCACTCTTGTATGAAATTTATATTCGTGACGATCTTCTCTTTTTAATGTTTCTACAAGTTTTTTCACATCCTGGGAGCGGCTCATGTCGCAAACCAACAACGCGTCATCAGTTTCAACTATAATCAAATTTTCAACACCGATAGTTGTAACCAGCTTTTTACTGCTGAATATCAAAGAGTTACGTGTATCGTGTGTAATAACATTACCGCGCAAAACATTGCCCTGAGAGTCTTTTTCAGAAACCTGAAAAATACTCTCCCAACTGCCTAAATCACTCCATTCCATTTCAACCGGCAAAACCGCCACATTTGTTGATTTTTCCAGCAGAGCATAGTCAATTGAGTCAGCCTCTATAGATTCATATATTTCGCGTATATTTTCCGGATCAGCCAGATCTTTTCCGGCAGTTAACTTTTTCTCAAAAGGAGCCAGCAGTTCAGGTGCGTGTTTTCGAAATTCATCAAGCCAGGTTTCTGCTGTTGCCATAAAAATACTTGCATTCCAGGTATAATCCGAGGATTCGAGATATGTTTCCGCTGTCGCCTGGTCAGGTTTCTCCACAAAATCCGCAACCTTAAAGCCTACTTCCAGGGCCTCACCGGCCTTGATGTAGCCGTAACCGGTTTCCGGACGGTCAGGGCGAATACCAAAAGTAACAATATATCCGGAACTTGCCAGCGGTTCAGCACTTTTCAAGGCACTGATAAAATTTTCAGGAGCTTTTATCAGGTGATCTGAAGCTAATATAGCGACCGGCTCCTTCCGTTGATTTTTCGGAATCTGCAAAATTCCCCACAGAATGGCGGGAGCAGTATTTCGGCTCAATGGCTCAATCAGAAGTTGTTCCGGACTGTAATGCGGATAGATTTGCAGCATCTGCTGCTGTAGTTCACCCACATGTTCATTAGATCCTACTACATATATCTTCTCCGGTGAGACGAGTGTTTCCAGGCGGGTGCACGTTTCCTGAAACAAGGACTCGTGAGTAGAACCGAGATTAAGAAATTGTTTAGGCGTCATGCTTCTGCTGTAGGGCCAGAGCCTGGTACCGGCTCCACCGGCAAGTATCATTGCAATCATAAAATTATTAGCAAAAATTTAAAAAAAGATTTTCAGCTTTTTCTAGAGATATTTTTAAGAAATTCCAAGCGACTGAGAATTACCGCGATTGATGTAAGACTGATTACCGACCCAGCACGTACCTGTTCAAGAGACTGAACATAAGCGCGCAGATTCGCGGCATTCACGCTTTCTAGAGGTTCAAGCATACTGTTTAAATCTTGAACTTTCAAATTCTCAAATGTGTGAGATTCAAGTAGAACTTCAAGCAGTCCCAGTTTATTGGCATCCAAAGTACGCAAGAGAATGTCCTGATATTCGAGTTCCCAGTCATTGTTCGGCTCAAGTTCCACCAGTCGTTCACGCAGCCAGTCAAAGCCAAATGTATGCTCAACACTCTGCGCAATTCGGTAAGCAACACTGACGGCTAATGCTTTTTTGATGCACAAATGCATTACGTCCGGTGCGATCATTAAACGCAGTAAAGAAGCGCGGAAAACGTCAACCGCACGTGGTTCAATTTCTACTGTTTCCTCCTCCTCAATTACTGTTTCATCCTTTAACTGATCGCCTGCTGAGTTTTGCGGAGCAGATGAATTTTCAGGTAAATCTTTGATCTCACTCAATAAGTGTTGATATTCTGCGATTTTCTCAAATCCAGGTGGTGTTTTTTGACTATACAAGACGTTTCTAACCAGCATTTTTAATAAATCTTCGAGCTCAATAAGCACTTCATAACGCTCATTCTCGCTGATATCATCCATTGAATATAACACCTCCCGCATTTCAACTGCCCCGAGACTCACTTCCAGCACGAGGTAGGTCCGTACAATATCCGGAATACCGCATTCCGTGACTTGTGCCATTCTGGAAATAAAAGTAGAACCTGCCTGATTTATCACATTGTTGGTCAGTACAGTTGAGACGATTTCCTTTTTTAAAGGATGTTCGTTTATTTTTTCACCAAAATGGCTGCGTAAAACAGGCGGTATGTATTGTAGATATGTGTTAGTAAGCTCTACTTCAAAAGGCATATTGGAGGACGTCAATGCTTCATAAACCTCCATTTTTGCGTAAGCCATCAGCACTGACAGGACAGGCCGCGGCAACGGCATATTCACTTGTTCCAGTTGATCAAGCTCATCACGCGAAGGAATGTACTCGCTGCGTTTATTCATCCCCTGTGCCTGAAGGTGCAGAATCAACTTACGGAACAACCTGAAATTACTGCTGGAGCGGATGCTGTCCATGGAAATCAAGCGGTGCTGCCCACGGTTATTCGCTAAAACCAGCTCTGAGACTTCATTTGTTGCTGAAGCCAGCAACTCATTACGTTCTTCTTTCGATTCTATAAATCCGCTACGTAGCATCTGTTGAAGCAATATTTTCAAATTAACTTCATAGTCCGACATGTTGACGCCTGCAGAATTATCAATTGCATCCGTGTTCAGTCTGACACCGTTGTTGGAAAGATCAATGCGCGCCAACTGGGTTAATCCTAAATTTGCACCTTCCCCGATCACTTTCACTTGGGACTCGGAAGTTTCAATTCTTACAGGATTATTAGCCTGGTCACCGACTTGAAAATGAGTCTGTGCAGGCGTTTTGATATACGTACCTATACCACCAAACCACAGTAAATCCGCATTCATCTGTAAAATTAAACGCACTACCTCATCACCTTTTAAACTTACTGCATCTGTGCCAAGCAGAGTTTGAAGCTGCGGAGACAGTTTGATCGATTTTGCGTAACGCTCAAAAATACCGCCTCCGTCACTGATTAAGTCTACGGAATATTCACTCCAGGAAGAACTTGCTAAATCAAAAATCCGGTTGCGCTCATTCCATGAAATTTCTGTATCAGGATCAGGATCAAGAAAAATGTGCTGGTGATTGAATGCGGCCTGCAGCAGCAGCATTTTACTCTGCAACATACCGTTACCAAATACATCTCCGCTCATATCACCTACACCCACCACAGTCGTGGGTTCGGTCTGAATGTCACGACCCATTTCCCTAAAATGCAACATCACACATTCCCAGGCACCTCGTGCAGTGATTCCTTCTTTTTTATGATCGTAACCTACTGAACCTCCTGATGCAAATGCGTCCCCCAGCCAGAAATCATATCTTTCAGAAACGTCATTCGCAATGTCCGAAAAAGTAGCTGTCCCTTTATCTGCGGCAACAACCAGGTATGGATCGGGATCATCATATGAAAGAACATGACTTGGTGTGTGTACCTTCCCCTCTGGATCCAGATTATCGGTTATTTCCAGCATGGCACTGATAAAACGTCTGTACTGATTTTGAGATTCTGTGATTGCGGCTTCTCTTGATGCCGGAGTGTTTTTCAGCACAAAACCGCCTTTTGAACCTACTGGAACAATTACCACGTTTTTAGTTTGCTGAGTTTTGACGAGTCCCAGTATTTCCGTCCTGAAATCATCGGGGCGGTCTGACCAGCGAAGCCCTCCCCGCGCGACCGGGCCAAAGCGTAAATGGAGTCCTTCCATGCCGACGTCATGGACATATATTTCTCTGAAAGGTACTGGAACCGGCATTTGCTCAATTTTTCTCGAATCCAACTTGACCGAAACGCCTGTTTCTTCAGCATCTTTAGGCAGATAAAAATTGGTACGTAAAGTGTTTTCAATCAGTTCAAACAAACGTCGCAGGACTTCATCGTCAGTCACATTTTGAACTTTTTCCAGAGATTCGGAAAACTCCTGTTTTTTTTGAGGTAGTAGGAATTCCTTACGATAAGCCAGATTACCGAAAGAAGGATCAAGAGAAAAGCGGCAGGCAAATGTCTCAAACAGTAAACGTGAGGATTGCGGATGCCTCAGCAAAACCGCATTTATAGTTTCACGTGTCAGCGGTGCACTTAACTGCAGGGATAAATTTCGATAAAGTTGAAGCACGTTAATTTCACGCCAGCCTAAATTTGCCAGCAGAGCAAGTCCGTTCAGGGGATCATTTTCAGTATTTTGCAGATACACCTGCTGAACAATTGCTGCCAGTAACGGTTTAAAACGTATTTCGTCAATATTAACTTTGTCATTACGGATTACCCGAAAAGACTGGATAAATCCCAGGGTTTTTTCGTCATTACCAATCCTGGTTGTTAACTGATCAATCACGTGCAGTCCCAGATTCTGCAAGACAGGCATAATCCTGATCAAATGAATTTTTTCTTTACTATAAATGTACAGCAGGGAGACTGACTCAACCAGCAGTGAAGGCAGGGTAAAGGGTATTAAATCGAATTGAATATTATCTTCATGCGTCAGCAGTTCCATGTACTGGATATTCTCCAGCGCTTCCAGGGTATCAACACGTGCACGGTAATGCGAAGGCATCAGCGGAACATAGCGTTCATAAAGTTGCGCGCCTTCTTCTCCTGGATGCTGATTACGGAGCAATTCACGCAGTTGAGTTTCCCATGGCTTTATCAATACGCTGATTTCTCCTTCAAGCAGCAACAAATCAAAAGAAGGCAAATCGCTTTTTCCCTGTAAATCCTCCTGCAGCTCAAATTCAAAATGCAAACGTGACTTTTCACTTCCTCGCGCTTCAAACCATTCACAGTTCTGATGCGGGATTTTTGCTTTGAGAAAGTCTGCCATTTGCTCAATTGCTTCTTCATTTAGAAGAGAAGTTGGCATCACAACCATCAGTTTTAAAATTCCTGAATTGCGTGTATCTATTTGAAAACAATGTATATTATTAGGATTATTGACTGACAGAAGGTCATCGCATATTTGAATTAATTCTTTTCTTGATGAACGGAACAATTCGAATTTTGGTGTTGCGCCAAAAATCCGCACAACCTCATTGTAATCGTAACTGTTCTTAAGCATGTTCCGGTTTTCGAAGATATAACGCATCTTCTGGTGAATCAACGGAGTCTCAGTATTTTTTACATTAAGAGAACTACCTCTGAGCAGACCAAGAAACACATGTTCTACCATGCCAAGTTTTGCGTCCGGAATACGTATACTCAGGACCATCAGATTTTCAAATCGCAATACCGGGCTTGGGAAATTTACTCGGTCAAGTGCAAAAGGGAAATCTGAGTGACGACGTTTCCACAGATGCGCAGTTAAAACATTTAAGAGTATATTAGAAGTTTTTTCTATATATTCAGCAGCTAATATTCCATGTCCGGAGTTTTCGACAGTTTTGATAAAATCCGCAGAATCTGAATCACTCTGTAAAAATGAGATAAATCCCATCACCGTAAAATTGTCAAGATTCAGCCAACCGCAAAGTTTTGACCACTCACCCTTTGTGTCTGCTGAAACTACGGTCACAGATTCAATTTCTGTTTGCATTGATGTCAGTGACTGCAGCATTTTTTGTCTATGATTACGGACAAGTTGTACTGCCAGCATATGTCCGGCAATCAGAGTTTCAAGACGTTTTAAGAAGACAATATCCGTATCCGCTTCAATTTCCAGATAAAGATGATCAAATTTGTCCATTTTTTCTTCAGGATAAATAACTGCTTCTATCTCCTTTTCTGCAGAAAGTACCACACCCATTATAGGGTGAAGTTTTCGATGAATCAGCAACTCCATTTTCCGCATCAACGCTTCAACTGTGACGACGATGAATGGCGCGTCCGGAGCAGATATTTCAACTATCACATGACCGTTGTAACGTGACTCCTGCTGTTGTGACTCAGTGGAAAGTTGATGTGACTTAACCCTGACCATTCCGCTCCTGCGGGTCGCTTCCTGAAAAAATACAAAGCGTTCCTTGAGAAATTCATCCAACTCCGTACTGCTGTAAGTTTCACGCATTCTTACTGACATTCCATGCAAAAATTGAGTGGAAAACTGCTTGAAAACTGAAGCAGTGGATTCATCCTCTTCCATTATATTTCCTGCTTGTTTTTGCTTGTCTTTACACATTTTAATTTATGGAAATAGTGCTCAAAATGGCAATAGTGCTTTTTGCATGTCTGCTTATATTTTCTGCTGAGAAACAGTCTCTCTAATAATTTTACAGGATTAAACTATATTTACCTGTCAATAATCAATTAAGACAGTTACTTAAGGCATGACTGAGATTATTTAGTAATGTAAAATACAGTTCTGTTCCAGGTTCAAGTCCCGCTCCTAAAGGATCAAGAGTTCCTATTTTTACATTTGTACCTGCAGTAACGGTCTGCAGTAGTTTTGGCGAAAACTGAGGTTCGCTGAAAATGCAGCGTATTTTTTCTTTTTGAATTGACTTACGTACTTCCATCAGTCTGCGCACACTTGAGCCATAACCAATATGAAGCGTCACTGATCCAACAGCATTGAGTTGATACCTTTTTTCAAAATATTGATATGCATCATGAAACACCATATATGGTGTTTTCGCGATCTTAGTCATTTCTGATTTCAGCCTGCGGTCGAGGAGTTCAAGACGGAGTCCATATTTTTCTCCGTTTATGCGGTAAGATTGTGCGTTTTGAGGATCCATTGCAGTTAAAATTTCCACTATTTTACTGCTGATTATTTTTGCGTTGTACGGATCCAGCCAAATGTGTGGATCTGTTCCCGAAGTGCTTGCTGTTTCATTTTCTACATTAGGATCATTAGTTGAATCAGCTTCATGTTTTTGCCATGCTATTCCTGAACGCAGCGGCCAGAGTCTCAGACCTGCTGTTTCCTGCATTGTAACCAACTTTGCACTGCTGGCCAAAGACTGAAGAGGTTTTGTTAAAAATCCTTCAAGAGTTTCACCTGCCCAAAAAACAAGATCCGCCTGTTGCAGATTCTCTGCAGAACTCGGGCGAAGTGCAAATGAATGTGGTGAATTATTGCCGTTTAACAGCAGAAGAGGTTCGGAAACACCCTGCATTATTGCTGAGACAAGTGAATGGAAAGGTTTGATGGAAACCAGGACTTTTAAGTCTGAAGCTGCCATAAGCTGAGTGATGCACAGCAGGGGGAGAATCAAGATAAAGCAAAATCCAGTTTTCATTACTATCCAGTTTTTGCTTTGCAGCTTTGCTTTGAAGAAGAAAATGTGTTACAAATAATGCTCATTTCAAGATAACTCTGATTCACTAATTTGTCAATGTCAAGCAACAGAGAAACTGCAGCAGATTATTCCCGAACTGAAGAAAATAATCAAATCCTGCTTCAGACTCGAGATCTTTCTTTAGTGACAGGCGGGCGTGAGTTGCTCTCTGATATTACACTTACAGTTTCAGCAGGAGAAATTGTAACTGTCATTGGTCCGAATGGTACGGGTAAAACGACCCTGCTTCGTGTGCTACTTGGATTAATACCTCCGAATGCAGGAAGTATTTTTAAAAAAGCTAAACTCAGAATAGGTTATCTCCCGCAAAAAGTTAAGGTGGACCCTATACTTCCGCTGTCTGTGAGCAGGATAATGAAACTTACAGGAAATTATTCCAGCCGGCAAATTAATATTGCCCTTGAAGAAACAGGAGTTGCTTCTCTGAGAGAAAAACCTGTCTACCAACTTTCGGGCGGAGAATTTCAGCGTGTAATGCTGGCACGTACCCTGTTGAGAAGCCCGGAACTGCTAGTGCTCGATGAGCCTGTACAGGGTGTTGACTACTTGGGTGAGTCGGAATTGTATAAATTGATCGCAAATCTGCGTACAAGCCACGGATGCGGAGTGTTGATGGTGTCACATGATTTACACGTTGTGATGGCGTCCACTGACCGTGTATTGTGCTTGAATCAACATATTTGCTGTGAAGGACAGCCTGAAGATGTAAGTCGGCATCCAGAATATTTGCGACTGTTTGGTTTGGACTCCGGAAGCGCGTTGGCAGTTTACAGTCACCATCACGACCACACACATCATATTTCAGGAACACTGCAGGAAGACAGACAATGATGATTTTAGATGATTTTTTTTGGAGAGCAGTGATTGCAGGGATGGGAGTGGCCATAGTTGCTGGGCCGCTGGGCTGTTTTGTGGTCTGGAGAAGAATGTCCTATTTAGGTGACACAATGGCCCATTCAGCTTTACTGGGAGTCGCGCTCGGTTTTTTCCTTGAAGTTAATTTAATGCTCGGAGTTTTTGCGGTTGCACTTGTTGTAGCACTGTTACTTTTTTTCTTTCAAAGACAAAAACAACTCGCAAATGATGCGGTATTAGGCACACTTTCCCATGCGTCACTTGCGATGGGAGTTTTAATGATCAGTTTGATGGTTTGGGTGCGTATTGACTTAATGGCATATTTATTCGGAGATATTTTGGCCGTTAGTCTCGTTGACCTTTACTGGATATATGGTGGCGGTTTTTTTATATTATTGACATTATTCCTGCTCTGGAGGCCCTTGCTTGCAATTACATTTGATCTGGAACTGGCACAGGCGGAAGATGTGCCTGTTGTTAGAGTTGAATTGCTTTTCATGTTACTTATTGCCGCGGTTATTGCTTTGTCGATGAAAATAATCGGAATTCTACTGGTGACTTCACTCCTGATTATTCCAGTTTCTGCTTCGAGGAGATTCAGCAGAACCCCGGAACAAATGGCACTTGGAGGTGCACTGATCGGCATGGCTTCGGTTGGACTTGGTCTGGGCGCTTCACTGCAGATTGACACGCCTTCCGGTCCTTCAATTGTAATAGCCGCGGTTATGTTTTTTTTCGCGGCTAATCTTCTACCGCAGAAGAAATAACTATAGAGATTGTTAATTTCTTTGTGAAGGCGGGACTGCGCTAATCAGCATTTATCTTGCTGATATTGCATTAATTAGTTTCCTTGGGAAAATTATTAAGCACACCAGGCTTAAAACATTCGGAGTTATAGTGGAGCAGAAAGCAGGGCTGTTGTTTTAAGGCAGGGTTCACGATCTCCGGAACTGTTTTCCTCCATGATTACCCTGCCGTCACGGATCGCCAATAACTCTCCGGATTCCAATCTGGTCCACTCTTCTCCGCTTAAAGGCACACTCGCAACCAAGCTTACCTGCTGCACTTTACTGCCAAACTTTTGTAATTCGTTTTTAGAAGTTGCCTGAGATTTTTCGGATTGACAGAATCGGCAAAGTTTAAAAAGTCCAGGCGGTGCTATTTTTCCCTCCGCCTTTATTCGCTCATGTCCATGAACAAATAAAGCATCCCCGTCTGCATAAATAAAATTAGCTGGACCATAACTCCGGATATTTTTAGCAAACTGCGAAATTACATCCATCCTTTTTCCAAGTTCCGGTACAGAACCTGATTGCCAGAGTGGTGCTAAAGCGCCCAGCAGATAACAAAACGAAAATTCAGAATCACTCTCTCCTGCAGGCTGAAAACGCCCTGTAAGTTTTTGCTCCTGATCGAATACTCCTACAGCGATGTTGAAATATTTTCTTCTAAACGACTGGACATTGCAAATATTTCACACATTGGATTTACCTCTTTGCTGTTTCTTTTGCTGAATTATCAAACTACTGTTGTTCAATGATAACCGCTGATTTGATGGAGTTTGCAATGAAACAGCTCTTAAGAGCCTTTTCATGCAATGCTGCCAACTCATTCGGAGTAGGTTTGTGACTGCCGCTAAAAACAATTTGTGGGCGTAAAATTATACGGTTCATTACCATTTTTCCGGAACTGTCTTTTTCCAGAAATCCTTCCGTATTTTCAGTGTAAAGATCCACTGTAAATTTTTTAATAAGAGGAAACTGCAAAAAAAGTCAGCATATGACAGCCCACCACAGAGGCAACAAACAGTTCTTCGGGATTATTCAACTCTGGGTTACCATTAAATGCGACAGTTGCCGATGAGGAAATTGTGACTCCATTTTCAAAGCGTACTTCATGATCACGATTATAAGTCTTTATGTTGAAATCTTCTGTGATACGTTTCCATTGAATGCTTACCTTGTGTGCTGACATTATCTAATATTATTAGAATGTTAACAAAAATAGTGTTCCCTTGTTGTTGCTGATGTTTTTGGATTGTGAATAATAGTTAGAATCATATATCATTGTACCAGAAAAGCAGTCAGGGGTCTAACAGATACAGCTTAATCCGGACGATGTTTTTGCAGGCTGAAGTGCTTCCCATTACTGATTTAAAAGACCTGTTGTTCATCATATACAAGAAAATTCCCTATACAAATTTTTCGACAGCAAAATGCAACATTCAGTTAAGCTTGAAGTTACACCGGAGATGATTCAACGCTATAATCGTCCAGGACCGCGCTATACCAGTTATCCTACAGTTCCTGTCTGGAAAGAAGGTGAATTTGCCGATGATTACGCAGCCTCTCTGCACAAAGAAGGTCAAAACGAACAGCCTCTCTCACTCTATGTTCACATTCCGTTTTGTCAGCAGCTTTGTACTTTTTGCGGATGCAATAAATACATCACCAATAACCAGAACATAGTTGAAAAGTATTTAACTGCGCTTGAACAGGAAATAGCAGGTGTCGCAGAGAGATTAGGTCAGCGTAAAGAACTCGCACAAATTCACTTCGGTGGAGGTACCCCAACTTTTCTTAATCCTGAGCAACTGAGTAGAGTTGTTGAGATGATTGTTTCAAGGTTTGACGCTCTGGAAGACTGTGAGTGGGCCTTTGAGGCAAACCCAAGAGTGACTACGACTAAACAACTGGAAGTTCTCTATGAACTCGGTTTCCGCAGGGTCAGCTTTGGAGTACAGGATCTGGACCCNGCAATTCAACGTGCAATCAACAGAAATCAGACTGCGGAACAATCGTGGGAAACTCTCGAAACAGCTAGGAGTCTGGGTTATAAAAGTATCAATTTGGACTTAGTCTACGGACTTCCTCTGCAGACTCAGCATGGTTTCCGCAAGACTCTTGAAGAAGTTAATAAAATGCGGCCTGACAGACTTGCAGTCTACAGTTTCGCTTATTTGCCTGGGATGTTCAAAACTCATGAACGTGCAATCAAGGAAAAAGATTTGCCTACCCCTGAAGAAAAAATTAATATTTACCTAGAAGCTATTAATTTTTTTGCAGAAGCAGGTTATGTAATGATCGGNATGGATCACTATGCGCTNCCTGAAGATGAACTTGCTCAAGCTTTAAAAAACAGNACTCTACACCGTAATTTCATGGGCTACACAACTCTGCACAATATGGCACANATTGGAGTAGGTGTTTCAGCAATTTCTGATTTTGGNGACAGTTACTGGCAAAACCCCAAAGAGCTTGATCAATACATGGAAGAAACCGNAAATAACAAACTCATTCCGCGCAGAGGACTCCTTTTGGAAAAAGAGGACCAACTCAGGCGAAAAGTGATTGAAACACTGATGTGTCACGGAGAAATTACGATTCAGGATTTTGAATTTCTTTATGAATTAGATTTTCGGCAGCATTTTGCAGAAGCCTGGACNCAACTGGAGAAATTTGAAGAGGAAGGTCTGGTGAAGCTGAGTCCCNCTAAAATAGAGCTGACTCCGTTAGGGATGCTCTTTACNCGTAATCTTGCCATGCCTTTTGACCGTCATCTTAAAGCGGGCGGAGCTCCAAAATTTTCAAATACTGTTTAAGAATAATTATTTTCAACTAAACAATGTTTAAACAATATTCTGTTTATTCCTTGTGTAAAATTAATAATCACTTGACGTATTTGCATAGATTTACTATTATGTCTATCCNTTATACAAAATAATAATCCAGATACAGATAAAATCATGGCGAATAAATTTAACACCAAAAGAACATTTTACAAGAAGAAGAAAAAAACTTCTGAGGCCCCAACTCGCGAGCAAGTAACAGGTGCCATGGAAGATTATCTTAAATCTGGAGGCAACATCGAACGTGTCAGCGGCCCTCAGACAGGTGATTTTAAACAGCGTGCATTCGCAAACTTCGAAGGTGATTTCGCAAATATCCTTGAAGAAGAAGAACGCTGGGACGATCTATAGCNTTCCCCCGGCAGACTGGGTGGTACATGGTAATTTGAAAGATGAACAAATATTTTTTTCATTCTTTTCTCCTGACCACTTGGTCTGCTTCATACTCCTGACCGGACATCCTCAATCAACCTTCAGGATTTCAATATACACAAACGGCTTAAACTTTTATTCATTACNTTGAATAAAACGCTGCAGAGTTCCANTAAATTCCAGNTNAGTTAACTTGAAGTNCGAAAAGTCTTTCAAACNNTTGAGACTANGCGCATTNAGCCGTTTGCAAACGTNATGTCAAGAAAATCAACGCCGCGTAAANGNNTGAATGANAAAATATTTGCAGACATAATCAANNCCGGGAAATATANNNCTCAACAGGTTTTGTCGGCAATTAANACCCCAACCCTTATACTTTGGGGAAAAGAAGACAGGGTGATTTATGTATCAAGTGTGAGCGTGTTTGAACGTTACCTTAGCAATCATAGAAGCGTTATTTGGGAAAACGTTGGTCATGCGCCGATGGTAAAGCGACCGGAAGAAACNGCTAAATTTCTTAATGATTTTATTAAGGACCAACTTTGTAATCCTGTAGTATTGATGAACCTGTAAAAAATCATAAAAAAGGTGTCATTGCTTANAGAGCGAGAAATCTATCTTCTGTTAAATGCTGATATTATTAATATTTTTCTATTCGTTCGAGATGACGAATAATTAGTTTAGGAAATTTTACGAAGCCATCAGTCAATAATCAGCACAATTTGAGCATGACACAATAACATTTTTTTTAACCGTTTTTCATTTAGACTGGAAATAAAATCCCTGGAGTCCTTCAGTGCTCATGGCTTCTTCACTGGGAGTAAAAAGCGGGTGGGGTACACCGTGAGCGGTACAGAATTCATTTGGGTCTGCTAAAATNGTTTCTTCTCCAAAAGTAAATTCAATNCNGGCGTTTCTCTCTATTAATTTTAGCGGCTCAAGTTGTATTTTCATAACCTCCCTTTCAGCTCGAACAAACAATTCGCCTGGTTCTTCTCCTGTCATTATAGCTAGAGGCAAAAGAGGTAATATCAAAGAATGCTGTCGTCTGTTTTTAAGATCAATTCGGATAATATCTGCTGTATGCTCATCGCCAACTATCAGAAAACGATTGTCTGCAGAAAAAGCTAAAAATCTCGGAAATCTTTTTATCGCAACTTTTGTGATAATTTGCAGGGTCTTGACATCATAGATCAACAGAGTCCCTCTTAAATCTGCAACGGAAACNGCCAGCATTGTACCATTGTTGTTAAGTTCAAAATTCAAGATATTTGATCCGATCTCTAATCTCGAAAGTTCCCTCCCTGAATCCGCTACTATCCGGATAGCTTGTTTGTCTGCTGATACTCTAAAATGTACAGGAATACGGTCCTTCTCTTTATCTTCCAGCTCAGACAATAATAGAGTATTGTAACTTAAGCGGATATCTTTCATGCCCGGATTTACCCACATCAGACAGAACAGATTTTTCTTTGGGGGATCCAAAACACCTTTGTTAAAGAGCATCCCTTTTTCATCCTTTAGATATATAGGGCGTCCTCCCTGTTCATGATAGTGAATATTAAATGACACTTCCGCTGAACTTTTGAAAGAATATTCCAGTTTCTGACCTGGAAGAAGATTTAAACATTCTTCTTTAATCTCAAGCCCTTTAATTAATTCCCAATCAGTATTCTCATAATCAGCCTCCTCTGTCATTTTAGCCGGACTCCAAAACCAATATAACTGCGCCACTAAAATCATACATCCTATTACCAAAATGATGAAATTATTTGCCCTGAAAAGCCGACTTCCTGAAAATAGATCCCAAATATGTTTGTGTTGCATAAGTATTTAAAATGTAATTAATGCCACTCATTAATTCTCATTGTGAATCTGTGGAACCATGGTTCATTGATCCATGCTTTTCCATTTTTTACATAGATCCACCTTCCTTAACAGCAGCACTTGTTTTTACAATACCGGCGTTTTTGAAATTCAAAACTAATTCGTACTCTTCACCTAATTTAGGAGTTTTATTTAAATTGATTAGCATTATATGGTAACTGCCTGGTTTCAGGCTTTGTTCTCCTCCTGCCGGTACAGGCACAAATGGAACTGGAAACATGGACATCATTCCGTCCTTTTTCTTGACATTATGCAGTTCAGCAACCTTTGCCAGCTCTGTTTCTACAGACAATAATTGATCATCCTTGTCCCCGTGATTGATTAAAGTCAAATAAGCTGCAGACATATGAGAAACAGGTGGTACCGCACGTACCCATGCCCCGTGAGCATGAATTGTTTTTTCCATATGAGCATGCAGCTTATGATGCATGTCTTTTGTACAACCCATCAAGACATAAAGACTGCTAATCAACAGAAGCATTTTATGATAACTCTTCATTTGAAACATAATTTTCCTTGTAATTATTTTATTGTTTGTTATTTCGAATGAACCAACAACAAATGCTATAAAACTGACTTATTTCAGACATTTTAGTGGTTCAATATTATTGATTAAAAACTGAACACATCTTAATTGCTATGAAGTACATAAAGAAATGTGAATAAAGTTAAGAACTAGTTTTGAAGTAGAAACAGGGGAGGTCCACGGGGGGAATATTCACTAATCAGCTGAATATTATTAAGTAGTCCAATTTCAGTATAATTAAGATTATAAAGTATGCTATCCAGTCTTTTCAGCGAAGATCTCTGCTTGGGAAGGTAATACTGTTCTGCTGAGGTATTGCAATACAAAAACCAGCATTCAACTTCTGCCTGCTGCTGATGCTGTTTCTTTGCAGGTGAAGAAGTCTCCGGGTGACTATGAACTGATGAGTCAGCATGTAGATGTTCGTGTTCTTTTACTTGAGGTTGGGATGTTTCTATCAGCTTTGGAGCAAGATGATGCACACTGTGTAAAGGCTGCCATACCAACCAGTTCAACAGAAACAACACACAAGACTGCGTTACTGCTTTAAAAGCATAAGGCAATCTAGATGAAGTAGATGAAAAATACATTTTCAAATTAGTCTTAGGAACCCGAATTAAGCAGCCATTGGATATCCGAGATCAATTTTTCCATATCCCATTCAGTTTTGTAACGCCCCCGATAACGTCCCTGTTGATCAACAAGAAAAACCGCATCAGTATGCGCCATGAAATAACCTTCAACAGATTCAACATATTGTTTGAAATAATGTGCACCATACTGTCTGGCAACTTCAGCTACATCATTGACAGATCCGGTAAGTCCGATAAAATCTGGATGAAAATACGGCACATACTCCTTCAGTTTTTCCGGAGTATCTCGTTCAGGGTCAATGGAAACGAAAAGAACCTGCACTTCTTTGGCCTGTTCCTCAAGCTCCAGCATACCTACTTTGAGATGTGAAAGTGACATAGGACAGACATCCGGACAATAGGTATAGCCGAAATAAATCAGTATTACTTTTCCACGGAAACTTTCTGATGAAATTCCTTTTCCGTCCGGACCAGTCAATTCGAAATCACCCCCGCGGTTTTCATAAATCCTCAGCGGTTCTTTTTCAACTCCGGACACTCCACCGGTACCAGCTTCTTGAGCGTTTGAGACTGAGCCAAGAACAACAGCTAATAACAATAAAAGCAAAATGTTAAATTTCATTACAATTTAGAATTACAAGGCAAAGTAAAAAGACACAATAAAGTGATATTTCGAACCAAGCTAAATCTATTTTATATTAAGCACTATAATATAATTAAAATTTATCCCCACGTTTGAAATAACAATTTTTGGCTTACAGAGTTTTTAATAGGCTCTCAGCTTGATTTATGGGCTGCTCTATAAACCGTACCCTGAGCGGATAGTGCAAGGTTTAGTTGTTTTGCAATTACCTGAAACTGGAGTTTTTAGTGGTTCCCTAATGTTGACTTATAAAATTCCTGAGTCTATATCTTAGCTTGTTTCCTCGTCATATTCTATGGTTTATCCTTCAATATGACTTTTTTTATTACCAT
>NYXK01000002.1 GCA_002685535.1 Deltaproteobacteria bacterium
TGCCGGGTAGCTACGTCTGGAACGGATAACCGCTGAAAGCATCTAAGCGGGAAGCCGGCTCCAAGAGCGATCTCCCGGACCATTAGGTCCCCAAAGGCCACAGGAAGATTACCTGTTTGATAGGCCGGAGGTGGAAGCATGGCAACATGTGAAGCTGACCGGTACTAATTGGCCGGGCGACCTGACTTAAAGATAAGATTAAAACCCGAAGAGACCCTCTCATATGTTATTATGATAAAAAATATAAACCAAAACCTCCAAATTTAATACACGAACTCACGCTTGAGTGCCGGTGCTTCTGGCAGGGGAGTTACACCTGTTTCCATCCCGAACACAGAAGTTAAGCCCCCTTGCGCCTATGGTACTGCCGGGTTTCCCGGTGGAAGAGTCGGTCGGTGCCGACGCTCAATCGTGAGGTTGTTATTAATACACACAGGCGCGTAGCTCAGTGGGAGAGCACTACCTCGACACGGTAGGGGTCGGCGGTTCAATCCCGCCCGCGCCTACCAGCATTCATCAAAACAGAGAGAAAGCTCATAGGAATACGCAGATCAAGGCCTCCGACAAGAAGTGATGAGTCAACACGGATCAATGATCAAATCCGTGTAAGTGAGGTACGTCTCATCGATGGAGAAGGAGAACAAGTTGGTATCATCTCTACAGATGCTGCGTTGGAGATGGCGCTTAGTTCCAATTTGGATTTAGTGGAAGTATCTCCAAAAGCCAAACCGCCTGTGTGCCGTTTGATGGATTACGGTAAATTCAAATATCAGCAAAGTAAACGTAGCCACGTTGCCAAACAGAATCAGAAAGTAGTTCACCTCAAAGAAGTGAAAATGAAGCCGAAAATTGAGGAACACGATTTTCAATTTAAGCTTCGTAACGCCTTACGTTTTCTTGAAGACGGTGATAAAGTAAAAGTCGGTGTCAGATTTATGGGGCGTCAGATTGCCCATAAAGATTTAGGAGTGGAATTACTAGAAAAGTTCCAAACAGAAATTGGTGAAGACGGTTCTGTAGAACAACCGATTCGCAGTGAAGGCCGTTCGATGCATATGATCATCGCTCCACCTAAAAAAAGAAAATAGGAAATACCATGAAAATGAAAACCCATCGCGGAGCTGCAAAGCGTTTTAAGAAAACGGGCGGCGGCGGTTATAAACGGAAACGTGCTTATTTACGTCACGGAATGCGTAAACGCAACCAGGATGTGAAACGCGGATTACGTCAGAAAACAATGGTGTCTGCCGCAGACAGCAAGTCTGTTGATTTGATGCTACCAAACGGATAAACTGAGATTAAATTGTTATGAGAGTCAAAAGAGCGGTACACGCCCGTAAGCGTAAGAATTCTCTTTATAAGGCAGCCAAAGGTTATCGTGGAGGGCGGAGCCGCCTTTTACGAACAGTCAAAGACGCGGTTGACCGTTCAAGAGAATATAGCTATCGTGACAGAAAAGTAAAAAAACGCGATTTTCGTCGTCTTTGGATAGTGCGTATAAATGCCGCTGTCCGTGAGCATGGAATGAACTACAGCCAGTTCATCTGCGCATTAAAAGCTGCGGATATTGTGATGGATCGTAAAACACTGGCTTATTTAGCCATGGAAGAACCAAGCTTGTTTGCACAGGTAGCAGAAGAAGCCAAAACCAAATTGGCAGCTTAATTTATTGAGCGCATCTTTTCCAGGTGCGCTTTAGTTCTTGTTATTTCCCTTTCTTTATTTCTTCAGCAAATACATTTCGGACATTTTCGGCTATTGATTTAAGCCATTGTTTACCGGACTGCTTTCCTTCCTGAGACAAGTTTTGAACCAGTTTTGTATAGACTACTTTTCCTTGAGCTTGTTGTTCAGCGATGTTATTCAGCAACGAATTAGGAACTGTCAGGTCAAAATTAGCAGGTACAGCAAGTTTATTTTGAATGTCAGGCCAGCATTGGAGCAAATGTTCTTGTTCAGCAATTTCTTTTTTCGAGACAGTCTCAGTCTTTAAGGCCAAGCTTAGAGAATTATCTACGGCATCTATGAAACGCTGCAGCTGCGAGAGACGTTCCTGATGATTTAATTCGACCATCTGCAAACCGGATTCATAAATGAATTTCTGTTGAGGAGTCTGGGCAACGCAGGCAATCCGGATTTGCTGATACCAATGAAACAACGCAGTCAATTCTGCAAGCACATTAACCTGTTTCCTGACTATACCCATCGCACCTAAAAATATACGAGGATCATAATCTATTTTACCTTTTGGTAAAGAATGTCCAAAATTAAGACCTGCTGACAATGATCCACTGATCCTTACATCGGCAGCAGTCATTGCGCCAAAATCAGCCTGAATGTGGCCAAGGAGGCTGTTATTACCTCCGATAAAAAGACGTTGCTGATCCAGGAAAACGCCGCTGCTCACATCACCAAATAAAGAAGCAGTTGCTTTGTCACCTCTGATACTATAATTAAAATGAATAGTGCCGCTACCGACTTCACTGAAATAACCTGGTTCCGGACCTGTTCCTCCTGCCAACAATACATCACAGAAGTTTATATTACTGCCTAAAGTAGTCCATGGAAAAAGCACCGTCATTTTAGTGTCAGTGTGTTGAGCGGATGAAGCATCTTCCTCATAGAGTGATCCTTTGCGGATTCGGAATCCGTAACCGGTGCNGAAATCATTGACCNTTGNTTCTTTGCCCAAAAGAACTGCCTGTTCCGCCACACCTGNNCCTANAATGGATTCTGGNCCNACAACTGTATCTTTCAAAGTTACTGCGCCTAAACTGCCTACAACAGAGTTTTCTCCAATCCAACTGTTATCGAGCGTAACTGGACCAAAAAGGCCAATGTTTGCTCCTGCATGAATTTCTGTATTGGAACCGTTAATCCGGACAAAAGGGTGCAGTGTTGAGCCGGCTGAAAAATTTTTCACTGCAACTTCACGTCCTATTCTGACTGAACTCAAATCCGGAATTATTACTCCATGCTCCTGAAATTTACGCAGTTGTTCNGGATTANAATATGANTTTTCGTTTTCATTCATAGAAGAGTTTATGGTTTAAATAAACCGCTGATTTCGGTTTTTGAAATTCCCAGGAAATAAAGTAAAGCATCAAGGTTGGGTAGTGAGAGACTTCCTGCGGCCCGCTCTCTTAAATAACGTTTGGCGTTAAACGCGATGCCTAAACTTGCACTGGAAAGCATTTCTAAATCGTTTGCACCATCACCGACCGCAATCACTTGTTCCGGAAGAATATTTTCTTTGAGCGCAACTTCCCGGAGAATTACCCCTTTTTGATGTCCATCCAGAATGTCTCCTAAAATATGTCCGCTCAGTTCACCATTTTTTATTTCGAGTGTGTTGGCAAATCCGTAATCGAGATTGAAGCGTTGTTTGATGTGATCGATGACTCTGGTAAATCCTCCACTCACAATACCGATTTTATAACCGAGAGTTTTCAGGATGAAGACCAGCCGCTCAACACCCGGTGTGTAGGGAATATTTAAGATTAAGCGTTCCAGATCACTGAGACGCACACCCTTAAGTAATGCTACGCGCTGCCGTAAAGCTTCATCAAATTGAATTTCTCCGTTCATGGNACGTAGAGTAATTTTCGCAACTTCCGCTTCTTTGCCTGCTAGTTTGCTCATTTCATCGATCATTTCCTGCTGAATAAAAGTCATATCAGCATCCATAAAAATCAGCCGTTTGTTTCGCCGAAACAAATCGTCATCCTGCAATGCAAGATCAAGTTGATATTCTGACTTCAATTCAAGCAGTTCTTTCATTAACTGCTGGCGCTCAATGGGTTTGTCTGCATGAACTTTTATTTCAAAAACATGCAGTTCATCCGCGTCCAGTGGACTGACCTCTGTTACTAAAAGCTGTTTTTCCNGGAGATGCCGGAACAGTTTTGTCAGTAATTGAGGAGGCAACTGCCGACTCAACAAGGTTAAGATATAACGGTGAATTGGAGTAGCTATCGGCATTTGCGGAAGTGGAAAAACCAGCAGTTCAAGCTGATACTGCTTTGCCACATTTTCCAAAACAACTGTCAAGGATTCTATGTCCGCTGATTGAGCAAGTTCCAGACGCATCAACAGAGAAAGAGAAGACTGAAAGTTCAGGTAATGCAGATCCCTGATGGAAAAATTAAGGTGCTCCAACTTTTCCGTAAAGCGCTCCAAAACGTCCCTTTCGGTCGTAGCACCCTGGATAGTGATTAGAAAATTTTGAGCAGGATTCATCTTTTCTCAGTCATATTTATATTAATCTCNCAAATTTTTTGCACAAGGTGTTCGAAGTCCTGAATCACAGGTTTAGCGTGCACTTCCCAACCATAATTCTTTACAGCCGCAGCAGTAATTTCTCCCAGACAGGCAATTTTAGGGGCTGTTGTTAAACTCAGCCAAAATCCTGCTGGTAATATTTGCTGAAAGTTTTGCACTGCAGACGGGCTTGCAAACAGGATCCAGTCTAATTGATGTTGTTCCAGTTCTTTCAGCAGNAAAGTATANTCACTTTCAACAGGGACATTACGGTAAACAGGAGTTGAGACAATTTCAGCGTGTTGTTTCTCCAATGCATTTGCCAGGATTCCACGTGGAGATTCAGCCTGAATCAGCCAACACTTTTTGCGTTTTAAATCGTATTGTTTAAAAGCCGATAGTAGTCCTTCACTTTGATAATGTGCCGGAACAAGCTCCGGAATTATCCCGATTTCTGCAAGAGCAGATGAGGTTGACTGTCCTACACATGCAATTTTGAGGTTCGAAAATATCTTTTTTGGAGAATGCCCCAATTCTTTCAGACGTGTCAAACAGTATCTGACACCGTTACTGCTGGTAAAAACAGCCCACTCAAGCTTTGCTGCCTGCTCTACAGTTTTGTCAAATGACTCCCATGATGCAGGAGGCATGATCATCGTCATGGGCGCCGTGATTACAGATGCTCCCTGAGATTTAAGCATTGCTGAAAGGGAGGATTCCGGAGTGTCTTTGCGAGTAACCAAAATGCGGAGTCCAGCCAGTGGTATTATTTCTGATGACAGATCGGAGACTAAGGTCATAGTAAAATGAGAAGTAGTAGGAGCTTTTANTCAAAGCCCTTCAACAGCCTGCCGATATGCTTTCCGGAATCCACGAGTCTGTAATTCTTCGGCAGTTAAATTGTAATAGGCTGACATTTCATCCAGCAGAGCGTAATAATCCATGCTCTCAGGAACAGCAACCTGTTGATTCATCTCATGCAATTTCAACAGTAAATGATCAAAGTGCAATTTGGTCTTCTTCTGCAGATGGCTCATATTTTTCAATCGGCCTGCAGAAAAATATAACGNGAACCGTTTGCTGTTGTGATCAGCAGCAATATCCCTTTTTCCGGATCCATTTCACTGACGAGTTCTTTAAATATGCTGAGATTAACAATTGCCTGCCGCTCCACTTCCTGGACAATCATACCCGGAAGCAAACCTGTTTTATCCGCAGCACTTCCAGGTGTGACTGCTACAATCACAATTCCGGNTCCTGACTCAATCCCGAATTGCTTTGCNGTTTCTTCGGTAAGTTCTTCCACAACCATTCCCAGCATCTCCACCTGTTCAATCTCCGGTATTGGCTGCGGTGCAACTTTAACCTGAGAAAGTTTCCTTGGACGTTCATCCAGCTTCAGTTTTATGAGGATGTTTTTTCCGTCTCTGATAAGTTCCATTTCGATTTCAGCAAACGCACCTGCATTTGCAATTTCGTTACGGAGATGGTTACTGTCACGGATGTATTTGTCGTTGATGCGAATCACCACATCACCTTTGAGCATCCCTGCTTTTTGAGCAGGCGTACCCTGCATAACACCGGATATTAAACTGCCTTTGGTATTTTCCAGTTGAAATGCTTTGGCCAAATCCTGACTCACATCCTGTATCCCTACTCCCAGCCAGCCTCTTGAAACTTTACCTTTATCGATCAAATCCCGCATGATTTTACGAGCCATGTTAATAGGTACAGCAAAGCCAATACCTTGATAACCACCGCTTCTGGTATAAATCGCGCTGTTCACACCAACAATTTCTCCACTCAGACTGACCAAAGGACCACCGCTGTTGCCCGGATTAATTGCGGCATCAGTTTGGATAAAATTCTCGTATTCGTTTATGCCGACATTTGAACGGCCCTTTGCGCTGACAATTCCGTAGGTCACGGTTTGAATCAGTCCAAATGGATTACCTACTGCAATCACATCTTCACCAACAAGAATTTCNTCTGAATTACCCATAGGTAAAACCGGCAGGCCGTTCCCTACTATTTTAATCACTGCAATGTCAGTCTCCGGATCAGTACCTACAAGTTTTGCTTCCTTTTCTGTGCCGTCATAAAGTATA
Organism: Deltaproteobacteria bacterium; assembly: GCA_002685535.1. Taxonomy (GTDB): domain Bacteria; phylum SAR324; class SAR324; order SAR324; family NAC60-12; genus Arctic96AD-7. The sequence continues at coordinate 6,369 of NYXK01000002.1, forward strand.
ACTAAAATTCTGTCTGCTTCTCCTACTACATGATGGTTCGTTAAAATGTATCCTTTACTGTCGATGATAGAACCTGAACCCATGCCTTCCTGCCGGAAATCCCGCTTTGGCTGTTGACGTTTTTTTGGCTGTTGGTTTTTAGGTGTACGTAGTTCAGGGAAAAATCTGCGGAAGAACTCATCATTATAAAGATCTTTTGGATTGTTGAGAGCTTGTCCATTGGGGTTACGCATAATTTTTTCGACCTTGATATGGACAACAGCTTTCTGGACATTTTGCACCAGGATCGCCCGTGTTTTTGAAGCACGCAGCATTTGTTCTAAATCATCAGAATTTTGCGCGGTCGCAGGTGCAGTCCAAAACAAAACAGTGAAAAATAACAGCGCGAGTATTCTAAAATCTAATAACATTTTTGTATTCCTTGTTGATGTAAAATTATTTTAACGTCTTTTCATAGCTTTTATCATATCCTGCTTTATGTGTATCTTCCATTGATTTTTTTCTTTAAAATAAAAGTTAAAATAAAAAATATGCTTTTTTTTGCTGGACTTATATCTATCAATGGCTAAATTAGTATTAACTTATCGGAAAGCATGAAATTATTCAGGCGGATCACGGAGCATATCCGGGCCAACCTACATTAATCATTCAAAAGAGGAATTATGAGCACAATACCTAAAGACAATCTATACACTAGAGACCACGAGTGGGTAAGAATTGAAGGTAACAAAGCAGAAGTCGGAATCACTGATCACGCTCAAACAGCATTGGGTGACATCGTTTTTGTTGAATTGCCAGACATTGAAGATGAAATTGATGCAGGAGATGAGTTTGGTTCAATTGAATCGGTGAAAGCAGTCACCTCGCTTTTTATGCCGATGAGCGGACGTATCATTGCAGTCAACACTGAGTTGAAGGACGGTCCTGAAATAATTAATGAAGAGTGTTACGACGAAGGTTGGGTGATTCGCCTGGAACTGTCAAATCAGGATGAGTCCTCAGAACTTTTATCNGCTGACGATTATAAAGAATTCCTGCTGGACGAAGAAGCCTAAACCCTGCTGCATTGTAATTTCAGACAATTGATGAAAAAAAAACGTAAAAACGTCTTATTCATTATGGCAGATCAATGGCGNGGTGATACTCTGGGATGTATTAATCACCCTGTAGTACAGACTCCGTATCTGGATCAACTTGCAGGAGAGGGNGTATTGTTCCGCAAACATTATGCTCAGACTGTCCCCTGTGGCCCATCACGTGCTTCGTTATACACAGGGCTGTACGCAATGAATCACCGTTCCGTCAATAACGGAACCCCTTTGAATGCGCGCTTCACAAATATCGCTTTAGAAGCACGAAAATCAGGATACGATCCTACCCTGTTCGGTTACACAGATACTTCCGCAGACCCTCGTNAATTCCACCAGCAAGATCCGCTACTGACCACTTATGAAGGGCTGATGCCTGGAATGAGCAGCGGAGTTACTTTAACAGACAATCAACGTCCGTGGATTGCCGAGTTGATATCGAGGGGATATGATCACTCGTTGAATGAGCATACAGTTTACTATCCTGTCGCAAACTATCCCGGAGCAGAAAAACGCGGTGTTACTTTTCCTCCACCAGTATATTCTGATGAAGACAGCAGCGCCGCTTTTTTGACCGATGAACTTCTCAAGTGGTTAAGTGTACGTGAAGATGAGAACTGGTTTGCGCATTTATCTTATTTGCGTCCGCATCCTCCGTGGATAGCACCGGAACCTTATAATTCAATGTATGATCCTGATGATGTCTCCAAACCGGTCAGGATGAAGAGTTTGGAGCAGGAAGGGGAACAGCATCCACTGCTCAAAATGTTGCTTACAATAATTCCAGGTAAAAANTTTTTCCCTGATACTTATGAAGGACTTGCTGCAGAAACAAGTGAAAAGGATATTTTACAGGCACGTGCCACCTATTACGGATTGATGACAGAAATTGATCATCATTTAGGAAGAGTTATTTCGTATTTAAAAAAAACAGGACAATATGAATCCACACTGATTGTTTTTACGAGTGATCACGGAGAACAACTTGGAGATCACTATTTATTTGGAAAAGCCGGATATTTTGATGCATCGTATGCAATTCCGCTGATCATCCGTAATCCAGAAATTTATGATTCTACATCTGGAAAATCCTCCACTGCTGATAATCAGGTAGAAGTATTCACTGAAGCAATTGATGTGATGCCTACTATTCTGGATTGGCTGGATTTAGAAATTCCGCAAGAGCTGGACGGCCGTTCACTCCTGCCTTTGCTTAACGGAAATGTTCCGGATAACTGGAGAAAGGAGGCACATTGGGAATTTGATTTTCGCGAAATCGGTTCGTATCAACCGATGATTGAACAAAAATTCGGCCTGTCTCCTGATCAATGTTCGTTAACCGTTATACGTGATGAGTGCTATAAATATGTCCANATGACAGCTCTCCCGCCGCTTTTGTTTGATTTACAGGAAGATCCGGAAGAATTTATAAATCGCGCTGAAGATCCGGATTACAGGCATCTTGTGCTGGAATACTCCCAAAAAATGCTCTCCTGGTCAATGCTTCACCGGGACCGTACACTGGTTAATATTAATCTGGAATCTGGGAAGCTGATTCATTGGAAAGGTCAAAGGATATTAACTAAACCCGAAGCATGANGTGACAGAACCTCACAGCAAAAATGGCCTGCAGCTAAAAATCTTTCCCTCAATCCACAAAAACTACTGTATAGTCTAAGTACTAAAAATAAAATATCAAATAAGTGTCGAGGATTTTAAGGCAGAAATTCCTTACATGAACTCACCCTGGAGATATATGCCCTGTTCAATAGTCCGTGAAGTAATAGATATTGAAGCTCTGCGACTCCGTGCACANCATTCTCAGGCAGGAGCAGTCTTAATTTTTTGTGGAGATATCCGCAATCACAGTCAGCAGAAGCAGGTTTCATATCTGGAATATGAAGCTTATGAAAGCATGGCACTGAAACAGATATCTCAGGTTGTNGAAGAAGCTCAAAAAAAATGGCAGCTTCACACAGTTGAAGTTATTCACCGTCTCGGAAAACTTGCAGTGAAAGATTGCTCTATTGCCATTGCTGTTTCAACTTCACATCGCGGCGATGCATATGAAGCAAGTCGTTACATCATTGACACCATTAAACATGCTGTTCCTATTTGGAAAAAAGAACACTTTGTTGATGCTCCTGCCATGTGGAGTAAAGGTTGTGAGGCATCAAGTGTAGTCGAAGAAAGTGCTGAAACTCCTNCAGTTGTTGAAAAAGAGGTTATAGAATGCCATTAGAAATTATCCGTCAGGACAAATCAAAACACCCCTTCATGAGGGGNATGCTGGCTCACAAGTTGATACAGAGAGGTTTATCTTTTGATCAGGCTTATCAAATATCAAAAGATGCGAGGTCNTTTTTTCAAGAGCAAGCAGAAGTNAGNTCNGATTCTTTAATGCAGGCAGTTGACGAGCTGATAGTTGAGCGTTACGGTAAAGAACTGTTAAGGGGACTGAACCTGGAGTTGTTTCCCACAGGCAAACAAATCTGTGTTTATCGAAGAAACGCAACCGCGCCGTTTTCAAAAGGATTATTAACACAATCGATTACTTCTTCCGGTTTAAAACCGGAAGAAGCCTTCCAAATTGCTTTTGATTTGGAANCAAAATTGATGAAAAAAAATATCCTGCGTATCAGCAAAAAGAAACTGTTTGATGAAGTTTTTGCGACGATTAAGAAAAAACATGACCCACATATTGCCNACTTGTATAAATTAGCCAGCCGACTNGATGAATTGGATNGGCCGGTGATAATTTACCTTGGTGGTGCTTCCGGTACTGGAAAATCCGTCATGTCCACTTTTTTAGCAGGCAGGCTTGGCATCAACAAAATTACTGGTACAGATACTATTCGGGAGATCATGCGGCTAGTTTTTAAACGTGATCTACTGCCTTCTCTGCACAACTCATCCAGCAAAGCCGGAACTGGTATGCCAAAATATCTGGGAAAAAATGACCGCTTAATCAGTGGATTTTGTCTACAGGCTCAGCAGGTAAGTGTTGGAGTGAAGGCTGTTGTTGATCGTGCCGTCAAAGAAAGAACAAGCATGATTATCGAAGGTATACATTTGCTGCCGAATATGGAACAGGCGATTAAAGAAGGTTNCAAACGGGCTTACCATATTCCNATTACACTTTCGCTGATGAACGAAAAACATCACAAAGACAGATTTCTAGAACGCGGAAAAGGAAACGAATTAAGGAATAAAGAAGCCTATTTGAGTAGCTTTGAAAATATCAGAGCTATTCATGAATTTTTTAATTNGGAGAGTGAAGATAAAGAGATTGAAGTTGTTGACAATGAAGATTTTGATGAAACAACTAATACTCTAATGCAATTAATCATTAACATTCTGCAGGAACAGGTTAAATCAACTAAATCATCTAAATCCTGATTTTCTTCGTGCAAAGAATTCCTCGACTGCTAATTATTATAGACGGCATGGGAGATCGTCCAATTGTTGAGTTGGGCGATAAAACCCCGTTGCAGGCAGCAGATTTACCTGTGCTTGACCTCTTGGCCAGAGAAGGNCAATGCGGTGTTGCGGATCCAGTCAAGCGTGGGATTGTAGCCACAACAGTTTTAGGCACATTGGCAATCCTCGGTTATGATCCGCTCAAACATTCAATTGCACGGGGGGTGATTGAGGCACACGGAAGCGGGATGAAAATCTTGCCTGGTGATGTCGCGTTTCGCGGAAACTGGGCAACCCTCGATGATACGGGAAAGATCGTTGATCGTCGTGCTGGACGTATTCGTGAGGGCACAAAAGAACTAGCCTCCAGCCTCAGTGGGATTAAGATTGAGGGCGCCTCTGTGGAAGTTGGTGCCGGAACAGAACATAGAGTTGCAGTGGTTATCCGTGGTACGGGATTACAAGATTCTCTCATCGGGAGTGATCCCGGGGATCATTTNCATTCAGGAATTAAACCTCGTCTACCTGTCGCACTGAAACAAACTGATCAAAAAAGTGTACGGACTGCAAAAATATTAAAGCTCTTTGAACAGGAAGCAGGCAAGATTTTAACACGGCATCAGGTGAATCTTGAGCGAGTCTCGAAAGGTCTTTTTGCGGCAAATGCGATTTTAACCAGAGAACCGGGGCAGGTACATGCGTTTCCAAAAATAAAACGTCCCTCAGGATTAGGTTTGTCTGGTGTTTGTATCAGCGGAGACGATACNATTTCAGGAATTTCACGTGTGACAGGCCTGGATGTTTGTAAAACTCCGGCCATGACCGCAAATCTGGATACAGATTTAAAAGAGAAATTTCTGCTTGCCGGAAAAATGCTGTCAAAATACGGTGTCGTTGTCCTGCACATAAAAGGCTGCGACATTGCGGCACACAACAGGGAAGCAGTAAAGAAGAAGGAATTCCTCGAAAAAATTGATGCTGAACTGGGACTTTTTCTCAATCAGTGGAAAGCTAAATTGCGGATTGCCGTCACTGCAGACCATGCTACTTGGAGTAAAGAAGGTGTACACGTTGATGATCCTGTACCGGTCCTGCTTCATGGACAGGGGATTTCAGCAGATTCAGTAATGGGTTTTGATGAATTTCAAGCTTCTGCAGGAGAATTGGGCTTATTCAGGATGTATAAATTATGGGGGAAGTTTTTTGCCTGATAGATCCTCAAACCGTATGAACTACAAAATATTAGTGTAGTAAATCTTGCAAGAATTATTGCTTCGTTTGAAATGACACGTTTCTGTGACTTTTTAAGAATGGCGAATTACATGTTCATAAATAGTTTCAGAGCAACCATCTAACTACAATTATTCATGAGTTCAATCACCTTTGATCCTGACAGTTCCTGGCAATCGTCTTTCTGCTTTGATCATGTCAAGTGTCTCATAGTCTGCAGGGGGCCGATCCGTCTTGAAACCATGACTATCTTTGAAGAANTGGGAGCAAACTTCGGTATGCTTCTTTCTGAAAAAGACAGCATAGTATATCCGCAAACATTAGCTCCAGAATTACGTGCACTCAGCAACCGCAGTGAACAGGTGCATCATGTTCCGGATTATATGGGTGCAACCAAAGAGGAGCGTGGACAGCGTATCGAACAGATAATCAATATTTGCCATGAACACGCTTACACGCATTTATTTGCCGGGTATGGTTTTATGGCGGAAGATGCTGAATTTGCCTCACGGATNGAAAACGCTGATATCAGTTTCGTTGGCCCGAACTCAAAGGTAATTCAGCAGGCAGGTTCAAAAGACGAAGCAAAGGAGCTTGCACGTTCCCTCAAGGTCTCTGTTACACCGGGAGAAGACCGAATTGCGGCAATTACCTTATTATCAAAAGCCGGTGACTCTCCTAATGAATATTTCCAAAAACTAGTTAAAAAACATAAATTAAGTCTCCCTCAAAAATGGCAATCCGGAGATCCGCTTGAGCAGGCAATTTCGCTTTTGCAGGCTTCCTGCGAGAAGNAGGTTGATTTGTTTANGATTACAGAATTACAGCAGGAAACTGNCCGGCAGGTTGAAACNCTGTGGNGGGAAAATCCGGGCAAGCGGATTCGNCTNAAACATGTCGGCGGCGGCGGCGGTAAAGGGCAAAGGGTAATTACTGCTGTTGATGAAGTAGAGGAAGCCGTGATGTCTGTTTTGATTGAATCGAAAGCAACCGGAGTAGGCGACAATAAGAATTTTCTCATTGAACTGAATATTGAAGATACCAGACACAATGAAATTCAACTGCTCGGTAACGGTGAGTGGTGTATCGAACTTGGCGGGCGTGATTGTTCTCTGCAAATGCACGAACAGAAATTGCTGGAAGTTTCGCTGACTGAAGAAATGCTGACAGCAGCAGCAGATGAATACGATGCCTCAGGCAAAAAAACACAGGCTGAAGTTCTGCGTACTGATGCAAAAATGTTAAAATCAATGTGTAAACAGGCAGAAGAATTCGGCAAAGCACTTCATCTGGATTCTGTTTCAACTTTTGAATGTATAGTTGAGCAGGACGCACATTATTTTATGGAAGTTAATACAAGGATACAGGTTGAACATCGTGTCACCGAAATGGCGTATCGGCTGAAGTTTACGAATCCTGACGATCCTGAAGACACATTCACAGTAGATTCTCTGGTGGCTGCCATGCTGTTGATAAACTGTTACGGAAAACAATTACCACGTCCGGAACGTTTGCCGCGTTACGTTTCCGGAATTGAAGCCCGTTTGAATGCTACTAATCCTGCCTTAAAACCGCATGCGGGCGGAATTGTGCGTGCCTGGTCAGCACCAGGTGAACAAGAGATACGTGATGATCAGGGAATCGGGATCAGTAATCCGGACACAGGTCTTTTGCAACTCTACAACCTCGCCGGAGCTTATGATTCCAACGTTGCACTTTCCATCACACATGGNGTTTCGCGCAGGGAAAGCTTTGANAAGCTGGCAGAAATTTTACGTTGTATGGAGGTGCGCGGTCATGATTTACATTTAAACGTGGACTTNCATTACGGATTACTNCATTGGCTGCTGGGCAACGACCCCATGCTGAAACCTAACACGCGTTTTGTTTCTGCATATNTGGCACTGGCGGGAAAAATAAAACGTATCTGCGATCAGGTAAATCTGGAAGTCGCCTGGAAAATTCAACTTGAAAACGTTCAAAAAAAATATGGTAGAGCAGGCCTCACAATAAGTGAACAAAAATTTACCCTGCTTTTAAGACCGTTGAAAAAATTATTNAGCAGAACTCATTTGCTGATGGGCTGGTTGGCATTGCAAAAATCAAAAAATACAGGAAATANCCCTTCAGCAAGACAGAATCCTGTACTGATTTTGAAAGATCTCTATCATTTTTTAAGACTGGATCAGCATCCCGGAATTCCACCAAGTGAACAGATTTGGGTCAACGATCAGCAAATATTGGAAAACGCTGCGGATTTTTACAGTGATTTTGCGCACAATTTTGGGCAGTCAGATATATCATGGGCCGAATTAACAGCATTGCTNAATTCTAAAAAAGCGCCTGCAACTTTTCTGCANGACGAAGATCCTCAGTTCTGGGAGAGAATTCTCGCAGCACACAAAGGTCATCAAGTTGCTTTGGAGTTATTACGTCTNCCTGAGATCATCGCGGAAAAAGCCGGATTTTATGAATTTCTCGGAAATGAAAAACTAGAGGTGGAAATCCCACCAGAATTTAGTGATCCGGAGTTGGCAGAGGAATTGACNGCGGGGCTTGCTCCACAGCCTCCGGCAAGTGGTAATGAAATATTAGCCTGGACTGGAGGTACCTTTTATTCACGTGAAACTCCGGAGGCAGAAGAATATGTCCGTGAAGGCCAGCACATTGAAGAAGGCGATGTTTTAGGTTTATTGGAAGTGATGAAAATGTTCAATCAGATTAGAGCAGAATTCCCGGGAACTATCCGTAAAATTTGTGTAGAAGCTGGTTCCGGAATTATAGTTTCCAGGGGGCAGTCACTTTTTCTGCTTGATCCGGATGTTCCACCGGTTACTGAAACCGAAGAGGAAATCTTTAAAAAACAGCAGGAGCAGACGACGTCCATCATGCAAAATATTTATCCAGCCAACTGACTTAGTGCATGATTCAATTTGAAGTAGAAGCAAACTGCGGAAATTCACGGGCAGGAACTCTCCAGACTCCGCAGGGCAAGATACACACTCCAATTTTTATGCCGGTCGGCACGCTCGGTACAGTCAAAGGCATGACACCTGAGGAGGTTGCTGAAACCGGTGCTGAAATTATTTTAGGCAACACCTATCACCTGCATTTACGTCCCGGTGATGAACTGGTAAAAAAAATGGGTGGTCTGCATAAGTTCATGAATTGGCACGGNCCGATTTTGACAGACAGCGGTGGATTTCAGGTTTTTTCACTGGCTAAGCTGCTCAAACTGGATGAAGAAGGCGTTGAGATACGCAGCCATCTTGACGGCACAAAAATCAAACTCACGCCTGAAATTTCAATTGCAATTCAGCAAAACCTTGGTTCAACAATTATGATGTGCCTTGACGAATGCCTGGAACTACCTGCAACACGTATGGAAGTTGAACGTTCAATTGCACTGACTGCACGCTGGGCAAAACGCTGCAAAGAAGCACGGACAAAGTCCAGCGGAGTTTTTGGTGAACAGGCTTTGTTTGGAATTTTTCAGGGTGGAGGTGAACTTGATTTGCGTGAGCAAAGTTTGGAACAGATTGTTGAGATTGACTTTGACGGTTATGCGATCGGGGGCTTGAGTGTNGGTGAATCCAAAGAAGAAATGTACCGTGTGGCGCATCACATCGCAGCAAAAATGCCTGCAGACAAACCAAGATATTTGATGGGTGTCGGTGATCCAGAGGATTTGCTGGAAGGAATTGAGGCAGGAATTGATATGTTTGACTGCGTCATGCCAACCCGTAATGCCCGTAACGGTTCCCTGTTTACTTCACACGGAAAAATTAGTATCAAACAAAGTCGATTCCAAGAGGATCCAGAACCGCTTGATTCTGACTGTGCCTGCTCNACTTGTNNGCATTATTCACGGGCTTATTTACGTCACTTATATAAATCCAACGAGATATTAGGAGTACGTCTCAACACTTACCATAATCTTTTCTTTTACCTTTCACTTGTAAAAGGTGCACGNGCTGCCATCAAGGGNCAGCGTTTTCCGGAATTCAAAAAAGATTTNCTGGAAAAATATCACAGCGGGATTGACGGAGCTTAGGCATGTGCGGTCGNTTTGCCCAAATAGACAGCGAAGACAAAGTGATGAGTGCATTCGACATTTTGCAGTCAGAAATGATTCTGGAACCACGTTACAANATTTGTCCTTCTCAGCGAATTCCAGTNATAATCCAGCAGGATGGTTTACGCACCCTTGAAACACGTGAATGGGGCTTAATTCCTTTTTGGGCGAAAGAGCCGAATCCGCTGATCAACGCACGTTCGGAAACTGTTACCGAAAAACCGTCATTTCGGCATGCCTTCCGTAAGAGACGCTGCTTGATTCCGGCATCCGGATTTTATGAATGGGCGAAAGAAGAAGGACAAAAACAGCCTTATTTTATCCGTTTAAAAAACGAAAGTCCCATGGCTTTTGCGGGTTTATGGGAGGAGTGGACTTCAACCAAAGGAGAGACTCGGCGTACCTGTGTTATTCTGACAATAGCCGCAAATTCTTTGATGCAGGAAATTCATCACCGTATGCCGGTTATTTTAACGCCGTCAAGCGGAGCTATGTGGCTGGATCATTCCGGAGGGCGAAATTCACCGGAAAAACTCCTGCTGCCTTTTNCCGCNGACAAAATGGAAGCATGGAGAGTTTCACCNAAAGTCAGCGTTCCAGCTTTNGATAATCCGGATTGTTTTAGAAAACTGGAAAAAGCAGAAGCCNCAGAAAAGAAACCTGAACCTCCTGAANCGCAAGCTTCTCTGTTTGATTAAAGTTCCTCGATNATTTTAACGGTATCNGCATGTTCAATACGTTGCAGACCGTTTGCTCCNGCACCTTGANGATCAGCCTCAAATTGATAAACCATCTTTTGCCGCAAAGGCCGGAAGCTGACAGCCAGCGATGAAAAATTATCAAACATTTTGCTGTCTGCAGAAGTTGATNTTTTTACAAAAATAAAGTTAGGTGTGTTCAACTGTACTGTTGCCTCTATTTCCTGCNGCTTCTTCTTTCCGGAGATATTNCCCTTAATTTTCAGCAATGTACCCACTGCAACCTGACGGCTTGTAGTGATAATTAGTTTGGGATTTTCTGAATTGAATTTCAGCTTTTCACGTAAACAAACTAATGCCCCGAGACGTACCTCGTCAATATGCTGTAATTCACCCAGGATCAACTCAAAATTTGCTACATTGGTACTGATCTGCTCCACTTCCTTTATTTTCGTCATCCGTGACATTTCCCAGAGCAATTCCATTTCTGCATGTGTCAGTTTATACTTCTCTGTCGTTGTTTTCTTCAACTGTGTCTGTGCAANTTCGTANAGNCGNTGCTTGAAACTATCAATTTGATCCTGNTCAGAAGTGTAGTAGATGTTGAGATTNCCTCTATCTGTATCTTCCCAAAAAGTAGGTCCGGAAAAAAGCAACCGATTTGAAGTCATTTCTATAACTTGTGAAAAAGTAGCTTCGCCCAATACTTCAAGATCATCAAGCACATCTTTTGCAATCCGGTCAACAAAATCATTCATTCCTTCACGTTGATAGAATAAGGCGAGTCCAAACTGCAGGACACGCACGCCGTTGTTGATCAGCACACCGCGGGCCATATCCTCTTTATTGAAATCCGGAGGACTGTCCACCTGCAGCATTTCACCGAGCATTCCATTCTGAATTTCAACGTCCCAGCCGTCATGATAAATCTGCTCCAGAACTTTTTTCATTTCAGTCGCAATCACATCCACAATGAAATACATGGCGGGACTGTTGCTGCCATGTTTAAAAATTTCTACACCGTAAATACGCAGATACATGAAGCAGCGTTTTACGTGGTCGATCTTNTTGTGCTCCACCAAATGTTTGATAAAATTTCCATAATAAAATCCGAGGTTATATAGATTCCGCGGTTCATTATTACGCACACCATGTTTTATGGCAAAACGCAGTAAAGTATTGAAACGGATAATAATAATATCAACCAATTCAGTATTGTCTTCTTCTATCGCAGTCAACCCAAGTGTTTCCATTTCACCTGCAACCATCGAAGACAAATCAAATTCACCATGTTCCAGCAGCCTTATATAAACGTTACCGAGCAGGCGGAAACATTTTTGTTCATAGAAACTTTGGTTNCGNTCCATTTCCCCAAATTGACCCACCATGGTTTTAAATGAAATATCGGTGCGTACTTTTGGCGATACATTGAAAAATGCTGGTGCAATATTTTTTTTGAGACGGATATAATTTTGTAAAGTCATGCTCATATCATGAACAATGTCTGCCTTNAATTCCTTGAAAGAGGAAAATTCAAGAATATCATCAAGTTGATTAAGTGCTTCAAAAATTGTGTACTGCTGATGTTCAACGACATCAGGAATGTGGGCCAAAGCACGGTTCCTCTTTGAGGTGAGGGCGGTGATCTGATCCATATTAGTGTTATAAATACGATTAATAATATTGGTAGGTTTGGTTTGGCGCAGGATATAGAAAACATAAGGGAAGGCGATTATTGAACAAATCGTNAGCAGGAAATGAGTGTTGAAAATTCTGCTGGGTTCCCGGACAAGTCCAATTTCACCATAAATTTTGATTATCAGAGCATGTCCACCGGAAANGATTAAAAACCAGATGTAGAGNAAACTCGGAACATTCTTCATGTAAATATCGATCAGCTTTGGGATACTTTGTGACGCAATCGAAATCACCAGAATAAGTGTACCCAGAATCATGCCCAGCAGTGCCTGCCAGACTTCCGGGGCAAAACCTACATCGAGTTCCTCGAATCCTCCCGGATTTACACCGGAAATGGATTCTATCAGTTCTGTATAAGGTACAAAGAGGTATNTATTAAAAATGATGTCACTGATGACAACAACAAAGAGGATAAAAAGAAATGAGGAAATTGAACGTCTGGCATCCGCGTAGGCAATCAACCGATAGAGGAAAAAACTGAAAGATACATTTGTACTTTCTTGCTCTGTAANTNCTGCTGATTTTNCTTCAGAATTGTCCGTAGAATCGTTTTCTGCTTNGAGTACCGTGTTCATATAATTATTGAATTTGCTGCTGAGTNAATTAAGCCTGTTGTATTATTTGGATTGCTGAATTGCGTTAACNCCCGGAAGTTCTTTGCCTTCCAAAAATTCNAGCGAGGCACCACCTCCGGTGGAAACATGGCTAATGCGTTCACTNAGTCCGGACTGTTGAATTGCAGCCGCNGAATCACCGCCTCCGATAATTGTGACAGCACCTTTGTCAGTTGCTTCTGCAAGACTTTGCGCGATTGCGAATGTACCTTTTGCAAAGGCTCCCATCTCAAAAACACCCATTGGACCATTCCAGAGCACAGTTCCGGAGCTAAGTACCGCTTCGCAAAATATTTCAGCACTTTGCGGCCCAATGTCCAGAATCAGCCAGCCTTCAGGAGCACCTTCTTCTGCAGTTACTACACGCGTGTCAGCATTTTTATCGAAACGTTCCGCGATAACTGCATCAATCGGCAGCAGGAGTTCAACACCTTTTTCCTGGGCCTTGTTTATCAGTTCCTTCGCATAATCCAGCGAGTCCTCTTCCAGTAGAGAAGCNCCTATTTTGTGNCCCTGCGCTTTCATAAAAGTGCANGCCATTCCTCCACCNATGATCAAAGTTTGAACTTTGTCGAGNAGTTTTTCNATAACCTTAATTTTGTCNGAAACTTTTGCACCTCCCAAAATCGCGGCAAAAGGTCTTTTCGGTTCAGAAACAGCAGNGCCTAAAAACTGAAGTTCCTTACGAATCAAATATCCAACCGCGGATTCCGTAATAAATCCTGCAACACCGGCAGTTGACGCATGNGCTCGATGTGCTGTTCCGAAGGCATCATTCACATANACATCACCGAGTTTTCCCAACTCTTTGCAAAATTCAGTTTCATTCTTAGTTTCTGCTTGGTGAAAACGTAAATTTTCCAGCAAAACTACCTCGCCGTTTTGCATGCTGTTGACCAGCGTTTCGACTTCTTCACCGACACAATCCGAAGCTAATGTAACCTTTTGTCCGAGAAGTCCGGACAATTCTTCCACGGCAGGTTTTAAACTCAGTCTTTCAACCCTCTCTCCTCCAGGGCGACCCAAATGTGACATCAGGACTGCTTTTCCACCTTGTTGAATAATATGCTTGATAGTCGGCAAAGCACCAGTGATTCGTCCGTTATCCGTAATTTNAAGCTCATCATTCAGCGGCACATTAAAGTCTACACGTGTCAAAACNCGCCTACCTTCAAGTTTTAANTCNTCNATGAATTGNTTGACAATCANGCNCATATTNTTTCTTTCACAAATTGAAAGAATGGGGTAAAAAATTTTGAAAGTGGCAACACTTGATGATTTTATGAAAAANGCCTTAAAANTATANTNTACAAGATTANAATTGTTTGGCNTGCTCTCGCAAGACAGATTTACGAATTTTTCCAGTGGAAGTTTTAGGCAGTTCACTAAAGACAATATTTTTTGGTATTTTAAATCCGGAAAGCTTTGTTCTGCAAAACTGTATCACTTCATTTTCATTGAGTGTAGCAGNGGNTTTGAGCACNACAAATGCGCATGGNGTTTCACCCCATTTTTCATCAGGTCGTGCTACCACAGCAGCTTCCAGAATAGCCTCATGCTGGTAAAGCACGTTTTCAATTTCGACACTGCTGATATTTTCTCCACCGGAAATAATGATGTCTTTGCTACGGTCTTTCAACTCAATGTATCCATCCGGATGCAGTACTCCAAGATCNCCNGAATGGAACCATCCGCCTTTAAATGCTTTCGCTGTTTCTTCAGGATTTTTGAGGTAGCCTTTCATAACGATATTGCCCTGCATCAGGACTTCACCCATTGTTTCACCATCTGCCGGAACAGCTTTCATGGTTTCCGGATCCACGACTGTCAATCCCTCAAGTACGTGATAGCGTACGCCTTGGCGGCCTTTTAATTGTGCTTGTGTTGATTTGTCCTTCCCCGCCCAATCCTCCTGCCATTCACAAACCACAGAGGGCCCGTAAACTTCGGTCAATCCGTAAACATGCGTCACATTAAATCCGACTTCTTCCATACGAGCAATCACTGTTGGCGGGGGCGGCGCTGCGGCTGTCAGCATTTCAACTCTGTGNGGCAGATCNCGCTGTTCNTCCTGTGGAGCAGAACCGATCATATTCATCACAATCGGCGCACCGCAAAGATGAGTCACGCGGTGTTCCGCAATTGAATCGTAAATATTTTTCGCTGTNACTTTACGCAGGCAGACATGAGTTCCAGCGAGCATTGTGATTGTCCAGGGAAAACACCAGCCATTGCAGTGAAACATCGGCAGAGTCCAGAGATAAACCGGACGGTGCGGCATTTCCCAGGCCAAAACATTTCCAGTTGCCAGCAGATACGCTCCACGGGTGTGATAAACCACCCCTTTCGGAGCTCCGGTTGTCCCTGAAGTGTAATTCAGTGATACCGCCTGCCAATCATTTTCAGGCAAAACTGCTTCAAAATCCGGATTGCCTTCTGCCAAAAAGGCTTCATACTCTAACTCACCTAAAAATTCTCCTGACNCTATTTCCGGATCGTCAATGTCAATCACCAGAATTTTTCTTTTAACTTTAGCTAAAGTCTCCTTGATCAGCGGAGAAAATTCTCGGTCGGTCAGCAAAACTTTGGTCTCCGCATGTTCAAAAATATTGGTCAGTGTTTCTGCTTCCAGCCTTATATTAATTGTGTTTAAAACNGCACCTGNCATCAGCACCCCAAAATGCGCTTCAAAAATAGCTGGAATATTTGGTGCCAGAATCGATACCGTATCGCCCTTGCCGATTCCTCTTTTAGATAAAGCGGAAGCCAGTTTGCAACAGCGCTTATATGTTTCCGCCCATGTCCAGNGACGGTTACCATGAATTACGGAAGTTCGCTGAGGATGGACAAAAGCCGTTCGGGTCAAAAAAGTAATTGGCGACAGCGGAGTATAATTTGCCNGATTTTGAGGGAGGCCTGTTTCAAAATGATTGGACATGATTTTTCTTTCGGCAGCCTGTGTTTTNTAGAANTTCAAACATAGTAGCAGATTACACTATAAAAAAATGAAAGAGGATTGTCAAAGAGGACTTNACACTTAAAAAATAAAATCAAAAATAAATTGTACAATNATTTGTAAATACTATAATTACGGTGNCTCAAACAAAACGGACTTTCTTTGATTATTGCTTTTACAACTTAAGAACTTACGTGTAAGAATAGGCACTNTACANATCATCTACAAAAGGTATNTACATGGGACTTTTAACTACTACTATTGGTGCTTATCCGAAACCTGAATATGTGAAACTGCCTGATTGGTTCGGNAATCTCGACACAGCTGANCCTACACGTGGTTGGGCGGCAGCAAAGGAAGCAATGGGCGAAGAAGCGGAATCCATCCTCAAACGCGGAACTCATGATGCAGTAACCGATCAGGTAAACGCAGGAATTGATATTCCGACTGATGGTGAAATTGCCCGTGAAAATTATATCCACTATCACTGCCGTCACCTTGAAGGAATGGATTTTGAGAATCTTAGCGAAAAGACTTTGCGCACNGGAAATTACTCATCATTCCTGCCGACCGTGTGTGGNCCAGTNAAGCCGCGTGATTTGTTTTTGGNTGACGATTGGAAACGTGCGCAGNCGGCCNCGGACAAGCCGGTAAAAATTACTATGCCAGGACCATTAACAGTCGCGGATACAGTTGTTGATGAGTNTTATGGTAATCAAAAAGATTTTGGTAAAGCAATTGCTGAAGCACTCAATCAGGANGTTCTCAGCCTGGCAAACGCTGGGTGNAAATATATTCAAATCGATGAACCACTCTTTGCACGTTATCCTGAACGTGCGCTTGAATTTGGCATTGAAAATCTGGATCGCGCTTTTCAGANCTGNCCGGAAGGAGTTATCAGAACCGCACACATGTGCTGNGGATATCCGGATAAGATTGACGTGGTTGATTATCCAAAAGCACCTCGGGAATCTTATTTNCAAATTGCGGATGCAATGGAANCCTCGTCCGTGATGGCTCTCTCTCTGGAAGACGCGCACCGTTACAATGATTTGAGTTTGCTCGAACATTTCAAGACTACTACCATAATTTTTGGAGTGGTCGCCATTGCAAAAAGTAACNTGGAAGCAGTTGAAGAAATTCNCAAACGTTTGCTGGACGCACTTGAACACATTGACGCGGAGCGTCTGATTGCNGGACCTGACTGCGGATTNGGNATTTTNGGNCGNGAANTGGCAATTCAAAAAATGNGTAACCTGAGCGAAGCCGCTCACTCNATTGAAACTTAAGTCAGTATATGACAACACAAAAAACCATCTCTGTNGGTGAATTGAAACTGGGNAACGAAAATCCTTTCGTGCTTGTAGGTGGTATCAATGTGATTGAATCCGAAAATATGGCCTTGAAAGTCGCTGAGACTTTCAGGTCAATTACGGAACGCCTCGGAATTCCATATATTTTCAAAGCTTCCTTTGACAAGGCAAACCGTTCTTCAATTGACTCATTCCGGGGTCCGGGACTGGAAAAAGGTTTGCGGATTCTGGAAAAAATAAAAACCGAATTTAATGTCCCCATCCTGACAGACGTTCATGAACCTCAACAGGCTGCTCCCGCAGCAGAAGTCGCGGATATTCTGCAGCTTCCGGCATTTCTCTCCCGTCAAACGGATTTGGTGGTTGCTCTGGCGAAGACAAAGGCAGTCATAAATATCAAAAAAGCACAGTTTCTTGCACCGCAGGAAATGGGAAATATTATCAAAAAATGTGAAAATTACGGCAAC
>NYXK01000003.1 GCA_002685535.1 Deltaproteobacteria bacterium
CAATATGCTAACGTGTAACGTCTAGAATCATCATGTTTTGCGGTTGTGGAATGGCGTTTGGTGTACCGAAGCATCTCAAAAAATTGGCCACCGACTGCACCGAGCTGCAAGGACCACGAATCGTCAGTGTTGCGAAGGAATCACCCCGGGACGTGGGAAATCGCAATGGTTCTGTGCAAGATTTACATCCGATCTTCCGCTCAGCTTCTTTGCAAAAAGAAAATATACTGCGAGAAAGGATACTGGAGCCGACTTTATTGAAGCAGGCTAAGGGAGCCATTAAGGAGGTGGTGTGAATGCACACCTGACGATCTAAGGAGAAGAAAATATCTACTCATGGAATAAACCGATAAACAGGTTGATAGAGGGCTAGGGCGGTTGGACGGGTTTGGAGATTACTTTGGACCTACGTGACAGCTTCTCATCAATACAATACAAAAATTAAAAAGTCCTTGAGCGTACAAGTGAGGCTTGTAAGTGGGAGACTCTTCAAATAGCTAGCTAATGTGAGATAAACTTTGTTTAATATACGGCCCTTCTCCATCGGACAAAAATTGAGTCTTAACATCACACCTAAAGTTGGGCCATGTTTCAGACGGTCCTTCATGCACTCCAAATGACAATTCATACCACTCCCATGTTCACCATTCCGAAGAAGAGCCAGAGTAATCGATCCCCAAAGATCAAACGATACCCTGAGCTGGTGGCCAATGTGGAATTCGTCGACGTGGACAAAGGAAGTGGAGGTGTTGGACCATTGTCGAAGATCAAATTTGGACTCTTTGACGACTTGGGGGCGTGATCGGGAGCTTGTGGAACTGATACAGTTGCGAGATTTGTTTGCGTAGAGCTGTCCTTGTGGAAAGTCTGATTTGACCAAGAGAATGATCCCGAGGGCTGGACTGGGAAAAGCACAGAAGCTGTTNCTCCTGNTGATNANATTGGACACAATCCGACNATGGNNGTCACTGCGGTTCGGACAGTGCCNCTGCGGTTGNGGTGTNTGGNATCANCAACGCCAGTGGCCAAGAGGGTGATACTGGAAGTGAAGCTTTGGTNTGAGGTTGTTGTCAATCCNNCTGAGGGCTCAGGTNGGACTGAGGTGGCCAAAGCCAAGNNCCCCAGNATGACGAGTGCCCAAGCCGGGAGAGTCAATCGAAACATGTTGAGCTTGGATTAAAGTCAAGTCAGACACAGAATTCCACAAANTTAGATGCAGAATTCCACAGCACATTGGAGATTCTTGAGTCGGTAGTTAATAATTCAGAGATCAGTCGATATCCTCACGAGTCAGAGAATCTCATGCTTGGTATTGCATGGTAGAGAAGTAGCATGTGTCTGGTGAAGCCCTATGACGTGGAAATCTTAAACAAGCCGTGTCCCGTTTAAAGCATCCGCCAATATACCACAATCTCAAATACCCATATGCCATTCTTGTAGAGGTTTGACCCCCAAATTTATAGCGACAGCTATAAGTATCTTTCCAACCCACCCGAAAGCTTCCTCCACATCTCGTACAGTCGTTCAAAAGTCTGTTTCAGCCGAAAGAGGCTCGCGGAAACATGGCATCCTCTGGTCAGGATGCTTTGGCACCTGAAACTAGAAGCATAACGCCTTTTGTTGAAGATGCACCGGAAGATGCGAACATGTCAGAATCAGATCCACCACCTCCGGTCGACCCTCGACGAACCGAAGATTCCTACCGTGANATCAAGCGGATTATGGACAGCAGCGATTNTTATACCATTCTTGATCTGGAGAAAGATTTCACAGCTCCTCAGCTCAAAAATCAATACTGGAAGCTCGCTAAGCTCACNCACCCGGACAAAACGAAATGGCCAGATGCCGAGCTAGCCTTCAAAAGTATGTNAGCCTGCCCATATCTAAACATTCGGATCTAACATTGTTTGCAGAGCTCTCAACTGCTCACGCGGTCCTGGTAGATCCNAGCGAGAGGAGGAGTTATGACAAGGCACCCGAAAGATATACNCCGCCTGACCCAGTCGAAAGGCCATTTGGCGAGGAGTTCGCCGACAACGCTTTCGGCGGCGGCGATTCCGATAGCGAACCGGGTNANGAAGGTAGTGAAGACGAGAAGCCAGCCACCCTGAGACCGAACGAGGCTATCAAAGCAATCTACAGGGCCGCAACACCACTTATCCAAGGAATATTAGGCGACCCACCTTCGGCACGAGAGAAACCGTCGATTATGAAAGAAGTGAACAAATTCAATCTCCAAATCAAAGCCCAAAACAAAAAAGATGGCTTAGATGACAAGAATCTCGGCCAGTTCCTCATCCAATACACCATCTTCGAAAGCAATGCCCTTCTTGCGAGGCTACATTGGGAGAAGCTCAAAAACGACCCCCATGACTCGGCCGCATTGAAAGAGATGGAAAAAATCGAAAAGACTCTCAAGAGTGTCATCAAAAAGAATGACTATGATTCCGGGTGGTGTTACGAAGCTTTAGGCTTCAAACCTGACGGAGAGAATCCGTCTGGCCGAGGCCAACCGAACACAGGCTTGGGCGGCGACTCTTCAACGACTGGAAAACCAGTGGACCCTCTAAAGAATACCGTAGTGAAGTGGAAAGGTCCAGGGTATGCAAACACGGGAGAGAAGATTTTAGCAATGATTCCGAGGGAACACACGGGTTATCGTAAAGAGGAAGATGGCAGTTTTGGCCCAAGGGCGACAAACATAGATCCTTGGCAATTTATCACCAAAGACGAAACGACAGGTCTCATCTATTTGGTCGCGGCCTCAAGCGTGGGCAATAGAGCGATAAATGGGTATCTGAGCTTGCCAAAGGATCAGATCATTGATGCTCGATATTCCGACAAACGCGTCAGTCGAGAAGACGCATCTAATTTCGAGTCATTGATTGACTTCGCTTCGAACCCTTTCCAAACGAGATCTAGCGACTCGCCACGCCATCCCAATGGCTATGGTCTAGCTCTGTTCAAGAATGGGACTGAGATGGTGCTCAGTAGGACAGCTCTGCGAAAGATTCTCGGAAATACGGATGCGGACTTTGAGATACAAGAGTGCGAGAAACGACACGGCAAGATCGCAGCTTGGAGATTTGAGCCATTAGAATACAGAGAGCCGAGAAAGATGTTTATCGAACAGCCTTCGAAGGCACGCCGTAGAAGAGAGGCGCTCATGAGGGGAGATCAATCCGATGAGCAAGGCTTGTTCGTGCCAAAAGATCGAACAGTGAAGATCCCCAAGGAACGCCGAGGCAGAACTAATTCCAGGTCAACCGTTCATCCAGCTAACAAGGGAGGGAGAAGTGAATCGAGGACCAGCGTTACTGCAGAAGAGGTTGCCGGCATAAAGAAGGAGATGCAAGACGAAATTTCCGGGATGAGGAAGGACATGCAGGACTTGAAGGAAATGTTTCGTCAGATGATGTTAAAGTAGAAGGTCGAGTCTCTCATGGTATAGGAAACCCCACTCTCCGACATTGTTAATGTTAATTATCGCAGAACATTCCCTAAGGAACCTATTCAACATCGGCTTCCTCCTTTTCCTTTTCCAGATGCGTACAAACGTGTCTCTCTCTCGTGTTTTGGAGATTCAAAATGGCTTTGTCCTCAACGGTACGTAATCTCTTCGTCAAATCTTTGTGATACTTACTGACCAACATAGCAGACTAGGATGGAAACAGATAGAGTTTATCTAAGGCTGGACCTGTGTTTGTATTGTTGTCTCTTTGTTTTTGTTTCTTTTCACATCTACATTCCCTACCCGAAATTGACCCGCTACGCTATTATCCTGTCTTGAGCACCATTGTATCTAGAACACAATCAGAAACCTCGCTGTGTTTGCCTTTACTATTGATCACCTGTCAGGATCGCTACACAGTCTTAACATTAATTCCCGGGTGGTTCGACTCTAGAGATACCACATATCGTAAGAGTTTGAGTATTTTCAATAGGGTTGGGGAGAGATTGAATCCAGTAGAATTGTTGTCAGATCTGTATTCGGTGATGTGACTTCGCCAAATAGACTAGTTGCCCCGCCGCATGCCCTCTCCTTCCCAGCAATCGACCCGTCTAGGAGAGGACGACATCCTGGAGGAGCATTGAAATGTCGAAAGGAGTGGAGTTGACGTCATTCCACGTACACTCGATTGGTCAGAAAACCTAGTCTTTGAAGTAAACAATTGCTCGCTTAGCTCTGAAACCCCTCTCCACCAATCTCGCCTACTTCAAATCTCCAACGACCTCCAACAGCCATTCTCCTCCTCAACCTTCAAGGACCTCTATCTTCCCTCTTTCAAATTGTCTTCTTCAATCTACGATCTGGTTCCATTCGTTGCAGCGTTTTCCTAACCTGTAGAGGTTGCAACAAGCTTCATCACCACCTCTTTCACCATGGCCAGTTCCCATAAGTGTGGAGCAAACTTGTGCACCAAATTCTGGGTTTGCATTTCCAGTCAAGCCACGAGCGCCTTTTGACCCCGCACCTCACTTAACTATGCTACCAAGCTTGCAACTCCTCCTTGTCACTGCCGCTTAGGCGAATACAAGCTAGCGTCTCGCTACCCCGCTCCTACTGCGTCATGCCATCGGCTAACATCCTACTACTTAATCAGAACCTCCCCTTTTGCTGAAAGCAATACTATCAAAGGAGGGATGGGACTGCCCGGAATCTGTAGAGCTCAATATCTGGGCCCGGGTGTTTCGTTCCAACGAGGACAAGTTCGACGCCGAGAAGCTAGCTGATCTTGGAAAGCCTTTTCCCGAGCTTCTCGATTCGATAGCACAATTACGACATACTGCTGTCCACAGAATCCGAGTAAGTGCAATTAAAGTCCAGCAATTCATAGCGGAAGCGGAGTCTTTCGCATTCATACTGGACAACAACACTTGCGNACGGATGCTGTCGTGCTTANGACAGGNNTCNCAGCAAGTCATCGATGACCTAGGACGCAGCAAGGATTTGTTGGAGTCGNTGTTGAANAAGAAGCTCCAAGANATTGACGNNCAGAGACGTGAGNTANACAGACTTGAGNNCANGTTGGTGGAGGATATGCTCGGAGAGGACAAGGAGTATCAAACTCTAGCGAGTGCGAACTTAGAACAAGCCATTGCTGCAGCAATGACTTATCAACAGACTGCATCTACTTCCGAGCACGATACTAGTTCGGAAGCAGAGGTAGACTTCGAGGGCTGTAGGCGAGCTAGTTATGCGCAAAACGGAGAAAGTGTATGATAATGGTCCCTACGGACATCGTTAAATTGAAGTGAAAGGCACCATGTATTGATCTATCTCGAGACTTGAAATCTTCCAACGGCAGATACTTGAGCCATGCAGTGGTCCATACTCGATGCTTTCTGTAGTAAGCTATATATCATACTGTCACATCGTAATTTCTTTACTGTTCTCAGCAAGAGTCGAACCGCCATGAACAAGGCATATCTAATCCACCTCAACAACACCCTCCGTGCTATTCGATAATAACCCAGTACTTGCTGCCTGCCACACTGGTACTTGTGCGAATACGCTCTCTTCTTTACGCTGAGTACAAAGCTTTTGGATCAAGGCCTCCAAAGTCTCAACCGCTGTCTTCTGCTTTTGCACCTCTTGGGCGAGTAGTGCATTCGTGTGCAACAGGGACTGGCATTGGGCTATTGCCTCATCGCTAACACGCTTCGAGATTATCAAAGTGTTGTGATACGTATTGGCCTCATTCTGGAGTCGCCGAGTCCTCTTCCTCTCGTGGTAGAGCCTCCTGCGCTCCTTGGCAAGTTCTGACTCGGCATCCTTGGTGCGCGATTGCCAATCATGGAGCTCAGCCACATTGAGAGCTGTCATCGTTGGCGTTCGTGGCTCCTCAAAGTCGACGATGTCAATCGTGGGGTAAGGCTCTAGCTGTAATCAAGTTAGAGAAGTAAACTACAAGGTGAAACCCTTACGATTGAGTCCATGTCGGTTGGGAAGTACGCTGCGGTTCGGACAAGCTACAGTCGGACGTCATGATATTGCTGTTCATCGCATTTATCGAGTGAGGAAATGATATATTTGCGGCGAAGTTTTGGTGGGCTATGTTGCGCGAAACGGTTACCAGAAAAAAGGCATCTGCCGAATTAGCGAACTCCTATTCCAGCCTCCATCTAGCAAGCCACCTGTTTAGCCAGCCCCAAAGTTGGCGACAGCCATTATAACTTGTAAATCAGACTTGCTGACCACCTTTAAACCTATTGCTCCGCAGTCTCACTACTGAATCAAAGATGCTGCTTCTCCCTGCACGTCCGCTATCTCCTGCTCACCAGCGTCTCTTGAAACTTCCGACTTCCTCCATTCAAGGATGTCGAGGAGACAATGAATGTATGGTTCGAATTCGGGAAGCGATAGAAGATGAAGTACTTACTTTCGGCTGCTTCCCAAAACTTCCACCTGAGGTCCGAGTCAAAATATGGACCTTGGCACTACTGCCGCGTCTCGTCACGATAACTTCGAAGTTCGACCGGAGAGCGGCAAGCTGTGAAGTCAAGGTGCAAGCACCGCGAATTGAGCTGCTATACGTCAATCATGAGTCTCGAATCGAAGCCTTGAGACATTATAGCCAGATCAGGTTACAAGGCAACGATAGCGGTATCACGTTTGTCAACTGGTCCCGAGACACGATATTTCTGGACCTTCCTGACGAACCTGGATCCGCGGATATGGACGACATCATGAATCAACTCGGTGCCATCCTTCGACCCGTCCAAACTCTCGCGGTTCGTGTAAGAACTCATCTGTTCTGGGGGTTTCCGAGGTTTTTGAGGCAAGCCGAAGATCTACAGAAACTGGTTTTTGTGGACGAGTTTGATAGAGATCCTTTCCCAAGCAGTTCGAAAGGGTGCCTGTACTTGATAGATCTTGGTTCTCTCGGGTTTATCAGAGGATCTAAGATAGGCTCCTTCCACGAGTTATCATACTTTTCAGAGGACGTTTGGATCACACTTCCTGAAGGTCACGAGGACGACGAATTTGAGGAAAAGAGATGGGAGATGTCGCTTGAGAATATAGAGTGTGTGAGGAACCTGAATGAGGTTGGGGAGAGATATTGTCTGCTGCTTCCACTCACGTGAAGCAAATTCGTAGAGCCGGATAAGGAAGGTAGGGTGGGGGCGGGTGGGAGGGCCGCGTCTGCGACTGCGGACGGTTTGCTCAATACTGGAGGAATAGTTGTTGCCGGATTTGGACGCTCCAAGGTTCATGCTCTTTCCAATATCACTCTTAAATTATCCATGAGAAAGATTCTTCTTCCTAAATGGTGACTTCGAGATGGGAACTCGTAAATTATTATGCCTTTGCGCAGCATTCAATCCGGCAAGGCCTTAAAAGTGTCCCACGAATACACCTGTAAGTCCTCATTAGGACGAAGGGTTTCTTTACCAGTGTAATTAGATACTGTACAATATGTTCTGCCCTTGTGGTTGTGGTGCAATTGATCCGTTGAACGGTTTATTTCCATGTAGACAGTTAAGCAAGTTCTGTGGAGCACAAGTTTTCCGACGCCTGGTAGGAATGCAACAGACAAGCAAGCCGCCAAATAGCAGTCGAAGTGGCCCGTGTAACTTGGGGGTTGAATCACTGTGGCCATATTTTCCCAAGCCTATTTGGTGTGATGTCGGGCATAGGTGACCCTTCTCGAGAACGACCGTCCCTGAGTGGCGAGATTCGGTGTGCCGAAAAGATAGCGATAGGTTTATCATACCACTTCTGTTCGGACAGCAATTTGGGGATTTGGAAGTCAATGAGGTGAAGAATATAAGCATTTGGCACTCCGCAGTTCATCATTCTGAACACAGTAGCTTTCAGCAAGTAGCAGGATGCTATGAACACTACCTTTCCAGCCTCATTACACAGCGACCAAAACAAATAAATCTCAAACGCTGAACCTCTCCGAGAATGCTTCCAACGGTTTCGCCTCTCTTTTAATCAGCAAGCTACTCGCTGCACAGAGTGCGACAAGGGTTTCTGGGCCCCTAGGACTTGACAAGAATGAGTGCTGACAGCCGCTGTTAGCCTTGATTTCTCACCGGAAAGTAAAACCTCTACCTCGAATAGCTCTTCTGCGGTTGCCCAGGAGGTAGCTTTAACAAAGTCTATTGCCTCACGGGACCAGAAACGAACATCGGTGGCTTGCAAAGTCTCATGAGTCTCATTCATCATCGATAACATGAGTGAACCAAGACAAGATGCATCTGCGGAAGACCCCTCGCCGTCCATTGGAACAGAAGTAGGATCTAACAGATGAAGTTAGCCCAGATGGTTTGCATTCGGACGCCTCGTACCAATCTTGACTTTGCCCTCACGAGAGATTCGAACCGTCGTCCTTGATATAGTCGCACTTTCCCCTCTAGACTCGATGAAGCGCGTCCCAGCCAGGACCTGTAAGATTAGGACTAGTGCACAGCTCGCCTTAGATTTATCTGGACCTACCTGACCCATTATGTAGGCTATCTCACTCTCTATTGGATAGAGGGCATTGTTGACCATGTCCTTCACGGAAAATTCTATATACTCGCTGACGGTAAATACTTGATCTTCGAAAAAATAGGCTTCATAGTAATCAATAAAATTTCGATGCTGGACTTGAACAACGGTGTTTCTCGAAAAGGGCGAGAACCGTAATGGGTAAATCCGTATGACACGGGCGATGGTGTTATGATTGCAGAGTACCAGCATGTCCCCCCCGCTCAACGCGAGAAACGGCTTGTAGAAATCCCAAGGGTTGCAATCGTAGATGGGCATGTTTTGTATGCTAGAGGCCCAGAAACAATTCAGTCGAACGGGAGGCGGGTGTCCGGAGCGGGATATGGATTCTGATCGGCGCTTTCGCGTTCCCAAGGATGGAGAATCTGGAACATATCTGCCTCCGGCTCGTTGAAGCTGATGCTGATGCTAGGCGGCCTCTTGTCGACATCTGCACTTGGATTAAAGGAAGGAGGCTGCATTTGGTGATGGTTACTGCTTGGCGCTTGAGGGGAACAGGATGAAGGACCGAGTGGGGAAAGTAACAATAAGGAGGGGGAGGAGTATGGAAGCGTGCGGCGTTCTTGTGCGAGGCGATCACGTGCAATATTGTGACTTTCATCCTCCTAGAGCGATGCCATCTTTGGCCCTTTGTTAAAACAGAGTAAGCTTTGCGATCTTACGGGCGTGAACAATTTAAGTGGCTGACCTGAGTACGNGCGTGAACAATTTAAGTGGCTGACCTGAGTCATCATCCCCATTCAGGAAATGGATGGCATCTTGCAGATTTTCCTCTGCGCTAGTCACTCAAAACTCTAATCAGTAGGGTAACATGTTTGGGGTCCTGATGATCCACACAACTTGAAGCCTTCCCCAGGGTATATGCTTAAATTTGCAGATGCTTAAAAGTAATGCTGTAAACTATAGGTTCTCGAGCGACGTTTACTACGGTTTCGTAATAGCATATGTCTAAATTTAGTGCCGTAAGATAAGAACTCTTGAGCGACTTCTATTACGGAGCATATGCTAAAATTTATGCCGTAAGTTATTGCCATTCATTACCCGCTATATTCCTGAATCCAAAGTTTCTCAAGCGACGTTCATTACGGAGCATATTCCTAGATTTCCATATATCTAAAGCCGTAATGAAGCATCTTAGTCGACCTTGATTATGGGGCATATGCTTAAGGTACGACGTCGCTTGAGAACCCTTATCATTAGAGGGCAGCCGATTTGTCTCATTAAAGGGTGCGTCTCGGGTCGCCAGGACACATGTTAGTCAATTTCTGCTGTATTACTACAGTTGCGAATAGAGGCGACCTTTCGGCATGTAGGCTGCAGTAATTTAAGATAGCCTGCCAATCCTCCGACTTTCTTCTTGTTCCTCCCACAGTTGCTTCCTCGCCTCTTTTACCCCGCCTTCCCACCCCTCAGCTTCTTCATAGCTCCGCCGGATGGATCACTTCCAACCAAGTTGACCACAAACATCCCATCAAGATAACGGAAGAGATAATGAGGGGCAGATTGATTTGAATGTGAGTGGCTAAGCGCAGACAGTAGGTGCAGAAACCGGGGGCAGAGACTGGGGGCAGAGACTGGGGCTGAAGTGATCGGCGGTTTGCTGGCGTATCTCTGTGACAAGGTTTGCCAGGCCCCACCTGCAAGAATGAACTGAAGGCTTACGAAGTGTCACCGCACCTCCTTCACAATTCCTCAACCTCACAGGTAGCTGTCGCTCGATTTGGTAAGTATTCGTTGTCGACATTCTCGCCACGGGGGTGTTCGATAACTGGGTAACGCTATCGCGATGGACTGTGCGCAATGCGGCAGCGTCAAAAATGATCCTCTCCATCGTATAAGACCAAGAACCCATCCTTGATCTCTGGCTCTTACGGGGAGCCTAACCAGCGACCGCGTCGCATTTCCACGGCTTCGAATTATGACGTAAATCGCAATAAGTCAAAATTCACAGTCACGCCATATTTCCATCCAACAGCCATCTTCGTTCGCTCCAGCCCTGACCATCGTTGGTCGAAGAAAATCGACATACGCTACCTCGGGGAACCTATTCTTTCTTGCGACAAAACCGATTTTATCGGTCGAAAATTTCCTTCCATATGGCAGATGCACGTCGCGAGGATGTGTCGTCAGCTCAGCCAGCCAATCTGCCAGATATCAGTGAGCTCCATCGAGTAAGTCTTAGACACCCTTTTTTAAGGGGACTTAACTTGAAGTACGTTGGCTGATCTCCCAGTATCCTGCGCCAATTTCGATCCCGTCGTTGCTCAATGGGGAAGCAGAGCAGCCTCAAAGTAAACGACAAACCCTGAGCAAGGTCACAGATTCCACGCAGAGCACATCGACGGCCGAAATAGATGGTCATCCCTCGCTGGCGGCGGCGCCCACTGTCTGCACAAACATACAGGCTGAAAAAGTAAACAAGGGACTGTTTCTGCCCTCGACGTGCGTCTCTGAGCACAACGACTTGACTCCCAGGACACTCCCTCCGCTACCTTCCTCCCTACCTCGACCTGAGTCCTTGGTAGTGCCCCAAGACAATCATCAGCCACCAGCTGTGAAATTCACTATTGATAATCGGGTTGAAAGTGCACTGGTCGAGGTGCGGTCACTGTTAGAGACGTTCCAAAGGCATGTCCAAGTCGTCTTTCGCGCTGATGGAATGCCATTCCCAGAGACTGTTCATCACGCCGGATTTTTGGTCGGGCAAACGTCGCCAGACTTCTACAAATGGTATATGGCAGTATCAGGAATCGACGGCGTATCATTTCTCAGATTTGAGCTGACAGATGTGTACTGCAGCTCCAAAATGGTCTCCATCATTACTGGAGGCAATTTGTATGACTTTCAGGTGTTAAAGCAACACATCTGGGACATATTCTGGCTGACATCACGCACACATGGCACCCCTGTCAAGTTCAACATAATAGTAAATGCTGCTGGTCACCTAAGTAGTGCGCTAAGGACTACGAGTGATCAGCAAAGTTTAAGAAGTACTGCTGCGGGACTGGTAGGGCATTAGACAACTCCCGTCTTCGATGACTACCAGTGCAAGAGATCGACTAACGCAGACGCAGATTGCTGGGAGAGTGAACATCGAACTTGAAAAATCATGAGATCACGGGAGAACACATACGAGTTTACCCAGATGTTTGTGGCGTTGTGATAGATAAAAGGAGCGCGAGAGGATGGGTTGTGGTCACGGGGGGTGGGTTTCCTAATCGGCAAGTAAGGACAGGGGAGGGCGCAACTGGCAACCCTTTCTTAGAACTGATGATCCGAGTCGGTCAAACATGTGAAATCCATGGAAAGTCCACAGTGCTATACTATAAGTGAAGCATGGCTTTCAGATAGCGAATAATTCTCGAAATTTCGACGAGCCACAAATTCTGTTGCGCCATGTAAGCACTTGTTTGGGAAATGGGATAACTGAGATACTTACAAGCTAGGTCGTCACAGTCTCCTCGAAACACATAATTAAAAAGATGTCGTACTTTTGATAGAGGCTCCTCCTTGCTAATCCAGACAGCAATACCGCCCCTGCTCTGAGTGGTGCGACAGAAATCTTTTGCTATTGATAAGGTTCCTGGCACCTTTAACGTGGTGCCAACGACGAGGACCAGGTCCGGTCCTGTCTTCAAACAACTCTGGATAGTTTGCAAGATGCCCGAGTCGTCAGGGTGAGGCTCGCCATACAAAAGCACGTCGGGTCTAAGCCCCCCAGGATTCAGTATCCGTTTGCCTTGCGATGCCCGGGCCTGATTTCTTTCCACACAACTCGGACAAATTGGTAGATCTATAGCTTGGAAAAGGCCAGGTTGAAACCCACCAACCCAATTGCACTTCTGGCACCTCATCTGGTCAACTCGGCCGTGGAGACGAACGGTCTTGGCATCAAGATTCGCTAGTGGCTTCTCGATACAATCTACGTTTTGTGTGATGTGGAGTACCAGTCGGTGATCGTCGGCTAGGGTGGCCATAGCCTTGTGGAATGGTGTAGGCTGACAGACGTCTGACTTGGTGTGGGCAAACATGCCACAGATCGTGGAATGGAACTGGGCTGCCTCGACTGGTGAAGAATAAAGGGACCGGTGGAAAGAGACGCGTTTGGATTTCCGCATCTGCTGAAAAGTAGAGACTGGATCAAGTCAGCATTGAGTAGGTTGTACACCGATGCTACCTCACATCCTGCATTGGCCGATATGCCTGCTCCACTGATGACAACGACCTT
>NYXK01000004.1 GCA_002685535.1 Deltaproteobacteria bacterium
CGTATTCCTCACCTATCCTTGGGGTTTGATTTAAATTGATGAGCATCAAGTGATAACTTCCTGGTTTAAGGTTTTGTTCTCCCCGTGCCGGAACGGGTATAAATGGAACTGGAAACATGGACATCATTCCGTCCTTTTTCTTGACATTATGCAGTTCAGCAACCTTTGCCAGCTCTGTTTCTACAGACAATAATTGATCATCCTTGTCTCCGTGATTGATTAAAGTCAAATAAGCTGCAGACATGTGAGAAACAGGTGGTACCGCACGTACCCATGCCCCGTGAGCATGAATTGTTTTTTCCATATGAGCATGCAGCTTATGATGCATGTCTTTTGTACAACCCATCAAGACATAAAGACTGCTAATCAACAGAAGCATTTTATGATAACTCTTCATTTGAAACATAATTTTCCTTGTAATTATTTTATTGTTTGTTATTTCGAATGAACCAACAACAAATGCTATAAAACTGACTTATTTCAGACATTTTAGTGGTTCAATATTATTGATTAAAAACTGAACACATCTTAATTGCTATGAAGTACATAAAGAAATGTGAATAAAGTTAAGAACTAGTTTTGAAGTAGAAACAGGGGAGGTCCACGTGGGGAATATTCACTAATCAGCTGAATATTATTAAGTAGTCCAATTTCAGTATAATTAAGATTATAAAGTATGCTATCCAGTCTTTTCAGCGAAGATCTCTGCTTGGGAAAGTAATACTGTTCTGCTGAGGTATTACAATACAAAAACCAGCATTCAACTTCTGCCTGCTGCTGATGCTGTTTCTTTGCAGGTGAAGAAGTCTCCGGGTGACTATGAACTGATGAGTCAGCATGTAGATGTTCGTGTTCTTTTACTTGAAGTTGGGATGTTTCTATCAGCTTTGGAGCAAGATGATGCACACTGTGTAAAGGCTGCCATACCAACCAGTTCAACAGAAACAACACACAAGACTGCGTTACTGCTTTAAAAGCATAAGGCAATCTAGATGAAGTAGATGAAAAATACATTTTCAAATTAGTCTTAGGAACCCGAATTAAGCAGCCATTGGATATCCGAGATCAATTTTTCCATATCCCATTCAGTTTTGTAACGCCCCCGATAACGTCCCTGTTGATCAACAAGAAAAACCGCATCAGTATGCGCCATGAAATAACCTTCAACAGATTCAACATATTGTTTGAAATAATGTGCACCATACTGTCTGGCAACTTCAGCTACATCATTGACAGATCCGGTAAGTCCGATAAAATCTGGATGAAAATACGGCACATACTCCTTCAGTTTTTCCGGAGTATCTCGTTCAGGGTCAATGGAAACGAAAAGAACCTGCACTTCTTTGGCCTGTTCCTCAAGCTCCAGCATACCTACTTTGAGATGTGAAAGTGACATAGGACAGACATCCGGACAATAGGTATAGCCGAAATAAATCAGTATTACTTTCCCACGGAAACTTTCTGATGAAATTTCTTTTCCGTCCGGACCAGTCAATTCGAAATCACCCCCGCGGTTTTCATAAATCCTCAGCGGTTCTTTTTCAACTCCGGACACTCCACCGGTACCAGCTTCTTGAGCGTTTGAGGCTGAGCCAAGAACAACAGCTAATAACAATAAAAGCAAAATGTTAAATTTCATTACAATTTAGAATTTCAAGGCAAAGTAAAAAGACACAATAAAGTGATATTTCGAACCAAGCTAAATCTATTTTATATTAAGCACTATAATATAATTAAAATTTATCCCCACGTTTGAAATAACAATTTTTGGCTTACAGAGTTTTTAATAGGCTTTCAGTTTGATTTATGGGCTGCTCTATAAACCGTCCCATGAGCGGATCGTGCAAGGTTTAGTTATTTTGCAATTACCTGAAACTGGAGTTTTTAGTGCTTCCCTAATATTGACTTATAAAATTCCTGAGTCTATATCTTAGCTTGTTTCCTCGTCATATTCTATGGTTTATCCTTCAATATGACTTTTTTTATTACCATNTATAGTACCCAACTTATTGAAAATAGAGAAACAACCAGCAGGACTAAGAATTCCAAAATTAAACGTACAGAATCATTTTCTTGTATGGATAGTTCAATAATAATTTCGGGTGTACCAAGCTAAATAGAACTGGACAAACCCTTGATTGCTGCAGTTGCAGNTGNAATGGAACTCGCCCTCTGGTGTGATTTCAGGGTAATGGAGCAAAGTACTTATTTTGGTGTATATTGTCGTCACTGGGGAATTCCTTTTGGAGATAAAGTGGCCATACCTTTTCCATTGAAGAGAACGTTCTTCTAATCTAAGTAGAATTACTAATAGACGAATTCTCTGCATCATGTAGATTAAGAAACTCATCCTCGACTGAGTGTCTTGTATTTTTAGCATCCCATCAGAGAACAGATACGGATAAATTTAAATAGATTCATAACAGTTCTTCACCTCAAAAGGAGNAGTTGTGCCAAAAATAATGAGACAGATNTTCCATTGGCCCGTGATGGGAGGAATAGGACTCTTGATAATCAGTACCACTGTTGAAATGTCGATTGCTGCCCCTGTTGGGTTAGCCTTATATAAGAAGGCTTGCAAAAAATGCCATGGGAAACTAGGGGAAGGAAAGAAAAGCAAGGCCGATCCCAGTAAATTTAAATACCCNCCAATCAATCAACTCTCTGAAGAAAANCTGGGTAAAGCCATCAACAAATACAGAGAAATGTGGCAACNNCAAACCTTCAACAAAACAGAAAAAAAGATGGCTAAGCCTTCAGGAAAATTGAGTGATGAGGATATTAAAGCTTTGGTTGCATTTATCACCTCTAAATTAAAAAAGAATGAATGACCATCCTAATTAATTGTTGATGCAACAAAAATAAATGAAATGACAACTCCTGAGTAATGACACGTAATTGTGATTTGCAGTGTAGTACGTAGATTTGCTGATAGACAAATGTTTAATGCATGTTATCTTTGAGGGGATCTCTGATTTTACAATCAAAAAAGTCATCGTCCATATTGGTATATGATTGATGGAAAGCAAAGAAATATGTTTTGAAAGCTCATGGAATCCATCTCACACTTCTAAACTGAAATGAGGAGCAAGCTATGAATTTTTTTTTGAGTAGGTCTAACAATATGGTGAAAACCATGAAAATAGCAANAGGATTCCTAATGGTGATAGGATTCTTTGTCATTCCGACAGATAGCTGGGGTCAATCTACCACTGTTTCTGACATTATGAGACCAGAGGAGAAAGGAGAATTGATCTATCGTGCCAATTGTTTTACCTGTCACGGTTCTGATCCTTCACAGGATGGTTTATTCGGACCGTCCATTCAAGGTGCCAGCAAAGAGTTACTTATGATTCGCTTACAAAAAGGAGGAAGGCATTACCCCAGTGGATATAAACCAAAAAGGGATAGTGCGACCATGCCTCCTCAAGCACATTTAATACCCCAAATTGAAAACTTAATGGCCTACCTCAACATGGACCATGCAGAAGCCAGGGCCAAGAAAAAACCTCTCAAATCATCAGATCCTGTGGTGGAACGAGGTAAACAGACTTTTGCGATGTGCGCGCCGTGTCACCAGCCCAATGGAGAGGGAAAAGTCGGCTTAGCCCCTAGTTTGACTGACCAGGACTTTCTGGCCCTGGCATCGGATGATTTTATTGCAGATACCATAAGTCATGGACGCCCAGGAACATCGATGATTTCATTCGCCTTTTTAAACGAGAATCAAGTCAGCGATATCATTCATTTCCTGAGAAGTTTTCAACGCACTCCAAATCGGAAGGTGGATCATAATTGGACCTCTTCAGGAGACCGGAAAAATGGTGAAGAGCTCTATGTGGGAGTTTGTGCTCAATGCCACGGTGATAATGGCAAAGGCTATATTTTAGGAGGTAGCGGCACCGGAATCGGGCTGAATGGATTCCTGGATAAAGCCAATGACGGNTACATTAAAGCTGTGATTCTGTCCGGAAGAGAAGGAACACCAATGCGGGCTTTTGGTGATTCCCTGGGGTTGGCTCAACTGAGTGATCAAGGAATCAACGATATCATAGTTTATCTGCGGTATCTCGGCAAAAAGAATGCTAACGAACTGTAAATTCAATATGAGGNGATAGATATGAAACGTANACACGGTATCGGACGTCGCTTATTTCTTAAGGGTAGCGCTTTTGTTGCAGGAGCTGCTGCAGGAACAAAATTATTGTCCGGGGAGAATCCCGAATTGGAAGCGGCACCTGCCAAGATACAAGCAGANACAGGGCGAAAACTGGTTCAGGCTGCCTGTCCTTATTGTGGAGTAGGATGCGGGACTATGATCCAGGTAGAAAACGGCAAAATTGTCAGCATGCAGCCGGACAAAGACCATCCGAACAATAAAGGGCTCCAATGCATCAAAGGATTGACTGCTGCCGAACCAATCTACACCGATCGCTTAACCGAAGTTTTAGTTCGAAAAGATGTTTGGGAAGAATGGGAAAAACCGAATCATGGTGACTTGGATTTTGTTTCCAAAACCAAAGGCAATTTTGATGACGACAAGTGGTTGACCGTCTCCTACCATGATGCAGAGGAAATGATTACTCAAAAAGTTGTTCACTTAATAAAAAAGTATGGAGGNAATAGTATAGGGCTTTATGGATCAGGGCAGCTCACTGTTGAAGGGCAATATCTGGAAAATCTGTTCATGAAAGGCGTGATGGGGTCAAACACGATTGAAGCCAATGCGCGGATGTGTATGACCAGTGCTGTGACCGCCTATTTTGCCACATTAGGTTCCGATACGCCGCCAATGTCTTATGACGATATTGAATTGGCCGATATGATCTTTCATTTCGGGCACAATGCCCGCGAATCCCACCCTATCGTTTTCTGGCGGGTTGCGGATCATAAAAAGAAAAATAATATTCCTACGGTTGTGGTGGATCCTCGCCAAACCGGGACGCTCAAAGCGTTTCAGCAAATCAATCCGGAAAACACGATTCATGTCCCTTGCCTCAACGGTGATATCAGCTTTCTCAATTCCATCGCACATGTGCTCCTCAAAGATCATCCCGATGTAATCGAATGGGACTTTCTCAAGAAAAATACCGTTGGATTTGAAAAATATGTCGAAGGAGTCCTGGCGCGATATAGTCCTGAGCAAGCTATGGAATTCATGGGACCCCGTGTTGGAAAAGAAATCACTCCGGCCTTGATTCGAAGGATTGCCGGATTGTATGCCGATGCAACCCGCAAAGGAAAGAGGCGTGGAAAAGGGGGAGTGATTACCTTTTGGGGTATTGGTTTTAATCAGCATATTCATGGTCAACATAACGATATTTCCATCATCAACCTCCATCTTCTTACCGGGAACATCGGGCGACCCGGTGCCGGGCCTTTTTCCATGACAGGACAACCCAATGCCATGGGAGAGCGATTTACCGGAGGATTGACGGGACGCCTCCCTTTCAACGAAGGATTAAATAATGAAGCTCATCGAAAACAAACTGCTACCTTTTGGCGTGTCCCGGAAGCCAATCTTCGTAGAGCCTCAGAAAGCCAAAACCCCGGAATGGCTATTGGAATGATGGAACGGGCTTTGAAGGACGATGTCAAAGCGATGTTTATGATCTATGCAACCCATATCGATTTACCGGATCAAGAAAATCTGGTTCGTCCCGCCCTCACCAAAACCTTTACGGTTGCACAGGAAATTTATCGACATGCACCGAACAACCTTTATGCCGATGTGATTCTTCCTGCCGCAACCTGGGGTGAAGTCCAGGGGGTCTATATCAATAGTGAACGCCGGATCTATGTGATCGACAAAGCAGCAGAGCCTCCGGAAAATTGCCTCCCCGATATGGATATGGTTATCGACAAAGGACGCACCATTGCCAATCTTCTTGGTATGGACGGAGATATAATCTTTCCCTGGAAACGAAAAGCCGACGGGTACTATGATGCCGAAGAAATTTTTCGTGCAATGGTTCAAGCCAGCATCAATACTGATGCTGATTTGACCGGGATGCTTGAAGTGGAAAAGACAGACGGTATTGGTCTTTATGATCAAATTCGTCAATTACGTGGAGTACAATGGCCCGTTCCTACTTACGCTNCTGCTAAAGCAGGAGGCACACAACGACGATACATGGCTCAGGAAGGTCACTGGCCTGGAAAACCTTATGGCATGTTTCGTAAAAAAGATGGNAAAGCCCATTTCAAACTCTGTGAACAAGACTACAGCCGGAGAGAGGAAATCACTAANAAATTGATGGAATTTGGAGTGAAAAAGGACCATTATACCATTGATAATCAGGATCTCCTGATCCAAGCCCGTGATATGGGTTTGACTCCGGATTTGCCTGACAAAGAATACCCNATGTGGCTGGGGCTGGGTGTGGTCTATGAACATTTCCATACTGCTAAAACGATACGAGCCCCTACC
Source organism: Deltaproteobacteria bacterium (assembly GCA_002685535.1). Taxonomy (GTDB): domain Bacteria; phylum SAR324; class SAR324; order SAR324; family NAC60-12; genus Arctic96AD-7. The sequence goes on from NYXK01000004.1 coordinate 6,431, forward strand.
ACTCGTAAATTGGTGCCAGAGCAGTATGTGGAATTACATGTAAATGATGCAAAAAAGTATGGCATTGATGATGGAGACCAGGTCCGCATTACGACAAGACGCGGTAATTACGAAGCACGAGCCCAGGTAGGAGGNCCGCTAAGCAAAGTACTGCCGCGAAGAAACAGCGTTTTTGAAGGATACATGTTCAGCCCATGGAATTTGTCTGTTGCAGACAGCGCGGATCCTGTGAAAAACAAATGGTTAGTCAACCGAGTTTCTAATCGAGTGTGGGATCCTGTTTCAGGACAGGTTGATTTCAAAAAATTAGCGGCTAAGATCGAAAAAATTAGCTAATTTACTTCCAATGAAAAGAAGATTTTTCATAAAAAGTATCACAGCTACAACTACAGCGGCAATGGCGTTCCCTATTGTCGCAAAAGCAGTACAATCGAAATTTAAGTTTCGATTTGTTAGGCCTCCTGGCTCTCTGAAAGAAAATGATTTTCTTGCCCGATGCATCCGTTGTAATAAATGCAGTGAGTCATGCCCTAACGATTGCATAAAATACATGGGGTTTGAAAATGGCTTTACACAATGGGGAACGCCATATATTGTCCCCAGAGATCAAGCTTGTATTCTTTGCATGAAATGTGGGGAGGCCTGCCCAACAGGATCGATTCAACCGATCAAAGATGAGCTGAGTGAACTTCTTTCAAAAGTTAAAATGGGGAAAGCAGAGGTTGACAAAGATCACTGTCTTTCTTATCAGGGAAAAACATGTGGAGTTTGCTATCGAGCCTGCCCTTTTCCCGATATTGCTATGACCATTGGTTTCTTAGAGCAGCCAACGGTCACGGGTGAATGTGTTGGGTGTGGTTTATGTGAACGATCTTGTATTCAACTCCCTCAGGCGGTTCGGATTCTCCCTGCTCATTCTTNAAATTCTTATTAGATTAACACTTTTTCCACTATCACGGGATAGAGACTTGCCTAAGGTGACAATAAANAAACATCATATCGAAATCGGTAAACTCAGGCATATCAATAAAGTTCGGTATTTTATCCAAGTCCTGNTACTTCTTTTCATTTTATCAACTCCTATCTTGAGTCTGTATCAAAGCAATGTTGCTGCCCGTGCAATTCAATGGATGGATGGGAACGAAAAACTCCTTTTTGGAACAATTGATAATATCGTTAGATGGTTCACAAATAACCCTGAGAATGATTTAGATATCATNAAAGGATCTGTCTGGTCAGCTCAAATTGGCGNCTTCAAGATGAGTGACCCTCTTGCTTTGTTAGGGCAATTTGCAGCCGAAAAGCAGTTTTACTGGCCTTTTGTTGCAACCATTCTGATTCCAGTTGGACTCACCCTCCTTTTAGGACGATTCTTTTGTGGATGGATCTGTCCTGCTTACCTATTTTATGAAATAGGAGATGTTTTTCGACAATTATTAAACCGAGCGGGAACTCGTCCGAGGAACATCAAGCTCTCTCTGAAGACAAAATACATTGTGTTAGGGTTGGGGACACTGACCGGTATTATCTTTGGAGTAGTTGTTTTTCCTATGATATACCCTCCAGCCATCATCAGTCGAGAATGGTATTATCTAGTATATTTAGGTGTGTTTGGCAGTGGATTAACACTTCTTGGGGTTTCCTTACTTTTTGAAATGACGATGTCTCGACGTGCAGTATGTCGGTATCTCTGTCCAGGAGGAGCGCTGTACTCTTTGCTGGGAAAATTTAGAGTGGTACGAATACGTCGCAATGCCTCTGCTTGCATTGATTGTGTAAAATGTAATCATGTTTGTGGGCTTGGCCTAGAACCCATGTCTGATTTGACAGGAATGGAATGTAACACATGTACTGCATGTATTGCTATCTGCCCAACTGACGCACTTACACTTCGTTTAGGATGGAAAGACGATCCTTTGAAACAGTCAAAGCCTAATCCAAAAACTTTANAGGCAATTCATGTCATTCTTCAAAACCATAAGGAGATGACATGAGACGATTGTTGTATATGATACTTAGGGGAGCCCTTCCGCTTTATTTTTTATTTTGCGGAATGATCATTCCTGTATTGGCACATCATACTCTGGGAATCAATCAGACGGGTAAAGCAACAGCAAGCCCCCAAATTCCTATAAATAAGGAACTTTATGTGGGAGATTACTTTATAAGCATTACCGTTTTACCAGGGCATCCTGATCCCCAAACTGTTACACGAGTTGTGTCCTACACAAAGAATCTGAAAACAAATCAAGTCTTTTTAGGGAAAATGAATTTTCAGGTAACTAAAAAAAATTGGTTTTGGACAGAAGATCACTTTCTGAAAGGAAGTCAATATCCCATTGAGGACCGTCACATTCAACTCATGGAATTCCAGGAAACTGGGAACTATAATATTCTATTCAGTTTCGTTGATAATAAGGAGCGTCATACCGTTTTTATTGAATTAAAGGTGGGAGAGCCAATTAATCCCTTGAAATATGGTTTGGTTATATTTTTCGCTTTTGGCGCAGGGTGGATCATATGGAAATCTCAAAAAAAACTGAGAAAATTTCGGCCTGTTTAAAAAAGATCAAAATGACAATTACTAATGAAAATGAACCTCAATCCAGACGACACTTTTTTAGCAAGGTACTAAAAAAGACAGGGGGGATTACAATAAATGAAGTAGAACGGCAGGCAGAAAAAGTAGCTAAACGTTATGTCCGGCCACCTGGAGCAAGTACAGAACTTGATTTTTTAAGCCATTGCACACGTTGTGGTGAATGCATTCCAGCTTGCCCTCACGGTACGATTTTTCCACTTGGAGCTCATACTGGGGTTGCAGTGAATACACCGGCGTTGGATTTAATTAATAAAGCTTGCCATCTTTGCGATGACTTTCCATGTATTTCAGCATGCGAGACAGACGCGCTTAATCTGATATTAAAAGAAGATCTCAAATTTGCTAAAGTTGAGATTAACACCTCCACTTGCTTACCTTATCTTGGNCCAGAATGCGGAGTGTGTATCTCAGTTTGTCCTGTCCCAGGTGCGATTACCGTTAACTTGACAACACCCGAAATAGATCAAAAGATCTGCATTGGCTGTGCTATTTGCAGAGAAGCTTGTATGGTTAGTCCATCAGCTATTAATATGCTTCCGAATATGTAATTCGGAATTTGCAGGAAAGAAATATGATTGGTGATTTTGTTATCTCATAGTTGTAATTAAGTGTATATCCACTGTATAGCCAATTCGCATTTCCTTTNAAAGCATTTTAACGTAGCTCATTCCTAGACCCAAAAACATTCCATCTTGCATTTCAATACTACAGAAAAGATTCGGCTAGAGCCTAAATTCAAAACTTGAAGAAGCATTAGGACTTAATGAGGGATGTTCTATGTCTAAAGGAACTAAATTAAAATTAGCTGAATTTTGTACCTCCTCCAATAGAAAATTGTCATTACTATACAAATTATGATCGTAACGAATATATGGTGTTTTTTCTGTCACCTTTATAGAATAATNTCATGTTGGGGTAATCTTGAANAATATAGGCGACCCAAAATCAAAATGTGGAAATAAAAAGGCATCGTCATCAGTCTCGTCNGAATCTGATAATAGAAAAACTATCATGAGACAACCCTCCACTGCCGCTTGTCGCTGCCCAGTNCTCATGAGTCAAGCGTTTTTCTGCTTTACCCTCCTAGTGATGGTCTTCGGCGTGGGCACAGTCAGAAGCTCCGAGAAAACCGAACACTACAACCGTCTTATTCACGAAAAAAGCCCCTACCTCACGCAACATGCCAACAACCCTATTTGGTGGTATCCGTGGGGCGAAGAAGCCTTTGCAGCAGCAAAGCGAGAAAACAAGCCAATCTTTCTTTCCATAGGATATTCTACCTGTCATTGGTGCCATGTTATGGAGGGTGATTCCTTCGAAAATGAAGAGGTAGCAGACCTGATGAACAAACATTTCATATCTATCAAAGTCGACCGGGAAGAACGGCCAGACGTGGATCAAATCTACATGGACGTGCTAGCAGCCATGAACGGAAGAGGAGGCTGGCCGATGAGTTTATTTTTGTCGCCTGAACGTGTGCCTTTCATGGGAGACACATTTGTGCCGCGGGCNCAATTCATTTTGCTGCTGCGACGNATCAGCGATACCTGGAAGAACGACCGTGCAAAAATAGACAAGATAGTCGGGCAAGTATCCACCTGGTTGGACAAACAAAGAGACCGGGGCTTTGTCAATGCGCCGGTGCCGGACGATCATGTGTTTCAACGTTTCGCTGAGAGACGCAGGCAATCCTTTGATCCAGAATACGGTGGTTTCGGCAAACAACCTAAGTTTCCACAAAGCACACAATTGTCGCTGCTTTTGAGAATCTACAAGCGCTCTGCTGATCCGGCTATTCTGGAACTGGTCACAAAAACATTGGATGGAATGGCCCGCGGAGGCATGTTCGATCAATTGGGTGGAGGTTTCCACCGCTATTCTACCGACGCCGTGTGGGGTATCCCGCATTTCGAGAAAATGCTCTACACTCAGGCCTTGCTGGCCGTCACATACTTGGAAGCCTATCAAGTCACACAAAACCCAGAATACGCCCTAGTGGCGCAACGAGTGTTGGATTATTTGCTGCGTGACATGAGTAGGCCCGATGGGGGGTTCTATTCTGCTGAAGATGCCGATAGTGAAAAAACCGAGGGCAAGTTCTACGTTTGGACTGAAAATCAACTCAAGCAGGTTTTAAGCGAAGATGAATTCAAGGCAGTAGCTGCCAGTTACAACGTGACCGCAAAAGGCAACTTCAATCCTGACGACCACGTGCGAGAGCTGGAGGACAGTGCTGGCATGAAAGCTCTAAGCGGGGCAAACGCTTTTTTTGTGAGGCTTGGGGACAAGCTCCCAGACGGTTCCGACGCGGCGTTGGCTAGTGCAAAACAGAAACTGATGAAAATCCGCTCTACACGCATCCGCCCTGATTTGGACGACAAAATCCTGACCGCTTGGAACGGTTTGGCGATTANGGCAATGGCTGTCGGATATCAAGTACTTGGAGACCCCCGCTATCAAGATGCTGGCCAAAAAACTGCAGCATTTTTGCTGAAAANACTCAGAACAAAAGACGGACGCTTGTTGCGCAGCTGGCGCAATGGCTCCGCCAAATATCCAGCTTACCTGAACGATTATGCCTACTTGATTGAAGGATTAACAACACTCTATCAAACAGATTTTGACTTGCGCTGGTATAACGCCGCTTTGAGTTTACAAGGTCATCAGGATCGTTTGTTCTTGGACGGACGGAACGGTGGTTACTTTTTCAGCGACGGTACGGACTTGTCCCTGTTGCAACGAAAAANAACTTTTCACGACACTGCTCTTCCGTCCGGGAACGGCGTATCCGCACTGAATCTGCTTAAACTGGGGGATTTGTCACTTAGCAATGATTTCAAGCAGCACGCAGGCCGGATCATTGCCGCCGATGGTTTGAAAGTTGTGGGTACTCCTGAGGTTTATGTACAAATACTGATTGCGCTGGAATATCTATTGGATAGTTCCAAGGAAGTTGCCGTGATAGGACCTCTTGAGCACCCTGCGACGAAACGGACCATATCATATCTGCATCGAACNTTTTTGCCCAACAAAGTGATTAGCGTGGGGCTTCCCGTGGAAGAAGATGGCTTGGCAAACATGACNATTCCATTGATTTTCAATAAACCGATGCTCAAGGGCCAACCGACAACCTATGTCTGTGAGAACAACATCTGTCAGCTTCCAACCAGCAATTTTGAGAAAATCAAAACATTCACGGCGACCGCTAAAACGTATTCGTGGTATCAATCTGAATTGAGTAAAACTGAGTAGACAGGTGNTTTCTTGTCTTTACATAGTGGTCTCATCTTTGAAAAACTGTTGTCTGATGNCATTTTTTTGAACCTTTCACACACTTAAATATAAGCATGATTATACGCAAATTAACGGAGTTAAACACAGAGGAATGTACTGACAAAATTTCCGGAAGGGAATTATGAAGAAATGAGCTTTTACGATGCAGGCTAATCCTGCGCTGCATACCACCGATAAACTTGCTTGAGGCCTTCTTTCAAAGGGATACGGGGCTTCCATCCCAATGAATTTATTTTAGAAATATCAAGAATTTTTTGGGGAGTTCCGTTTGGATATGAGGTGTCAAAATCAAGACGTCCGCTGAGGCCGACAACTTTTTGAATCGTTTCCGCTAATTCCCGGATCGTCTGGTCTTCACCACAACCGACATTAATTATTTCCGAATCATCATAATTTTCCATTAGAAACAAAACTGCTTCCGCAAGATCATCTGTGTGCAAAAATTCACGGCGTGCTGTGCCGTTACCCCAAATGTTGACTGACTCTGCATTTGAGAGTTTTGCTTCATGAAACTTGTGGATTAAGGCAGGCAGTACATGTGAGTTTTCCGGATGGAAATTGTCGTTTATACCGTAAAGATTAGTCGGCATTACAGAAATAAAATTTGTTCCGTACTGTTGATTGTAACTTTGACAGGTTTTGATACCTGCAATTTTAGCCAGCGCATATGCGTCATTGGTTGACTCAAGTTCGCCGGTCAGCAAATATTCCTCTTTAATTGGCTGAGGGCAGAGTTTCGGGTATATACAGGAACTGCCAAGAAACATTAATTTTTCTACTCCATGTCTCCATGCTTCGTGGATGACATTCGTTTGTATCATTAAATTTTCACGCATAAAATCTGCAGGATATGTACTGTTAGCATGTATACCACCGACTTTTGCTGCCGCCAGAAAAACAAATTCCGGTTTTGTCTCAGCAAAAAATTCCTGCACAGCAACCGCATCCAGCAATTCCAGCTCTGCATGTGTACGTGTAATTAAATTTTCAAATCCATTTTGTTCAAGTGCTCTGATGATTGCAGAACCGACCAGTCCGCGATGTCCTGCGACATAAATACGAGAATNAATTTTCATTGCTTGTGCTGTTTTTATTGAGGAATTTTTTATTTATTTTTGCGAATTCAGACAACCAACGCTGCAAAATATTATTCAGTTTCAATAAATACTCTGTAGTTATCATACATTTGATTTTCTATGGTACAAGTTTTTTGAAATTCTCAGAATTTTCTTTATGACACATCGCTTTTAATTACTGTTGAAAAGAAACAGCATGTCCTGTGAACAAAAGATTACTTGCTCCAAAGAGCATTTTCCATGATAATAATGTAAGAGAANTATTTGCTTTCCTCAACATATCAGNATGTCCGAACTCACTTTATCCATAGCTACAATAGAGAATCTTTTGCATGGAAATTATCATGAACCACGCTCGGTTTTAGGTTTTCACGAAGTCCGTAAAAAGAACGGTCAGCGGGTTTGGATTGTACGCGTATTGGAAACTGAAGCCAGCAAGATTTATCTCTTTTGGGATGACCAGACAGAGGCGGAAGCGNTGTTGATGAAAAGTATCCATGCAGGTGGTTTGTTTGAGTTGAAAATTCCACCGCGCGCAGAACTCAAACCTTACCGTTTGAAAATCATTTACAAAGACGGTAACACTCATCTACGTCACGATCCATTTTACTTTTCTCCNCAATTTACGGAATTCGATCAATTCCTCTTTGGACAGGGAAATCACCACCGACTTTATCACAAACTAGGTGCGCATCCAGTAACGCTGGNCGGTGTCTCCGGAACTCATTTTGCGGTTTGGGCACCTAACGCCAAACGGGTAAGCGTGGTAGGTAACTTCAACCTTTGGGACGGTCTGAAGCATCCAATGCAAATCATCGGAGATTCCGGAATTTGGGAAGTATTTATTCCGGAAGTGAGTGTGGGCACGCTCTATAAATTTGAAATTAAAACCCTCGATAATCAAATATTATTGAAAAGTGATCCGCTTAGCTTTTCAACGGAAATGCGTCCCTCTACTGCATCGCTTATCACGGAATTGAGCGGTTTCAAATGGAGTGACGAAAAGTGGCTGGAACAACGTGCAAAGTGTAATCCACTGAGTCAACCGGTTAATGTTTACGAAGTTCATTTGGGTTCATGGCAAAGGATTCCGGAAGAAAACCGCTCGCTGACTTATCTGGAACTTGCGGACCGTTTAATACCGTATGTAAAGGAAATGGGGTACACCCACCTTGAATTAATGCCTATAGCAGAACATCCGTTTGACGGTTCATGGGGCTATCAAGTGACCGGTTATTTCGCGCCAACCTCACGTTTCGGTACACCGCAGCAGTTCAAGGAATTTGTTGACCGCTGCCATGCTGCCGGACTGGGTGTGATTCTGGACTGGGTTCCNGGACACTTTCCAAAAGATGCGCACGGACTGGCGCGTTTTGACGGCACAGCGCTTTATGAACACGAAGATCCGCGCCAGGGAGAACATAAAGAATGGGGCACGCTGATCTTTAATTTTGAGCGAAATGAGGTGCGTAACTTCCTTATTTCAAATGCTTTATTCTGGTTTGACGAATATCACATCGACGGTATCAGAGTTGATGCAGTGGCGTCCATGCTCTATTTGGATTATGACCGTGATGATGGCGAATGGATTCCGAACAAATACGGTGGAAACGAAAATATNNGCGCGATTGATTTTTTCCGTCAGCTGCACGAAACGTTGTTTCATTATCATCCCGGTATTCTTTCGATTGCAGAAGAATCAACTGCNTGGGGCGGTGTGAGCCACCCGACTTATGCTGGTGGTTTAGGCTTCAATTTTAAGTGGAACATGGGCTGGATGAACGATACTTTGCTTTACATGCAAAAAGATCCTGTCTATCGTAAATACGAACATCATTTACTTACTTTTTCGCTGATCTATGCCTTCACGGAAAATTTCATGCTCTCGCTTTCGCACGACGAAGTGGTNCATGGTAAACGTTCACTTCTCGATAAAATGCCCGGTGACGTTTGGCAAAAATTTGCCGGATTGAGGCTCTATCTCGCTTTTCAAATGGCTCATCCGGGTAAACAATTGACTTTTATGGGTACAGAATTCGGTCAGTGGAAAGAATGGAGCGAGGCCCGTAGCCTTGACTGGAACCTGCTCGAATATCCGGNACATCAGAAATTACAGGAATGTGTCAAAACACTNAATCATTTTTATCTCGCTAAACCTGCTCTTTATTCGAATGANTTCGATTGGACTGGTTTTCAATGGATCGACCATCATGATCAGGACAACAGCATTTTGTCTTTCATCCGTAGACCAGNAAAAAACATTGCTGAAGCAGANTTGATTTTTATTTTCAATTTTACGCCGATGCCATGTGATAATTACTTGATGGGCTTTCCGGAAGCCGGATCTTTCAGTAANATATTGGACACGGATGATACGAACTTTGGTGGTTCCGGATACAACCAGCAACAACAAATCGACACTGTTCCGGAAGAATGGCAGGGACAAACGCATCGTGGCTCGGTTAATTTGCCGCCTTTGGGTTGTCTAGTTTTTGAAAAAAAGAAGAAAAGGAAATCAATTTCTGCTGTAAAGAAACCACAAAAAGCTCGCTCCAGTACTCAAAAGCAGAAAAAAGGATGATGAGTACAAAANCTAAATCCAGCTTGTTTCTGCAAGGCGCGCTTGATTCTTCTCCCTTGATACTGGCAGCAATTCCATTTGGATTGATTTTCGGTGCGTTGGCAATCACCACCGGTTTATCCGCTTGGGCAACACTGTCTATGTCTCTGTTTGTCTTTGCGGGTGCATCTCAATTTATCGCCGTCAGCCTGCTTGCTTCCGCCACAGCGCTTCCGGTTATATTACTGACTGTTTTTGTAGTCAATTTGCGTCACATGCTTTATGCGGCCAGTTTGATGTCGCAGGTTGAAAATCTCCCTCAAAAGTTTCGGTTCCCAATGGCNTTCTGGCTTACCGATGAAACATTTGCGGTTGTCAGTAACCACGTCGCGGGGAAGAAAGACACCTCCGGACTGCATTGGTATTTTCTGGGTTCTGCACTGGCGATGTATACTGTCTGGGCTACTTGCACAGTCATTGGAATAATAATGGGGCAGCAAATTCCGGATATAGCAAGTTGGGGTTTGGACGTTGCGATGCTAGTGGGCTTCATCGGAATTGTCGTACCCAATCTAAAATTCCGTGCCGATTGGGCCTGCGCGGCTACCGCAATGTTCAGCACCTTGATTACCTACCACTGGCCGAACCAGACCGGATTGCTTTTCTCGTCCTTCCTGGCAATCAGTGTTGCCGTTTTACTGGACCGGCGTGTAAAAGTTGGAGTGGAGCCGATTCATGAATGAGTGGCTGCTGATTGCGGCAATGACCGTTTTAACTTTTACACCACGCTATCTCCCTTTTGGAATGGCCGGAAAAGTAAAAATACCGCCGATCCTGGAAAGCGCTTTGACATTTGTTCCGATTGCTGTTTTGACTTCAATTATAACTCAGTCCAGCCTCATTCGTGAAGGTGAACTGGCGCTGCATCTGGCTAACCACCATCTTCTTGCAGTTCTGTCTGCATTTGTTACTGCGTTAATCAGCCGCCGATTGTTTGTAATAGTAACAGTCGGCTTGGCTGCGTTTCTAATGGCAAAGTGGTTATTGTGAAGCTGGGACAAAACAACTTACAACACTGCTTTCAAACTACGAAAGCTCTGAGTCTTGTCATGGGAGTTGTGCAGTTTGGAGTAGGTTTCACACTCTTCACCTTTGGCGCACGCTTTGTTACAGTTGCAGAACTCATGCTTTTGTCCTTGACAGAAGTCGTGCTTGCTCCAATCAGGGTCTGGCTGGGAGTAGGAGAAAAAGCAACTGTAATGACACTCTTTGGAGGAGGAATCATCCTTGCGTCAATCACAGCTCTCTCTGTGTTTGGCATGCTGCGTAACCGTAATAATATAAATGCGCTCAAACTGAAAACAGAAACTGCCACAGAATTAAATCTTAGNTGAAANGCCAGGGACGGATTACACGCCGNCCTTTTAAAGGATTACAAAAANACCAAGTATTAATAATTTTAAAGCAAAGACAAAATGCCCCAAACACGNAAAGAAATGGAAATAATGTGGGACTTGATTGCCACCTACCGTTCGATGGATCGCGATGGATTGCTNGAATCTATGGCAAATCATATTGAGTTTTCACAATGTAAAAACCGTTNTACAGCCGAGGATTTCGATATTTTCCGGAGTTTTGCCTTATCCATCCGAGACCGGCTGGNGGAGTTCTGGAATGATACACAGCAAACATACCACAGGAAAAAATGCAAACAGGTATATTACCTTTCGCTCGAATATCTGATCGGTAGAAGTCTAAAAAACAATTTACTTAACCTCGGCATCAGTGACGCGGGAGAAGACGCTATCCGGAAAATTGGCTATGATCTCGAAGAAATACAGGAACTTGAACATGACGCAGGTTTAGGAAACGGAGGTCTTGGCAGGCTGGCGGCCTGTTTTCTTGAATCAATGGCGACTTTGGAACTGCCCGCGCACGGATATGGAATTCGATATGAATTCGGAATTTTTAAACAACAGTTTGAAAATGGTGCGCAGGTGGAAGCTCCGGATAATTGGCTGGAGGAGGGCTATCCCTGGGAAATTCCACGTTGGGAAGTTGTTTATCCTGTGCACTTTTTTGGTCAAGTTAAAGAAATAATCAATAAAAAAGGAAAATCGAAACGCGCCTGGGTAGAAACAGAAGAAGTGCTGGCAATGGCTTATGATGTTCCGATTGCCGGATATGGAAATCATACTGTAAATAATTTACGGCTCTGGTCGGCAAAACCTTCAAAAAGTTTTGATTTTCAATTATTTAACAGTGGAGACTACATTCAGGCAGTTGAGGAAACGCAACGCAGCGGAACTATTTCAAAAGTGCTGTATCCGAACGATCAGGGATTTTCCGGAAAAGAACTGCGGCTCAAACAACAGTATTTTTTCGTGGCGGCTTCGCTGCAGGATATTATCCGGCGTTTCAAAACACATTCCGAAAATTTTGAGTCATTTCCGGAACATGTAGCGATTCAACTCAATGACACCCATCCCTCGATCGCTATTCCGGAATTGATGCGGATTTTTGTGGATGAGGAAGATTTGGAATGGAATGAAGCGTGGAGTATAACNACACGTGTTTTTGCCTACACCAACCACACCGTACTTCCGGAAGCATTGGAACGCTGGTCCGTTGATTTAATGGGGCGNTTACTGCCGCGTCACCTGGAAATTNTTTNTGAAATTAATGATTTGTTTTTGGAGAGTGTGAAAAAACAATTTCCGNATGATGCGGATTTATTACGACGTATTTCCTTCATTGAAGAAAATGATCACAAGCAAATCCGTATGCCTTATCTTTCAATCGTAGGCAGTCATACGATTAACGGTGTGGCGGAGCTTCACACNGAATTGCTGAAAACCACTGTATTTAAAGATTTTTACAAACTCTTTCCCGANCGTTTCCAAAACAAAACAAACGGAATTACACCCAGACTTTGGCTGCGTAACGTTAATCCGGAATTATCAAAAATAATTACAGCAAAAATTGGTGATGGCTGGATTACTGAATTACAACAACTTCGGCAACTGGAAGCATTTGCCGATGAACCGGAATTCCAGCAGTCATGGCGTTCAGTCAAGCGTCTGAAGAANGAGCAGTTAGCATACTGGCTAAAACAAAACGGCGGAATCAGCATCGATCCGGAATCACTTTTTGATGTTCAAATTAAGCGTATTCACGAATATAAACGGCAGTTGCTGAACATTCTGCACGTCATATTTCTTTATAACCAAATGCTCGAACATCCTGAACTTCCCTTCGTTCCACGCACCTTCTTATTTGGCGGAAAAGCGGCTCCCGGATATTACATGGCAAAACTAATCATAAATTTAGCAAACGATGTAGCCCGTGTTGTCAATCATGATCCTGCGATGCATGGCCGTTTAAAAGTTGTCTTTGTACCTAATTATAATGTTTCAGTTGCGGAAAAAATGATTCCTGCAACTGATATTTCACAACACATTTCTACTGCCGGAACTGAAGCTTCAGGTACCGGAAATATGAAATTCATCCTTAACGGAGCCTTGATCCTGGGCACGATGGATGGTGCGAACATTGAAATTGCGGAAGAGGTTGGAGCAGAAAATATTTTCACTTTCGGTATGNGTTCGGATGAAGTCAGCAGTTTGGCAAAATCCGGATACAANCCCAGAGTTTCATACCAGCATAATCCAGGCTTGAGAGAAGCACTTTCGATGATCAACACTGGATATTTTAACCGTGACAAACCGCATCTGTACAATGATCTTTATAACTCACTAGTTTTTGAGGATAAATACATGCTGCTGGAAGATTTTGCGAGTTATGTTGAATGTCAACAACGTGTTATCAAAACTTGGCAAGANCCGGAAAAATGGACTAGAATGTCAATTTTNAACACCGCCGCTTCCGGAAAGTTTTCCAGTGACCGTACCATCGCAGAATATGCNAAAGATATTTGGGAACTTGAACCTGTTACGGTTGAACTGCCGGGTAAGAAAGTTCGTTGAGATCCAGGAAATTTATGTACAACAGATCCTCCGGAATTCTGCTTCATCCAAGCTCCCTGCCGGGAAATCACGGCATTGGTGACTTNGGGACAGCCGCTTACAAGTTTGTTGATTTACTCAGCAGTTTGAGACAATCACTCTGGCAGGTGCTGCCTCTATGCCCTGTAGCAGAAGGTTATTCCCCCTATCAGTCTCCTTCCGCGTTCGCGGGGAATCCATTACTGTTAAGCCTCAAATTATTGCAGGAGGAAGGAATTTTATTTGCAGAGGATTTGAAAGATGTACCAGATTTTTCTCTCGATTTTGTTGATTTTGCGGATGTTGAAGTTTGGAAAATGGACAAGCTGCAGCTGGCNTTTAAGAATTTTGAAATAAATTCAACTGCAGAGCAAAGAATATTTTTTGAACAATGGAGTGCGGATGCAGCTTTCTGGCTGGAGGACTATGCTACCTTTGCCGCAATGAAAATAATTTCAGGTGGCTTGAGCTGGATTGACTGGGACAAAGGTTGGAAGTTCAGGGATAGTTTTGAAATACAGAANTTCAGGGAAAAGCATGCATTAGCAATATCTTTTCAAAAATTTGTACAGTGGCAATTTTTCAGACAGTGGGCAGCTCTCCGTAAGTACGCTAATCAACATGGGATAAGAATAATTGGTGATTTGCCAATATTTGTTGCCTACGACAGTGCGGAAGTCTGGTCAAATCCGGAATTGTTTAAACTTGATGCTAATCAGCANCTTAACTCAGTTGCAGGAGTTCCTCCGGACTATTTCAGTNAAACGGGACAGCATTGGGGAAATCCGCTCTACCGCTGGGAAGAAATGCGTAAAGACGGTTACATTTGGTGGAAAAACCGTCTGCGTTATGCTCTTGAGCAATTTGATTTTGTACGTGTCGACCACTTTCGTGGTTTTGAAAATTACTGGGAAATCCCTGCAAATGCTGCAACTGCTGCTAAAGGCGAGTGGAAAGAAGGGCCTGGGCTGGAGTTTTTTGAAGAAATGTTCAAAGAGTTGGGTGAACTTCCGATAATAGCGGAAGATCTAGGCTTGATTACTCCGGCAGTGAATCTCTTACGGGAAAAATGTGGTTTTCCCGGAATGAAAGTTTTGCAGTTTGCTTTTTCGGATGAAAACAACGCATATCTTCCTCACAACTACGAAAACTCAAATACCATCGTCTACAGTGGAACCCATGATAATAATACAAGTCTGGGCTGGTTTAGAGAACTTAGCGAGTTGGAAAGAGAACGTNTGCAAGTCTACTTGAGCAAAAATGTTCAGGAAGACAGTGTTTGTTACGAATTAATGCGCCTCGCATGGAGTTCCACTGCTGTCTTTGCTCTTGCTCCGTTACAGGATTTGCTGGGTCTGGGAGATGACTGCAGAATGAATCTTCCCGGAACTTCAGGAGGAAAAAACTGGGGCTGGCGCTGCAGATCGTGGCAAATGAAGGATCTTAATCAACATTGGATTGTGCAGCTCACTGAAACATATGGAAGAAATAAGCAAGTTACAGGTTGATGCAGTCTGTAAAAATCTGAGTCACACCTAAACACTCCTTAAATTAAAACTCAGAAGAATCAACTGACTGTTTCATCGCTTTTCAAAGCAGNTGAATTTCCCACANTTGATCTAAATTCCTTCAGCAGTTCATTTTNCTGCGACTTTGCGGATTCAACATGTTTCTGTTTGACCAGATCATAACCNCGAANCTGTTCCGGAATTCTTGCNATNTCAACAGCCAGAGCATGATTCTTCTTGGAGAGTCCTCGCAGCAGTTCCTCAATTGTTTTTTCATATTCCTCAATCAAACGACGCTCCATTTTCCTCTCNGNGGTCTTTCCGAATGGATCAAAAGCAGTTCCACGCAAGAACTTGAAACGTGCCAGCAAATTCATCGCAGACAAAATCCACGCTCCATAAGCGGTTTTGACAGGCTCTCCGNTGTGAGCATCACGGCTTGAAAACAAAGGGGGGGCCAAATGCAGTTTCAACTTATAATCGCCTTCGAAACGACCCTTTATTTTTTGCATAAAATCACNGTTCGTGTAAAGGCGCGCAACTTCATATTCGTCTTTATATGCCAGTAATTTGAAATAATAAGAGGCAACTGCTTCAGTAAATTCTGTACTTCCGGGAACACGGTCAATTTCGAGTGTCCTTACTCGCTCCACTAAATGCAGATAGCGCTGAACATAAGATTTGTTTTGATAATCCNTCAGTACATCCGCACGGTGCTGGATTAGTTCATCCAAACCTTCTGGCGGATCTTTAAGACCAAATCCTGCTACAATAGACGAAGTTAACTCGCTAACACGCTTTCCGTCATGCGCAGTTCGACGTCCCCAGAGAAATGCCAGCTTGTTGCCTTCAACTGACAAGCCGTTGATTTCCATTGCTTTTTCAATAGAACTTTGTTCCAGCGGAATCAGTCCACGTTGATAAGCAAAACCCAACATAAAAATATTGGTTGCAATCGTGTCGCCAATCAGTGCTGTCGCCAGTCGTGAAGCATCCAGGAATTCTGTATGATCTGAACCGGCAAATTGCTGAATGGATTGTTTGATTTTCAGGCTTGGAAAAAGCATATCCGCATTTTTTGTAAAATCACCGGTAATCAACTCATAGCTGTTAACCACAAGTTTTGTATGTCCGGATTTAATCACAGAAAGAGTTTTTTGACCACCTGTCACCACCAGATCACCGCCTATCACCAAATCCGCGCCCTGAGATGCTATCCGTGGTGAGTGTATATCATCCGGGCTGTTTCCGATACGCAGATGAGATAAAACCGCCCCGCCTTTCTGGGCCAGTCCGATCATGTCAAGAATACCGACACCTCTATTCTCAATATGCGCTGCCATTCCCAGCAATGCTCCGATCGTGACAAGTCCTGTTCCGCCTACACCGGTCAAAACGATGTTATAAGTACCGTTTATTTGCGGAAGTACAGGATCAGGCAAAGAGCTCCAAGTACCGTTAGTATTGACTGAAGGAGAATTTTTACGCATTTTCCCGCCGACTACACTCACAAAACTTGGGCACAATCCATTGACACAACTGTAATCTTTGTTACAGGCAGACTGATCAATCACACGTTTACGTCCAAACTGGGTTTCAAGCGGCAATACCGAAACACAATTCGATTTAACACCGCAGTCTCCGCAGCCTTCACAGACATCGTCATTGATGAAAATTCTACGCGGCGGATCCGGAATCATCCCACGTTTGCGGCGCCTTCGTTTTTCTGCTGCGCAAACCTGTTCGTAAATCAGTACAGTCACTCCCTCTATTTCACGCATTTCACGCTGCACAAAATCAAGCTCCTTGCGGTCATAGACTTTCACGTTTGGCGGAATTCCGGAACTTTGAGTAAACTTGTCCGGATCATCGCTTACTACAGTCACCTGTTTTGCTCCTTCCGCGAACATTTGCTGAATAATGCTCTGCACAGACATCGGCCCGTCAAAACCCTGACCACCGGTCATGGCAACTGCGTCATTGTACAAAATTTTGTAGGTAATGTTTATTCCAGAAGAAACTGCGGCACGTATGGCCATAATGCCGGAATGAAAATACGTTCCGTCGCCGATATTTTGAAAAATATGTTTCCGTGTGCTGAACGGCGACTGCCCCACCCAGTTTGCGCCTTCTGCGCCCATGTGAGTGAATCCAAGCGTATTGCGGTCCATCCACTGCACCATGTAATGACAACCGATTCCCGCCATTGCAATGCTGCCTTCCGGAACAACTGTGGAAGTATTGTGAGGACATCCGGAACAAAAATACGGTAAGCGTACCATTGATTCCTGGGGTAACAGTGAAGNATCCAGGCGGGACTCCATTTCGTGCAAATGATTTTTAAGATCAGCGTCACCCCTGAAATTCAAAATCCGNCTACCAATTGTAGCAGCAATGTGGTTAGGATCAAGCGCTCCGGCGGTACGGAACAAAGCCTCACCTGTCTCATCCAGTTTTCCAATCACCTGCGGACGTTGCGAAGCATCGTAAAGCATTTCCTTGATTTGTGGTTCGATAAGGGCACGCTTTTCTTCCACCACAATGATCAAATCAAGTCCTTCAGCAAACTCAAGAATTCCTTCAAGTTCAAGCGGCCATGGCATGGCGACCTTGTAGAGACGCACGCCCAGGCGCTCTGCTTCAGTTTCGTCAATTCCCAGTTCTTCAAAAGCAAGTCGAGTATCAAGATATGATTTACCAACAGTAACAACACCTATTTTTGCCCTGCCGCCCTGCCAGATTGTACGATCCAGTTTGTTTGCCCTGCAAAACGCGCGTACTGCATCCATCTTGTATTCGTGCATTCTCTGGTCCTGCGCATGTGGTGTGTCAGGAAAGCGGATATTTAAACCATCTTCAGGAAAATTGTAATCGTCTGGAATGACTACCTTGAGACGTTCAACATCGACATCGATTGAAGCGGTTGCTTCCACCGTGTCATGCAGACATTTTAAACCAACCCAGCATCCGCTGAATCGCGAAAGAGCCCAGCCGTAAATTCCAAAATCAAAAACCTCCTGTACACCGGACGGATTCAGCACCGGAATNAGTGCGTCCACCATGGCAAATTCACTTTGATTACAGACAGTGGAAGATTCCGCAGTATGATCATCCCCCATCAAAGCCAGNACACCTCCAAACTTCGAGGTCCCTGCATAATTAGCGTGTCGCAGTACATCACCGGAACGATCTACCCCGGGGCCTTTACCATACCAAATTCCAAAAACTCCATCATATTTGCCTTCTCCACCCAGCCCAGACTGCTGTGTTCCCCAAAGCGCGGTTGCGGCTAAATCCTCATTCACCCCTGGCTGAAATTTAACGTGAAATTCATCGAGCAGTTTTGTGTTCTGTTCCAATTGCTGATCATATCCACCCAGTGGCGAACCGCGATAACCACTGATGTAACCTGCTGTGTTAAGTCCAGCCTTAAGATCAAGTTCACGCTGCACCATAGGCAAACGTACCAGAGACTGGATTCCTGTCATAAATGCATGACCTTTTCTCAGTGTGTACTTATCATCAAGTGACACAGATCGTTTTTCCATAACAGACATTATTTTAACTGGTGANGATTTNCTTTAAAATCAAAAGTTTAATACTTTCCCTGAATAGTTCTTACAAGCANNCCTTGANTGCGTTGATTTTCGCTNATTCAGGGCATTCTATCACAACACGGTTTTACTGCAAACCAAAAGCATTATAATNCTCTCTNAGCTAAAATGGCTTTTCTACTNAGGACTCTTCTGCTAGAAAAATAGGTGGACTTTAAATCTTAATTNTTGGAGGTTTAANTTTTAATAAACTCGGCAGAAGCTCAATCGTTGTTTCAGAAAAGCAAGTATACATAATGAAATCATAAAAAGTTGTCTGGCTCATTTTGATACTGTTTGCTAGGATTCCATAAGTAGAAACTATGAATTTTCCCACTGTTAATTTTTTTACATTTTTCTGTATTTTCTAAGTGAATTTGACCTCAAATCAAGCAGATACAAAGGCTGATCCGCGTTTTTTTGTAGTCCGTGGAATATTACTGATTTCCGTGTTGCTCATTTTTTTAGTGGTTTTTACACTCTGGGGAGAAGCAAATGATGTTGACCGTCGTTTCTCGGCTCAGTTTTTTTCCACTGGAAACGGCTGGTTTTTAGCAGATAGCTTTCCCTGGAACTGGCTTT
>NYXK01000005.1 GCA_002685535.1 Deltaproteobacteria bacterium
CCGCAAAGGGCCCTAATTCCCGGGTGTCCCCCCCCCCCCCCCCCCCCCCTCCCACCAGTGTCTACGCTAGGTACATGCGCTGTGCTTCCGCATAAACTCTCCCCGCATATACGGCGACTTCTTGACCCACCATCTATCACGCGGTACTCAATATTATCTTCATTTTCATGTGGAATATCTATAGTATCATGCCGTTTTGAATATTCGCAACACTAGTACAGACATGTTTACATCCGTAACGTATCCGAGGTTATGAAAGACCGCCGTTGATAACCATCATCCCAGGGTCTAAAATCCAGCCTTTCCAATTTCTCCAGTAACCTTCTCAGATCCAGACTTGCTTCTTGAGAACTAAACGCTCCGCTGCCATCCGATTCACCACTGTTCAATTGGCTGTCGCCGACTCTCATCTCGTCTAGCAGAGCGCTGCCGATGTCACGGACTTTGGGTACTAGGCCTGTTGTCGATGTTAGATGATTGACTACAGTTTGAAAGATCGCGATTGTCAATATGGATTCTAATATTCCGCACTTACTGTGTCCATTTGCTTCCAAAGTTTCCTCGCTCATGTGGTACAGAATCTCAAGGAGGTCCTTCACAATCTCAGCTCGTTGTTTCCGAATCTCGTCTTTATGTAAATTCGGACCCTGGCTTGCAATTCTCCCATCGAGAGCTGGACTGGTAGGCAGGGACTTGGAGAGCGTGTACATTTGTTCCAATAGAGATGAGCGAATGTGCAGTTGAGTTATGTAGAGATTGGCTGTCTGGACATCTGTCCCGAAATTACTGCCTGGGGGTCTGGATAACCCACCCCGCCACCGTAGCTCTGGCGGCAGAGTGTCAAGTGCTCTCTGTATGTATGTCATGTGTTGCTGGATGTGCGGTACCGAAAGCGGAAAGGTTTGTTGACTCGAATGCCAGAGGTAAAAGAGGTGAGTGAGGTAATTCAACCCAGGCACATATGTCACTGTATCACCGTGCCAGAGATTTGAGGGATCGATGTTGGTGGGGTCCAGCTCCGTGTCGTTCATGTCTAGAGGCTTGGTGGCTTGGATGTTGTCCTGAGCAGAAATCAATCCAATGTTTGGTCGACCATATATAGAATAGGTACTGTCCCATCAGTATGGAAATATTTCGGAGGTGGGCATGACAAACCAGAGACCACAAAGAATGAGACAGTGTAAGCGTTTCGCAAGTTCTGCCTCAAGTCTTGACATGTTCGGTAATTCGTAGTTCACTAGATACTTGATCCCTGTCGTGACTTCACCAAGCAGTCGGAATGAAATGATGCTTTCCTCTGTCATGAAGGAGGTGCTCAGATGGTATTTTGCCTGGCACCATTGCAACGACATACTCCTATAATTGTCGAGAAGACGGTGATACTGGATTATTTCGAAGCATCGCTTCACTGTAACATCGGGATAGTCAATTGCTGCCTTTCGAGGCAGACTCGAGACTGTAGCACAGCAAAGAGATATTACCACAGCCAGAAACTCGGGATCGTGGTCCAGATTTCCATTTCCAAGTCGCTTGAGGAAATTAGCTCGGTGATGAATTGGGCAAACGGAATGGATTAGACTGAACCAGTCGTCTATGATTCGTCGTATTGTTTCAAAGGGTGCGATTTGGTCCAATATTGGTAATGGCGGCAGGTATGTTGAGGTTGAACTCGGAGTGATCGCTGCTGTAGATGTTGACGTGGGCGAAGTAGAGGGTAGATCAGCCTCCGTCTCTGTCAGACCTATCACATATCTACACAGTGCGTCAACGATAGCACTTCTGACATGAACGACGATTACATACCGATTTGGCGGACCTCTCTTCTTCCTGGGTCTGTTCCGAGTACATGGAACTGAGAGCTCAATGCATGCTTGGCATTTTCCATCTCCATCATACAGGCACTAAACTCGGTTCAAAGTCAGGAACTTGATCAATGTTGAGAAAGTCAACAATAAACCTCGGACGTTCACACACCTTCACTTTTCGCGCACGACAGGCATCGCAGGCATTGCGCGAACGCCGCTGAATTTGCCGGGGTTGTGTATCTCGAGGTGGATCCATTCTTGCCTCCGGAGAAGGTGCAAGAACGGGCAAGCTGGGTCGGACCATGAGGATATATTTCGGATGGCAATGGCAATATGTCAGTCTTGATAATCAGATCATACTATACCGAGACGTCGAATAGATTCTTCGAACGAGACTATGCGCATGAATTGACTTCCCAAGCTTGGGATTGAGGAGGAATAACCTCGGAAACAGCTGGGGTGCCAGCAAACTCAATGGTGGGGATTTCTGGGCACCCCGCATCACTCGAGTCATGCCGCCATCTCCTCAATGAGTCTAACCTCGGCCATCCTCCTCCACTAAGCTTGACCATAACATTAACTAGCTGGAAAGGGGGTAAGTGATATTCGTGGCGTGTAGGGATCAAAGCCGACAGACACGAGATGAGTCCAGAGTACCAAGAGACGCATATTTCTCGGACGTACCAAAGAACGCCACTAGAACGATGAAATGAGGAAACCTTCACTTCTCTCCTGGTATTCGTGCGCATACCATGCGGCTTCTTCACCCCACCTCCACATACATACTCCATCGTACCATATCCCCGGGAAGACGAAGCTGCACGTGGAGAGATTGATTCAGCGCACCGCTCTCCACGTACATCTACCTCCCATTTGGTTGGGTCCCCTCGCCAAGTTGCAAAATCTTCGGATGAACTAGTCGACCTTCGAGACTGCTCTTCTTTGTGGCTTGTAAATCTGGGGATCATGAAGAGACATCGAGTACACATGCATCATGATGAAGTTGTATAAGTAACGCAGAATATCCTGAGAAGTAAATCAAGCAGCGATCGACAGACGACTCTTTACGTGCTCTCAAGATTTATCCAATTATCCGCCACAGCAATCCAAATGTCTTCAAAGGAGATGACTGCGACTCACGATGAGTCTTTGGACTCGGCGAGGGAGTTGGTCCTCAAGCCTGATGTTCCTTGGTACCAACAAACCGAACTTCGGAAACTGTATGTTCTGATGCCATTCCTGTTTCTCGGATCGACCACACTAGGATACGATGGCAGCGTGTTGAATGGGCTGCAAACCATGAACACATGGCAAGACTGTAAGAAAACATCGCTCAAGGCTCTAGATATCGACTAACGACCAAGTCTTCAATCATCCGACTGGATCGAGGCTTGGTATATTTGGTGCTATGCCTGGGTTTGGAGGTCTCGCATGTCTTCCGTTCGTGCCCTACATCGCAGATGGATTTGGCCGAAGACATGGAACCGCGATTGGATGCCTCTTCATCCTGATGGGAGCATTGTTACAATCTTTTCCACCAGCATCCAACGCCGAGCCGATGTATCTAGCTGGACGTTTCTTCATCGGGTTCGGATCCAACATTGCCAACGCCACCTGCCCGCTCCTCATTACTGAAGTTGCACACCCAAGACATC
This sequence comes from Deltaproteobacteria bacterium, assembly GCA_002685535.1. Taxonomy (GTDB): domain Bacteria; phylum SAR324; class SAR324; order SAR324; family NAC60-12; genus Arctic96AD-7. The sequence goes on from NYXK01000005.1 coordinate 3,461, forward strand.
GAGGGAAGATCACAACAATCTACAACACTCTTTGGTATTTGGTAAGCGACATTGAAGAAGAGATCCTGATGAGTCCGTACTAACGCCGTAGTCTAGGGGGCTATCATTGCTGCATGGTGCACATATGGCACTCTGACCAACCTCTCTGGCGACCTGCAATGGCGACTACCAACAGGACTTCAATGTCTTATGCCTGGCATCCAACTCCTCGCCCTCTATACCGTCCCAGAGTCACCCCGTTGGTTGATCAGCAAGGGCAGAGATGACGACGCTCTGAAGATTCTCACAAAGTACCACGGCAACAATGTCCAAGACGATTTCGTCACGTTCGAATACAACGAGATCCGTGAGACGCTGCGCATGGAAAGAGAAGCTGCTTCAAGCAGTGGATGGGCTGACTTGGTCCGCACACCTGGAAACAGGAAGCGATGTATCTTGATCATCCTCACTGCTATCTTTTCGCAATGTTCTGGTAATGGCTTGGTGTCTTACTACCTATCCTCTATTCTGAAGACTATTGGTATTACAAAGTAAGCCATGGCTCCTTTCGATCGTTGAAGCTTGCTGACTTACGCGTCCAGATCTACCGACCAAGCAGTAATCAACGGCGGTCTCACCATCTGGTGCTTCCTCGTTTCCCTCGGCTCCGCATTCTTGGTCGATCGAGTCGGTCGAAGAGTCCTCTTCCTCTTCGCTGGTATTGGCATGTTAATCTCGTTCTCGGTCTGGACAGCTTGCAGCGCCGTATACGCCAAGACTGGTTCTCATGATGCTGGATCAGCAGTCCTCGCCATGATCTTTCTCTTCTACGGAGCAGCTGGAGCGGCATGGCCAGGTCTCACCGTATCCTACACTGTCGAGATTCTGCCATACCAGATTCGTGCTAAGGGACTGACACTCTGCTTCACGTTCACCGCACTCAGCGGCGTCTTCAACCAATATGTGAACCCGATCGGACTGGAGAATTTGCAGTGGAAATTTTATTTCTTGTACATTGCAATTTTGGTCTTCCAATGCTTGGTCATATATTTCTACTATGTAGAGACCAAGGGCCCGACTTTGGAAGAGATTGCGGTACTGTTTGATGGGGAGGATGCAAATGTTGGTGGAAACGATGTGCAACGGGATGAGAAGGCTGTGTTGGGCAATTCCGCTGATCACAAAGAACATGTGTGATTAATATGACTTGGTGACCACTCTTAGGTACATATCCAGAATCTCAGATCACACACAGTAGATAATCAAGACGTCCTTTGTGAAGACTTTCTGCCGGAATCGGTCCTCGCTTACACTGTAATTAACCCCGCAATTTTGGCCCCCAAAAACATACAGGGGCTTTCGTGACCGCTCAGGCACTGTGCCTCATCGCCGCAGCGCAGTCCAGGGTCTTGCCATACCAGAATCCTTCCATCCTTCGCATTCGCATGGTAAGGAACACGTTGTCCGTTCTCCCTTCCTTGTTAATTGCCTTCGGCCTTCACTCACCACCTACGTGAAGAATCTCAACTTGAAAACTGATTGAGAATCGCATATTATGAGAGATGCAGCTCAACACATTCCTCAAACTTCTGGTTCTCGTTGCCTACTGTCCACGGGCTATATCGTTCTCTAGAACTTTACCATAAGTCGCTGGGCGGGATCTAGCCTCACGCCCCTCCAAATAATAATTTCGTCCCATCGCTGTTCGAGTCGACTCCAGCGCAACATCGATCCTGTTCAAAACTTCGTCGGAAATTGGAACTTGAGCAGAGACAATACTCAAGCGACACTCACATGGGATCCAATCCGAAAGCGAACTGTGCCGCTTGCTGAGCCAGGCAGTCTCAGCTCTGGAAGCACACCCTTCTGTACAACGACAAAATCGTTCATTTCCGTGCTGGCCGTGATAGGAATTCCCCTCTTCAGCTCTTGAACCCCTACAGCTCGACCGTAAATTCTAGCGAATCATCACGCACAGCCCGAAACTTTTTCTGTCAGCGTCAGCATCGCCAAGTATACCTCAGCCTTATATATTCGCAGCTCTGGTCCCTCTCAACCCACATCTAGTTCAGATCAGACCAGACAACATACCGAACTCAAAATGGGCGGTTCCGTAAGTCTTATTACCCGCGTATGGAAAGTTAATTATCCACCTGAACCTCCCAAAGAAAGAGATGCACTTCGTTTCGGCATTCTGGGAACACCCTGGACAGGGTAAGCCTCTCTTGTGCTTACGCATTTTTGATATCATAAGAGTCCTGACCAGATATAGATCGAATTCCTTCATAACGCCAGCAAAATCCCACCCTGGTGTCATCATCGCTGCAGTTGCCAGTCGCGACCTCAGTCGTGGAAAAGCTTACGCGAAGAAATTCAGCATCCCAAATGTGCATGGCTCCTATCAAGGTCAGTTCAACATTTCAAAGCAGACATTGTTTGGTCCTGGGAACAGATCAAATCAAATTGCAAAGGCGCTGATGTGATATAGCACTCCTTGAAGACCCCACCATCGACGCAATTTATATTGCTCTTCCCAATGGCCTCCACTATGAATGGACGATTCGAGCTCTCAAGGCTGGGAAGCACGTCCTGTTAGAGAAGCCTTCGGTCTCTAATGCTATAGAAGCAGCTTCTCTCTTCGCCTACCATGCTTCTCTACCTGCTGCTTCACGACCCGTTCTCCTCGAAGCTTTCCACGCACGCTTCCACCCCGCCTGGCGACAATTCCTATCTCTCACTGCTGAACCCGAGAGGATAGAAAATGTGACTTCGCTATTCACACTCCCAAAGAGCTTTTTCCCAAGAACAGATATCAGATATAAATATGATCTTGCCGGCGGCAGTCTGATGGATCTCGGGACTTACACTATCGCTGCACTTCGAGATGTGTTCCGCGCCGAGCCACTCGCATGCACATCTGCAACACCGAAACTTCTCCCCAAACCTGGTGATCAGAGGATAGATGTTGGGATTGTTGCCGACTTCGAGTTTCCCAATGGAGCGACCGGGACGCTCGATGCTGACCTCGAGCGCAAAACTTGGTTTTGCTTACCGAGCATCGAGATGGCGAAGATTGTCGTGAAGTATAGAGATGTAGTGATTGATGATGAGACGAGAGCTTTTGGGGCACCGAAACATGTCATGTCGAAGACGGTGACGTATTGGGGCTTCCCTGGGCCGCATTTCTGGCATAGGATTCAAGTGAATGAGAAGCATGTTTGGCTTGAGAGTGGGACAGAAAAAGTTATTGAGAAGAGGGACAAGAAGAAGAATTTCACGAAGTATGTCTGGGATGAGGGGGACAAGAAGGGGGATTTGCATTGGAGTACGTATAGGTATATGCTGGATGAGTTTGTGTGCAAGGTTCGAGGGGAGAAGGGAACTGGTATCTGGGTTGATGGAGAGGACTCTATCAATCAGATGAAGATGATCGATTCTGGGTATGAGAAGGCCGGGTTGCCCCTTCGGCCCACAAGCACGTATAGGTCAGAGTCCTGACGACACCAGCTGTCCACGAACGCCGTCGATGAACTGCTATGAATGATACTATGGTCGTCAATAATGCTGTGGGGAGCGAGGAAGACAATGGAGACACCTGGCCTTGGCGAAGTGCTCCAATATCGAGTTTGGGCCTCACCCGACGATGAAAGGTTTCTTTGAAGAAGATGAGGCGTAGAAAGAAATTTGGAAATACAGCTCGTGTGTCACCGCGACTAAAGTAATCCTCTCTCAGCAGTATCAACGTAAGTATGATCTTTAACAGATCTACTGGACCCAGCAGGTGAGACATGGAGGACTTCATACCAGCTCACTCTCGCTACACATATGTGTGATGGTCAACTCCAGCCCGACCATCGTGATTTGAGGCTTTTCATTACATGGCGATGATAGGGACGACTCGATATCGACCAATCAGACCTACATGATAATCAAAGGGTCCGCGAAACAGTTCCACTAAGAAGCATCAAGATATCAGAGGCACTCACGTGTATTCTATTGAACAGGTCCAAAAAGCGATGGACCGGATCGCTGGGGTGGAAATGCTGCATGCATTACGTTTGAGCATTTCTCGGCGCTACTTAGAGTGAATATGAACTCGGCGCTGGAAGCACGCATGCTTCAAAGGTTACGGTTGTTCGATGCTGACGGATCAGGGGAAATTTCGTTAGCCGAGCTGAAGAAATGTATCCAGGCGATGGACGATTTGGTGACGAGTGCTGAAGTTGAGGAACTGTTGAAGGTTTGCGATGGAGATCAGAATGGAGAAGTATCAAGAGTTCTGTGTGATGTTGCCACAGGCTGTCGTCAGCCTAGCAAGGCGACAGGGGGCCTGTTATTGCACTAGATTATGTGCCAGGATGTACACGGAATTCTACTCGATGCTAGCGACCCTACAAGTCTCGCGTGTTGAATGACATCGAGTAAAAGGACGAGGATACAAAGCTGCAGAGATTATCATATAGAGTTTCTATAGTGGCATGAATCTGCATTTCTCGTTCCATTCCTCGTGACGGCATAGCATAGGACCTGATAAGGTAGTGCGGTACGGCTGAATTCCGTCAAGCCGCCCAAGAATTGAAATTGTCTTAGCGGAACAATCGATTGATGGTACGATAATACCTGAAATGCGCGAGCTAATAGGGAATATGAGCAAACTGGTATTATAACATCTAAAACCCCTCCCACCCAGGCCACCCCTCCCTCTCCAAGATACCTCAAATTGGAGACATCACCCCACAAAAACCTTCCCTCCCATGTCCCCAGTACCATCTATCTCTCTCCTCTTCCACCAACCTAGGCCCTCCATACCATCAATAATCCAGAAAATTTGTTTGCCCTTCACATAATCGAATTCTCAAACCCAATCTCTCACAAATTCGGTACAACCTTCCCCCAAGGATCATCGCCTCGCCTCTTTTCCCTGCAACGCGAACCAAACACGCGCTTGTTGTTCCCGCCTTCGTGGCATTCAAGCATAGGACTGGCAGGTGAGGAAAAAGGGAACGTCGAAACGGCTCTTCTTGAAGACGTGCAACAAAAGGACAATCCATTTAACACTTCAGACTGCTATTGGAGCTGTCGATCTGGAAAATCAGTGCACACACCTGATCCTTTTCTCTAGTCTGTTTGAGTGGGCTGGACGTGGTTATTTAGTTAGGGACTTTCGATCTGCCAGTTTGCGCGGCTCTCCGGGCCAGTCTACAAATACAAAGATGGCAGAACTTATCGACTATCCGCCTTCGCTAGCTACAGAGATGTCACAAGTCCGGTACCTGGTGGATTCCAAGCGTGCTGGGGCTAGGCTGTCCGTACTTGGAGCCTTGGGGCGAAGGAACGAAAGACCTTCTATGAACCTGAGGCTCCTCAAACGTGCCTAGAGAGACTTATGTAACAGTTCACTTACGGTCTGACATCACTTGATGATTCTTAGTCAGTGATCATTCATCGGTATGTCTCATCTGTTCCCTTTGGACTTGAGAAATAGTACCTGCCTAGCTCATCCCTAAATCGATGTAGGTGATGAGATATGCTGGGCACTCCTTTCAGAGACACTGGGCCCGGAGCGGGCAATAGTCAGGGTTAGAAAATTTCAAGCCTCTTCTGTCTTGCGGCATGGTGGGGATGAATATTGTCGTGAGAATCTAGGTACATGTGGCGCATTCAAAGACTTAGCTTGGTATGAACCATAGACTCATTGTTTATAAACTTCATCCTGCATAATTCATACGGAGACCCAAGCTAGGCACTGAAGGAGCGAGTACCTGACGCATGGAAGTATTTCCTAATTCAACAAATGGACTCTTCTGATCCGTATCAATTTCAGGTTAACGTCAGTCTCCAGAATCTCCTCAATGGGGTTTAGCGATCAATTCTCCTATAACCAGTTCCATTGTCTATTAGCTTCTTAATGCTCAAGTCCGCAGTCAACTGCAAAAATTTATCATGCGATGTTCGTTATTCTTATATCTTATTCGTACTTACGGCCATTTAGACAGACTTCCCTAAAAATGGCATCTCTTGCTCGATACCATGGATATCGTAGCACGATTTTCATACACCTTAATTATCCATGTTCTGTCTGTTTCACTATCAAGGATCCAATGTCAAGCAGCTTGACGCTAAGTGAATTTCACAAGACGGCCAAGGCATTCTGCTTATCCCGTGAATTCGAATGGAGCTGTCGTCCATCGCCAAACGAGTTCCTCACTTGTCGCCCAGATCAGTGTTTCTCATGTCACCACATACATTACTGACCATTTCAATGTTTGCATCGGATTCTCGTATGCTATCCAGAAGTCTCATTCGGGATTGCTTATGATCTCAGTAGAAGTAGAACTTCTAAATCAAAGCAGCAACATTATAAAAGAGAATCGAAATCATCTTAAACGTTCTCTACAGAAACGAAGCGAAACCTGATACGCGAACATTGCCCAATGCCTCCAACGTTTCTCTTAGTCCGATTGAGATTAGGGCTATAGGGGGAGAAGACCAGTCGCGAGGCACGCCGCGAAGTTAAGGATATCAGCAGGGTTACATCGGCATGCGTTGCTGATAGGCTCGAGTATCGACCCCGGGACAGCACATATGACATTCGAGACACAAGTCAAGGCTCCAGTGACAGGATCGAGATTGGCATCAAATCCACCAGCACATACGCAGGAGTTAGTTGGCTCGTCGAGGCTTTGTCCGAGAGCAGTCAAACGATGTTCAAAGTGCATGTAAGAGCTCCAGTAACGGGATCGAGATTTGTGTCGAAACCTGCTGCACAAGCACATGTGTTGGTAGGAACGTTGAGTATTTGACCAAGACCAGTGCAAATGACGGTCGAGGTACAGCTCAACGCTCCAGTGACAGGATCGAAGTTACCTGCGAATCCGATATCGCAGACGCAGGTGTTACTTGCCGTGTCGAGGACTTGACCGAGAGCAGTACAAACGACGTTCGAAACACATGAGAGCACTCCAGTAACAGGATCGGTATTGCTATCGAAGCCACCATCGCACACACAGGTGTTGGTAGCGGGGTTGAGGACTTGACCAAGAGCCAGACAAAGAACATTCGATACACAAGATATCGCTCCCGTGACGCCATCGGTAATAGTATCGAATCCACCGTCGCATACACAGGTGTTCGTATTCACGTCGAGAACTTGGCCAACAAGAGTGCAAATGGTGTTCGAGACACATGGAATACCGGCTAGAGGATTACCTGTGAAACCTGAGGCGCACGCGCAAGTATTTGATGGGATGTCGAGGACCTGACCGAGGAGGTTACAGAGTACGTTGCTCACACAAGTCAAAGTGCCACCGATGATATTCGAGTCGAAGCCAGTTGTACACACACAAGCATTCGAAGGGATGTCAAGAACCTGGCCTAACGCGGTGCAGACAACGTTTGAGACACAAGAGAGAGCGCCCCCGACGATATTAGAGTCGAAACCAACGTCACACTTGCAGGCATTCGAGGGGATATCAAGAACTTGGCCCAAGGCGGTGCAAACAACGTTTGAGACGCAGCTCAGAGCTCCGCCGACGATGTTAGTATCGAAGCCGGTAATACAGACACAAGCATTTGTAGGGATGTCGAGAATCTGGCCCAAGGCGTTGCAGACAACGTTTGACACACAATTCAGGACACCACCGACGAGAGTGGCATCGAAGCCTGCCTGGCAGATGCAAGTATTGGAGTTAATATCCAGGATCTGACCGAATCCGACACACGTGGTAGGGGCTCCACTGCTGGAAGGCGCTGCAGAGCTGACGGCAGATAACTCAGAGCTCACGAAAGTCGTGACAGAGGCGACCTCCGACGAGGTGACGATTTCCTCTACCGTGGCCGAGCCGACAACACTGGCAGCAGAGGATTCGAAGGCAGATGTAGACGCTGCGAAGCTCTCAATGGTCGCAGTGGCACCGGAACTGATGATAGACGAAATATCAGATGCTGAAGTGGCGCCAGCAGATGACGCGCTGTCGGATACTACGCTGGAAACCACGGATGACTCTGCTACGCTGATAGAGGTTGCACTAAACACCTCGGATGAGGCAGTCGAAAATTCAGAGATAGAGGTGGCGGTAGAAGATTCTGCTGCACCCGAAGAAGTCGCACTGATAGATACAGAGCTAGCCAAACTCGAAGCTTCAGCTGTACTCGACACACCAGCTGAAGAGGAAGTCTGGTCGCAAAATGATGTTGGAATAACAAAGAGGCTTTGCAAAAGACAATCAGTAACGGTTGCTTGCTGAGTGAAGAGAGAGTAAATTGTGTCGTTTGCCTGGCAGAAACGAGCTTGGCCACCGAAGAAGGCCGCGTTCGACCAGACGAGGCGGTCGTTGAAGGAGAATGTAGTGGTCAGTGTGCCAGTTGTCAACAGGGGTGCGAATATGTCCGACGTAGACCCAACATTGCTAGAAAATTGGCCCTGAGCTGTGAACAAAAATCCGGCGCTAATAGTGAATCGGGCGGCGTTGCCACAGCCCTCTACTACCTCTCCATTGAGACCGACGAAGGTTTGATCGGCGACCTGGCGACGATTTCTTCTCGCGTTGACGCCAAGCGGAGACAAGAGGACCACTACCGGGGAGGCTACTGGTGGAGCTTGAGTCACGGTGGCCGTGTTGGTAACGTTAGCGGTTGATGTGACAGTTGTGGTGCCGGTAACAACTGTGATCAGCTGCGTTGGGGCATTGTTGATATTGATTGTGATGCCTTATCACGGAGCAGCGTTAGCAACTGGCTCCTAGAAAGTCAACATAGATCTATTTCACTTACCACCATTAATGTTAATGATAGTATTATCTTGAATAAACGTGTTGATATTGACTTGGAACAGGTAGACTTGGGTGGTGATGAGCACCTCGACCGGGACGCTGCCCGCTGGGCAGGTATCTCGCTTCACCTCCAAGCTTGTAGCCGAAGAAGTCGCCAACAGGCCGGACAGGCCCGCAATCAATGGCTGAAAACGCATTTCGTAAAGGAGTGTCAAGAATTGAATTAATTGTAGGTAGTACCTCGGGGCCGAGGCTCGTGTGGGTAGTCCGAGGTGGTCGAGATGGCGAATGTGGTTGAGGGATCTCTTCTGTGTGGTTACTATGGTCTTATATGCTCATACTCAGCAATTTTAGCACAATCCCATCGCTCGTCATGGAGTAGACACTAATAGCAATTCCAAGCACATATGCTAACTCCTCATAGCAATTCATTGTCTATCAGACAAAACTTATACGGTGCACAAATAGAAACATACTAAGAATGCTTCTCTTGCCTATCGGCACGTTCGTTCTGTCTTACCACCATTCCAGAGAAATACATCTGGACATCTGGATTTGAAGCTGGTGTCAAGCTCTGACCAAGGTGTCTTAGACTGCCCTTGCAGACAGATTAGCTTTCCATGATTTTGTCGGAGAGTCTTCCGTGCGAAGGCATCTTGGGCGGTGCTCGCATAATCCACAGATGTCACCCGCCTCCATCATCTCCACTGTCTGAGGCCGAACGAGACCCAGAACCATCTCTTTCACAGCCAACGAGCCCCGATCGTTGACAGCCAGGACCGGGGAGATTTTCATTGCCGAGTGAGCCGGGATGGGGACAGAGAGGAAAATTATATGCTGAGACTGGAAGGGATGGCAGGGTGATGTTATCAAAGGGCCCGTGGTGGAATTATACGAGTTTCAGAAACACAAGCAGCTTTTTGCCAAATTTCCTTGATTTCTACCGCACCTGAGATTGTTCTCACTTGAAGTCCTGACTCCTTCGGACTCTCATAGAACGGTGATTTATGACTTTCTGGGTAGAGCCCACCATACTCCCAGTCATCAATAGCAACGACTTCTATCGAAACAGGGTCAACGTAAATATTTGATTGCGAGGCATCTCGATGGCAGAAGACCAATTTCGATGTAGATTTAAATTCGGCTGGCTGAGACCAGAGATTGCATCCACCAGGACGACAGAAAACCGCTTGAGGTGGGAAGGCCACGCCGCAAGAGCCAAATTTCCAGCTACCCGGCTACACAGCTGCATGGGGCGTGGGGCGTGGGGTGTGGGGCGTGGGGCGTATTTCAACCGCGACGCGACCCTAGCACGGCTGAACCAGGAATGGTAGGATTCCTTTGGGTGCTAAGCCCCTGCGCTTGCATTTGCTGAGGGACTCTTATAGGATTGTACCCGCAGAGGATAGATGATATGTCAGAAGGTTGGGTGGGTGGGTTGTCAGTCGGGAATTCTCCCAGGCTTGGAGATGTGGCTGTGGGGAGAGAGGTGATGGGGGTGATTGGTTGGGGAGTCTTGCGTGGCTGATGTGTGATTTTGATGGGATTGCTATTGGGTGGGTGGATCTAGGATTTGTTCGCTCTTTGTTTTTTTCGGGTTGTCCTTGAACTTCACTGAAGAGGACTGGCTCCTTTTGAAGTAAGTGGTTGTTATGGGTGGTGTGGAAACAGGATCGTGTGGTGAGTATAATGGGTGTAATGCTCTGTCGGAACCACAGCCTCGAATCCTTGGGAAGCAGCTTGTCGGGGTTCTTGAAATGTATTGTTTTCGAGGAAGGGTGTATTGCATTCTTATATCATGGGCATTTGCTTTATGCATTTTAACTTTTGCTGTCGGAATTTCCAATCTTTACGTTTATCTGCATTTGAAAGTGTTCCTTCTCACTTCTTGAGTATACCACGATGCATTTCAAGAAGGTCCTCTTCTTAGCTTTGGAAGCTATTCTTGTTACATCTTCTCCAGTTCAAAACCCTCACAAGGACTCATTTCACGACTTGGCCGCCAGATATGACTCTGGTGCTGTATACCCGGACGCCTGTGGCGAGATTCGCAGATTTATTGAGGGCCAAGACTATTGCAAGTCGCTGTGATCCCATAACAGCCTATCCACTAACTTTGGACCAGCTACTGAAGTACGAGTCGATCCCGAAATTGCTTATACGTGTTTGAAATCCACACCATACGACGCCGCGAGGGCTAGACCGTTCGTCAATGAAATCAAGAAATATGCAGCTGCTCAGTCTACACTCGCATACTTGAAGGATCCTCCGGAGGGGTACTTGATGCCTGCAGTTGATATTATGGGAGAGCTCGATAGCATATTGGGAAAGGTCTATAACAGTCATTACGACTTTGAGGTAGCCGTGGCTAAGGTATTCAATGCAGGTAATTGACACATCCCGTTCATCTCTGTCAGATACTAATACCTACGGAAGCTTATGACGGCCATTTCTGGATTGGGCTCTGTTCTCTCTCGCAATTATCATTTATCCGTCCGGATCTACGACTGGTGTCGTTTGCAAACGACTCGAACTCTCTGCCAAGAGTCTATCTCCGAACGGATATGGAAGATGGCTATGAGCCGTCGCCAATCGACCTCATGAATGGAGAAAATGCAGAGTCATACATCATGAGGTATTCTCTCCTATCTGGAAATTTTCACGACCCGGATGCACTTTACAATTCCATGTTTGATACCATTCAGACTGGCAGTGGTGGAATAACTCATTATCCTCTTGGCGAGTATGAACCTTATACGACCGTCACCTTCGATAACGGTAAGCGTCGTGACCGTCTTGATAGTGATGCTTTTTACCAATGGAATCTAACTTACTTCTTCCCAGGCACAACGGTTGTATACGATACCATCGCCATTGTTAGCCAGCCCGAGCTATGGACATCAGTCAACAGTGCTGGAAGCTTCATAGAGACCTTCTGTGTAAACTCTACACGATTCGGAAACACGACTTCCGATCAATCTACTCCTCCAGCAGACCCTACACCGCCCATAGACACCCCGCCTGTTCCTACTCGGTTGGAAGGATATCCTGAGCCAGCTCTGCCATTCTACGATAAGGGAAGTTTCGCGGGTTACTTCCTCGACAGCAATGGCTGGGGAGATGTTGCGGTATGTTCCTTTCATTATGTAGCATGATCTTCGAATAAATGATTACAAAACACTGACATACTCTCCTTGCAGGTCCTAGCAGTTCGCTCATTCGAAACCGACGACGACGTCGTACTGAATCAATACACCAAGTACTTCACCGACTTCTTCGAATACAGTCGTTCGCAGGGCAAGACCAAGCTCATCATTGACCTTTCCGGGAATGCAGGAGGGACAGCCGTTCTCAGGTATGTACACGCACTCCGAATTCTTCCTCTGGTCCCGATGCTGCAACTAACATCCTACTGCCTAACAGCCCAACACTCTTTTCGCGTCTCTTCCCCCAAATACCTCTCTGGAGCCAAGCTAACCGCCGAGCAACGAAACTCTTTAACTTGCTAGGTAACATAGCCAGCCACGCTCTCTTCCCACAATCACTTCTCCAATCCTCAGGGTCGGGGTATAATTATAAGACGGAGGTGAAACCAGACCTGTCTCAATTCGATTCTTTCAAGGAGTATTTCGGTCCGGTGGAGATGTATAATGACAGTTTTAGTAGCGCAGTTGGACGGTTTAAGTTCGAGGAGGAAGTTCCTGGGTAGGTCATATCTCTTGAACTTCGAGTACATACCTGGTGCTAACGACGTTTCGTTGCTTAGCTATCTCTCCGGCAGCCCACAGACCTTTGCAGCCGAAAACATCGTCCTCCTCTCCGACGGCCAATGCAGTTCAGCCTGTGCGACTTTCTACGAATGGATGACGACGTTCGGGAGCGTAAATAATATAGTAGTCGGCGGACGGCCCGAGAACAAACCGATGCAATTCGTTGGGGGCACGAAAGGAGGAGTCGTGAACAATTTCGCAGGTCATTTCGATTCTTATATCAGCGAAGCGAGAGATCTCGTGGATGTCTTTGGACTGGATATTACTGCGCTCGAGGGAGGCGATGAGTTGGTCAATGGGACTAAGGAAGGAGGCGTGGTGCCGTTGGAAACGGGGAAGTTGCCGTTCCAGCTTTCTGGTTCGAAAGGAGGTGCGGTTAATATTTATAATGCGTTTCGGGTGGATCCGAAAGATGGGAGTTTGACAGAGAAAGTCCCCTTGCAATTTGTGTATGAGAAGGCGGATTGTCGGCTTTTTTATACGAAGGAGACAGTGTTGGCCATTGAGAAGCATTGGGCGAGGGTGGCCAAGACAATGTGGGGGAACGGGGCTTGTGTTGAGGAGGTTGCTTGAATTCTGAGTATTGACTTTTCGTTCTTGTTTCTTTAATTGGGGGATGGTGTCTTGCGCGGCATTTCTGGATTTTACAATTCGATTTGTTGATTTGTTTCCTTTCTCGTAAAGATCAAAGAGGAGGAAAGATGGCAGGCACATCGGAATGTAAACTTGTACCATCTCTCGTGCGCCACATCCGCCAAGTTCTCGGCAGTCCATTCAAGTGGCTCAGCTGCATCTCCCACCCACATCCACACTATCTCACCGCGCCCTGACTCTCTCCAACCCTCCTCGTACCTCTTCACCGCAACAGCAGAAGAAATGTCCATCCTCAGTCCTTGATCTGCCCAGCTACTGCTGTTCATGTGAACTTTGTTTCTGCTCTTACATCAGCACACTCAGCTCGATGATCCTTGCTGCCCATGATTGGACGCAGGTGCTGTTGGTCGGCATCCCCATGTCTCAGCCGCAGAGGCAGGGCAATGAGCAGCCGACCCCCATTTCGATCGTCCCAAGACCCTAATATGACGCCCAGGTAGGCGGATGCAAGCAGGGGCTGATGAGAGCCCTGCATGCAGTCGCGTGTGTAACGATCATCATTCCTTTCAGTTCTTTTTATATTAACGCTGCCCGAGCTCCCGCCCGCTGGTCGATGGCACTCTGCTATATATCTTCTATTTTCCACGTTCTGTTACATGTCCAATCATTTCTCAAACCAGGCTCATAATTGCTGAATGGTTCTGGATTGAGAGACCCTGAAACGATTAGCGAGCGCTGATCGGTATTTGTTTTGCGATACGATACCCCTGGAAACTTGGCTTCAGTACCACAACCAGCTCTCAGCTGAGCTGCTCTGGCTCATACCAACTGGTATTACATTTATTCTGAAGTCATCATGTCTTCACTATACACTAAATTCTACGGCTCTCAAGTCGGCGGGGAATCCACAACACCTCACTCTTACACCAGCTCGCCTCTCGGCCTCCTCAAGCATGATATCCTCTCAGCCTTACAATTCTACCTCCAACTACCTTACATCGTCTTTCCACTCAGACCACAACTTTCCGGTCCACTATGCGAGCTTTATCCTTCACGCGGGAATCTGTACGATATGTTCCTGCATCTGATGTTGATAATCATGCAATTGCCTTTCATACTGAGCGTGCCGTTCTGGCTTATGTTCCCGCTTTGGTCGGTGGTGGGAGGAGTGGCTGTGTTTTTGATGATCAATCAGAGCATTTGTTTCTTGTTGAATGGAAGCGACATGGAGGTAGAGAGTAAAAAGGAGTATGCGGAGCGAAAGAAAGAACATGAACACGAGCAGTGGATCTTCTTGAATGGTGTTGCTGTTGGGTTTGTTTCCCCAAAGTCTCCCGTCCTAAATCCCACATGCGTGAGTATACTTACGCATCTACAGAAGAAACTGGCTACAAAGTAACGTCGACAGACTAGCCCTCACATTCGGACGTCCTGTCCTAGGAGTTCATAACAAAACGTATTTGCCATCCCTTCTTTTCCTTTTTGGAATTTGGAATACCCCACTAACACTCCCACCAGATACGGCATAATCTTCGACGTGCTCCAATGCCTCATCCAACGCAATTTCACCTACGCAACTCAAGACGTACGCGACTGCTACCGCATCGTAAAATCCACCCTCTACCAGCCGCACCTAACAAAAGTAATCTTCATCCTGCACTCCCAAGGCGGGATCGAAGGCGGTCTGATAATCGACTGGCTCTTGCAAGAAGTGCCGCAAGATTTACTGGCGAAGTTGGAGGTCTATACGTTTGGGAATGCGGCGAACCATTTCAATAATCCGCATTTGCATCTTTTGAGTCAGCATGCTGCGTTGATGCATCCGAGCACGTTGGCGACGACGAGGTCGACGACGAGTGTGCTGTATCATGATACGGTTCATCCTGCTCCTGTACCGAGTTCGAATCCGGATGCTAATACTCTTCCTCGCGCTGATGCTAAATCCAACGGAACTTCTCATTCTAACGGCAATCTCATGAATGGTACATCCCTCACCACCACCACCGCCAAAAAACCAACAACCCGGAAAACCACCCGTCAAGAATCCACCTCGGGCAAAACGATCCGCTACATCGAGCACTACGCGCACACAACCGACTTTGTCGCCTGCTGGGGCGTGCTCCACTTCACCAAGAACGTGGCATTAGGTCCTTCGGCGCCGAGATTTATGGGGAGGGTGTTTGAGAGGGGTGGGAGTGGGGGCCATCAAATGAATATGCATTATTTGGATGGGATGTTTCCGTTGAAGGGTGTGCCTGCGTCTGTTGATCCTATTGAGGAGAAGGGATCTTTGATGGAGAGATTGGGAGCGAGGTTTGGGTTTATGTTTGGGGGAGGGGAAGGGATTGGCAATGAGAAAGGCGGGATAGGCAACAGCGGCTTCCTCGGCGCGAACGAAGATCCAGACGGGAATGAATTCATGAACAGTGTTCTCGAACTCGGACTTGGTGATGAGGATGCCGACGATATACAGGAGCGGCTATGTGAGCGCGAGGGGTTGGCGATGTCGTATTTAGGGGCGCATGGTGAGACGCTTGAAAGTGGAGAGGGCGATGAAGAGGATGGGGATGAGGAAGGTGTGAAAGTTAGGGATATGAGTCCGATGAGTCCTGCGACGATGAGGAAGTTTGATATCAGTGGGTTGGCTATGACTTCTAAGCAGAGACTGGGGAGGTTAGATGGGAAGGCTAATGGTGTTAGGAAGGGGAAGGAGAAGGATTTTAGCGGAGATGGGATGGAGAAAGTAAAGTTTAAAGTTAAGGATTTGAGTCGCTTGTGGTTGTATGTCAATGGGAAGAGTCCGAAGTTGGATGAGACGGATGTGGGGATTGCGAGGATGGCTACGATATAAAGGTGGTAGGTTGGGAGAGGCAATGGAAGTGCTCGCTGTGGATGCACTCGGTGCATGTGAGGCACGTTGTTCAGAGCTCGATGATGTCACACAGGAGAGATGGAAGTCACTTAAGATTCGAGACGTGCGAGATAGATAATGGAAATGAAATGACGGCATAAGAATGAACACATGGACACATGCATGTTCGATTATACTTTGAACTGTGCTTGTCTGTATTCGAGCTGATTCCCGAGACTGAGCTCAGTCAGTGCGCTGATGCTACCAAGCGACTTCCACTCCATGCGATGCAGTAATGTTAGACCATGCACGCTACCTATGCCAAANTGCGATCCCAGCCGTGTAAAACCCACCACGCTCAACACCAACACTCCATTCTTCTTCAAACCTCGGCCTACTACTTTCTACGCTCATGATAATGCGTCCTTGACTCCAGTACAAACAGGACACCCATCTTTGATCCTATCCCTCAACAACCTCGCATGCGTAACCTTAGCCCCCACACTATGCGTAGCAGTCCACTCTCCATTCTCATCCAACTCCACCTCCGGCGGGGTTATAGCACCATCCCTCCCATCCCCAAAACTCAACAGATGACTCAAATGGAAGACATGTCCACACGCAAACCCGACCAAAGTCTCGACCTCATGATCCGAAAACGGCTGGTGACAGCCCACACAGTGTCCCGGCTCAGGAGGCGCAGGGTCCGTAGCATTCTCGGTGAACTCCTTTGCGACTTCTGAGGCGGCTGCGCCATCGGTGTTGGTTGGTATGTCGGAGGTTTCGACATCGATGTGGTGGTTGGGCTTGCGGACGATGTCAAACTTGACGCCTTTGCGCTGGCCGGCACGGAGTGTTGTTTGAGCGGTAGCGACTTCGCCCCTCAGAACGCGTGCTACACCAGAGGAGATACTGTGCTGGATTTCGTATTCTTTGATCATGCGCGAGAGACCCTCCCGAAGACCTTCAATTTCGAGGCCTTCGGGAATGCGGCGGACGAGAGTGATGGGATTTATGGCTGTTCCGACCTCTTCTAGAAGACCGCGGATAAAACGCGGCTTGTCCATTGAGTAGTCGAGGAGGTCATTCCAGAGTTCGGTGTCGTCTTGGGATTTGGCGAAGGCGATTGCCTGGGAGACGTCGCGCAGACGGTCGATGATGAGAGTGAGGGCGCGTTTGGTTTGCCCAGTCTTGGAGTAAAGGTAGACTAGTTCTGGGATGTAGTCCTTTTCTTCGCATTCTTGCGTTGCCTAGTAATTTTAGCATGAGCGCAGGAAACGAGGGTTGGTGGGCTTACTTTTTCGAATGTGTAGAAGGTCGACGACTTCAAGAACTCCATTAGGAGCTCTCGGTCGTACATTGCGAATAGGTGCACAGCGAGGTCTGCCAAGTCATCAACGAGAGATTTGCTCTCCGCGACAAGCTTCTCTCTGCTTTCTCCCTGGTGTTCTTCAATACCATCCCCTTTCCACAAGGAGCTGACGTAAAAGAAGAGGTACAAGGTCATGTTCTTTTCTTGTAGTTGAGAGACAACAGTTTGTGGACTGACAAGTCCGTGTTGCGCTTCATCAACAAGCAAGGAAATTGCTTCCGAGGTCAAGTCCTGAAGTTCTGTGATTGGTGCGATGCGTTTCTGCTCCTTCGAAACCCGAAGCATAATTAGTCCAGGAATATCGTCTGCGACAGCATCGACCAGATGGTATTCTTTGATTAAAGTCATCGCAGTGTCGGCATCTTGAAGTTGGATGTAGCACTTCAATGCTTCTCGTGGTCGCCCAGCAGCAACGTGAAGCTTCCCCAAGCTCTCCATGACTATCCGCCAATCTCTTCCAACCTCACCATCTTCAATACTATCCTGGCGAACGTCGCGATACTTGAGTTGATTCTCCAATACCGTCGTAACACTTTTGATGTCGAAAAGATCGGGTGGCCACTGGTCAAGTAGTTCTCTTATCCTGATCCTATTGCGCGCTGCATAATGACCCAGTATTACTTCATAGATCTCTGANTTCAACGGAGGCCGCAGTTGTGTTGTTGGGATGTGATTTGTGATTTCATCAAACTTGCCCGCGCCGACGAACGTGTAAACATATTCTTCCCACTGCTGTGCGGTACCGAGAACTTTGCCACACACTTTACCAGCATTGACCCAGTCACCAGCCTTGATCAATTGCTGAATCCAAAGCTCACCGACTCTGCGCTTCTCTTTCTCGACGGCTGAATTGATCAATTGGCTCGCAGAGTTGACTGTGGAAGCATCATCGTAGAAGTCATCGCTGCTCCCTTGTACGTGATCCGGCGTTCCTGGCCCAATTGCTGCAAGCTTCTCTGGTGATGCAGAGATGACTTCTGGGTGCTCGTCAATCAATTCCCACGCTTCCTTATTCTTCTCATGTTCGAGAAGCCATGAAAGATGGTCTGAAAGATCTCGCTTTGTCGCCAAGATGCAGTCGTATGGACTGTGCATAAAGATCTTCATTCCAGGTACCGCAATATGTGGATGGGCAGCGGGTGATCGTTGCCCAGGCTTCGCTCGGGCACTGCTGGAAACACTCTGCTTCGCGTCAGACCCTTTACTTCCATTGCTGTGAGTACTGGCTCCAGAGCTCAGGAGTGTAGTTGCATTGATCGTAGCATTCCACATCCCGCTGCCCATACCTGCCAGAGCCTCCAATGTGCCCCGGGATGATTGAGAGACAGGTGGTGCACGTGCTGCGGGAAGGACTCCAAGATGATAGTCAGTCGCTGATAGTCGTTCAAAACGACTGACAGTGAGAGTGTCGGTATCGACCTCCTGAGACGAGTTCAGATCGATGAGACGAAGCTCTGGTGACTTCGCGTTAAGCCGCCGCCGGATGCCTCCTCGTGGCTCGCTGCTAGTAGATGCTGTCGAGGCTTTAGATTTGTGTCCTTTTGGCTTCTCCTCTTCATCATTTTCATCCGGTGATATGTAAGCAAGAACAAGCAGCAAAGTTGGGGTATATAACGACAATCCAGAAATAATGCAATCCATGCGTAAACTGGCCTGTCAATGATTGCGCAGAATTGTAGTGATTGGGGATACTCACATTTTAATGATCTCGGGCTTTCCAACCGATCTTTCTCCTACATGTTTACCAACGCCGACGCCCCCTGGATGCACATTGATAATCCAAATGGTTCCTCCCCATCCCACTATGAGCTTTTCGATCTTCTGACTGCTCTTTGATGCTTGCTGTTTCAATTTTGCAGTCGNTGGAGACGCGACAGATGTTTCCCGTGCCTTATCGTCCTCGTCGGTTTCGAGGCTCCTTTCGTCGATCCATTCTGCCCGTCCTTTCCATACTCCGGCCATTTCTTCCCATCCGTTATCCTGCGGTCGGTCAACATGGCCTATCCTTTTCCAAGCAGATTCAAGATCGGAGCTATCAAGATGCAAATGTGATCGCATGATCTTTACTCCATGTTCGTTGATCCAAACCACATATTTGCCAGACAGTGACCACTTGATGGTACTGATCGTACCCTCTCCGGAATGGAGAATAGAATCTTTTCCGGCATTGCCTCCCAACCCGATAGCACCCAACCAGCCAGATGCTGTAGCAGCCGCTGTCCCAGTAGTTGTTGACTGAGACGCCCCCGCTTTCCCACCAATGGTAAGAACCAGGTTCCCAGCCAGACCACCGGATATGTATGTCCTGTCGTTCTTGTACTCTGGGGAAAGAGCTACAGCCTGTACCGGTCTTCCAAAATTCCGCAATTGGACGTCTTTCGGGTCGACCAAGGACTGAATACAGACATTCCCATCAATCGAAGAGGTTCCAATATAGATCGCATTCGAGGGTGTGTTTGGCACCAGGTGCACACGAGGAGTACGAGGGGAGACTGTTGAAGCTTCAGATGTTACGGAAGGGCTTCCTCGGGGCGTTTGTGCTTGAGATACGACTCTACTGACCCCTTCTGGGACAGGATTGCTCAGTGGTGGAGGAAATGGAGATATCGATATGCTCGAGGTGGAGGCAGAATGGGCGTGATAGACTCTCAGAGACTGGAACGAAGGTAGGGACAAGACGTGCTGCGGACGACAATCAGCACATTGCGGAAATTACCGTAACATGAAGACTTACGATGTTTCCATTATGTGTTCCAATAATCTATGCACTGTTCAGTAAGATTCCACGCCGCCATCCACACTGAACATACCATCTTGTCTCCCCCCACTAAGAAACAACTTGTAGCATCTCCATTTCTGTATACCGGTGCAAGTTGACTGGTCATCCGGGCATATTTCAGCTTGGGCTCATCTTCATCTTCCTCTTCATCATCGTCATCGGTCTCCTCTTCCTCGCTGTCCTCCACTGTATCTTCCCCCTCGGCCGTTACCTCTCCATCGTGACTCTCCTCTCCCTTCTTCGACAGTTCGGTGTCGCCCTGATCCGTAGACTCGTCAGCCATGGCGGCGCACTGTGCTGATTACATCTGGTGGTGACAGCAAGGGGGTGGGTTTGGGGTCGTCGACGTCAACCTGGCCCTGGCCGCCCGCCTGGAGCTTGAGCTTAGCCGAGCTCTTGAAGCTCGGCATGCGGCCGCCATGATTTTCTGGAGTGCAGGCAGTGAAATGTGCAGGTGGAAAGTTTATTAATCACAACACTATGGACTTGTATATTTCAACGACATACCCACTTTAGCTTCTACATTTCTTTTGAGCCTCTTCTAGGAACATGCAGAGCTTTTGCCGACAATTTTGTTTTCCCAAAGTCCGCCAAATCCTGTACAATAGCAATGTACGACCACAACCCTTGAGATGCCTCCATGCAACTGCTGCAGGACAATCTCCACGAAAGCGCAACTTCTTTTCTTCTAATGCGACTCTGCAACAAGAGACTAGCTCGAATGGGGCGATGGACAATCTGCCACCGGCTCAGAAGCGCAAGCCAGTACGATCACCCGCTGGAAAGACATCTCTACGTCGTGTGGCTGTGGAGGCGCAAAGGTCTCGAGAGAGCACCAACAGACGACATGATGTATTGGCAGATGGGGAGGGAAGCAATAGAGTCACGGCGGTCTCAGTGGCAGATCAATTCGATATGGACGCCGTCGCCCATATTCTACGATCCCACGGCTTTCCCATCGACCCTGACGCGACTGGATTCGAGATGGACCAGGTCATACATACCAGGGGCGTCAATAATGGGGATATCTTCGTCTTCCCTTCTGGGTCTGTGGTAGCTTGGTCTCTACCAGAAGATGTCGTATCCGATTTGGCAACCAAGACTCTTCTGCCCGCAGCTGTCACTCCGCATACTGGACAGGTCGAGCTAGAAGACTTGGAATATGCAGAGGATCCAAAACGAGAGAATAGTACTGTAAAGGGAGATGTGATTATTTTGGGAACAAAGTCGAGCTTCCAGGGAGAGAATCCAGAGTATGCTTGTTCTGTTGCAATACCTGGACCGGTAGCTAACTTCTACTCAGTTCTCGAGTCGATACAACCCTCGCAAAGATCGCTTTCTCTTCCGGTCTGGCTCGATCAACGAAGCTCGCAGTATTGGAGACAATGCTGGGGAAATACTTCGAGTCTACGCGAACAATACCCACAACACTCTCCAGAGGCTCGAAGTTACCTTTCAATCGACGATTTATGATGCAGAAGACAGGCGAATTGCTGGAACTGAGGGCGCAACTAAACCATTATTCCGAACTTACTGATTCCTTACCGGATCTATTTTGGGACAGCAGGCATGAGCTGGGCTTGGAAGGATATTATGACCAGGTCGGAAGAGCTCTTGATGTTGGCGTTCGAATCAAGGCGCTGAACGAGAAGATGGATTACGCTCAGGAGATTGCATCGATTCTTCGCCAAACGATGAGTGAGAAGCACAGCATCCACCTCGAGTGGATCATCATTATCCTCATCGCGGTAGAGGTTGGCTTCGAGCTCCGACGCGAGTGGAAAGAAAGAAAGGAGCGGCTGGAGAAAACAAGTATCGAATGATCCCTCAGTGTCCAGTCCTGATTGTCGTCGACTTCTCGATTACCAGGAGCCAGCGGCTGAGGATATGATTACAAGCATTGCAATTGGCGTTCGTGGGAATATTGGCAAAATTGATGGTGGCGTTTGCATTGACGATACCCCGCTCCATTTCGAGAATATGCCTCGGCGATCCGGACATTTTTGACTATTCATACTGGTTCATCCCGAACAGGGTGCCATCAAGATCTCTTCTACTCTCTTGGCATGATCTTTTATCTGTTTGGCTTTCGGCCAGCCCGTGAATGGATTTCTCAAATCATGCTCCTTCCTCACAACTTGACTCGATACTGACCAAATAGGACATCCTTTCCGTGGATGCATTCCTTATGCCTGATCCGATCCAAACGCGAAATCATGAAGCTCACTATCAGGATCGTGACTTGGAACCATCCATCTCCACCTCTGGAACATATCTTGGCGGGAGATTGACACTGTCAACAAGATTTGACGCACTTGGGTGTCAATCGGTCTTGCCGATCTCAACTCCCGACCAGAAAGTTGAAACGAAAGAACCACAACATCCCCCACACCACCCCGCCCCCCGCGTAAAGCTAAATTTCGACCTCTACCGCTCTGCCCATTGCGTCCCGGGCGCTTCCCCAGACATCCACTCGCCTTCTACTGGATTCAGAAAAGGGTGGTTTCTACAAGTATCCGAAACCTTTTCCTGAAAGTGGAAGGTGATCCGTCAGAAACCGGCTGATGGCGATGATCAACTTCTGGTAACCAGTCAATCATCTCCACTACAGCCGTCCCTTGACATGGCAAGGAGACAGTTTCGTATAGGGACAACAAACCATACGAGGCTCGACCCAAATTGGCTTATCCTACAGACTGCAACGATGATCTTCTTGTCTGATGGCTGTTTGAGTCCAGATGTTGCAAGTGGGAGTCTCGACTTCCAAAACTCCCAAGCCAGCCCATTCGTAACGTCAAGCTTTTACGAGAATCTTGACTTGTTCAAGACTTCCACCAATCTCTTGGGACGGGAGCTTGAAATTAAGTGTCTACCTCAAGCAGACCGTGCCTCGGCGCCAGAGTCGAGACCTTGAGGCTCGGTCTTCTCGCCGGGACGCCACCAACCTTCTTCAACTTCCCCTCTTTCCGCCTCCACCTTTACAGTTTCCACCCCGCGATACTAAAGCCATCCCTTCCTGACGAGGAATACCAGCACTAGCGGGCCTCAAAATCTGTGTTCACAAAGTCGGACCTTTGGCTAGATGCAGAGTAGTTCACGGTGTCACTGCATTGTCATTCGTTACGGTACAGTGCCAAGTCTCAGCCTCGTGCCTCCCATGCAATCTGTGTGCGATTGTTGGATCTAGTTATCATGATATCCCACAGTTTTGGTATCCGCTATTCTTGGCATGCATTGTTGAACATGGGGATACCTGGAGTAGGTTCACAGGTTTGTTATCTGTTCTGTTTCCCCGCATCTGGCCTTGAATATATATGAAGCTTCTGTGCCCCTCCATCCAGGATTCATCCCTCTCAAAGTTTCCGTTCTTTGCAAGTTTCCAGTCTCGTCTTTCACATATTGCAAGCCGACATTCTTCATCATGGCTTCCGATCCCGAGAAGGTATCCGTCGAGCAAGTCGAGCGTACTGTCTCACAAGAATCCAATGATGCTCGAATTGCTCAATTCACACCTCAAGAGCAGAGAAAGATCATTCATCGGGTTGACCGACGACTTGTGACAACTCTGGGTGCTCTGTACGCCTGCAGTCTGATGGATAGAACCAATCTGGGAGCTGTAAATATTGCAGGGTATGTCTTGTACCACTTTCCACTGCTGAATCTTACTCATGTCATCGTAGCATGTCAAAGGACCTCAAATTGCATGGAACTCAGTACAGCTTGATCGTCCTCATTTTCTTCATCCCATATGTTCTCTTCCAACCGCCTGCCACCGTCGTTCTGCGGAAGATGGGACCCCGCCACTTCCTTACTGCCATCGTCATACTTTGGGGAGGCTGCATGATTGTGAGTAATCAACGCCTCTATACCAAATACCCGCCTAACAGCAACAGGGATTTGGCTTTGTCGAGAAATGGGACCAGATGGTTGGACTCCGTGTCATACTCGGTGTTCTCGAGGCTGGTTTCTTTCCGGGATGTGCTTATCTGCTCTCGACCTGGTACACCAGATTTGAGCTGCAGAAGCGAAATGCAGTCTTCTATCTCATTGGCAGCATGGCTTCAGCATGCTCTGGTATCCTAGCATACGGCATCATGCAAATGAATGGACTGGCAAATCTCGAAGGCTGGCGATGGATCTTCATCGTAAGTTCTCTCTACCATGTCCACTAAGACACAGCACTGACAACCACCTAGATCGAAGGTCTCCTCACCTGCGTCCTGGGCATAGTCGGCTACTTCCTCATCGTCGACTTCCCCGAACACGCCGCCACATCTTGGAAGTTCCTCTCCAAAGCCGAATCCGACTTCATCGTCGCCCGCATCGAACTCGACCGCCACGACGCCGTCCTAGAACCGTTCTCCCTGAAATCCTACCTCAAGAACGCCCTCGACTCCAAAGTCTGGGGATTCGCCTGCCTCTTCGGCCTCACGACAACAAACACCTACGCCATCGCCTACTTCCTCCCCGTCATCCTCCGTCTCGGAATGGGCTTCTCCATCGCTAAAGCCCAATGCCTCGTTGCTCCCCCTTACGTCGCAGCCGCAATCGTCATGTTCGGATGCGCTGCCCTTGGCGACAAATACCACATCCGCGGCCCCATCATCATCGGTAATGCTGTCCTCGGCCTCATCGGCCTGCCTCTCCTCGGCTACGCTACCAACAACGGCGTGCGCTATTTCGGCGTCTTCCTAGCAACAATCGCATGTAACGCCAATATCCCCGCTGTGTTGACATACCAAGCGAATAACATCCGTGGGCAGTGGAAGCGGGCTTTGTGTTCTGCTACGCTGGTTGGGTTTGGTGGTATCGGTGGCATCATTGGGAGTACGGTGTTCAGGGATGAGGATGCGCCGAAGTATGGGCCGGGGATTATGACGACTATGATTAGTAGTGGGCTGGTTATAGTGATTACGTGTTTGATGACTTTGAAGTTCCATTTGGCGAATAAGAGGGTTGATAGGGGTGGGAAGGCGATTGAGGGGCAGGAGGGGTTTAGATATACGCTTTAGGGAAGTGGACTTGTGGATTCTGGTGAGCTGTTGGAACATAGGATGTTTCGATATATAATGATCGTGATGATGAAAACTTTGCAGCGATCCAATGGTTGTGTGGGGTTTGCAGACGCTTAAGTTGACGTTGCATGTCAATTCAGCCCCTGAAGTTGAGTGTGGCAGTCTCGTTTACACGTCCACCACGCTTTTGCCTCTCTTCTGCCAACAGTCATCCCTCGTCCTAGTATGTGCCAAATCCTTCCCCGGCCGAGACGACCATTCTTACTCAACATTCCTCCGTGATACTCGTGTTGTATTCTTGCATCGCGATTGGAAACAAAGTAATACGAAGTACGCCATCCACCCACCGGGATCGCGCGATCAACATGATGCCAGGGGTATTCTAAGTGTGAAAACTGAGCTTTGTAACTGGTTATAAACCGATAAATTCAGAAGCGCAAGTTTCAGTCGATTATGTACTGTAGGAGTGGCTTTCTGCGCTGGTCTTGTAAAGCTCCCTCTCGTGGCTAGTCAGCCCGGTCGACATTTTACACTTCAAGTGTTCAGTCAGGGGCCTGCGCAGTTTCTCGAGGTGGACACGGTACTTATCGTACATATCGTAGATGCCAGTAGTCTTTCACGTGCAGGAGAGATTCGTAACGAGCCAGCATTCTTTTTCAGATAAGTTCATCCCATGTCAGCCGGCATTTAACTTTTGGTTGAGTTCAGGTCTTGGTCAAACTGTGATTGAGCTCTATACATGCGGACCAATCAAATATCCCTCATACTTCTTCCTGCCCCAGGAAAGTTACTACACGAGGACATAATAAGAACTTCAATCTGAAGTAAGCGTTCTACTTCACCCTAATATCTGCTGTCCTAATCTCAATCAGCACAATGTCCAGGAAATACCAGGGTGGACTTTCACACCGGAGTGCCGGATGTTGTGCTAACCTATCGCGCAATCCGAGTTCCAGGAGGAATAGGGGTTCGGTTAAGCATGCTTTCCCTTAAAGTTCTGTCTATTCATTTTTCCTTGTATCCGGAAGCTTTATTGCATTGCTTTTCACTTCGAATATTACAACGTCTTCACGAGCCCAGGGACAATTGCGACTTGCTCGGTCGGCTTCGTGGATCACTGTGAAAGCCGACTGTCAGAATGATGATGGAGAGTGCCTCACCAGGTTGCAGCATCTGCCACGGAGCTCTTGTCGCCACCTTGTTTCCCTTCCGCTCTCAAAACCTAATTATATTTGGCTGAATTCAAACACTCTCCCCCTCATCTGAGAATGGTGGTTTTACGTTGCATTTCATCATTTCTTTAAGTTTCAGTAGACCAAAGAAACAAGATAACAGGATCTAATGTAAAGCTAAAAGAAGGACTTGGCTCGATGGTAGGTGTATATTGTCCTCAAATTCGGCCCCATTCCACACGTTCACAAATCTTTCCCACCTTCATTTCCAATCGTTCCGATCCGTCAACCACCAATTTTGTCCATCTTTCCTCGCCAAAGCCATGTTAATCAGGACCTTGACAAGATCCTTGCTCGTTTGTGGTATCCTCCATATGAGAAGTGCTGTGGCCAAGAAGAACTACATTGTCAATCTCGTTCCGAGCGATTCTGGTACAAATACAGGTGTTTTAGCACGCAGACAAGAGCTACAGGCCGCAGCTGCTGTTGATCCGTCTTCCATCTTGTACACTTACGAAAATGCCCTGGAGGGTTTCGCAGCCACGCTGACCGATGATGAGGTCAATAGGCTCAAAGCCCAACCTCAAGTTGTGTCCGTGAGAGAGGAGAGGGTCTTCAAGAAGCAAACAACTAGGACTCCATTATTCCTAGGACTTGTCGATAGCGATGAGTTGCTCGGCGCAAGAGACTTCGAGTACTCCGGCATGCCAATAGGCAAAAGAGAAGTCAACGTCGCGGAGGCGAATATCATCATTGGCGTATTGGACACGGGAGCCTGGCCGGAAAATCCAAGTTACGATGATGCTGGTATGCCTGCTATTCCATCTCACTGGAATGGTTCGTGTGACGTGGGAGAGCAATGGACGGCGGCCAACTGCAACAACAAGCTCATCGGCGCAGCGTTCCTTTACCAAGGCTTCGCTGCTGTCTATGAGAATAACACTGGCACTCCGCTGAACTTCACCGCCGCTGGTCAGATAGGATCTGCCCGGGATATTGATGGCCATGGAACACACACCTCGACCACAGCTGCTGGATCCATATCTGCAAATGTCAGTCTTTTCGGGGAGGCATCGGGTACAGCTCGCGGCATGGCAAAAGACGCACGTCTTGCCATGTACAAGGTGTGCTGGGATGACTTTTGCTATGAGTCTGACCTGATGGCTGCTATGGATCGGGCCATCTCGGATGGAGTCAACGTTATATCGGCCTCGATTGGCGGCGGCCCATACTTCGGTGGTGACGCCTTCACGACCGGGTCTTTCGTTGCCATGGAGAAAGGAATCTTCACCTCGTTTTCGGGCGGAAACGACGGCCCTGATCCGGCAACTATCTCGAATAACGCGCCTTGGATGCTCAATGTAGCTGCTAGCACACTTGATCGAGACTTTCCGGCGACGGTAATCCTGGGCGATGGGAAGAACTTCACTGGCGTTTCGCTCTACAGCAATGGCGCTGTGCCAGACATCGAGCCGCTCTCAAGTGATACCGTTCTGTCCTTGATACCATCTTCCAAAGCTGGCTCCAACGCGACATCTGCTACCCTTTGTCTAGATGGCAGTCTTGATCCGGCCTTGGCTGCCGGAAAAATCATCGTTTGCACACGAGGCGAGAACGGAAGAGCAGAGAAGGGTGCTGTTGTAAAGGCTGCTGGTGGCCGAGAGAAGGGTGCTGNTGTAAAGGCTGCTGGTGNCCGCGGCATGGTGCTCGTGAACGATCAGGCCAGTGGTGAGGAAATCGTTGCTGATCCGCACGTCCTGCCTGCTATACATGTCGGCGCCAAAGCAGGGGCAACGATCTTGGAATATGCTAGATCTGGCAATGCGACCGCTTCCTTAGACTTTGAAGGTACCAGGTGAGTATTAGCACACTCTTTCCATGATATCTTTTCGAGACACGTCTAATCGAACGCTGATGTAGAGTCGGAATCCCTGCTCCATTGATGGCTGCTTTCAGTTCAAGAGGGCCAAATGGTCCAATTCCTCAGATCATGAAACCTGATATTACTGGTCCAGGTGTGGATGTCATCGCAGGCTGGACCCGACTCGCGGGCGCTTCTGTTGCAACAAACGATACCCGCAGGGTCGACTACAGCATCATATCTGGCACTTCGATGTCCTGTCCTCATCTTGCGGGAATCGCTGCATACATCATGGCCCGAAGGCCCGAATGGAGTGTTGCAGCTATTCGATCTGCTATCATGACCACGGCCTACACGACCACCAAGGGCACAGCAAACACGCTTCTCGACTCGTCGACATCAAATGCAGCGACACCATTCGATTACGGAAATGGCCATGTAGATCCGGTTGCTGCTCTGAATCCAGGTCTGGTCTACGACATCTCGGCAAAGGAATACAAAGAATTCATCTGTTCTGTGAACAAGACCCAGGCTTTCATGACTGAAGTAACCAGGAGCAACTTCACTTGCGAAGGAAACAAAGTGTACACTCCATATGCCCTCAACTATCCTTCTTTTGGAGCATACTACAACAATTCAATGACGAACGGGACCTATTTCGCGAGATTTCCGAGAACTGTCACCAACGTCGGTGGGGCTGGTACATATACTGCGTCCTTGACGGTTGATGATGAGAGTATTGCAGAAGTATCTGTCAACCCTGATACGCTGACTTTCGCGACAAGTGGAGAGAAGAAATCATTCGAGGTTGTTGTGAAGATGCATCCTCGGCAGGGAAATTTTACTGATGCTTACTTGACATCTCATGGGAGACTCGTGTGGTCGGATGAGACGCATACCGTTGGCAGCTCTCTAGGCTTTATTTGGGGTAACTAGTCTGCACTTTTCTTCCGTTCTAAGGTTCGAATGAATATGCAGATACCTCCTGCAGAGGCCGTTAGATGAAACAAACACAACGCTTCAGAAACGATATTTAGCTAAACTATGTCTGATTGACCACAGGCATTCTGACCGAATTCGCTTCCCACTTTCCCGTTTGCGAGCCAGCCTTGGGATGGATAGATTCCTGAAGCCGTCAGATCATCATTTCGTTTCTTGCATATTCTTCCTACTCACCCCACGTTGATAGATTCTCGTGAACATGGCTTCAGTTAGGACTGTCGCTTCTTTAAATAGATACCCGTAACTCTTCCGGCGATTAGTGATACCGATACTGCTTACCACATGTGATTGACGACCTCTCCTTATCTCTCAAGTAGGACAACTCATCGGACGAAGAATCCTAACCGATTTCACAATCTATTGGTTTTACCTAATGCTTCGCCGCACTCTCCCACACTTATACCTGCATCCGGCATGGTCTGTTCCTGTACGCCTGCGAGGAAGGTTTGAATAGCTCAAACAGGCGCCGACCCCGCGTTTGAACCCGACAACTTGGAGGCGAGGATAACGATGTGGAATGTGGATGGTCAATCACATCCAGAACTGCCTATCTTGGCAGGATTACCCCTCATTGCCATGCACTTTATTTATACCGATCACATTTTGAATGTCCGATGGTGGTTCTATTCAGGTCTTGTAAGCGCTCTATCGATAAGGCCGTTTTCGAAGCGCGCTTGTCTCACGAAGTTGCCCAGGCGCTATTCTTATACTGCAAGTGAGGAGCTTGAGTCCAGTTGGAAAAATGATTGTGCGTTAACATTGGCTGCCTCAGCTGCAAGGAAATTCCTCTGGTGGCCCATATAATGCCATGGTAACCTGCTGGCTTCGAACTTTGACTCGCCAACCTGCCATCCAAGGATCTCATAACACTGCCTAAGACTGTTCTCAAAAACAAGCGAATAGATCCTCGAACCCAACATTCATATTATTCACGACAAGCTGCGGCTCCACTGGGCCCAGCTCCGAAGATGGCCAGTGGCAGTTACCGTCCTGAGGCCGCCCCAGGTGCCGCACCAAATTTTGGAGCTTCTGGGGCCGCTCCTCTGCGACATTCGATGGCTATTTCACCCATGCCTGCACATTCCAGAGTCGATCGAAATATTTATCCACCAGGTGATGATCCATACCCTGGGGAAGGCCTTCAATGTTGGCACGTATACCGAAAAACTTGNGGTATCTNTTGGTGAACCAACTCCGAACTTGACGAGGTCCGATTGTTGCACCGTTGAAAGCATTACTACTTGGGCGAAGAATATCATGAACGCTAGATGCTCGGTTCCTGGCATGCCAGAACTGAACAATCAGGTCATTTTCGGCATTCTCCATCGTGGTTTGCTACAGTATCTCAGAACGTACGGTATCAAGCGGGATGATACAATTCCTCGAAAGCGGGCACGGCTATCGTCACCGGATCTGGGCTACATGGAAGACGCTCGAATCCGGAATGCAAATAATACAGACGATGCGTTCTACTCTTGGTTGAATTCTGCGCCCCAACTAGAGCTGATCGAGGCTCAAAAGCAAATTACGGNGAGACTGGAGAGGGGCATCACGGAGCTTCAAGAGTTCGCCCAACAATGTGCCCCATGTAATAGCTCCGGTGAAGAGAATCTTCATAGCAGCCCGAAGTCCCAACTTGACGACGAAGTTGTTCCTCAAGCTTCATTTCACACTACTACAAAGCCTCTGGTCAAGAATTTTAGGGCCCTACATTTCCCTGCGAATGGAAAAGCGCCGCGAATTGTCCGCCTTGCGACAGTCGATGTGGATCGTGAGGATAGCGAAGATGCAAGTCTTAGTCGCCTCCCCGATCTGCGCTCTCAATGGGGAAAGGAAGGCTGGTCGAGACGTCAATACTTTCGGATTACATTTAGTGACCCCGAGCTGGCTGACGAAGATATCAACTCGTTCTATTATATCTTCATCTCCGACGATAATAAGACACTCCTTCCAAATAGACACTTCGCCGACGGAGTAAATGGCAATGTCCTTGTCATGCTACAGGCGACTTATTCCAGCAATGACGAGGGGTCGCCGAGTTTCGATGATATCTCAGAAAGTGTTTTGAAGATGAAGCACTGGAGGACTATGTTCAAGCATGCTACTCATGTTTCAAATTACGACACGATGTGAAGATACCTCCATTGCTAATTGTCAATCCCACATCAGACAGTGGCCTGAGCAAGTTGGGCTCGTGGCCAAGAAATACTCCAACAGCATTATCCGACTGGGCACCAGTTGCCCCACATTTCATGCCACCATCATAGACAGCACCGCGTGAGACCGACCGAAGCGCAAAACTTCATGATCTCGATAGGCATGTCGGCAGAGCTGCCTAAGTTGAACCTTTCTAGGTAGTTCTGGGCAAATATTAAGCTCTGCCGTGCCGCACTTGCATTGGCTGGGATTTCAGGTTGCAACAAACACTTCGCTCAAGGTATCGATACCATGGTAGAAGACTTGTTTCTCTTCCATTTTGTCGGTAACCTGTTCCGAGATCTGTGCTACTTCGATACTTTCGTGTCACAAGCACACGGTCATTTGGAGTGTTAGACACGAAGTCTTTGTTTTCTCCTAGACACAGTTCCATTTGCCCCCCTTCGTTTAATCCCAGGGACCAATGTATTTGCTGCATGTTCTACTTATTTCTATGAACTACTATCATAAGTCCGACATAAAGTGTTGTTTCGGCAATAATCATTCTGGTGGTGGTACAGATCTCCCCACCAACATATTCCGGTTCTATTCGTAGGTGCCGGCAGCAGTCTTAGAGCTGGCCCAGATCAAACGGCTGCAACCGCTCATTTGCGTCATACAACCCAAACACACTACAACTTCTAGTTCGAGATCCCACGGGCGCCACTGATCTGACAGTGCCATCACATCATGTTGGATATCCCACAGTCGATCGACGGAGAAGCATGTATATGGCCAGTCAAACCGGGTAAATTTGCGGCTCCCCGGGCTTTCGTTTCCGTTTGATGTTTCTAGCGTGGAGAACTCTTCCTGCTTGTCTGAACCTCAATTTCCAGTACCAACCTCTCGATCCTCTCATCCGGGGTAATATATGGATAATCAAGGCTCTGCAGATTGGCTAAAGTGAAATCGGTCTGCCGGCCCCCACATGTCACATGCCGAGTCAGTCTTGAATCTGGGGTTAATTTGGGTAATACTGGGGTGCTTGAAAAGTAGTCACCTGAGCACATCCGCGCATATAATTTCTTTATTGACAACTGTCGACCGGCTTATACGTTCGAGCCATCAACAATATTCTCGAAAATGCTGACTTCCGCATTTCTCCTCTCAGCGTTTGAGACAATCGCCAGCTTTTGAAATGTTGCTCACATTTGAGCAGATTATCATGAAGATATTATCTTATTTTTCAGGACCTCTGATCACTTGAAATGCAGTGTTCGGTGTAGACAAAAAGCCAAGCATTGGGCTGCAGCCAGATTTCCCCCCGTTCGCTTACTTATTGTGGGCGGGTCAGCCTCAATGCGGTAGGGAACAGCCGGACATCCTGGAAAAGGCGGACAACACCACTGGACCAACCATCAAAATAGAGGCAAAGAAGGGTATTGACGGTTATACATCCGACGACAGACATTTCTTTCGTTTCTCTGGCAGGCACGACGGCCCCACCGGTACATGTTGTTCTCTATCCATTCCCTCTATCTGCTTCGGCAGCTTGGACCATGAAGGTCTCGTCCTGGCTGGATCCTCTATCGGGACGGCTCGATGAGTGGCCCCACCGAGCATCCTTTCTATCACTTGGGCTACTGCTGACGGTAAATATCTCTTGTGTTCTCATCTTGGTGGAACACACTCATACATTAGGCCAGGCACATCATGTCACCATCAGTCTTCAACTGTCATTATAATACCTGACAAAGTCCTACCCGGACTAGCAGTGCAGACTTCCCTCGCTTTCGAACGTCTCGGTCTTTTCTCTTCTTCCGCTGGGCTTCCTCCAGGATTTGACATGTCTTCAACATGGTCTCACGGCGATGATACCCAACCAGGTAGTCCCAACCGGGACTTCGATGACGCAGAGAAAGGCCTGTACGACAGTACATCGAGTCTTCCTATCCTTCCGCCCCTAGCTCGTCTGGATGGTCGACCGCAGAATCATATCGACACGACACTCTCGCCGACCTCACCGATTCATGAGGGCATAACGCCCTTCTCGAGCGTGCCGATGCTGTCACTGTCATGGCCGGAAGGAAAAGCTCCCAAGCTTACACCTATTGCCCCCAGGAAACCGGTCAAAGAGTGTCGATGGATCCGCTGCCAGCTATGGTTCAACACATATCGGAAATTCTTCACATTCGTCACACTGCTTAACCTGGCGGGAATCATTATGGTATCCCTCGGGCGGTTCCCGTATGCCGAATCCCATACCGGAGCATTAGTCCTTGGGAATCTTCTGACTGCTGTCTTGATGAGAAATGAATTGTTCCTGCGGGTTCTGTACATCATTGCCATCTATGGTCTCAGAAGCGTGAGTATTTCTGAAAATTACCACTTGATGTTTGTACTATACTGAATCACGATGCAGTGGGCTCCCACATGGGTCAAGTTATCCGTCACATCCGTGTTGCAACACGTCGGAGGTATTCAT
Organism: Deltaproteobacteria bacterium; assembly: GCA_002685535.1. GTDB lineage: Bacteria > SAR324 > SAR324 > SAR324 > NAC60-12 > Arctic96AD-7. The sequence continues at coordinate 37,248 of NYXK01000005.1, forward strand.
TCGGGATGTGCACTCTCCGGTGCTGCGTAAGTAATTCGGCTCAATGCCCTTCCGCATGGCTCAGACTAACACAGCAGATAGCTGGTTGGTGTACAAGATCGTCGACATTGTACGACATCGCTCTGTTCAGCACCGCACTGTAATCGCCACCGGTATTCTTACAAATGTCCTGGTAATTATATCTGTGCTAAGTGCTTTCCCCTGGATTCGCAAGTCAGTATCCATTCGATTCTCCTTCATATATCTCGGCAACTCACTATTGAAACAGTTACCATCACAATGTTTTCGAGAGACACCATCGTTTCATTGGATGGCTAGGTCTTGCTGTATGTACCTTGGGGAACTCTTTTCCAGACTTCAACTAACCATCATCAGGCAACATGGTGCTTTGTAATTCTAGGAAACACTTATGACATCAAGCATGGAGAATGGAGACATGATGCGGACTCCTTACTGAGTGCGCAGGAACTGTGGTTCGCCGTTTTCATGACGTTATTGTGAGTCCTCTCTTTCTTTCCCCATATTTGCATCACTAACCCCTACGAGTGTGCTTATTCCCTGGCTCACCCTCCGGAAAGTCCCTGTCGAAGTTGAAATAGTGAGTCCGGGCTTTCTTCGCTTGAGTTTTCATTCACTGATAACAGTACAGCCATCCCCTAAAGTGGCCGTTCTCCGCTTCGATCGTGGAATTCAGCAAGGCCTGCTCGGTAGGATCAGTCGAACTTCAATCATGGAATACCATGCTTTTGGTATCATCAGCGAGGGGACGAATTCTCCATACCACTATATGATCTGTGGTGTGCAGGGTGATTTCACAGAGAGCCTTGTCAAGAATCCTCCGAAATTCGTGTGGACGCGGGAGCTTAAGTTTGGTACGTGAAAACATCCTGTGGTAGATTCTTATAAACTAATAAGGTATAGCTGGGGTCGGTCATGCATCTGCAATGTTCAAGCGGGGTATTCGCATCTGCACTGGAACAGGCATTGGCGCTGCCCTTTCCACGTGCATCCAAAATCCCAACTGGTAATTATAGACTCCCATATTCCCCACCACATCAGACATATCATCTAACTATATGTGACAGGTTCCTCATTTGGATCGGTTCCGACCAAGAAAGAACCTTCGGGCCAACAATCTCACGTCTCATCCACGACAACATCGAGCCCGAGCGCATGATCCTGTGGGACTCAAAGAAGAGGGGTGGAAGACCGGATTCGGTTCAATTGCTGAAAGATACTTGGCATAACTTTGGCGCGGAGGTCATCTTCATCACGAGTAATATGAAAGGAAACGACGAGATGATGCAAGGTTGTCATGCCGGTACGTTTGATACCATTTTGTTGTCTCCTTTGAAATCGTCGCTAACAACATGCAGCTGGCTTACATGCTTTTGGCACACTTTGGGACTTCTGAAACCCCGACAAGTCACTGGGCGAAAAGCTCAAATACTCGTGTTGGAATACGATCGAGGTGGATTTCTTTAGATGTCAATTGCATATACGCATTGTGGTGTAGAAGGAGGTTCTCACATGTGCCCAGCGAGCGTGGTTGAGATGTTTGCATATAGCTACTAGAGACATCCTCTACGATATCACTTAGATCAGTTAATGAAGATCTTATATCAGAAGCTATTGAGTGTGTCATGAGTTGATGTGGTGAATGTGGTCTGGCTTTCGCGTCATCTCGGCTGCTCCTCGCCAAGAGTTCGCAGATGTCAAGGGATGGTCTGCGTCCAGAAGATAGATACTTCAATGACGACAGAACCTCTCGCTTCCACCAAGCATACTTTCACTCGGTGATAAGCGAGCTACATTCCAAGACGTGGCTTGGATGCGTCTCAGCGAAAATATTTTGGGTGGTGTGGGGGGCAGCGAATTGTAGATTCGCGGCCCGAAGATCCTAGAATGGATGTCAACCCAGTGCTAAATATCGCGTAGAGTACAAGAACATCCAGTCAAGTCAAGTCAAAAGAAGATAGGAGTGCTGTCTCGGTGACAAACTTGTCCTAGCGCATCCGGGGGAGATGTTGAGGACTCGCATAATTTTGACTGGGTTGTCGATTCTGACACCGTATTGATATCAAATGCGGCCAAGAGTCTTGAGGGGACCTTGCCAGCAATGAGATTGACTCTTCTATATGTTGTTGATTGGGGAGAAGCTGTTGAAAGAAAGGCTCAAAACAAAATTGGAACCGGGAAAGAGACCCATGATGCTACTGCTGAAAAGGGGCTGAGCCACAGCCTCCTCGATATTTTTCCAGATCAGAGTCTGGAAAGATAATCAAAGTCATCAGACTTTAATTGGATCACAAGCTGTTCCCCTAATCTCGCTTCCTACGATGGCCAGCCATTAATATTGCTATTTATGGTCACGGAAAAGCTCATTGGAGTGTTTGGAGAATTGTTACAAAATATAATCTCGCACAGTATATTGCCAGGCTATCCTTGTTGACATACCCCTGAAGTAGCAGGATAAGCCCCTGACATAAGCGAATATGAATTGGGAATATTCAATACCCCAGAGTAACATGCTGTCGGCCACGAATCTAGGGACAACACTTGAAACTTTGCTAAAAAGTTCTTCAAGGAATGGTCAGACAATACATAAGCGGGCGTTTCAATAGCTTGCATAGCCTGAGTGACAAGACACTCGCGTGGTCGCGTCAGGATGCCTGGAATTACCCCGCCAGAAGCGAGAACCGCAGGTGGTGGGGACTGCCGCACTTTCTGCGGGGTATCAAATCTCTCGCCACCACATAGCTCAGACATACTTGATGCCGCCTCGTTAAAAAGTAAACATGGACATAGTAGATCACCAAATACTGAGTCTATACGTGTTTATCTCGCAAGATGGCCTCTCTGTCACCGCCGCCCTCGTTAAATGAGAAGTATTCCGGCATACCTTTGAATCTTCTCGAAAAGGCCAAATCAGCGAAAGCAAAGGTATATGAGAATCAGACGAAAAAAATTGCCGAGAGAAAAGGGCTCGCCTTGCCTCCAGGAATTTCTCAGAAGGCGCTGTTGAGCGCTCTGAGCGAGCTTGCGACACATCTGGGACAGGAACATGTTCAATTGAATGATCAGCCTTTTGACGATGGATGGTGAGTTGCCTTGTAGGCTTCCCCATTTGATGTCTCACCTGCTAACTTGGTCCAGGTACATGGAGCGTAAGTTGACCAGGGGAAAANTTCCCACGACGGAACCTGAAAAGCTACAGATCCGAACACGCATGANGCGTTCTCGCTACTGGATGAGGAACATCTCGTCGCTTCAGCAATTGTTTATCCTGGGAGCACTGAACAGGTACAGACTGTGGTGAGATGGGCCAACGCCCATAAGATTCCGATCTATCCAATCTCGATGGGTCGAAACCGTAAGGGCAAACAACATCTACTACTTGTTATTGTTGCTGAGTTTCACAGTTGGATATGGCGGAGCAGCCCCCAGAGTCAGAGGTTCTGTTGTGCTGGATCTCGGCAAGAGAATGAACTCAATCTTGGACATCAACCCGAATGATTGCACGTGCCTTCTGGAACCGGGCGTCTCTTTCTACGCTCTGTATGAAGCCATCAAGGCTAAAGGATATAACCATCTCTGGATTGACTGTCCTGACCTCGGAGGTGGCTCTGTACTTGGAAATACAGTTGATAGGGGCGTTGGCTATACACCTTATGGCGACCATTGGGCCCAGCATGCAGGCCTGGAAGTTGTTCTACCTACCGGCGATGTGATCAGAACAGGTATGGGGGCAATGGCAGGAAGCAATACGTGGCAAGCGTTTCCGTATGGATTTGGGCCAACGTCGGAGTGAGCTACTCTGGCAAAGTATTCGAGCACTTCACTGACATTTATCAGTGGGATTTTCTCTCAGTCAAACATGGGCATTGTCACAAAAATGGGAATGACCTTGATGCCAAATCCAGGTGGGCACGAGAGCTACGTGAGTATCGACTTTCGTTAGTCACCATGCTTCAGCTAATTCCGAGCGCTAGATGTATACTTTTGAGAAAGAAGAAGACTTGCCACTTCTGATCGATATCATACGCCCTCTAAGGATCGCAAACATTCTGGAGAACGTAGCCCAGTTGAAGTACTACATCCAAGAAGTTGCTGCTCTCGGCAACCCGCGCTCAAATTATTATACAGGCAAAGGGCAGACACCCGAGGACGTTCTACGTCGAGAGGCCGAAAAGCTTCCATGTGGGAAATGCACCTGGATCTATTACGGAACGGCATATGGACCAGCACACATTCGAAAGCACAAGCTCGAGCTCATACATAGGGAATTTATGAGTATTCCAAATGCCAAGAAAATCGACCCGGACACGATACCTAAGTCACACTACTTCTGGGCTCGAGACCGCATATCATCAGGCACTCCAGATCTCCAGGAAATCGACTGGCTGAATTGGGTCCCCAACGGTGGGCACTGCTTCTTCAGTCCCATCTCACCCACAAATGGCAGTGACGCTCAGAAGCTTTTAGCGATTGCCAGGCAACGTCATGCACAATTTGGTATCGACTTGTTTCCCGCTTTCTGCATCGGTCTTCGCGAGATGCATCTCATCATCAACATTGTGTACGATAGGTCCGATTCCTCGAGTAAGCGAGCAGCGTATGGATGCATGCGTGCTATGATCGGTGATGCTGCGAAGGAAGGCTATGGCGAGTATCGCACTCACCTGGTATTTCAGGACCAAGTTGCCCAGACATACGGATGGAACGATGGTGCGTTGATGAAGTTCAATGAGCGGATTAAAGATGCTCTGGATCCGAATGGCATTTTGGCACCTGGTCGGTGTGGAATTTGGCCGAAATCATTCAGGGATAGAGGCTTGCAACTAGGTTTGGGAGGCCGAAACAAGAGCAGTGAAGAAAGGATTGTCGCGGAACCTGGGAGATATCTGGCAGGCAAGCTGTAAATAAGACTTTAGCAAAGAATGAAACATTGACCGTGTGAAGATTCCGCATTGCTTTCATGGTACTGATGTCGCTGTATCTACTGCCCTTCTTCGCTCATACTTCAGTCCTGCGTTTGTGGAATGTGAGGCTGGGATTCGAGCGAAAATTGACCATTTTCAGTCTCACACTCAGGTCCAGTAATTCACACATGTGCGTGGACAGTGGTTATTTATGTCTTGGTACGGGTCAGATTGCGGTTTTAATATGCTCGAATTGAGATTCTGGCTCATGGTGCTCCCAATGTAGTCTATTGCCATGTCCAGCTAGCCATCGCCCTGCCCAAATTGCGTTACTCCCCATACAGCATCAAAATCAACGAACCGATTCAACTTTGATGGGTCTCGGACAGTGATTTGGTCAATACTCGAAAAGTCCTCCTGCGANAATCGGGACACTGCAAATATAATGTTANCCACGAGTGAAGCCTGCGAAGGTGGAAGATTCGTAGNGGAAGACAAACCTTGGAAGTTCTGATTGATTCGGTCGACGGAACTTGACTTAGGAATGACTACTGTACCTCGTTGAACTAAGCGAATATTTCATCAGCTATCTTAAACTTAATATGACCTCAGATCGGGATGACTGTCGACGCAGGGACTTACTCCCCCAAGCAAGCACCACCTGAGCCGGCTGCAATTTCAATCTTTGCGCGATGGCAACAATAGTCTCGTCTTCCAGAAGCTTCGCTTTGACGACGTGCAGAGCTCCAGGACCGGATTGACTGCCCAATGGCGAGTAGGCAACCAGGACAATACCATTGGTGTTGCAATAATTCAGCAATTTGGTTTGTGGAAACCACGGATGTGATTCGACCTGATTGCACACAGGCTTGATCTCAGCGATTTTAAGAAGAGCTTCTAACTGATCGATACGAAAGTTGGAGACTCCGATCGCTTTGGCTTTTCCACGTCGGACGAGATCTTCCATTGCACGCCATGTGGGCTCGTGGTTGGCAGTCAATTCCTCGTGTATGATCGGCTGGAAGGACACAATCAATATCAGTATCACGATGCATGGTCCTGAAAGTTCACTTACCTTGCCATCGGCATGAGTCAAGACCTCATAATCATCGCTCTTTTGGAAAGCTAGTGGCCAATGCATCAAGTATAAGTCAACTGTCTGTATCAGCGGGATAGTACCGATTGAAGAAATCGAAGCCATACCATATTCGAGGTTCAACCTAGCCAGACTCTCATCGAGCGACTTCTCCACATCTTCAGGATTGTGATATTGCTGCCAACTAAGTAATGTATCAATTCCTATCTACTGGAAGGTGGGGGAAGCACAGTACAATTTGGTACAGATGAAGACCTTCTCTCGAGAGACTCCGCTGTTTGCAATTCCTCTAGCGACCTCTTCTTCGCAGCCATAGAATGCACCTGTATCTATATGGACGTATCCAGCTCTTATTGCCCCTTCAACTGCTCTTGAGCACTTCATGGGGTCATCTTTGCTGGCTTCAAAGGTTCCCAACCCAAGTGCGGGGATCGCGAAGCCAGAGGGCGACTTGCACACTTTGGTATTCAAAGACATCGCGCGTGAGCTTTAGGATGATTTGAAACCTTTGGGTTTTTCCACAGCCATGAACCGTTTCTTGCTCTTTGTGATGTTTCATTCAGCACTACCCAGAGCTGGACAGCCTGTTTTGCCCTAGCCCAGGTCACAATGCACGTCACCCCGCAGTACCCCACAAAGCCCAATGTTCCTCCCCGACCCCCACCTCCCCGAGCCCAGTAGCGACAACATTCGTCTAACTTCGTTCTAAGAGTTTCCTGTAAATGCGGAGAACTTAGGAGAGCAGCTGCAGCGTCGTCCGAGTGCCACCACATCTTTGGATTGAAACTCCACATGTAAAAGTAGTACGCACTATCGACAAAGCTGCGAGACGCCCGCTCAAGCTTCAGTGCGCTCAAGTAAAATGTCAGGTCTCAAGAAGACACAGTTGAATACTCTTGTTATTGGGGCCACTGGCCATGGCGGATCCTACCTCTGCGTCGAACTCGTAAATCGTGGACACAAAGTCACCGGCTTAGCTAGAAATCCAGAAAAGCTGGGAAAGCATGAATTGTACACCCCCAGGAAATTCAATGTCGTTGAATGCTCATTTCTTGAGCTCATGGAGGAATTAAAAGGCTATGATGTTATTTTCAAGTGAGTGGATGTTAATCATTGTACCTTTTTTTCTTTTTTTTTCGTGGCAACAATGAACTGACAATACACAGCGAGTTCAGCCCTCATAGTGAAGGGCATGCTGCCTTGGTATACAGTAGGTGAACTCATCATTCTCTTCCTTGGTCCAGAAACTTGAACCTATCTTGAACCTAATACTTTTCAACTCAAGTGCCTTTTGTAGAAGTGACTCGAAAAATCGTTCGAGCAACGAGATTATGTCAAGTTCCGTATTTCATCATGGTGGGTGGAGCAGGAAGTCTCGAACTGCCACAGATTGAACCATATCTGAATGCTGGCGAGTCTGGTCACTTTTGGAGAGCAGTAAGTTCCTTTATCATTCTTTCTCCCAGATTTGCTTCTTAGCTGACATGCGCTTAGTTCCGTCAGGCTTTTGCGGATTCCGAGTCCCAAATCCAGTACATGGAAGAAAGACTTGGTCCCCTTGGTGAAGGCCTTCGTGAACTTCGAACAATCAGGCAGAAGTCAATGGCAGGTATCGCATCCGAGGACGAGAATAAATTCATGAGAGATTATCTCGACAATGCATTTAAGGGGGACTACAGTCAGACATTTGTCAAGGCGGGCCGTACGACTTATATGTTTTTCGAAGGAAATACGTCTTGGAACTGGTCTTATGTCTCCCCGCCAGCCTTATACCGGCCATGTGCTGGTGGAGAAGATTACTCTATCAGCTACGACAACTTACCACTCACGGCAGAGCCGCAAGCAGGACATTACCAGGGCTGGTGGAAGCACGATCCGAAAGATCTTGAAGGTCGGCTGAAAGGCATTTCAACAATTGACTTTTCTCGAGCCTTGGTAGATGATGCCGAATCAAGAGATGGACTGCACAAGCATTGGACGGCAACGACTGAACTCAAAGATGATACTCCGTATCCCAGCTACGTGAACTTCGATTTGGGATTCGCTCCGAGATCTGTTTACAAATCTCAGTCTACCAAAGAATAAATGGCTATCGCTCATCTCTCTGATCAGCAACCACTTTCTTATTCTTGAATGTGATAACAAGGCGGACCACGGGTGATGTGCAATCGAGAACTTGATTTTTGAATCTAAGTTGTCTTTTGAATCCTTTCCAACGCGATGCTTATATCGTTGCGCAAGGTTGTGTGCGCCTGCGCAGTCTGGACCGGACGCCCACTGATTAGCGGGGATACAATCAGGGCGTTTCCACGGCTGACAGCGATGTTCCCGTTTCAAAGTTGCCTGTGCCCCCGCACGGTTCTGAAACTTTGTATTCAATAGCTTTGATAAACTAAGTCTTCTTCTACCAAGGTTCTCCGCAAACTGAGACGTCGGGGTCGCCCCGGACTACCCCGCAGATATCGGAAAGCGGGGGGAAAATATCAGAAATGTGAACGATCTAGATCCTAGATTCATATATTTCTGATGGGCCCAAAGAATTGGAAATTGACTTCGATCAAGCTACCTTTACTCAGATGGGATTTTATTCAATTTTCCTAGCTCTCGTTTGATCAGTTACACACAAAATTCTTGCAATTGTCTACTCACCATGGGTCTCGGTGTACTAGACGCAAAGTCTGTCGAACAAATTCTCGGAACTTCCCTCCTGGACGAAGATGCCAATTCCGGAATACCTGACAGACTCAGAGCGACACTGAAGACTGCCAAAGGGGAAAATGGCAACATCGTCCTGATTCCTCAGCCCAGTAACGACGTGAACGACCCGCTGGTGAGTAAACAACGTTGGAGTATCCACCAAGAAATTGTTGACACGAGACAGAACTGGCCAGAATGGAAGAAGCAATTGACTTTTGCCGTACTCTGTTTCGGAACTGCTCTTGTCTGCGTACCTGGCCCTATGCTTGGTTCTTCCTTTGGCATCCTCAATGTGGAGTTTAACGCTAGTTTCACCAAGTTGGCACAACTGAACGGCATTGTGATCGTTATGGCGGCTCCTTCGATCTGGATTGCGTCTGCGATCATTCCATATTTCGGCAAACGACCAATCTTCCTCATATCCATGCTAATGATGATGGTAGCTTGCATCTGGGCGGCCAAAGCAAAGTCTTATGGATCTTTGCTTGGCGCTCGCGCGATTCAGGGCTTCGCTGCTGGGCCGTAAGTGCTCTGCCGACCCAGGTCCAATTCGTGATTTCTTGCTGACCACAATCAGTTTCGAGGCCGTCGTAACTGGCACAATCGCAGACTTGTTCTTTGTTCACCAGAGAGGAAAATATTCAGCAGCATGGGTTATGTGCCAATTGGGGCCTACGAACCTTGCACCATTAGTTTGCGCATACATCGCCACGAATCTGGGTTGGCGCTGGGCATTCTGTATGTTCCGAAGTATCATATTCTCGAGTTCTTTGTCACTAATTCGGTATCAGGGATCTTGGCTATTTTCAGTGGAATTTGCACGATTTTACTATTTTTCTTCTGTCCCGAGACACATTACAAACGCGATACGAACCTTGAAACAATGATTGTTGAGGAGGATGCCGAGAAAGAGGCACCGGTAATGCATGCTGAACAGGTGGAAACCAGAAACCAAGTGACTTTGCAGTCTTCGCGCCGAACGTTTGTCCAAGAATTGAGCCTCTTTCCAGCCCATCGACTTTCGAAAGACAACTTGATCAAGAGTAAGGCGATCTTAACTAGTTGCATCAAGCGAGCAATGATCGGTTACTAATTGTCTCATAGGTCTTAGTCGGCCTCTGGCATTGTTGTCATACCCGGCCATTCTCTATGGTTCGTTCTGCTACGCCATGACCGTCAATTGGGCTGTAAGTGTGACCATTTGCAAGAAGACTCAGTTACTGACAGACTGTCTAGGTAATCTTGAATATCTCTTTGGTTCAAGTGTTGAGTGGGCCCCCTTATCTTTTCGATGCAGTTCAAGTTGGCTTGGTGTATCTCTCGGCATTCATCTGGGTTTTGATAACCTCTTGTCTTGCCGGGCCACTTAGCGACTTTCTAGCTAAGAGACTATCAAGGTACGTGTACTAGTCAGAATGTTTTTTGAATGGCTATTGACAACCCATCACAGGAAAAATAATGGTATTTACGAACCAGAGTTTCGTCTCTGGGTCGTTATCCTCTACCTGTTCTTCGGAACAATGGGATTCGTAGGTTTCGGCTTGAGCGTTGCCGCTGGAGACCATTGGTTCGGTTTTACGATGTTTATGGGTATGATTAATGGTGCTTCAATCTTTGGGAACGTCACCTTCATCGCTTATGTGGTTGACTGCCACCCATTTGTGGCTTCTGAGTCCCTGATCACCCTCAACATCGCCAAATCAGTGATCGTGTACGCATTCACGTGGTAAGACTCAACAAGCGAATTTGTTTCGGAGTCTTGTATGTCCATTGCTAATCGTTCAGTTTTGCAGGTTCATCAACGATTGGATTGCTGCCAGAGGTGTCAAGGAGACCTTCAGCATTCTTGGTGGCTTGAACACAATCATTGCCCTACTAGCCATCCCGATGTACATTTTTGGGAAACGAGGTCGGGAATGGATCCAAACAACGCCAGCTCTGAACGCTCTTCAATACTATACTGGTGAAACTATTTAAGATATCGAAAAGGATCTGAGAGACAAGCAATGGATGATCAGACCAGCGAGTACGCCGAGGGTTAGCTGTCAACGAGGTGCTCATCATACGTCAAGTAGCCTTTGTGATAAGTATATTGATTTATATGCAATGCGTATATGATCAGAGGGAAGTGCTCCAAATTGATTTCCTGTAATGTATACTTTCTGACATCAATCTACATTTCTCGTCCCTTCGCGACAAACGTGCTCAAGGAACACTCATGTTTTGCAATCCAAGTTCTCAATAATTTATCATGTATTAGAGTTCAACAATCTAGACATACACTAGAGCTCAATGAAAAACACTGGAAATTATTGCCACCGGCCAAAATTAAAATGAGAAGGAACATAGAGATGTTGAGTGCTGCCCTTTTAAGATCACTTTCACATATCAACACGTACAGCCTGACATAACCTGGTACAAACACGAATCAGCACAAAGTAGAAAACTCGTCCAAATACAGCAATCCTGCCCCAAATTTGTGCAAATACTACATGAAATACGACTCAAGATGTCGAGGAATTAGACTGCATAAGGAGAGGACGATTTCGTGAGCCGACCCCGTCTCCGCAGAACTGACCCCGCAGACCCCTCATCAACGGAGTCACCCCACATCTCAGATTTGTCTACCGGAAGTTCTCCGCATCGCAATGCTGGAGCTCGACAAGGACTTGTGGACGACGGAGATGGAGCTATACACTATACAAACGACACGCTAGATGAACCTATTTAAAATGGGTCAAGAGCGTATAATTCTGTCAGCGTACCACAGCAGCCCAATTTCGTTGCGAATCTTTCGCTCGTCTGAACTTTAGGATACCGACACAACACACGGCTCATCATGGCAACTGTTGTTTGCACGAGCCTTCCCTCTCCGGAACTTGGACCCAAGGATCGGATCGGATCTTTGGATTACATCAAACCAATATCCAAGCTTAACCGACGATATGTTGGCCCTGGAGCAGAGTTCAACACCGGTCAATACGAGTCGAGAGATGTGACTATCCGCGACGGGCGCCAGGTCCAGGATAAGTTCGCGATCAACAAAACAGGATTTTTCCTCGCCAGCCATAATTCAGAGGTAAACATCGTATTCTATCAGATCTACTACATTCTTCGTAAAGACCATAAGAGGAATTATCTTAAAACCGGAACTGACATCGCAAAACGCTAGGTGAAGGATTGGATGGATGTCAAGCAAGTGGAGGAGATCTACACGCCGGAAATTCACAAATTTATAACGGACCTGACAAGAGCAGACAAAGCCATCGTTTTTGGTCCAGTCGTCCGTCGAGCGAAGGCTGCCACTGTGTCGAGTGGAAATCCTGATGAGCAGCCGCCAGCGTCCGACGTTCACGTCGACTTCACCCCACGAAGAGCCCAAGCTCTTGCGGAAGATCTGTTGAAGCAGAACGGGGCAGAAGAATACAGCTATAAGAGAGTGATGTTCATCAATATGTGGCGAGCAATCAGCCCAGGACCCCAGGACTGGCCACTCGCCGTCTGCAATGCTGCGTCTGTCAAGGATGAAGAAGGATTGGCGAATGGACTGGTGTACACGGACAACTTGCCAGATCGCAACAACATTCCTGCTGAGCTCCCACACGATCCAATGTATCCAGAGGGCACAATTTTCGTGTACAATCCTTCTCATGAGTGGTTTTACTTTAGCGATATGACGAAGGATGAGCTACTTGTTTTTCGTTTGTATGATTCAGAGAAGGAGCAGGGATGGAGGGTGCCGCATTGCTCTTTTCATAATAAGGAAGAAGGCACTATTTCGAGGCAAAGCGTAGAGATAAGAGCTGTTGTGTATTTCAAATAGCTTGTAGCATATAAATACTCGTATCAAGCGAGGGAACCTCGCTTCGTCAAATATCTAGGTCTAGTTTTCATTGTGGTAGATTTGGCATTGTTCTCACAAGAAGTAGCTTCGAGAATATGGTTTTGAAGTGTACCCAATGAAGGCGTGATTTTCTGGAAGCCAGGAATGGCCTCAGAAGCGAGTAGGTCACCTTACGTTGGTGCAATTGGTCCTAAAGGAGTAGTTTGCGGGGCCAAGACCGGCAGATCTTGGAAGTGTCCCTATAAACTGAGGCGAGATACTCCTCTCCTGTCCTTGGTTTGACTTTCTTTGAGTGAATTTATAAACCATCAAATTCATCATTGCAACTACCTTAATGCCGTCAACAGTTTCCGGTATAGCAATACTCCAGCTTGTCTCCAGTGACAAGGCACTTGCACTTTTTCAAGATCGGCTTCAGAGTATAACTTCGGCACAGAAGGCCCATGTCTCGGTGTTGGAGATTCAGGATGATAGACGACATGAGATTCTTGTTATCGAAAAGTAACAGTGCTCTTCTTCCTTTACGGTGGAATAGTGAAATGACTCAAAGAAACAGATCTCACCAGGGTTCGCAAGTTCATGAGAAAGGAATGATTTTGAATACTCTTTTTAGGTATGGAATTACTCGACTTCATCCTATGGTAGATCTGTATTGACGCATGAAGGAACAGAAATTCTGATGGCAATAAGGATCAGTCTGAGATCTATCTATCTACCATCAAGATATTTGATGTCCTTTCCGGATTTGATAAAAGTGTTCATGGTCCTGTTCGATCGCAAGAGGACACTAATTGGACGGTCAAGCTGACAGTGGATCTCATGGAGAAGGCCGCATGTCTAGAGAAAGTACTCACAGTGCTCTCGAAACACATTGACTATATGGAATCAGAGCAACCAGACATTTTGACTTATCTAGTCCTCGGTCTATGCCACCCTGCATCTGCCCAAGATCAAGATACCTTGGTTATATTGGAAAAATTTGTGTCTCAGGAGGCAGCTAATCGGATGCATCATGAAGATGAACAGTTCGCAGAACTCAAGAGGAACCTTGGACATTTCATGAGAAAGATTGAGGGGTCTGGCTACAAAGACGTTTCTGCCCTTGTCGGTCTTTAGTTTCACGTAGCTTCAATTACTTCACAATGCTACGCTCTTATGAAGCTGCAGCCTCGGTTAGCTCGTGTCAAGAAAAGGCAACTAGCAGGTTTTTTTTTGAAGTTCTATGGAGCGTGATCCGTTCTAAACCTGACGATTAGATCATATATTTCAAAGTGTCAGCTCTGTCTTGTAATTGAACCTTATTCCGAGACATCGTGTCCGGCGGTCGCTCACCTACGCTACCCCACAACTAGAGAGTGCGGGGTACATACCTACCCAATTTCCTCCCCGACAGGTCGATGTATATGGAGTACTCCGGACCCCCGCAATTTTGCGATCCTGTATGCTCACCTGCAGTCTTCTTCGATACTCACGCAAAGTACCGTCAACGGTGAGCACAGAACAGAATGGACGCCGCTTCCCCACCACCACCTCCTCTTTCGCCTCCAATTTCTGCATTTGCTCCAGACACCAACATCACAGCTCGGGGCCCCACGCCGTCTAATGCATACCCCATGGAGACATCCGCATCGGCGAGGTTGACCGGATCTCCACCACGACTGAATGTCTCTGTGGCTTCAAGGCCCAGTGCTCCTAAGCGAGGCAGGCCTCGACTCACCTCAGCGAGCCCCTATGCCTGCATATACTGTAGTGCGATCTTTCAGCGTCAGGAACATTTGAATCGTCATGCCTTGGCACATGAACAGCGGAGGCCGCACCGATGTGAAGCATGTGGAAAGGGCTTCTCGCGTGGGTGAGTTCAGGACCGACTTAACATATCCCTTGACACGCGTCAGTTCAAGCCACTGACGGGCCATTAGGGACGTTCTCAGCCGCCATCGTCGATCGTGCAAAGTAGCAAGAACTTCAAACTTCCAATTCGGACCTAAAACGCCGATTCCTCGTCGAGCATGTCAGGAATGCCGCGAGGCCAAGTCGAAGTGTTCCGGCGGCCCAAAATGCGAGCGGTGCATTGCAACAGGAGTCCAGTGCGCTTTCGGCAATATCGGTGAATCACACGCATCCACAGCCTCTGTCTCGTCTATGGAGGATCAAGATGTAGATTCTGGTGTGCAGAGAGCTGCCGCGGCTTCACATATTTCTCCTGCGCTTGTTGTACCCGACGAGCCATTTGGACTGCCTCCTTCAAGCGAGGGGGCTTACAACCGTGAAGAGTTCAATGGAACATATTTCGGGGACAACACGAACGACTCGCAGCTAGATCATCCGCAATTAAGATCTGCCAGACCACCCGTTGAGATCAACCAACAAGATGATCTCACGGGAATGATATTGGGACACACACCTGAAAGCTTGGTGGATGCGTCGTTCCAGCTGGATCAGTTCGACTTCATGATGTTCCGGACAATGTTCGAGGATCCCCAGGAACATCAAAACTTTGAGCTTACCAGTGAGTTTCCGGGGGACTTCTTATCACTCGAGCCCAATCAGGGAGCTATCCAGGGATCAGAGCCTGGGGACCTAGGTTTACAGTCCCACCAGGTGTGGCAGAATCTGCCAAGCGGATTGAATATTGGTCAATTAGATCCTCTCGAGGGTCATAGATCTGTCATTATTGATTTTATAAGTCAGTCTAACGCTGATCTGCGAAGGTATGACGATTTCTTAAGCTCAAAACGAATGCGCTCGTTCTTGTGGTCATATTTCACCTATTTCCATGATCACACGCCAATCCTCCATCTTCCCACTTGGACCATGGCTACAACGTCTACGACCCTTATATTTGCAATGGTATTGATTGGAGCAAAGTACTCACGAAATTTTCTCATTAAAGACCACATTTCGCAAGAGTTATGCGATGCTGCGAGTCGCTTTATATGGTCGTCTTATCAGGTTTGCTGCCTTTTATTACCCCCTAAGTGGAAGATCACTAACTACAAATATGCAGGCGGAGATCCTGGAGGAGAACGTTCACATTGGCTTGGAAGACCTGCAAGGCCTCTATCTTCTTGCCCTGTTGAATACTTGTTACTCTCCCAATAGACGTCCGAAAACATCTGATTTTCGACGGCTCGTGGACATTGCTAGGTCGGGTGGGTATTTGACGAAATTTCGGATCTTGTGGAGATGCACTCTATCGAGTTGGAAGAATGGACATGTCAAGAATCAAGAAGAAGGTATGTCCAATATCAAGCAAAATATGTCGAGCGCCGAACACTGAGTGTAATTTTAGGACAGCATTTACAATTTTTCTGTTGGATGCAATGCGGACGGTATTCTTTGGGGAGAGGCCCAACCTGAATGCATACGACGTCCGTCTGCGGCTTCCCTGCCATGAAAACGTCTTTAGAGCCACAAACTCCACGGACTGGAAGGGCGCAATGCCGCTGTGTGCTGATCTGACAACCTTTCAATTTCCCATCGTGATATCTTCGCTTCTGTCGATAACTGCGACTGATTGTCTGGGCCTGTACAGCGTGATGGGAAGTTTCATCGTTCTGCACGGTAAGAACCTCTCGAGGATGCAACAATTCAAGGACTGAAATTTAGATTAGGGATATTGGTTTTTATCTGGGAAAGGCAGCAATTCGACAATCGAACCCGTGGTGTCGGTCATGCTGAGTCGATGGTCATTCAGCAGCTGGCGAAAGAAAACAATGATGTCGCTAACCACGCTCTGAACTCATGGAAATCGAATTGGAACACTACAGTCTCCAACTCGTTATCCTCGATGTCAAGTGGTTTGTATCGCGATCGCGCCATCGCATATTGGTTTCTTGGTCGACTGCTCAATAGTGAAGATAAAAAGCAAGTGCAACTGGTAACTGGCAAACGACTGAAGGTGTGGTCTATGAGAATACCGCGCATCATGAAAAATCTGATAATCAAGTTGGATCGTGGTCAGCTTGAAGATACGGAGAACATTCGCGAGTTGCGAGCGGAGTGTTTGGATAACAATTCAGGCGAGGAACATGAAGAAGCTGAGGGGGAAGAGGGCATGGATTTGCTCAATATCAGGTTCATCATGAAGAGCAAGTAGAATAACAATCTGGACTTTAATAGCATTGTTCAAGACAGCTTTCTTCTTGCCATACATTTCAGACAATTCAAGACTAGCTGTGCCGAGTAGTCCAAGATAAAGGGAGTGACACGTGACTTGACTTGCCTTTTCACGTATCACTGCTCCTTCGTGTACTCCTTTGTGAAGTCATACTTGATTCCATTCACTCCCTAACAAATCATTAAGATTTAAAGATGGCACAGGACAGTTATTTGGACTTACTAGTTGCAGCTCCCTTGAATAATCCAGATCTGTAGCAGTTCGCTTGCACATCTTCAGAAACTCGTCGTTGTCCAAGGCAGCATCCGGATCTTGATCGAAGAGCCGTCGAATATTCTCGCTAGATACTGGATCGATGATCTCTTTGTATATCTTGCTACGAATCTCGGAGTATTTATCAAGAATCGACGGATCTGTCTTTTCCTCGTAAATGCCAATCAAACAATCATACAACCCGCCGATATCCACGATTCCGCCTGTCAAACCTAGACCTCCGCTTTGGAAACATTAGCTCGAGTCTCAAATCCTAAAGTTTCTGAGTAATAGCTATCGAATATGGACTTACAATGGATTGCATAAGTGCGCTGCATCCGCAGCCAAGAGAAAACGCCCGACCCGCAACTTTTCGGCCAATCTCTGATGGACTTTGTAAGGGCTGAAATTTACCACTCGATACTCCTCGGGATCTGGATGGCCCGGAAACATTGCTTTGAACTTGCTAGGTAGCCTTTCGGATAATTCTTCTTTCGTGAGCCCGGGTATTTCGCCGTACGTTACTCGCCAAAGGCCGTCATTGCTGATCCTGGCTACCATATGCCAATGCTCGGGATGAATGAAGAAGTTCGAGTCGTTGTAGCCATACTTTTGGAAGTCATAATACGTCTGTGATATTGGAAGGCACGTCAGTAAGCATATCGAGTGACATCCTCCGTCTTACGTGAAAACGTCAGCACTCACGTTGGTAGCAACAATCTGTTCGTCCCATGTTTTGCCCGGGAAGCTCTTTCCAAAGAGGCATCTTCGGACTTGGCTGTTTGCTCCATCACAACCGACGACATAATCTGCTTCAAAACGCTTCCTACCATCGGCTTTCTCAACCTCAACCCAAGCCTTGTCTTCGTCCTGTCCAATATCCATAACCTTGCTCCCCCACTCCACCCTCGCAGTCTCCTGCTTCTCAAGATGACGGTACAGAATGGCGCCGAGTTTGTCCAATGGAAGACAAGTCATTCTGTCAGGCTCACCTTCAAAGATCGTAGCATCCAAGCCGGCCAGAACAGTACCATCCAGTTTCCTCCAAACAACAGAGTCGGGGTGGAAGCCAGCGGCTCTCACATCATCCATCACACCAGCACGAATGAGTTCGTGGATCGCAGGTGAGGCATAATGCGTCGCCCGGGGCTGTTTATCAAGCCCGGGTGCGCTTTCCAGAATGACAACCGGGATGCCCTTCTTTGCCAGCATCAAGGCAAGGAGAAGACCAGATGGCCCGGCACCAACAATGATGACCTGCCAAAATAGACACATTAGCGATACTGATCCGATGAAATATACAAAGAAGTATTATTTCGTATGTGAATGGACAACAGCTGAAGACTCACGTTCTTGAAGCCTCGGGTTTGGACTACTGAAGGCATTGTTGGCAAGATTCGCGTAATGTGAAGCTCTGATAGGGATTGAAAGAGTCCGTCACCATGAACATTCATGAAACATAAAAGATAGTATCAGAGCCGCTCACTGCTTATAAGTAGTTCACTTCTCTGGGGAGGCGATTATCTCCAGATCCTTGGTGGGGGAAATCCGAAAGAGACTCCACGCTAACAAACTGGTGTTTTGTCTTAAGCGAGCCCACCATAAGCGAGAGTCAGGGGGCCATTCGGAAATCCCCCTGCTCACCTTCAGCTACAGACCAAGATGAGGGGAACACTCCACACCACATCTTCGCAAAATTGCAGCACTGGAATATAATGTGGAGATCGGCATGGTCATCAGTAGAGACTAGTGGATTCAGCCAGCCGCATCAAAATTTGCTTTAGAGCCAAAGTAGAGTGGTGATTTAAAGGTCGATCACGTGAAACTCGGATTCGGTTCATTGTACGATCTCGAATTTTAGCGCTTTAATTCACGTGGAATTAATAAGGAGCTTGTAGTCTTTCTAAACGCACTCTTGAACATGTACTCGATCGACTCTGCACAATAGGACCGGTCAAATTCGCTCTTCAACTCCTCGATACAGAGCCTCCGGGTATGGAACCAATTTCGAACGCAGGTATTCTGCAATACCCTAGTCATATTGTCCAGTTGATTAGCCTCTTCCCAGATAAGATGAAACGGTGACGAGCAAATAAAATGTTGGCAACGACTTACCTTTCCCAACGCATCTATTCGATTTGTATTGGTCACTCCTTCTCCAAGGAGGCCAAACAGTACGAAATGAACAGCATGCAGGTTCGGAAACTCAACTCGCTCCGTTCTTTGCACAGCCGATGCATCGTCGCCCAATAACTCGAGCAGTTTTTCTGTAGTGAGAAAATAACGGAGCCAGTCCCACTCTTCTGTCGAGTCTACTTGGGGAAAGAAGCCAACATTGACGTTTGCACCTTTGTCGCCTGATCGTGCGAACACTTGATGACCAAGTGGGACCATTACCGTGGGGCCAAACCGAGCAAGAGTCTCTGGATTTATAGGCTCGTGGTCTCGTTGCCTGGGCAGATCGGCCACAGCTGACGTGAGCTTCGGGTGTTCGATGGAGATTGTCGAATTTGTGGATAGGAAGTGTACCTTCATCGGCTCCAAGTGATGTCGGGGAATCAGAGCAGGGAAATAAGAGAGATATGGACGAGGAGTTCCCGTTCGATGGTACTCTAAGTAGGGTGTGAATCCTGGATACGCTTGGCACAGGTTTTCTATGATCAGACCACTGAAGTTCTGCGAAGAGAGAGATGCAGCATCTTTAGCCTGAGCTAGAATTCGAATTGTCGCCATCGCAGCA
Source organism: Deltaproteobacteria bacterium (assembly GCA_002685535.1). GTDB lineage: Bacteria > SAR324 > SAR324 > SAR324 > NAC60-12 > Arctic96AD-7. Next base: position 56,919 of record NYXK01000005.1, read on the forward strand.
TTCTCGTTTCGGGCATCCTCGGTCCCGGACCCTCCAAGACATTGAAAGCTGAAGGATTGCAGAGCTTCCGGGCCGCCCTTCAATCTCTCTTCTACATTGAAGATACGTCTGATTTGTTTTTCGAGGGATCTGGCTTTGGCTTCGATGTCGGACCCGACAGCAATAGCGCAAAACTCGGCTTGGTAGCCAGCATAGGCTTGAATGGATGCTTTCAGAGTAGGTGGTGGTGGCAATCCCTTCACCCCAGTCACTTTCACGCGGTCTTTACCATCTTCAAGAACAGTGATACCGCTGAGATCGGCGATAACATCCTACGTATAAATTCAGGAGGATTATTCATCAATTTGGTATTTATCTTACGAACCGGATTGTAATAAAAGTGGCCTTGGATCTCATACAAGATCTGAGATCTAACGGTATCAATATTGACCAACCCGTTCTGCCCTGGCTCTGAGAGACGTCAGAATCAAAAACTTGCAAATTGGAATTGATTCTACTCACGTTTGGTCACTACTACGTGATCTTTGTATATCTCTGCGATTGGCATGGCAAGATCAAAATAATTTTCGATCTGTCTAAAACCACAGAAGTTGCCACCAGTCTGTTTAAAGTCAGCGCCAAGTAGAAAGCAAATAATCCGGTCAAATATGCACTTACCACGTAATGCCCACACTCAATCAGATGTCCTGCAATCAGTCCGAGTGCAAGCTTATCGTGGTCTTGCTCACCCCAGTCATACCACCAGGTAGCAACTGCTTGAATTGTGCTGGCATCCGTAGTCCTTCCAGAGATCACAATTGCTGCTCCTGCGCGTAAGGCCTCGACGATTCCCCATTGCCCAATGTAAGCATTCGCCACCACTGGTTGATGGCCCCAACTGGACAGTGTCGTTCCTTCACTCAGGTGCGTGATGTCTGTGAGTACCTCAATCTTTCTCAGAGTCTCAATCACATTGTCACCAGTGACGTATGCGACGAGCAAGTCTTTGCCTTGTTTGCCAAATGCTTCCGTCAAGTAGGCTTGTACGTTCATGGCCAGTTGTTTCGGATTCAATGCGCCGGCATTGACTGCAATTCTCGGAAAAGTCCCAGCTTCCAATCTTTTCCTCAACGCACTTTCCGCCTTCCTGAGACTTTCAATAAATCCTTGATCAAATCCGGCAGCTTCATCTTTCTCCATTTCCGCCGCTCTCCAAGAAAGATTAATTTCTGCCAAGTAGTCACCAACGAGAGCATCGGGTTTGATGGGGCCGGAGAGAAGCTGTTGTAATGCATCGGATCTGTCTCCGGTGCATGCTGCCATCGTGCCGACCAGGACAGCACGGTCTTGAGGAACGACACAGTTCATTTTGAGTCTCTGGTTGATTTGAAGATGAGAAAGCTCGTTTCATACAGAACATGGAGACTTCTGCCTCCAGAAGACCCTATAAATGTCGAGGATGCTTGATGGCCAAGACTTGGAACTATGATTGGTCGAGATCGTGGGATGCTGTGCGAGCTGACCGGAGCTACCCCACTACCCCACTACCCCAGAATTAAGTGACGTATCCAATCTACATCTCATGGACGGTGAGGATGGCAGACTACATATTAAACCCGGTCAAATTTCACAGCTTGCAATAGAATTTTATCTTGCGTTAGTACAGCCCCTGGTTCGTTTCGTCTCTAAATTATTGTCATTTCGGATTTCACGTCGTTTTCTACCGATCCCACCTCGCAAGGCATGCGTACCCAGCGAGATGGTAACTTTGAATGTCTCCAACTGCCCGACACCGACTCATATGTCAAGCTTCGAGTGCTCGACGGCGGCTGCTTTATAGCATCAACAGATGTGTTGCATGCTACAGGATCCAAAAGCGAGATATTCCGAATGCACGATTGGGCGTTCCATATCTACCATCCTTCGAGTGGACAGAATTTATTGTGGGACGTAGGACTCTCAGACGTATGCTTTCCTAGAATATTATTCAATTGTAAATTCTTACTCAAGTGTGGACATAGGACAAGGACGAATATCCGTCTTGGTCAGGAAAGAACTTGGTGGATGTTTTGAAACCAACGAGATCTCGTCTATCGTTGCGACAACAATTGCTTGAGGTTGGGGTTTCTCATGATGACATTAGTACGGTTCTCTTCAGGTAAATATTGATGCTGCCAATGAATAAATTAAACATTTTAACACTGGTCACGAACATAGCCACGCTCATTGGGACCATTGCCGACCTATCTCCAAAATGTTCTCTAATGCCACAGGCCTGTTCGGGCCGGGTACTTTTAAGCACTGCAGTCCTGGTCACTTCAAGGATGAGAATAGTCAATGGCATGGACAATTCTTTGATCCCGAACTGAAAACAGAAAATTGTGCCGAGCTCGAAGGTTCGTGGCAAAGGTTTGGTCCCTTTGAGAAGGCCATGGATTTCTTTGGCGATGGCAGCTTTTGGATCATGAAAGCTCCTGGGCACATGGCAGGCAATCTGTGCGCGGCAGCTAGATTAGAGACTGGCGAGTGGGTCGTTATGGCTAGTGATTGTTGCCATTCGAGGTATGTGCCAAGTCGCAGGCCGCCGAAAGACGCGCATCGGCTGAGTCCACACTGACCCGAAATACATAGAGCATTGCTAGACGGAACGCAAGAATATGCTCTATTTGGTGATGGTGTTGAAAAAAGATCGCTCCATGATGATCTCCGTGCGGCTAAAGATACGGTTTCTAGACTGAGGATTGCTGAGATGGAGCTGGGAATGCACATCGTACTGGCTCATGACGCTGAATGGATAAAAGAGGGAGTCGATCAAACACTTCTATCATTGGTAAGCCAAGAGATTGTGGATTGGGTGAAGGACTCTTCACATCAAGGATGAGAGAGCTACTTCAAAGCAGCAAACATGTGAGGATAAAACGACAGAGCTTCCCGCACATTCTTGTGTAAGATGGTCAGGATATTCTAATATATACCGGCAAGATCTGTCTATTGTCATACAAACACAATGATATACTCGGTGGGATAGCAGACCATATATGAGACAGTGGACAGCCTGCTGCACGCCACGAATAGGTGCCATTATGTCCTTCTCATCATCGAGATGAAGATTCGGGTTTTCATTCTTTATCGTTGAGAAATTCGTAGCCTCTGCCAGCGACCTTCAAACCGGCACAAATCCCGTAACCATCGAAGATCAAGTCTTCATTCTGCCACCTCAACGAGCCATCTCAGCGAGCCAATTTCCCAAGCACTCATAAATTATCGATAAAACCCCCCTTTGATGCTTGATGCTTTCTTTTCGTGTCCAGTCTAAGATTATGACTGTTGAGCAAGTCCCAACTTTTCCAAACTGAGACGCTGATGTGACCTGAAGGGTGCCTTACAAAAAAATGAGCTCGACCGGGGAAAGCCATTTAACGATAGCAGAACGGAGTCGGGTACCCGGCAGGCCAGACACAGCGTTCTGCACCACAGCTGGCGGCAATAGTAAAATGCCCTTGGCTACAGACACAAATACTATCGAAGTCTTGACAGCAATCGTAGGAGCCGTTGGGGCTGCATGCTTCGCCTGGGGAGTGTTGGGCTGTGATGACAGCTATTATGGAGATGAGTGGAAAGAGGAGACGACTGTATTGCATCGTAGAGGTGGCGGTGCGAGAGTTTGTTGTTGTTTTTGTTGAGGTGAGATGGCACCATGGCATGGTGTTGATGGAGAATTCAAAGAGGAACCAGTGTTGTGTTTATATACCTCGGACACGTTGCTAGTCTCCAGAGGTTAATGGTCATCTTTGCGGGCTCGATTCTGATTTCAAGTGTTGTTGAAGGTACAGCTGAAAATATTGTATCACAGTAATCGTAACCCCCATACCCCTCATCGTGTACGCGGGTACAGCAGGAGGCGTGTGATTCGATCGGTAACATTTAGGATAGACCAAAGGTCGAAAATTCTCACTCCTCCGCACAGCATGTGTTGAGCCACCACTGCCTAATAGTTGACGGACTGCCACGTAGGCTCTTCACGGGTCGTTGCAGAAAAGGCCCGGGCCGTGAAAGAGTCGACGTGCGATATCATGGAGTTCAGCCTCATTTGAGAGGACGATAGCTCACTTGACCTTACAGCTAGATTCGAAAAGTCAAACCTTGTCTGTCCTGGAGCCAATGGGATTTCGGATGAATCCCGAAGAGGGCATGCTGTGACCCTCTGAATTGAACGGAAGTGGTTCATGACACCTGTGAGAACTTTTTCGAACGAGGGACCGTCCTCGCAAAACAGGAAAGCAAGCGAACGTATTATAGATACTGTGAGAGACTGTGTCTTATCGGAAGCCTTTAGATCTCGAGGTCTTCTACAACCAGAAATCTCAGTAACGAACCAGCTGTCACGACTCGGTGCGAAAACCTTCTTCATTAAAGAATGTCGTGGCTTGAAACAGCAGCATTATCACCAACCACACAGGACCACCAACAAGCATGTACTGCATACAGCCAGCCCCTCAATCTTTCCTCTCCATGTAAGGTAAACACGCCTCATAAACCCCTCCAAAGCCGGGAAAAGCAACCATTCTCTCCCAAGTCCCCTCATGAATAACCTTGGCACTCTGCAGTGCCCCCGCAATGAAGAAATCCGTATAACTCGGTTCCCACCCCAACACGAACTTCCCCTCCTCCCTATTTGTCAAGATCAATTTCCCCACAGCCCTGATCTTGTCCTCCGCTCCTTCCCACGCTTTCTCCTCTTTATTGCCTTCAAGGAGATTTTCGAGGGGTTGCTTGAGCATTGCTTCGCGGGTACGGCGGAAGTAGGCTTGGGATTGAGGGGACAGGATGTGGATCTCGCGGGGCATGAGGGAGGCGGAGAAGGAGAGGGCGATGGTAGAGCGGGCGAGGGATTCGATTTGCGTGCCGATGGGGGAGGTTAGAGGGAGGGGTGGAGAGGGGTAGGTCGTGCAGAGGAATTGGGCGATGGGGAGGGAGTCCATAATGTGGGTGTTGGTTGGGAGGTGCGTGATTGCTGGGACGGTGTATTTGATTGGCTTGGTGGAGGCGGACTCGCTGGGGACGATGCCCCTTTACATTTGGGCGTTAGTATATGTCTGAAGTTAGATGTGATGGAGTAGGCTTAATTGTCTTGTTGAACAGGAAGCCAAGACTGGGATTCAAGATGATAGAATGAGATGGTTGATGAAGTGGAACTGCGGAAGTGGATGCAACTTACAGCTGTTTGAGTGTAGGCTCGATATCTGGGAACTCAAGAAATACTGTCTTATATGGAATGTTTTTGTAGTTCAAAATCATCCTGATGCGCCAAACAACAGGAGAGAAACAGACGTTCTTAGTACAAGCTAAATCGTACAAGACAATCTCGGGTTCGACTTGGGAGGCCATGTTGCGTTTGGAATCTCAAAACAGAACCCTTGGGCGTAATGTGTTGACTATAACGATGATCAATTCGATGAGGCTTCAGCTGGACCTTAAGTACGAGCAGCTTCAGCAGACGTTTAGAAAGGGCATCGTGCACGTGACGCCGCGTGATCTGCTGGTGCCTGTCGATGTCAATCTATGCCCAATCCGATACCGATGCGGCTTCGAATGATGCAGGAACAACGCACAGCTCAACTCCAATGATTGGGCAATTCCATATAAAGTGATACTATCCCAAATTGGTCGACCGTGAACATGGCATTTGGACTGCGAAAGGCGTGAAATGGATAAGCCTACATTCGAAACACGGCCGACGGATGAACTGAAACCGCCGCTGACTGGAGCGTTCATATCTACTAGTGATCTAGAGTTAAGTTGGCGGATGCGAATTGATGGATGCAGGAATAGCTTTACCCCTATCGTTCAGTCGATTGTCATCAATAGCTTGTTGACTTTGTGTTTTAAGCGGGACCCATTTCGGGCACGGGACGAACAATAGTCGGGTCGCGAAGGGTGGCCTGAATAGGTCGTGTTTCCACGTTGAGCGTTTCGGCTTCACCGCGTTCTATATCACTTGCTTGAAAATAATCCCGACACTCGCCTCTGTCGCTTTTTCGCCTTTGACTTGGCTCTTCTTCTCCGATGCTTCTCCTGCTTCTTCGATAGACGGGAAGTATTTGGCATCACTGATTGTAGGCGCGATGATGCATTCTCTGCAGGCAAGACTTCAACTCATTGAGATTTTGAAGTCGAAGTTTCTGGACTGTCGTGATGGTTGGTGGTTTCAACAGAATCCAGGATTGGAAATTGCATTCGTGCGTATGTAGAAGTATTCACAATGTCGAGCATTGCTCCGGTCAAGTTGATTTTGACTTGACGTACTGTATCACGGAATTCTTGCTCAAGCTGTGGTACCGAATTAGAATCTGCATATTCTTCGCGATTCGGAGGCGGGATCGAGGAATCATCTGAAAACAGAGATTCGGTAGCTGACTGATCTGAAGAGTTGTCATCAGCATCGTTGCCTTCGAGATACTTCTCCTTGTCCAATTGAATCCTTCCAGGGTTGGATGAAGCAGCTCGAACTAGTACTTCCGGGACATAATATCGAAAAAATATCGTCGATTCTTCCTCAAGCTTGTCGGTCGAATCGGACAGGATATCAGTTGCGTACTCCTCATTTCTAGCGACCTTGGTGAATGGTCCGGTGCAGTCGGCTGTGAATCACACCCGACGGATCAGGTCCTCATCTTCCGAGTCATAATCAAAAACTCCATCGGAATAATCGACAGGATCATCGACGGATTCAGACTCAGTACCAGACGCCTCATCCTCGTTCTGATCACCATATTCCGGCTACACCTCATCGAAATCAACCTTATCATCAATAAGCACAACCAAAATCCTCAACTTCGGGAAGAAACTTCTGAGAAGGTACTCCATCCTATGCTTCGACTTTCCCAACAGTACCCTTCCAACAGCTAACGCCTCGATTTACTCGAAACAATCCGGTCTCCTCTCAAAGCTATACTCATCTCCATTCGTATATCATGACCTCTTCTCATCATACCACGCATAGCCATGACCTTTTAAACTGAAGTCCAGATCCCGGATATGTACGATATCATGATCATATCTGATCAATGGTGTACTGGGGACTTTACTCCGTTTGTTATGTGATATGATGGGTTTGTAGTTGCATCGTGTGATGCTACGTGACTCTTTACAAGTTTGTAGAGGAGCGGGTGCATGCAATGCTTGGGAGTATATTACCAGCTTAATACACGCTTTGCATTCAATAGCTGTCTCTTTTCTAGCTCCACAATGCGCGGTCCCGGTAAAGCGAAGCTACATATACGCCTTCGAACCTCAGCAGGTAGGCGGGCAAAAGCACGAGAACGTCCTTCGAGAAATTGGCATTCCCGCATATTCCGCAATGTCTAAGTTCTCTACTAGAGTTTGACGGAGGTTTCTGATGAGATGGTGATATTGACGACGCATTGACTCCGGGTTGGGGGATGGACTCCATCGGCGAGGGGCGCGCTTTTCCCCTTCTACCATGAGTTCACCGACCTCTACCGTGTTTTTTGGGAGAGAAAGTGGGTAGGCTGGGGATGAGGGGGTAGAAGATAGCCATTCGTAGCCACAGGGGTCATTGTAGGCCATTTTGGCTGTTGAGGTGGATGGCTGAGAAGAGTTGTAGGGTTGGAGAACGCGTCGTGGGGAAGGCCTGTCGCGTGGGCACGTTCCCCAATCCCTCATGTGGGGCAGAAGCGAACATTGGTAAGGATGGGATCATGTTTTGTAAGATCGAACGATCTCGGGCGAGTAGTTGTCGTTTCACAAGTTTAGTCTCCAATCAAGAAATCTTTTGTTACTGATGTTATCAAATATATTACCACTAGATTAGAAACTAGAAATCCGAAAAGAGAGGAGGATCTCGACGGGGTGAATGGCGGACAGAAATTGCCGAGTTTGGCAGCTTCACATAGTCTGGTCAAACCAAATCACCAAAAGAAAACCGAGGCAGGGACGGGCCCATGAGCTCGCAGGTAGGCGGTTATGTCACTACAAAGCACAGTAAGATTGTGGATCGAGAATATGAATACAGTACATCATCGCGGCCGCAAGTCAGCAGCTGAAAAGTCAAAAGCCAATCCTCACAGCTTCCGCTTCGATCTCTCCCTTCTTCTTCTCATGCTCGCCCAACAACTTCATCATCGCACTGCCGCACGATATTTTCTCCCTGTCGGAAAGCGTCCTGGCCTTTCCATTGCCATGAACGCCACACCAAGTTTCCCACAAGTCCACCAGTTCCCAAGCCATATCATCTTCCATCTCATCTCGCCAGTCCTCAAACCAGCTACAGTCGCCTAGAAAAGCACCGTCCAGAAGCCACCAGTCGATCAAGGCAGTCTCAATCCCATCATCCACATCACAAACGAAATCGAAGCCAACGATCTCGGTAAAGCGAGAGTCAGGTATACGACGATTCGTCTTGTTGATATACAACTTTCTAGGCCCGAAGTAAGCTTGACTATATCGTCACTTAAAGTCTCGGTGTCCATGCAATCGTGGAAGAGCTGGTGAGAGATCCAGTCCAGGGGAGCTCTGGCTCCGAACTTCTGTGCGAAGGTGCCGAGCGCGATGCCGACTTGGTAGGGGTCATGTCTGCAGAATTGGAACCTCCGCGCGATGTGATATAGTACTTCGCTAGTAGACGCTGATATACGGAAGTACTGATCCTGAAAGCCGCGGTCTAATAATGTCTGCAGCGAGACTTGGTGTGTGACGTATTTCTCGGGTATAGCCCATTCGAAAAGGACTTCGTGCATGAATTTTCTGGGGGTTTCAACTAGGCATCTCTCTGCTAGTACTCTGGCGTTATGGATCCGCGGAGTGTCCTTGTCTTTGGCTTGATTTTGGTCTCTTTTGGTGCTTGATGAGGATGGGAGTGGGGATTGGGGTGGAATGGTTATGAATACGATCCAGATGTCTGCTGCTGACTCGTTGCCGACGTAGTGTTTATCGAAAGCACGTTTCATGGTATCGACTATGCGAATACTGCATGATACTAGGGCTGTAGGCTTCAGACGCCGTTCTTGTCAATCATTCGGACTCCGATTTTGTCGATGATTGTCGAACTCTTCGATGAGAGCCATGTGAGATAATGGATTACCCTTCGGCCCCTTGCCGGAGACTAACTGCCTAGGACTGTTTCTGGAAAATACTCGAGTGTATATCGTAGGCTTAGCCATGGCTTGGGTATCAGGTAATTCACAAGGAGCATGCAAGTTCCTGTGCTCAATGTTCCTGCGGGCTTTCGTTCACAACCTGCTTGAAAGAGGATCACAGGATGGCTTTCGCAGGCAAGAGATCAAGAGTCAGAGGCCACCGCAAGTTATAATTACTCCTTAACCATCAGCAGCCCATCGTTAGGTTCCTGTTCATCTTCAACTTACTATTGGCCGTATCCCAAACAATAAACTTGTTAGATTTGAAGCCTGCGACGTCGTGTAATCATTGACCGTCGTTGAAATCCCGAAGAGGCGTGGTTGTGGCTGTGCACCATGTAGACGTTGTTGCATGACCAGATGCGCAGTTTCCAAGAAGTGGTGGCCTTGATCAGCTGACACCGCGGTCTGCATTCCATCCAGCTCGTGCTTGGCGAATGTTGATTAGCACCATCACAACATTCACCAGAGCACAAAATGGGTCGTAGTAAGATTCTAGTAACCAGGCGATTGTGAAGCCCAGACTCTGGCTGAAGCTGCACAGTACTGCCCCACCTCAGCACAGTATGTGGCGTCTTGTTTTCTCACTGCGCCGCAAGGAGATAGAGAACCAGAAGAGCTTGCTTGTTGCACGAAGTAATCCTGATCAAGAGCTGAATCCAACTGCACCTACCGGATATTCCTCCTCTTTACCCTGAAAAAGAGAGCAGGAACCGATTGTAGTTGTACTGCTTCTAAGAGGGGTAACTCCTGTAAGCGAAAGATGAATCAGCTTCTTTAGTAGTTCAACATTTTTTTTCCAACGAGTATTCAGTACAGGACGCTGAGACTACACTACTTACTTTCGGTCTTCGAAATACGATTTTGAAGTTACCTCGTTCTTCAGTAAGAGAAAGATAAAGTAGGGCTCCAACTGCCTAGTTGAATGATCTCGCTTCATCCCTGACCCCGCAATACCCCGCAACTCCAACCTTGAACCCCCGCTACAGCAGTTAATGTTGAGGAGATCTACCTACCCAAAGTGTCAGACATGAAATCTGAGAGGTAGGGCAGGGAAGGTCGAAACACTCTGGTGCTTGGAACTTCCGGATTGGATTAGATTGGGCAGGATCGGAGCGAAGTGGAGGGCAGTGGCGGGATGTGGACTGGAGTGGAGTGAGGTGGAGTGGTCATTTGATACTATCTGGAGGGCCTGATAAAAGCTACGTACCTAACAACATCTCACCTCCTCTCGCCTCATAGTGCATTGATCTCACTCAGCTCGTGAGTCCAAATACATCAATTTTCAAACCTCCAAGGATCCCGTTTCGCCCTTTAAAGCGTTTCGCTGGCATCAAAATCACTCGCTCACTCACTCCCATCCTTGACATGGCGGACCAGACTCGCTTGAGACGCTGCAGCAACAAACCACGAGTCTTCATCATATCCGACATCTCCAACGAACCCGACGACGCCGAATCCCTCGTCCGCCTCCTCCTCTACAGCAACGAACTCTCCATCCAAGGCCTCGTAGCATGCACATCATGCCACATGAAGAGCACCGTCCACCCTGAGGACATGCACACCATCATTTCCGCCTACGCCTGCGTAGTCTCCAACCTCAAGGCCCACGTGCACCCAGAGAACCAATATCCCAGCGCCAGCTACCTGCACTCGATCGTCAAGGCCGGGCCTGCTGTGTATGGTAAACTGGCTATACAGCCCGGGTTTGAGCTCAGTGAGGGCGCGCGGTTACTTATTGATCGCGTTGATGCCTGCGATGATGATACCTGCAATGATGATGAGAAGCTCTGGATCCTCTGCTGGGGCGGCACGAACGTCCTTGCGCAAGCACTCCAACACATCCACAGCACACGCTCCCCCGCCTCAAGCTCTCACTTCTGCTCCAAACTCCGCGTCTACGCAATCAGCGACCAGGACGACCCCAGCCACTGGATCAGGCTGACTTTCCCAGACATTTTCTACATCTGCTCCATCCACGCCTGGAAAGAATACGCCATGGCGGCGTGGACCGGTATCTCCGGCGAGCTGTTCGCACCGCTCGATGATGGCGCGCCGGATTCGAGTATGATTACTAGAGAGTGGTTGAGAGAGAATATCCAGATCGGGCCGTACGGTAGTGTCTACCCGGACTACACATTCATCATGGAAGGCGACACGCCGAGCTTCCTCTACCTGATCCAGAATGGGCTTGGATCGCGCGAGGACCCGCACTGGGGAAGTTGGGGAGGTCGGTACGCACTCGTTGATTTAGGGGGCTCGAGTCGGCATTTCGCGGACGTGAGGGATGTGGTAGTGGGAGTGGGTGGGAAGAGGGCGTTTTCAAGCCAGGCGACGGTGTGGCGGTGGAGAGAGGCGTTTCAGAGTGATTTTGCGGCGAGGATGCAGTGGACGTTGAGTGCTGAGCGTGGGAAGGCGAATCATGCGCCGGTTGTTGTCGTCAATGATAGTACGCCTGGACCAGAACATCTGTATCTTGAAGCTGAAGCTGGGGATGTGGTGAGGCTGGATGCGAGGAGGTCGTATGATCCTGATGGGGATGAGTTGACTTTTAGGTGGTTCCAGTATAAAGAGCCGACGAAGACGCAGAGTGAGCTTCATTGGCAGGTCGTTCCGGATATCGAGTTTAAGATTGTTGGTGATGGGACGGAGGGGCCTCACGGAGCCGTGGTCGAGGTCCAGGTCCCACCAGCAGAGATATGTGCCATTGATATTCTAACTGGAACAGCTCTTGAGAAAGGTCAGGTCCTGCACTTGATTCTTGAGGTCACGGATAGTGGCGTTCCCAGTATGAGGACGTACAAACGTGTCGTTCTGCAGGTGACGAATAAATTGGGGAAGGGGGCTTCAGGGAAAGTATATGAGACGGTGACGCAGGCTATTGAGAAGAAAACAGATGTGAATGTATAACATCCTCGGGAAAGGAGAGCCCAGTTAGCCTATAAAATGAATTTCAGAAAAAAATTCCACATTCTTCCGTTCCTGTATATATTCAGATCGACTAGTAGCGGAAAGAAACAACTGGGTTCTTGACTAGAGACCGTAAGCGGGCCAGGCTATTGAGTAAATAAAGAGGTGGAAAACAATTCGCTCGCTTGAAGAATCAACGAACAAAAGTATATGTCAAGCAACGGAGATGGATGGTTGGATCTAGAAAGGGAAGCACAAATAGAAATAATGCATTCAATTCTTCTTTGCGTTGGACAGGGTAAAAAAAAGAGGACTAGGCCAGGCTATCTAGCCATCTTACAATGCTATCCGCCCAATAGCGTGCAATGCAGAGCAGCAAGCAATCTAAAATACACATCTTCTCTTTCGACGCTCCTCCCACACTTTGCCCCTTCTCTCTACTAACTCTCATACTCGCATTTCCTCATAGTCTCAGCGTGGAGTGAGTCTTTTCCCTTTACAACTTCATGCCCATAACCTTCCCCACCCTCAAACTCTGCCTAATACTCAAATCCAACATGATCTCCTCACTCCCCCCAGGAATAGCATAAGCCCTAACATCCCTATACAACCTCTCTACCTTCCCTCCCTGTCCCCCTCTACTATATGACAACCCCCCAAAAATCTGACTCGCCTCCCTCGCGCAGAACTCAAACGTCACAGTCGCCTGCGCCTTCAAGCCCGCAATCGGGCCTCCAAGACGTAACATGGCGAGGTCTTCTGGCATGTGGGAAATCTGTCCGATGATTTGCTCGAGCCAGGAATAGGATGCTTCGATTTGGCGGGCCATGTGTGCGAGTTTGAGGCGGATGACGGGGTGTTGGATTAGGGGGACCCCGAAGGTGCGGCGTTTGTGCGCGTAGATTACGGATTCGGAGTAGCAGACGCGGGAGAAGCGGATGCATTGGATTATTATGCCGATGCGTTCGTGGTTGAAGTTTGTCATGATGACTGTGGGGGAGGAGTTAGCACGTGATACCATTGGAAATTGGAAAGAAGCGCGGGTTGGGGGTGAGAATGAGGGGATAATGGGGTAATGGGAAAGTAAACAAACCTTTAAACCCCTTATTCTCCTTCCCAATCAAGTTCTCCACGGGAACCTTTACATCCTCAAATGTGACATACGTCGTCCCCGAACTCCACACTCCCTGACAATCCATCCGCCTCGTCGAAACACCACCCATATCCCTCTCAATCAACAACACACTAATGCCATTCATACCACTCTCCTTCGTACCAGTGCGAACAGCAGTAGTGAAGTAATCGCACCAGATACCATTGGTGATCCACTTCTTCTCACCATTCACAATGTAGTGTTTCCCGTCCTCACTAAGCACAGCTTCACACCCCAAATTCGCAACATCAGAACCAGCATCCGGCTCCGTAATAGCCAGACAGATCCTCTTATCGCCATTCAAGATCCCCGGTAATATCCTCTTCACCAACTCCTTCTTACCGAACTTCACCAAAGGAGGACATCCAATTCCGAACCCACCAATGACATTCCAGACAAAGCCTCCGGAGCCAGCGCGGGATAGTTCGTCGGTGAGGAGCATCTCGTGGAAGAGATCCCATTTCTCGGGCGCGACGCTCTTGATTCTATTATCGGTGTATTCGGTCGGGTAGTGCATGCCCATCAATCCAGCCAGGTATCCGCGCGTGCCCATCGCCTTGTAGATCTCGTCGGGGACTTTTTTGGCTTCGTCCCAGTCGCCGACGTGTGGTTCGATTTCGTTGGTGACCCATTCGCGGATTTCTTCGCGGAGGGCGGCGTGTGTTTCGTTGTGGTATGGGGAGTGGAACTGTAGGTGATATGTTAGCTGGACGTCCTCAAATCTCCTCTTTGCGCCTTAATACCGCCAGGGATGGATGTATGAATAGAAAGATTTGAGGGGAAACGTACGCCCTGATACCAAGCCGGATCCGCAAAAGGAATTAACTCCCCAAACGGCTCCAACGTCTCGACCTCCACATTGTCACTCGCAGGCACCGGCACAACCGCACCACTCTCTGCCTGCGGCTTCACAGTCTCATTCTTCTCCTCCTTCTTCGGTTCTGGCTTCGCCTCTGGCTCAGGTGCCTTCTTGGTGTCTAAAGAACCGACTTGTAGCTTGGCTTTGTATTTCTTGAGGATGCCTTCGTTGTGGTATTTCCAAAATTGTTTGGAGGCGTCTTTGCCGGCTACGCGGGTGAGGATTTTCTTGCCGCCTGTGTAGGGAGAAGGTTAGCAGAGTGCGCAGATTAAACTATGATGTTCTGCGAGTTACGACAGATAGTGGCAGACAAGTAAGAAAGCTGTGGGTAGGGAGAGACGAGGACTCGGCGGGAGTGGAACTAACCTGGGTGCTCGTCCTGGAATGTGGTCAAATCGTAGACATCCTCATCGACGATAATGTACAGGTCTTTCCCAGTATTATGCGCCGCAACGTCGGCGGTAGTGAAGGTCTTTCCCATCTTGTCTGCCGTGTGTCTTTTGCGGTGTGGTGTGGTTTTGCGTGGAGTAGAGTTGCGGTGTTGTACTTCAGCTCGTCTGATCTCGAGTGAGGAAGGAATGTAAGCAGAAAGGAAGCAGTCTAGGTATCAATAATCGAATTAATCTGGCAGGAACAGCACAATACTAAAACGATTCAGCAGTTCACTGCAGATGGTACGCAACAGGAAAGAGTAAATGTTATAAAGAGGAAGAATCGTCCATTCAGGGTAGAAGTAGAGTAAGTAAGTCGTCCCGTGTTCCCTCGGCAATCCTCTTCTCTCTCCCATAAAATAAATGCACCAACACTTTCACATGCCTCTGTCTCGTTCCTTACTACTACCCTGCTACCTTACAACCAACTGAATCGTCTCCAGACTCCCTTTCACCCCAGATCCTCGCATCAGCTGCTCCCACACGCGTCAGGAACGAGTCCCGAAGAGACCCCACATAAGGGTCACATGCATGTATATTTTACGATTGCAGAAGGTTTAATTGGTTGCTTGGGTCTGGAGCGGTGTCTTGCATGCATGGGAGAGATGCAAGCGAAGGCGTTTGACGTGACATGCGCTTGGGAAAGGATGTGAGATTTGCATGTGAAGGTGGGTTGAGATGTTTGAACATGGAAATGCCGGATCTGGGGTTGGAACGTCGAGTCCAGCATGATGACGCTTGCGGCAGGATGGAGATGCCGAGGTTAAATTTGGGAGGAAGAAGAGAGGGTCATGTGACTTGCACGATATCATGTGTCCAACCGCAGTCTTCACATGAACGGAAGCGGAGGATTAGCTGGAAATGGATAAGTATGTCTTCGTGTATAAGAGCATCGCAATCACCGAGTTCTCAGTGAGGTTTTGATCTTGATTTACTGCCGAATGTTACCTTGCCTTGTGTTCTTCTCACCGGCCTACTTTCTCTGGCGCTTTATTACTCTGCCTCACTTCGACTGACAAGAGCTTGTAACCTCTTCACAATTTGCTTTGGCTGTAATTCAAGCTAGATGGGACTCAACACGACGGCCCAATAGCTATAGGCTAGCATTAACTTGTCACTAGCCATGTTGCTCACAAATCTCGTCAATTTCCCGCCTACATTTGCAAACATTGGCTGGTTATGTTCCGCATTAGCTTCTCATACTTCAATTTCACTCTCCATTTCATCGCGTACTTGAATTTTGACTCCTCAATGTACTTCCTCATTCAAGATCTCCTAGAAAATCTAAGTAGCATATAGTGCAGGTGTCTTGCAAAATAAAAGGAGTGAAAATTTGTTTACTGTGATCAATGCGAGTGGTATTTCAGTTACTTGAAGAAAAATTGGAATGGGATTGTTGTATCTAGCCATTTGTTCCATCTGCTATGTTTGACACTGAAATCGTAGCTGGTAATCTATATTCTCCCAGCTAGCAGACGTACAACAAAGAAACAAGCTCCTAGAAGATCACATCAAACGCAAGTGCAACATCAACATCATCAGCCAACGTTCCCAGGTCCACCATTACGGGCAAGTCATTAGCCACGGTAGGATCCGGCTCGCTCGGATCTTCTTCCTGGCCTTCAGCTGGCTTTTTTGGTGTTGGTACAACAAGCGGAAGATGCCCTGTTATGGTCTCCCAGTAGATTGCTTTAGAGAGGATATTAGTTGATAAAGAACTGTGCATTTGTATACGAGTCAGGGCTCAGACGTACCATTCATCATCTGAACGTAGCTATCTGCATTAGTACTTGCGCGCCTTGCACCGCCCCCGTTGACGGGTCTTCTCTTTGCAAGCATGCGCACGTAGTATGGCATGTAGGCTGCCAAGCCTTTCTCGGACTGATCAGGATCAACTGATTCGTCCGTGACTTGTTGAGGAGTCAGTTAGGAAGGCCTCGTCTCTTCAATTCCAGAGACCACTTACTATGTGGATCAGGGGGAGAGTTGTCAATGATTCTCGTATGCATCATTTCGTGCAACAAATACGAGCCTGTTGTCTGCAACCACGATGCGTCATCTGCAAACTGGTAATTGCCATCTGCAACATTGTCTCGAATGTCGCGTAGCCTCTTGTCAAATTCTTCAACGCTGGTGAAAAATATGTCACACATGTTGATGTAATGCCAATCCCACCACAACCAGTGCTTCTTGACCCATGCGTATCCGCCGACGAACTTTTTGTTGAATTTCTTGGCGCATTGTTTACGGGGGTCATTACAGCTGATAGTAACATAGTTGTTGACAGTATCTGAGTGGAAAGTGACTGCTCGCTTGACGTTGGCTGAGCGAAACATTAGCACGTGTTTAAAATGAGTTTCATCAACATCTATCAACGTACATGTAAGCCTGTTCTTATATTCCTCCGTCTCCCAATCGGGTCCCATGTAGTACGCGGCGGCTTGCTGGTGGCTTTCCTTCGTAGGGAAGTCTTCAGAAGCTGCGATAATTGTATACGCATGTCGGAATGCTCGTGTGAGAGCCTGGTTTTGGGGGGTCGTGCAGGTTTTGGTGTTGATCCACATGTATCCTTGAGCTCTGACATCCAGGGCCTGAAAGCATTCCTGCGAAGGGTTCTCTGGATCGTCGCTTGAACATTCGGGGACTGAGTCGAGGTCGTTGAGTACCCACCCAGCTGGCACGTCGGGAATGAGAGGGAAGAAGGGTATATCTCTTGCCGGAAGCGACGACGTGTTGCCCTGTACGGACGAAGGTATGACTGCAGATAATGCAACGTGTGCTAGAAGGAAGTAAGTCACATAGTCTCGGGAGGCAGTTTCCAATCCAACACATACTATGTATTACTAAAGTAAGAAGCCATTTTGGCAGGCAATAATTCTGGCTGGAGGAAAGCAACATTGAAAGAATTCTGGCAGCAAAGATGAGCTAAAATAAATGGCCACTTCCTTGCGTTCTCAAGAGCTCTGCAATTTGAATCGGGTGGTGAGCGACATATAAATACAAACCGTGTACAATTTACCAACCAAAGATTATCTCACTTTGAGATTCGATGCAACGGGAAGCGGCGGAGTAGACAAGTCTATTTTGCCCGTATAAGTTCCATTAATGATTTGACATCCAACATACAAGGATTCATCTCAGAGATTAAGCTGCAGGCAGGTTTTCATCCTCTTTGGCCGCATCAATGCAGCTTCGACAAGTGAAGTTTTTCCTCCGCGAGACCTTCCATCGCCCCTAGCCCACACAACCGAGATTTTCTGTGTGTCAACCTTGCACAGGATTGTGTTGATATTCTGAAGAAGCGCGTATATTGAAGACGCGGTACTATACATACAAAAAGAAGTACAGATGGTGACAGTTGAGAGCCCACGCAGACGAGGCGTACAGCCGCCAAGTCTGGAGGCGTTTAATTATGCAGGCGCACACGGTCGCCTCTTGTAACCGCTCGTCATGAAGGCGTCGGCGTCTAGGTGCTGCGGCCAGGGCTTACGAAGTTAGCGCCAGCGCAGTGCATATCTTGCAACACCAACATGATTGAAAATTATTCTGGGAAATCTAGGAAACTCCTGCTGAGCAATCTCTTGACAAATCGATCATTTCTTCCTGAAATGCGCAAAAATCAAAACCACGAAGCGCAAGAGCACATTGCGCCACAACACAACTCAAAGCCATGAGGATACATTATGACATGATCATCTGGACGACTTGCATCTTGATATTGATGCTTCCAACAACAGCGCTAGACATAT
This sequence comes from Deltaproteobacteria bacterium, assembly GCA_002685535.1. Taxonomy (GTDB): domain Bacteria; phylum SAR324; class SAR324; order SAR324; family NAC60-12; genus Arctic96AD-7. The sequence continues at coordinate 75,158 of NYXK01000005.1, forward strand.
GTGAAAACTGCCCCGATCCAAGGAGATTCACCTCTCCAGGCATTGGCTTCGATCTGACCATCAATTATGGGTGAATTACCAAGACCAAGCCGATTAATTTTCAAACTAGCTAACCAACAATTTCCCAGTACGGCAGCAGTCTCATTTCCGAATGGAACAACCATACCTGTCTCGAAGATCGAGGGCAGTCCATCTTACAAATACGAGATGCGGAGATTACTAGACGAATCTTTGTGTTTGTATGAGAGACCTGCTCAGATATCTTCAACACCTCGACAAGGCCGAAGCAAGCATAGCTGGGCGACGAAAAAGCTCGAAGTGCTCTCGCAAACGCTTCAATATTTCCATTTCATTTCCACCCCGCCGAAAAGTCCCATCAAAGCAATGCTCCAAGCCCTCAAAACGTCAGCCGAGTCTTTCCTTTCGCAGAGCATCCACTCCGTTGAGATAGCAGTATCACTCAACCCACCATACAATCAAGACAACCAGACACACATCCTTGACGAGATGCTGTACACTCTAGATCTCGTCCGCACAATTCAAAGACCCACCGCAGCGAATGCTGCAGCGGGACGAAGATACGCACAGCAGCATTCGGGAGTCCAAGGTCATCTTGAATACATCCTCGCTGTCGAGTACAGTAGAGCTGGACTCATGCTTACGGTAAACGAAGTGGACATGACTGTCTCCGAAGAGAGATATCGGATGTGGAGAGGTGATCTTGGGTCTGATGTTGTGAGAGAGAAGGACGACTATTGGCGGATTGTCGAGGGTGAAATTAGGCGAGCTGTTCAGCAGGCGAGAGGAAAGAATCATATCGATTACCTTCTACTCATAGGCGATCGTGTATTCGCTGAGCCTCGACTGATGGATATTCTAGTCGATGTCCTGGGAGAGGATGTTTATGACGAGGTTCGCGTTAAATCTGGAGTAGGGGCTATGGAGATAGATCCTGTGTTTGAGGCGGCTTTTACGATGGCGGATATGGCAAGGGAAAATGTGGGGAGGGCGCCGGAGGGATGTACGTATTCGGGGGATTGTGAGGGGGCGGAAAGGGTGCGTGATGAGCTGTGAGTTGGGTATTGAATTCATCCGAACACCTTGGAACAAAATGTCAACTCGTAATTTTAGTGGAATAAGGAGTTTCTTTCACACATGACCTTAGACTGAGCAAGCTCTTCGTATCTTAAACCGAATGAATCACAAGGCTCGCTATCATGGTCTTGATATGAAGATGAGTATGATTTCAGACTAGGAAACAAATACCACCGGCTATCATTTCCTTTTGCCTGGTGGCATTTTACCCTTTACTTGCAATACCCTTCAACTTTTATTAAATATGTAAATTGTCGGCTACTCACTTTGACTTTCTACTTTCAAGCTCTCCACCTTCATGCTTGACATCCATTACAATTTCACCCCACCGAATCTCACCATTCGCCATTTATCCAGTATCACTAATCACTTATTCATTACTCCACCCCTTATCTTAGTCCCCATCCTTAATACAATATATATGTTTTGAATTCTTCCCGTCGAGATCAGACATTCAGGGCCTCTACAATCAAATTTTCCTCGTATCTACAATTTACCCAACACCTTATCGCACCTGTCCCAACCCTCCTCGCAATATCACCACCCACCCACCTACTCACTCATCACACCACCCCTTGTAAACAACCCGACTCCCATACGTCTCCCCCCTCTTCAACACAACCTGCCCCCTCCACTCCTCCACATTAACCGCATTCACATACCTACTCGGCTCCACACAAAAGCCACTTCTGGGTCCCCTCCCCTCAACCTTCCCCTTCCCACCATTCTCCTCACTACTAATCTCAGCAACATCGATGTACTTGCCCGTATAGAACTGGAATGCTGGCTCAGTGCTCAAAACCTCGAGATGCACTTTACTTTCTGGGTGATACGCTTTGACTAGGCTGTTGAGAGGCGAGGAGCGCGTGTCGAGTGGGATGGATGAGGCGAGGGAGGGGTCGACGATAAAGCAGTCGTCGATGTCGGGCTCAGCGGTGCCGAGTGTGAAGGCTTTGTTGGGTGTGAGAGAGGGGTAAGGTGCTGTTGACGAGGAAGTCGGGATTCCGCCTGCGTCGACGGGGAGGTATTGGTTTGTCGAGAGAGTGACTTCTGTGCCTGTTATGGTTGGGGAGCCAGTGAGATTGAAATACCTGTTCCGGGACTTAGTTAGTATATCTCCTTCTTTTTCATTGAAGATTTGAGCAGTGGAACTTGTAGGGACATACGAATGATTCGTAACATTAACCACCGTCTCCTCGACCTCATCCGCCACCATCTTCACCTCATACTCAATCCCCAAAACCCTAACCTCCTTCCCCCCTTCCCTAACAACACCCGCCGTATACACAACACTAACATCCACCGTTCCCGGATATCCCTCATCCCCATCCTCACTCCTCAATGTAAACTTCACACTTTCACCCCCTTCATCCAATTTTACCCCGGGTATCTCTCTCACACCGACTGGCACCGGGCCCTCCCACACTCTTTTCCCCCACCCGACATCACCACCATGCAAAGCATTCTCGCCATTATTCTTAGAAAGAGTATACGGTTTCCCGTTTAGAGAATCGATTTTTGCGCTCTTGATGCGGTTTGCGACTCGCCCGATTGTTTCACCGAAGAAGGGCCCGTTGTGGGATACGTAGTGGGATTGAGAGGGGAAGCCTTGCACGATGTTGAGGTCGGATTTGCCGACGAGGAATTTTTGGATTATGGCGCCGAGGGGTAGGAATTGGAAGGGTGCGGGGGATGAGGCTGCCATTATGGTTGTTGTGGGGTTGGATGAGGTGCGGGGTACTTTTATCGGATTGGAATTAAGTATTCGAGCTTGGGATTGTTGATTGTTGAACTTTCGATGTTGTAGTAGAGAGAAGAAATACAGATGTAAGAACAGAAGAGGAGAAGATGAAGTGAGGTGAGGTGAGGTGATGTAGGATACCCACAATCCCATTCAGGCTGTTGTAGCAGTGGGGTGTCGATGACGGCTGATTTGCCGTGGTGCGAGGCTGCACGAGGCTGAAGCGAGGGGTAGGACGAAGTAAGCGACGTTGATTGGTGCGGCTGTATCTGACGGGTGCTAGACCAGGTTGCTAGTCCGCAGAGTATTTCAGTAGAAGAAGAAAAACCTAGCTATTATTTCCTCACAATCGGCCCAGCTAATGGTTTCATTTGAGACACACTGCCTTTATGCTTCATTCCGAAGTTGTTGAACTGGTCTCTTGCAAACAAATCATCAATCACGTTTTCTACTTATTTTCCCTGTATGTCCGACCTCCCCGCTTTGAGCTACTGTATCCGAAAATTTTGGCGTCTTGTAGTAATAAACTTCCAGCTCCTAAGTATTGTGGGAGCAAGAGATGGTGACGAGCATTTCCTGTGCTCATCATCAGTCAATTCACAGCGGGTATAAGGCGCACTCGTCAGATCAACGCTTCTATCCACCGTCTATCAATAGGACATTGCGAGGATAGTTACTGACATTGAACCTGGGTTTATCTTGCTGTTTTTTCTGACAAAGTTCTGTTGAACGACTACTTTATTCAGTGTTACCTCTTTTTTATTTTTCTTTGACTTAATCTCTGAAGGCAAAGAAAACAGGGGAAAATTGGCGCTAGTAGCTCACCTCTGGCAATCACTTTCAAAATCCTGGCAATACATGGATGGGCCTTTCGATCTCCATATTCGTTTGCTCATTTCTTGCGCCACCTGATCTCTGCATTTAGAGTATCTGTATTGAATGTCAGTTCTAATTTAAATCTCGCGCGCAGGTGAGGGTTGCCACGTGCCGGGTTTTGGCTTGGTGAGCAATACAAGTTTTCTCATTTCTGATAAGCGACTTTGCTGCTTTCTAGTTGGGTAGTGGAATACCGAGCATTAATAATGCGCTTTTGACTCTCCTCTTATTGGCTGTAGTCTGTTTAATCTCAATGTTTACTTAGAGCAAGAAATCAGCAGGGAGGGTTCATGGGGCCTCCCCCTGCAACTTTGTAAGTAAGATGATTCCAGTTCAGAACTAGCGTTCACTTCTGCTAATATACGTCTCTGCCGGTTCGACTGGCAATTCTCTATAACATTTCAACCAGCAATGGCAACATATATGGTCTCGCTTAGCATAGGTGTGCTTAGTGTAGCCAGGGGCCAAGTCACCAGACTTTGAAGTTTTCATCTGTCTCCGGCCGAGACCTGACCTACCAAAGATAAGAATTGGAGAGGCAGACAGGCGAGGCCCAAAACGCTTGGCATCCAAGTTCTTTGCTGGCTTTCAGCTTCGCAAAACGTTGAGCCGGCGCGTGCCCAAACATCAAATGGAGTGGTTGGTATCAACAGCAACCTGAAGTCGACGAGCACAGTCAATGCTGTTGCGCTTCACAGTCTCTGTCGCGTGCATCTTCTTTGGTTACTTGTTATCTAAAAGTCCTTCTCAGCCTCGTTTACCCCTGGACAGCTGCCGTGTTCTGAAGTGCGGAACGGAAAGTCCGATTTGCAGAGGCGTCATGTACCTCGACAGTATCGTATATTGGACATGGCGATATATGACAAGTTCATAGCACAGCCAATCAACTCTCTGTCACTGGCGATGAACTAGTTTGGTTGTCACGATACAATTTTCGGATGTGATATTCTCCTATCTAGTGATTCAGAGCCCACGTTGCGAAGCTGTATTTCCACGAAAGGTACCAAGTCTTGGAGTACTCAGTGCAGGTAGGGGTCCCTAGGTACTGTTGTTTGCCATCCTAATCCTTGGTCTCGTTGTTTCTTGTCTTTTTCGAAGAGCCCTAAGCATGCGGGGCGGAAGCAAGGGATAGAACGATGGGCGCTCCGCTACGAGACGTGCTCATATCTGGATAGGCCGCCAATGCAACTAATATCAGAGTGGTGGTCGGGCTGTTCCTGATTGCTGCGCTTTTCACCGGAATGTGCTGTAACTTCAATTAGCCAAACGCAGTCGCGACGAGGAATGAATTGTATATACAAAGGTGAAGAATAATCTCGAGCGGGAAAGTTGTCGCTCCTATCTCTGATTTTTGCCGCCATTTCACTTCCTTTAACACACCGTCAGCTTTCTGTACCTCCATCGAAACCTTCGAATGCTCCACGTCCAATCATCGATACGCGAGGCAATTGCCCATCCGATCTGGTCGGCAGCCTCCCAAGGGCGGCATCGGCAGTTCAGGACCTTTAAGAACTGTTGAGGGACGCTTGCACGGTACCAGTGCCATGGCATAAATATGGGCTATAACGAATCCTGTATAACGGAGGAGCCATCCAAACCCTATCGAAAGTAACTCATTTTACCTCTGATACGCCAAATATATCCACGCCCCCTTCGGATGACCAGATCTGATCTTGCAGCGGAAGAAAAGAGTCTGATCCCTGCTGGTGCTCGTCAGTGTTCCTGGATGTAAGGCTGAAATTCAGTGTTTGCTTTCTTAGAGGCACAACGCTCGGTCGAGGACTAAGATCCGACTCATCCGAGGTTTGTACAAAGGAATCCCTTGAATGATGTTCATCCACACGGGAGTACGATCGAGCCATGGCGGTCGCACGTCCTGTGACCAGGTTAGAAGGAACGGAGAAAGTGAAAGGAAGCAGCTTGACTTCCCCAAACCCGATTCCCAAAGAGTGTTCTTTATCCTCAAAACGTCATTGTGATGGAGCACTGCAGATCCACGCAACGCAAATCAGTAGGTTGTTTTCCAGCCTTTCAAGCTTTCTTTACCAGATGCATGACTTTCTGCTGCCATTCACCGGTCTGATAGTCAATTTCTCTTCCTGGTATACTGTAGCCACTCTATTGCTACTCCATATCACAGAGAAACAGGGAAGATGGAGGCAACCCCCACTGCTTTAGTTTAGGTGCAGGGCCAGTGCGTTCATCATGTCAGGAACCCGTTCGTGGATTCCAAATGCAGTAAGTCGCTTCAACGATTACGGCCATTTCGGCTTCGGACGACGTCTTGTCTCTTCCTTCAACCTAGCTTTCCGGCACTCCTCACCGCGACACATCACTTGTGCTTCCTCCTAACCAACTCGGCTCTCAGAACGTCCTCTTCATCTCTTCTCCTTCGGCTTTCTCCCACACCGCCATAGGATCCATTCAAGCGCAAGCCAGGCATGTTTCCGCTTCCACAAAGCATTTTGTCGTCTCCGAATTTTGGTATGCGAATGACTCGCCCTGACGACAGCGAAAACTCCTTCGATCCTGTAAATAAATCGACAACCATCGAAGTACGGCGCAAGAGCATGGATCAGTTATTCCAGAGCTTCAAATATGCGTCGATGTTTCCCTGGGTAAGTAGCCAATATCCCGATAATCAATCCTCCACCTCTTTGTGGTTCGCTGACTGGCATCAGAAGGTTCCGTCCACTCAATTTATTGCGAGTATCGTATCCCACGAGGATAATAGGCACAACACAGTCATAATTGTGCCACCTCCGGTCAAGCCATCGCCGGTTAGTTCATACGAGGTGACTCAACGTCAATTTGGTGACGTGCTAATGATCATCAGCACCCCGAGCTTCCATTACCGCCTGGAGGTACGTCGAGCCCAAAGCCAGTGAGTTTGCATGGACTGTTACTACAGCACGCTGGCGACATGCTGATAATCACTAGCTTCCCGAGTCCCTATTGCCGTCTGGCCATATGCTCTTGTCGGCCTCCCTCGTACACTCCAGCGCGCATACCTATTCGAATGTCAACTCCANNCTGGCCATATGCTCNNNTNNGCCTNCCTCGTACACTCCNGCGCGCANACCTATTCGAATGTCAACTCCACCCTCATTGCGAATAAGACTTTGGGGACTGAATACGGAGGTGAGCATACTCTGCGGCCTTCCACCAGTTTGCCTCGTACGCAGGGAAAAGTACTTCTGGCTATGGTGGAATGACTCCGTTCGGAAGCCATGGGCTATGATGAAAGGTCGGGGCTGTGTACCTGAGCCTTCGACTGCTGCTTCTCTCAAAGCAACCTTGGAAGGGCGTTGCTTCGGAGGGTCGGGATACAGTTTGGCGAGTGGTATTCTTTTGTAATACCACGTCGATGGAGGCGCATCCAGCCACCGACCAGGGCATCGATCGTTTCCTGCCACAGATGATCTCGTGTAAAATGTATAGAAAATAATAGAATAGAATAGAATAGAAAGGGGCATCTTGAAATTCAATTGGTTTGTTTCTTTGGCCATGTCGGAACTCCATTTCCAGATTCTCTAGATTGCAACTCGGTCTCCAAGTTTCATATGCGTCTCAACGTCCTGGATGTTGACGAGTGGAAGTGAACCCTGCTTCTCGTTATGGGTAATGGAACTTTGATCGTAAAGGTTGAGATGTACTTTGTTGTTCAAATGGACGTGATTGCGGACGTCACTCCAACTATCTATATTCCCAATTCAAGCAGCACTCGGCCCAAGTAATATTGCTTTTTATCACAGAAGTCGGCAGGGTATTGGTTCAGCGGCTTCAGCTGATGAACTCCACCAATAGGTTGAACCTGCATTAGTCGCGCACACAACCTCTATTCCTCCATCTGGCTCTGGCTGTGCAGATTTCTCGGACGTCGACGTCGATACAGGCTTGCACGACACCAATCCCCGAATGCTCTGTACTTCATTTCTTGTACAAGGAATATCAACTGAAGCCCAAGAGTGCAGGTTCTGATCATCAACAGGAGTAATACTCTTTGCATGCCCTGGCACACTCGATATCAGGCTGGCAAATCGCGGTTCGAAACACCACACCCTCTTCTCCATCCTCGTAAGTCAATTCAGTCGTCACTGGTCTCTTCTATATGCAGCCACAGTACTTCCTGCATCTCTCTTTCCATAGACGGGCACCGCGCTGTGACAAGCTTGTGTATCTCTCGATTATCACTCGCTAGCAATGCCTCGCTTTACCTTCTGATGACGCTGCAAGGCTCTCCAACCACAAAAATGGACTCAAGCATGCGACGATGCCCAATGAGAGTTTTAATAAGAGGCTCATAGCATGCACAGTCTAAGGTCTGGAATTGTCGAAGCTGCCTGTTGGAAGGCCTCACCGCAACGACGAAGAAGCATAAGAGTCGATCTCACTACCTGAAGATGGAATGCCTCTGCGAATATGAGTTGCGTCCTGAAAGTCTGGGCTGTCCCATTATCAAAGCTTCAAGTCGAGCGACACCGAATCTCTAAGAATGCTTTCGGCTTCCAAGTCTATTCGTGCTCAAGCGGATACTAGCCAACCTGTGACAGCCTTGCCCCATCTCGAGATTACTTCAGAGCATCCACCTTCGTTCACACGTCCCTGTTTTGCGGCTAATATAAATGACGCAGAAACGGGTTCTAATTTTGTCGGAATACCGCTAGCAGACATGAAGTGGTTGTCTAAGTCCTCGCCGCAAGGCGCAGTGGAGTCTAACCACAACCAATCCGTGGAGTTGAACCTCCCCGAGGATTTCAGTGAAGGATTCAGTAGCAGCATCGAAGTTGCTGCACAGAGCGATTCGAGCATTGAGCACAGAACTGGTTAGTAGGAAGTAACGCTGGGTTATAAATTGAAGGTGGGTAGGAAACACTAACACGGTAAAGAAACAGCTCCTGCAACATACTGGTCACCCTCGTCCCATTCCTCGGAGCAAGTCGCTCCACAAGGAGGGCTTACAGATCCAGACGCGGCGGTAGAAGGTCCCATTGGAAATGAAAGACGAGTCAAGAAAGATGATGGCCATGACAGGATCATCGAGATCAAGTGTCAGTCAATCGGTGCAACCTAACCTGGACCGTCCTACGCTTAAAGTCCAAATTTCTTGCCACGACTGCACATTTCGAGCCTTTGAGAAAATACTAATATTGAATTAGATGACGGTTACCCAGAAGGTTGGCCTCAAATGGCCGCGTTTCAGAATAGCTGTGACAACAGCGCCATAGTTCGTCGTTTCGGAACTGCTCATTTTCGCATATTACTCCATCTACAAGCCGAGGTAGCCGATATCGAAGAACAGCTAGACAGACTAGACGAATCGGATGGAAAAACTGGTCCAGGTTCAGAGACGGATTTGCGCTACAGGTTGAGGTACAATGTATTGAAGGTGGGCGGGGATCCAGCCCAGCAGGAACTTCTCGAGAGGTTGAAGAAGAAACTCTCTGAATACGGTAAGTCTTGAGGACCGAGACTGGAAGCAATGGCCCCGATGCTCTGCCTTGTGGAAAATAACATCGTTCTCAAAGGACCCTAGATGACTAACTATCAACAGACGACTGGGTTCAGAAAGATAGCTACTTGCGCACTCTTCCAGCGGCCTCTAAAGCCGACTACCTAAACGTCCTCCATTGGTTTTGGGGAAGGAAACCGCTCGCAGAAGGACACTACGATTTTCTGCTTCGTGGTGATGATTTCGTTCATCTGGCTGGGAAGAAGAAAGGAGGAGTGGCCGAGCGCTTTCTCATCAATTCTTGCTTAATCTGCTGGCCTAGACGACTCCAAGTATGGCTTTTGAATACTCACCCTTCGTCGTATTGGCTACAGTCCCACTCCCATGTTATGAACCGAGCTGATCATATTTTCGAAAGTGTATGAGATCACGGAAGCATAGTCAAGGAAGCATGCAAGAGAATGAGGTTTTCTTCTTCTCTGAAGCTCGCATTGCGCTTGCCGCCAGACTCCTCAGCGTCTGTGTCGCCGCAACTGTATTGATGATCCCGGTGTTTCTTCTTTATCTCACTACAATGGGTCGCAAAGTGACATCAATCATGGTGCTACTGTTTGTTCTTGCGTTTGCGGCCATCATATCACTTTTGACCGATGCAAAGATGGAAACAGTTTTTGTTGGCACCTGCGCGTAAGTAATGGATTTCGTGTCGAGCGTACATACAACTTTGCAAGACTTCCCTTTACAAGAGAAGATAACTGCTGATGGTGAATAGTTACTGCGCGGTGCTCGTCACATTCTTGGGCAACGTACAAGGATTCGCAGGCGCGACAGAGAGCCCTTTAAACGGTACAAGATTTTGATGAGTTGTTGTCGGATTTTCTAGACAACTGGTTTGAAATGCATTGTAACTAGAGAAATATGATTTAATTCTGCTGGCGTATGGGTTCGGACTAGCTACGCTGCACTTAATTCATAAGCCGCATTCATGCCCATTCCAAATACCTCCACGCATCATGATTCATATCAGTTCCTGTCTCTATAATTCCCCGATTGATATTCGACTCGCTCAAGCTTGGAAGGCTAGATTCGGGGAGTAAGGTTGCGTTTAATGACAGTTCAGGCTCACCATTCGATGTATTGTCTGGGAATATGAGCGGATGATAGTCGGTGTTCGTTAGCGATATGTCCTCCGACACATAGCTCGAGATAGCTGGATCAGAAGTAGTGTTTAAGGCAGTAGAGCTAATGTCGTGGCCCATAGGTCGACAACCTCTTGGCTCCGTATCAGTGTTCACACCAGGACCAGTGGCTTGCAAGTTGTATTTCATTAGCAGTGTTGCTTGACATTGCTGAAAGATCCATAACCAGTCCTCCCTAGTAAGAGCTTGAGAGTCCCGAGTCAATTGAGCGAGCTGAGACCGGAATACATTCGGAGATTCTCTTTGCACATAGTCGCTGTAGTCATTGGCATCGATCAGTCCTGGTTGCCGAACTTCGTCCGGAACTTCCTCAAAGTCTACATCATGGTCAGCAGCTACGTCATGAACAAGACTACTTGACTATGAATTGATGAAATCATACATGGAGAGTCTGGACATGGCTCGTTCGGGAACAACAATTGATATATCTCCATCCATCGTTGCTCCTCGGACTGCGCGACTGGTGACTTCTTCCGACTTCTAAGCACTCTTGCTTGTTCAGCAGTGATTCCCCTTGGAGGATCGCCACTATTTCTCTTATGACATATATCCTCTGCCTGTAAATGATTTTCTAGATCCCTTTCGGCTTCGAACTCACACCAACATCTCGGACAGTGGATCGGAGCCAGGTGACACCGGAAAAGGTGCTCCCTGCATGTTGTTAATGCCTTGCACGAAAAGCAATTGGGGCAGAAATACTTCACACGCGACACCGACTTGAGTTGGGCGATGGCGCACCGCGTATGTTTCCCAAGTATTGCATATGTTTGCGGATCGCGCTTTCGGTAGGGGCAGGCAAATCGGACTCGGAGGCTGTCAAGTTCTCCCACAGGCTGTTTCGATCGTTTGGTTCCTTTGCCATTCTCGCCTTCAGATCCATCACCATCGTTGTCGTTTGGCCTGGACCTACGCTTACCCAGTGTACTTTGCGGTCCATGGCTTATTGTTGAGCAATTGGTCTCTGAAGAACCATTTTCACCCCCACTCCAACCACCTCCGACTTTGGGATAGCCTCTGGAAATGTGACAAGCGTCGCTGTTTGATATACACCGAGATATCTTAGTCATTCGCACAGCCTTCGCCACTCCTGTGTATCCTTTGAGGATATCTAGTGTCCCAAGTCTTTGTCTGCGCAGGCTGGTTGTCCCCGGGTGTTTACGCCGGATAACACGCGCAGTCCTGCAACGTTCCGCATGGGAGTAGACTAGCAATCGGCAGTTGTTTGTGTGCCATGTCTGGTCGTGATTCGAAATTCTCAGGCTTAAGGCTGTGTTCCTTTCAGGTAAGGCTGGAGATGTCTCATTAGATTGTGGTTTGAACTCTGGGCAATGGAAGTTGCCTACCGAAAATGCGCAAATTGTCCTCTAAGAACGACCTTTTGGTATAGTTTCGATGTGCTAAAATCTTCTCGATGGGCTTGACTACTTCAACCAATTCGGAGAAATTCTCAGCTTCAAATTGCTGCGCAACAGAAGTCATGACAAGAAAGGCGTGGTCCGCAATGACATTCATCTTCAACTTGCAACCTAGACGGAATTCCGATCGTCAACAGGCAGCGAATAATACACTGTGTTTGAAGCAGGATGGGAAAGGCGATGTCAATCATTGGAGCAGGCTCAACTGAAAAAGATGCATCGGATACCATCAAGACGTTATTGATGAGAAGAGTGAGAGAAGGGACCGCGAATTGGGAAAGGAGGGCAGTGAAGGAGGGTGCCGCGAATAGGCCGGACTCGATCTAGCGGCAGGCCGTTTTTAAACGTAGCAGAAGGGCGCGTACGGGCCTGAGTATCGTGCACTTGGTCATCTACGAATGAGAGTGTGTGGGAGGCCCCCCTGTACATCGGCTGTCCATTGAGCCGTCTCTGATCACATTCAAAACAAAACAAAACAAAACAAAATATAAATCAAGCCACCACCGGCTGAGACTGATGACACAACCAACAAAACGGTATGGCCTAGAAGTCTTGGAGAGATGACGAGTCAAATAAAAAAGTTGCACGCAAAGTCAAAAGTGTGCAGTGTGCAGGTGAGTGTTGTGCATCTCCACGAATCATGATATACAGCGCTGGACCTTGGGAGTGTCTGGTCCGCCAGAAGGACCGCCGATGATGTAGCGGGAAACCCAGACGGTAACCAAAGCAGATAAGATATCTTAAAATCGGAGAAAGAAACGGCCAGTCCCTTTTCCCTTAGAATTCATCCTTTGAGCGATGGTCCGGCAGCATTTGATATTCTATTTGCGACGCCGTTCAGATAACCTTGAAAGCCCTTTTAGATCTAGGCTAGAATAAAGCAATCCGTCTTCCTCTAGCAGAGTGCGTATCGGGTGTAGCTAGCCTTCGGACTTGATGCAGCTGAATGCTCGGCCAGGAAGGTTTCACGTCACGTATATGATCTTGATCCCCGCCAATTTGAGCCCCCTGGTAGCACGTCGCCTCTCTTGTGGTGGTTGAGATCATGTACGTCAGCCTTGGGTTGGAAGGCATTGTGAAGCATGCAGTCGTCGGAACCGGAATTTTCATGGCAAGACCTCTCTCGCAGATGTAGCCCGGGCGCCAGACCTCGATGAGCTTGTTATATTGACAACAGCAATAAACACTGATCACGACGACTGGCAAGACAAATTGGATGGGTTGCATGATCAATAGCTATTGCCACGACGCATCAAAGAATGGGAGCTACGTGGGTCAGGCGACAGCAATTCGAAAATGTTGTGTGGGACCTACAAACTGTCCATGGATTCCTCTGTACTCATCCTTTTAAAAGGTCTCATGGATAAGTGCGGTCGTTTGAATTGCCTCTGCGCTTTCGCCCGACTCTTGCCTTGAGGAGTCCTCTTCATTTTGCCCATGGCTTTCTTCATCCAAATCTTCCATGCTTGGAGGGCCTTCATATCGGTTGCTCAAGGCCAGCAAGCGATAATTATTTTCTGAAGCGATGTGTCTGTGGCTCGAATCATCGAGAGGCTTCGAATATACAAGTCCGAACGAAACTCAGTAAGCAGCAAATTTTGGGAAGTGAGCACTGGGCTCGGCAGTGATATATGCGAATGGCATCCGGAGGAGCCAAGCCTTCCATGCTCGCAAGGGGCCGGACCAAACACATCCGAATCTAATTCACGCGGTGGAGAATTTGTCATCCATGAATGTGAATTCGGTGTCAGGCTTTTCCCCGCCGACAGAGGATGGATGATGCATGAAAAGACAAGACAGAAATCATGCTAAAGGAGAACTAAACGGAATGAAAAGAGCTGTTGAGATTGGACATCCGAGAAATTGGTAACCCTGACCGAGGAACAACATCGAGTGACGCTCGCGAAAACATAAGATACGAGAGTAAAAATCACGCCTCAACGACAACAATTGTTCGCTGCTGCGAAGAGTCTCGCAGTAACCATACGAATGCCGACAAGCTAGCAAAGGGGAGAAGCGGAGAGAAAGGAGAGAGCGGCTGGCCGCAAACTCTTTCAATTTCGCATCCGGGACTTTCCTGGCAGCAACTTCCATCCAGTGAGCCACGCGAGTTTCAAAGGAATAGGTCGATTGTCATGGATGCCATGTTGGGGGACTACAAAATGTCAATCTTAGAATTGCGCGCGTATTTTTCTTGTGGGAGATGAGCTTGCGACGTATGAAAAATCAAGAAACCTGTTGTTGTTGATGCAGAAACTGAAAGGGAGAAGGAGGGAAGGAAAAAGGGAGATAAGTGTTGGTCATGTGACCTCGCTGTCGGGTCTTTTGACACCAACGCGTCGTCGCGTCTCATTACATTTCTAAAAATTCCAGCATTCAATGGCTCATTCCTCCATCCATTGCACCATACCAACAATATTTCCGATATCTTTGATGTCCTAGAATCTGCCAGATCTTTTACAATTGACCTCTTCACATCTTGGCATATACGGTAGTTCGGGTGGCATAATCAAAATATCCAAGCGCCCATCTATCGCATTATATCTCAATGGACGTCATTTGACGATGCATCAAGCAACAGCTCTAGAGCCTTGTTGGGTATAGAACCTCTACTTACAAAATAACCACCGATCCCACCACAGCTGACTCACCGTCAACCTTCGGGAGAACCTCGTCGAAAATGCGAAATCCGCACTCCATCGAAATAGACATACTTCGCGTGCCAGTTTCACACTCTTCGACACGAAGCTTACCGTGACACTCTCCTCGGCGCCCGTGTGGACCTTCCGGAGAAAATTGCAAATGAAGTCATCTCCACAACATGGCTCAATTACGAGACCGACATATTCCATATCCGAGATATGGACTTCAGCGAACGAGGCGCATATGTTAGTAACGCTATCTAGGATCCACAATTTGATCAGATCCGCCGAACAGCTTTCCTCTTTCACATCCGCGACGAATAAGATAGCGACAGATGATGAAGTCCCCAATTTGTAGCTGCAAGAGCTGGTTGCACCAGCATGTGTTATCTTTTTTGACAGAGATTGGCAGGAGCTTGGTATGAAATCCAGTCTTTGGAACTTAATCCAAGAAGTCACCTCAGTTTCAGGTCGATGCTCTCTTGGGTCACGATATCAAAGGATTCAGTACTGCGCGAAAGATGTCCTGGGCAGCAAGTAGGACGACGACTATAAGCGAAGATATTGCTTATTGCCTGCTGGGGATCTTTGAGGTCAACATGGCTCTTCTGTACGGCGAGGGAGAGAATGCCTTTATGAGACTTCACGAGGAAATTGTAAGAAGGTCCGATGATCATTCGATTTTTGCTTGGCAAGTACGCGCATCGTCTTGCATGCTGGCAAGCTTGCCAAAATATTATCAGGAGTCCTCCAATATTGTCCCTGCCCGGTCATTTCCCGCGGAACCCTTCGCGTTGACGAACAAAGGACTCGATCTTAAATTGCCTTTGCGACGAACCCCAGAAGATGAGGAGCCAAGTATGTACTTCAATAAGCGTTCTTATCAATGGGAGCCTGTTATCTCCAAAAAAAAAAAGAGCGACTGGCCCACATACGAATTCCCAGACTCTACGCAGCTGTCTTAAATTGTTATCGGCTAGACGAGCCACGCAATCTGATATGCGTGTATCTCGTACATATGACTACATTTTCTGAAGCGGGTACCGATGAAGCAATTGTGCCGTGTCTAGATCTGGCAACAATGGATAGACTGGATATGAGGAGCGTTCCGTTGGTCGACCATGGCGGTTTTCAAGCACGTTCGTTCTATGTCAGGTCTTACAATGGGCCATCCATAGCTCCTGTATACTACCCTCGTCATCCTTTCTTCATTCGAACGGCCACCTTGCCAGCGAAAGGACTTCACCCCATGCGAATCGTACCCCGAAACCTCCCTAGATGGTGTTTTAGAAATGGAGGAGCATGATCCTGGTGAAATATACGTCGGTCTCTTGAAGTTCCGGGATGCTCATGGACACGAACTTGTTATTCTTTTACGAGACAGATTATGTTCAGTCCGCGGGTATCATAGGCAGCTTTCTGCTCATGCCTACTTGCAATCACGGAAGAAGGAGCCGAATAAGCGACTTTCGGAGTTCCTGAACAAAGTCGATCACATGGGCCCGCCTACTCTAGACAATCTTCTTGAGCCCCCGGGGATAACTTGGAAGCAACCCAATGGCCGAGTGATGAGTCTTGTTTTGAAAAGGCAGGTCCATGGCGGCAAGCGACGAATATTGATCGATTTCAATTATGAAAGGGCAGAGCTGTACGCGAAAGACGGACGGAAAGCTACGTTGACGGTGAATTGATGATCGCATGGTGCAATTGCCACTACAGATTATATATACCCATTTCTGGAGCAAACCCCACCAACCTCTCGTCTGACGTGCTGGGCCTGAACTTCGCTTCCTTTCCAGCTAGCTCAGCACCTTTGGCTTTATTCTGCACATCGACAAATTCAAAGCCCTCTGTACCTGACCTTGCAGCTTCTGGCAGCATATCGTAAATCGCTTTGGCGTAGCTGGGACCAATGTTCCAGAGCTGAGCGAGGTAACCAACCTTGATACGCTTTGAATCTACGCGCGACAGTAGTTCAGCAGTGTTGGAATGGAGATTATGGCGCTGACTAGCGGTCATCACTCGTGTGTACAGCTCTCGAGCCTGATCATAGTCGGAAAGCTTTCCTTCGTGGTGATAGTGGCTTTTCCGGGAGACTATATTATCGGACACCATGTAAGGAGATTCCGCTGTGTCTGGCCGGAACTTGTGCTTGAACGAGTTGGGCACGTATTGAGGATTGCCAGCATGGTTGGCATCGTTTCGTTGAGTTCCGTCAAAGTTGAGGGAACTGAATGAGCCCGCCATGAATGGACAGTTGACGGGCACTTGATGCAGATTCACACCGATTCGATGGTACTGTGCGTCGCGGTAGAAGAACATGCGGAATTGTAGCAGAGGATCCGGGCTGTCTTCGATGCCGGGTACCATGCTTCCGGGCGAGAATGCAGCTTGTTCCACATCACGATGGAAGTTCTCAGGATTCTTGTTGAGAACCAGCCTTCCAAATTCATGCATCTATTTCCAAGATCAGTAAGTCGAAGGAAGTAGACTTGGAATGACTAACCGGGAATTGCGACCTGGGCCAGATTTTGGTAACATCAAATGGATCAAACCCAAGGATATTCGCATCTGCTTCTTCGGGTTGCATGATCTGTACATTTGCTGTCCATTCGACCTCCTCACCATTCTCCATAGCTTTCCAAAGTTCACGCTTAGAGTAATCAGGATCTACCCCACTGATCCTTGTAGCTTCATCGGCCGTAAATTGCTTTTGGCCATGTTTGGCAAGGAAGTGATACTTGATGTAGACGAACTTCCCAGTTTTGTTTACCCACTTGAAAGTGTGACAACCATATCCGTGATTATGTTTCCATCCATCTGGAGTACCATGATCACTGAAAAACATCATACCTGCGTGATTGGCTTCGGGGGTGAGAGACAGCAGATCAAAAAGGGAGTTGTAATCCAGGAGAAAGTTCTTTGGGTTCCTAGACTGTGACCGGATCACGTCGGGTCCTTGAATCGGATCTCTGCAGAAAAACACAGGCTGTGACGAAATCAGAAATGATGTAAGCAAGATTCCAAAGACACTTACAAAGTTCAAGCCGACAATATCATAGTTTCCTTCACCAGTGTAAAACTTGATAGCAAAGCCACGAGGATTTCGCGCCAAGTCGGGAAACTCGCGACCAAGAGTGACCGTAGAAAATCGCATGAAGACAGGAGTTTTCACGCCCTTGCCACTAAGGAAGTTTGCCTATTTCTTGATCAGCAAGCATTTCGCAAGATGGTGGGAAACCCGTACTTTGGTCAAGTCGGAAACATCGGCTGTTGTTTCAAAATACCCGAAAGCTCCACTTCCACACGGATGAACCATCCCTGTCCATTGTCATTTATTGCCATAATTCTCGCTTCGGCTTTCACTTACTCTCGAGATTCTTGCTCCTGTTGAAGTGCTGCTGTTTTTGGAACAAAAAGGTATCGCTAGCCAACGGAATGCCCCCGATGGTTTTGCTGTGAGCAGGGTCCGGGAAAGGAATGCCCTCGTTGTTTGTGAAGTATGGGCCGTCATCTTCACGTTTACCTCCGCTCTGTACACCCGAGACTTTGGCAATGATTTTGGCAGGACCGTCGTTGGCATTGTTGAAGAGCGAAGCTCGCTGGAGTGGACGGGGATCTCCACCAGCGGCACCGATGGTCGATTGGATTGCTTGAACGGGGTGTATATCAGCCATTGAGTCCATGGCTTGGTATCTGAGGATACGTGCCTTTTCGATGGTGAGTAATTCTTTGTTGCTGGGAGAAAAGGGATCAATATGTAAAAAAATGGGCGGAAGTCAATGTGCCTAAAAGAAGAGATGACGTGAACTGTTATAAGATTAAGCAGACCACGTCATGTTATTGACATGGCCCCTCCGCGGACTTGCATAACATAGAAAAGAGACTCACGTCACTCTAGATGTGTTCGTTGTATTAATATGTCATTTGAGGTAATTGTTCATGGGAGCTTCTACCCCGCATCTCGTAGAATCGCCCTCAACTTTGCTGGTCCAACGATTTCATTGCCTCCATAAAGACGTTTGATACAACATAATCAGTGAAGTGCTTCCCAATCAGAAACAGTAACGTCATCTGACTGACGCAAGACGAAATCACGGACTGCTATATCGCATGGATATACTCAACAGCCACTTACGTACTATCCATATGTCCATGAATTTTCGATTGCCTAGTTTTACATGACTTAATCACTACTAGACAGCACGTTTGTTGAAGTCGCAATCAAGACAAGCCAATTCCTCCTTAATTGACCAGAATAGTACTTTTGATTGAGTGTTGATCTGCCTCAGAAAACACGGCATCTCCGCCCCAGGGTTCACCTGTATGCTCAAAGTACCTCTACTTGACATTGGTCTTTCTCTTCTTACTCGCGTGCTCTCCTTTCAACTCGCCCGCATATGTCTTGAAGAAGTCCACGGGCTCCTGTGGGTGCTGCCCCGTGATATCGTGGAAAGCACAAGTAGAAATATAGTTCGTCTTGCCTTCCCTCACCAAGGAATAATACTCCAACAAGTATTGGATCTCAGAAGCGTCCGAGTTTGCCTGGGCATGCAAGACTCGCTTCGCCTCAGCCCTGGTATTTCATCAGCATTTGGGGGTTGTCTACGAAAGTATCACTTACGCAGAGATATTCTCAAACTTCATTTCTGTTCCTAGAGCCTGCGTAGCCGCTTCTGCGAGCTCCTCTCCCGCTGCTAGCATAGGTCCTAGGCCAATTAGCTTTGTATCATGGTTTCAACGTTGCATCTCACCTGTGAGAACAATGAGTTGACCTCGGTGTCTGTCATCAAATCCATGCTTGCCCTTTCCTGAGAGCACGTGTGCGGCGACGAGGGCAACGTCCTATGTCTGTTAGCACAGGGTTCCCTTCTTGATGGCAGCCAATGGTCTGTCGACTTACTCCAAGAGCAATGGGCGCAAACTTATGATCTGGTCCAATTGGCAGTGGCAGAAATCCATCTTGGGCCTGTGGACTGTAGTTCAATAGGTTCTCTGCGTAGAAACCGCTTCTTTAGGGACTATTTAGCCATTTTTCTTCCTTCACTCATGACTGGGCATTTGGTTCGCAGAAGATGGGCATCACTCACCGGATAACGACAGGAGAAGTGCCAGTAGGGGTATTGGCATCGCCTTTTGCCTCCATAACCAGTTGCTCAATGTCAATGAATTCACGAAGGCGCGGCTGCTTTTTTGCATCCGCCATATCTGCCCCCGCGGAGCTGATCAGGCAGACATTCGGCACCTCCGCTTCCTTGCCGGCAGCAACCAATTCCGTTGTGATATCAAACTTATTCTGGTGTGCTGGTGGAATGATACACAATGCATCTGCACCAGATTCCTTCAGTGTAGCTACCATATCCTTCACTTTCCCGGGTTTGTGCGGAATGATGGTTACTCCCAGCTTCTGGAGCTCCTTACAACTTGCGGACGAGGGGTGCAAACTAAGTCCACAAATGGAGTCAATCTTGCTGGAGAACTTCCGATCTGTAAGGAGTAACTCGGCGATCAGGAAGCCAGTCTGTCCATCAATAGATGAGATGCACACGTTGCGTGACATTTTGATGGCTGTAAGGGCTTCGTAAGTTAATGGGCGAGTCTGTGTTGTTCAAGGAAGAGTTGGGTGTTCTAAGTACTTGGTAATAACGTGATGACTTTCTGATCTCCACTCCGGTGATAACAAGTCGTGGTCCCTTTTGTAGCATGATGGACCTTTTAAGATGACGAGGTGCAACAGGCATACAGTAAGCCGGTGACGGAGACCTAGGCAATGACGAAACTCCAATATGGTTCCCCTTACATCATGATCGTGACTCTCGCGAAATGTGGCTTGGCATGTTGCGACTGCAAGTTGTTGGCCTGCGGAGCAAATCCTCCGAAAGTTGTCATGGGTGTTACACAAGACTTTATGCGAGGTATCCCTGATACACATGGGATGTACTCATAAATGTTACGTGAACAGTCGATACTTTTTGGGTAAAGCGCACTTTGAAACAATTTTGAGCACATATATTGCGGACTCGCTTTTCACTTCAGCGTTCGTGTTTTCAGGGTTGTTGTTGAAAGTAGGTCAGCCAATCAGCTTCTTAAGACTGAAACGTCAGCAATGCCAGAGCTGGAGAAGTTTACGCTTACAAGAAGTCTACTATCCATATATATTATGTAACAAATCACGATCACACCATTCCTATCACACGAAGGGTGCATGGTAGGATCTCTATCTCTCGCCTAATCGGTATTGCTCAATGTGCATCAGGTCGCTAGGCTGAGGCGGTATTTGCTGTGGCTGTGCCTTCTTGGAGATACACAGCATCCCAGATCCAGTTCGAACCACCTTTCGACATTTCGGTGTACGCAACAGCTATTCTCAGCTGCTCCGTTTTTCAGTCAATGCATTCAGGATCCTATGCCATCGATCAGATGGAGCAACAATCATCCTTAAGGAGCAAGGACCACCAGCCAGTAACCCCGGAGGTATCCTTGGCAGCAGGCAGCGAAATGCTTCTGGGGGCACACTGAGTATGATTTTGAGCCTCGGCCAGCTGCAGATGTAGACTCGAGCCAGATTCTGACGACGACGGTTGTAATCTCAACAATCGAGTTGTCGAGATCTTCGAACATGTCAATGGCAGTGACACATGTATACGTCCGCCTTGCATCNGCATCGTCTGCGCATTCTCAGAAGGCCTGAAAGCAGCAAGAACGCCGGGAAAAGCATCTGCCTCGACGGTGATACTCCTTCCATTGATAAAAAATTGTCGGAATTTTCACTGACAGGTCAGATATGCTGATTTCTCCTTCATCTGCTAAAAGTGGGTGTCTCCAACGCAGCCAGCCTCCGATAGCATGTGGGCTTCAGATGGACAAGTTTGAATATCAAATCCTGAAATGCTAGGGCCTCTGCTCAGGGCTGAATCAATTTTTGTTTTATATTAGGAGAGAAAATATGGTCTATAGACAATGCTTTGATAGAAAGCGTCCCGACTTCTGGGCCCGGGATCAGGATCCTTGCTTGTAGGAGATCTCTCCACCGTTTCCTCCAGGTTGATAGTCCGTTGGAACGACCGGCCAAGCATCATATCCGTCAAGAATGGCCACACTAGGACACATCACGTTAGTCCTATGTCTAGAAGGAAAGGATGAATGGCAGAGCTCACCTCATCCCACCAGTCAGGTGAGGATTTATATGACAATGTAACAAGAACGGCTATGTAGTCTAGTCAGTCTAAGTTCTGTCGCAAGCCGGACACTGGAAACCTACACCCGGGTTCTCAACTTTGTACCTTACGGCCATCCATGTCGAAGCCGACTGAATAGGGAGAGTGTAGAATCCATCTCTATATGGCGGATTGTCCAGATTGAAGGCATCCGGGATATATTGCATCGCTTCCGCTACATCGGTATAGTTGAATTCACCCGTGCCAAGACCCTACAGACCGCACATTAGATCACAGTCTAAATTGGGGGCCTTGTCCCGAGTAGAGATGCTTACAATGATATGAGCCTTATTGGAATGCTTGTGGATTGGATGCGGAGGCTGCAACCCAGCAGTATTTGTGACGAGGAAAATCAAATCAACCCATGTATTGTTCTTAGTGGTAATGGTAAGACCTGTATCTTGGAGCCCATTTGGAGTGTAAAGCAACGGGTGGATATCCTCATAAGCAGTATCAAAGATATTGTTCTCGTTCAAAGACCATTGCCAAGCGGCCCCGGTCCGGTTCAAAAGAAGCTTGATTGTTTGGTCGACTTGCTGAGCAGGGTGCACAGGAGGGAACGGAGCAACTGTCATGTCATCGAGGTATCGAACGCTAGCGGTCGTGTTCGCGCCGGAGTAGTCAATAGCGGCGTTCGGGATATTCGAGTGATCGCCGCCTTTGTACGACAAAGTTCCCGATGTGAAAACTTTCTGGTTGAGACCACGGCCTGCGACTCGGATGGTGTAGTCTCGGGCTGGTTTGTTGAGCTGCACCATGACCGAGTGACGACTCCCATGCGAGAAGGACATTGCCTAGGAATTGTTTGTGAGCAGGGGGGAATTTATTGAACGGTAGGAAACAGTGGCTTACATCGACCAATTGCGGTTCCACGTAACGACCATCGATAGCATAAAGCCACATGGGATGATCATCGATCGAAACTGGCCTCTGGATCAGCACTTTNATTTTGCAGCAAACTAGAGTGGCTGAGCTTACCACCAAGTTCTTGTAGACTAGCAGTGCTAATGAAGTTCAAGGCAATCCATCCATTTCCCGGATCTACTTCAATCATGGTGAGCTCCGAAGTGGTAGCATTGCAGCCCTCAAACATTCCCGGAGGGACCAGTTCCAGGTTATTGGCTTGTGTGGTTTGTGCTACAGTATTGGAGAGTGGAAGGCATCCTTTATCGGTCAAGTTCTCGCCTGCTAAGATCGGAAGGACTGGTGGCGGAACCAGGCTCATCAGGAAGGGTACTCCTGGGCAGTTGACAGAGCCTTTGCCATTGATCAAGACAGAATCGCCGCATCTGAAAAATAAATGTTAGAGCCATTGTCGCAGGCGGGGTGACATGGACTTACAAGGGATCGATATTCGCGCCTTCGGCGACTTCTAAGAGCTCCTCGCTTGTGAAATGACTCCAATCGGACAGAAGGACGGGTTGTGCATCATCCAGGGCTTTCTCAAGTTGGTGAAGAGCCTTGCTGGAGTTCGAGATTTGGCCAAGGGGGTGGACTGTTCCTTTCTTGGGTCTAGAGTAATTAGTCAGTCAGCTTCTCGTTGACTCGAAACAAAATATGTCGACCCACTTGATCTCAATGGGACCATAGAGTCCATCTTCTAGCTGCCCTCGGTAGTGTCCGTGATACCAATAGGTCCCGTACTGTGTCGCAGTCCACTTGTACACGAATGTCTCTCCGGGCGGGATACCAGTTTGAGTCAGACCGGGGACACCATCTGTCGGATCCATTAGTAGACTTTCTCATCCCTTGAAAATTGGTTATCATACCCGACCACGGTGTGTTCAACTGCCTGCATGGATTAGCCAAAGAGCCATAGTCCTAGTAGCCTTATACTTACTCGATGCCATGAAAGTGGATTGTTGTGTTGTAGGGGAGCTTGTTATAAACAATGAACTATGCTTGTTAGTAATGGAATAACACACAGTGTCCTCCAACGTACTTCTACATTATCTCCTTCCTCGATATTCAAGGTTGGTCCGGGATATTGTCCATTCATGAATATCATGTCCCTCTCAAAGCCATCTGGGGATCCCTTCTCCCACGTCAAAGTGACTGGGAAGACTACGGTCTTCTCACAATCCACGCCCTCTGAGTTCTTGTATGTTGCCAAGGCAGATGATGCTAGGGAAATGACCGACAGGCCTAAAGAAACAAAGGAACACCTCATGCTGAAGAAACGAATGAAGCACTATACATTAAGTGATAGATGATGAGGGATATTGAGAAGAAATGAGAGAGAAACAATAGTCCTTATGTGGCAGAAGGATGCTGAATTTTGGCCCACCAGCTCGGATGCGGAGGGGGAGATTGACCTGCGAGCCAACCGAGACTAATTTTAAGCTTCTACTGTTTTTTGCGTAAGACCAACAGCTCGCGCATACATCCCCTACCCGATGAGCAAACGTCTACCTCGAGTGAGCCAACGGGCAGGCCTGTTGACCTCAGCCCTGCGGACCAAAGCGCCCAAGAGACACTCAATTTTATTTCAACGTCGGAGCTGCCATTGACTGGTCAGAAGTCAATTCTGTTTTTGGGGCTGATGTAATCATACTGAAGAGGAAGCATTAGNGAGTCTTAGCGACACAGTAGGGGAAGGATCACCATAAGCGGCTGAGCCCCCTGACAGCCGATCATTTCTTCTTACTGAACTCTGCATTTTCGCTGATCTATCAGACATTTCCACGTCAAGGATCTCACGTGTGCCCATGCAGCCCCAATCCACGATCTCTAGATTGGGACATTATTCCGTCGAACTGTTCTGATCAATTGGCGGCCCAGATCCAGATCTGTAAGCGGAGATGGTTGGCCGGCAGAAACTTGGTCTTTATGAGACAAGTAATACGGATCGGACGATGCGAAGAGTGCGGCTGATGAGATCGCGAGCACTGTTCGGTTTTGGCGAAAAAAAAAATTATCGGGTTCGGGTGATGAGCAGAAACGGGCTTGGACAGTGGAAATTAAGGCTTGACATGAATCCTCCTGCGAAGTCAGCCCGCGCTTCGCTGATACGATGATACCTCATTGGTCAAGGTTTCCGATGATCCTACATGGGACGTGTGGAAATGAAATGGATATATGCAGACAGTCACAAGGATAGCAGCCGGGCACGAAACGGGATTAATGAGGCGCTCGACCTAAGCCTCTTCGATCAGAGCAGAAAAGGCTGCAAAACACGAATTGTAGGTTCAGTGGTTACGCAGTTCTACAGATTGACTTACTTCTAGATCTGACTCTCAGAGTCTATGTATTCATATATTACGTAAGGATATGCCATGTCAGCCTGACCCAGATACAACGACTAAGAAGTAATACTTGCTGATGCAGAGCGAAATCGCGATTCATAAAATGATATGCCATGATGCTGTGGCCTCTAGTACTGTCGATATTTATTTCTCGGTCTCAAGCTCCTGCCAGAATCCTGGTAATCTTCTTCAGGATATCGAGTAGCATCTCAACCAACCTGCCGTGGTCTGCTCTGTCTCCCGCCTTTCTCCAAATTTGTTTCAGAAAGACTTTCAGTCCTCTTCCACCGCTGTCTCAGCTCGCTGTCTACGATTCTCTTCTCAGCCCATCTCAGCCGGTGCCCAGATCCAACCATAACATCAACCTTGTACACCAACATTCCCATATTGACTGCTACTCTGACCGCTGCAGATACTGAGAGTCCATTCGGAAGCCACTTTGAGATGCGGTCAACTCTCGGTCCGGTCAACAATTCAGAGATTTCAGGAAATGCCGCCATGGACAAGCTCTGAGGCTGATTGAGAGGTTGCACGACATCTATCCAGATACGGTTCTCATCGAGGCCTATAGCCAATGCAAAAATTCCAAAGTCTTCATTCGTGAAAAAGAGCTCAGCGACCTCCCCAGCACTAACCGCTTTCCTCGTAAGGGGCGAATCGACATCTTCCTGCTTCCAGCAACACCCATCAACCATATTAGATCGCTGTGATGGCGAGAACCCGCATTCTAGTAATGACAATGTTGGAACAACAATCCTGCTTGGTCCAGTCTCAAGTGTGGAAGATCCTGGCGGCTGGCCCAATTCTTGTCTGAAGAAGATCACTGTTCGTTGCCCAAAGAGTGGCTTTTTGCCCCGAAATATGACAATTGGGATCATTCTCTTTCCTTCCCACTCTGGTGTCTGGAAAACGCCTTCCCGAGCGTATGCCGTAGCGGACTTGGAAATTTGGAGCGCGACGAAAGACCTTCTACTGCCTTCCCGTGTGCAGTTCAGTGGAGCTAGAAAACATGGTTCCGAATCTGGAACCTGCTGAGGTAGAAGAATCAACTCCATCCTCAAACCTTTGTTTGTCATATAATGCGGTGGTCTTGCAGCATCAAAAGGTCCTCTCCGCACATCTCCAGACTCGGCAAAGAATGATGGCGATTCCGCTAGCAATCCACCCCTGCCGAGTTGATGGCTCCACGCAAAGATCGAATCATCATCCGTCTTACTGATGATCTTTTCCTGCAAGCGAATGAATGCTTTCGTGCCCCCTTCGCCGTAAAGCGTCGTCATGTTTACACCGAACAATCCCATCAAGCAATAAGCCTGGTCCTCCTCTCTCGTTGTCTGTCGATCAGCCGCCCACGACATTTTTTGCGCTACGCATGCATCTTCGTAATTAAATAAATGAGTGATGCCCGTGATTGATGTAATCAAATCTTCCAAACTTGACTTGGTGCCGAACTCAACCCAGTCCTGTGAATAGAACTCCACTCTTGCTGGCGCGAGGAGTTCTTGGAGCGTCCATCCTCGACGAAACCATTTGCTTTGGCAGAAATGCGAATTAGGCGAATAGTGATCTTCGTCGGCGGATGGAACGTCTGAAAGATACACGTAGCATACCTGGGCGAATTTGTACCAAGAAAACATGGAGTTGATGGCCTCGGAAAGCTCTGCGCTGCTGCTTCTGTCGATGCAGCATGAATCGATCCACTACACGTTGTTAGCTCATTCAAACCACGCATGTCAAAGGCCATAGGTGGAGCATGTTTCCAACACTAGCAGCAACTTACCACATATTCCCAACCATCTCTTGCAGCTTGCGAGCAGCACCCCGTGATCTTCCTCCACCCTGCTCGATCTGGACCTTTTCCTCCTCTCAAATCATCGAAAGTAACTTCGGCATCCTCCCATCGATGCGAAAAAATAGCATATAATGGAATATCTCTGCCAGAGAACTCATGAAGAAGCAAAGTCGAAGTATTGATTAATCGCATAATGGGTGCTGTTAACCCCATAAAGCCTTGGCTGAAATCGCTGCCCAAACGACAATATCGACACAAAGAATCGATAAAAGAGTAACGAAAAGAAGGGATAGAATTGAAGTCAAGAAGATTCGAATCTCATCTGATGTTGAATCGGGGGAAGTGGAGAACACGTTGTTAGCCATGCATGCTGCAGGATCAAGTGAGTTGACGTGTACGAACTGCGGGTCAGAAGCTTAAGCGAGATGTCCCCTATTGGCGGTGAGTGTCACCACGGTGATTCTAGTGCATGATGCGTTGCCAGAATGATCTGGAAACCTGCAGCTGCACGCATTTCCTGGGTGATGACACTTCGATGCCGCTAAATTCCAGTGCTTTCCTGGTTATCGGAGATAAGTGGATCAAGATCATCCGAGTCGGTAGAGCACGTGATGGCTGTAAACAAATAAAGGTCGTTACGGCGGAACAATCTCTGATTCGGCTCCCAGGAGTGTGGCTCTAAAC
Organism: Deltaproteobacteria bacterium; assembly: GCA_002685535.1. Classification (GTDB taxonomy): domain Bacteria; phylum SAR324; class SAR324; order SAR324; family NAC60-12; genus Arctic96AD-7. The sequence continues at coordinate 102,516 of NYXK01000005.1, forward strand.
AAGGAAGGTGACCAGTTATATATAGTGCAGTATATCAAGTATTTAAACAATAGGTAAGCGACTTCTGCTGTGACCTCCAAGCAAGATTGGCCGTCAAAATGAAATTACATGCAGAATTGACCACGAAAACCCGTACGTGGCTGAGAACGAGATGGAGAAGTAAGACGGAACAATCCAAAGCAGAATCTAAAATCAAAATGGTTCTTCGGTAGTGTAGGAAATGAATACCAAGACTGAAACGGTCTGCGGAACTTGACAGCTTCCTGGATTCGTCTCCCCCCTCCTTGCCGAACCCGAAAGTTCTGCACAGGAGTCACTCACTATCCATCCCTGGATTTACTTTCTACTTGCATGGACGTGCAAATCCATGAGGTGTCAATTTCGTCCATCCCAGCTCCAAACTCGTCTCCTGCAAGTACCGCACATCCAACATCGTCTCAATGATACTTCTTCAGGCTAACTCTGCGGTAGTGATCCTGGCGTGATATCTCGTTCTCGGGCGAGAGGTTATCCAACGCCCTAGTACTATCTTCGACGTATCCGCCGACACAATTTTGCTCTTCGTAACGTTTGGCATTAACGTATCTCAGCTGCAGAGGGCAATATAATCCATCCTCATCGAATTCCAGACGGGACGGCCTGCCAAAACGGCGCGCATGTTCCGCATGATATTTGGATCGGATTCCATGTATGAACTTTGTTCTCAGCTGCTTGAACTCGCTATTGGGGCCAAAGAAAGCAAGAAAATTGCCTAAAGAAGAAATACATGGCTCAGCCGAGACCCTCGCGTGTAGACTGCCGTAGTAGATCCTACGGTGCAACTCTCACCGATAACTTCGTGTGCCTATCTCCGCCTCGGATTCGTTACAGCTTGGACAGGGATTCCAGCCCCCATGGCCATTATCCACCCACTGATTGTCGTATCACGTGAAACATGTGATTGAGGGGGCTTGATGCCGTGGAGGTATTGCTGCGGATGACGAATCCAAGTATCCTTCTTCATTCCGGTCAACTTCTTTTATTTCTGGTTTTGGCATACTCATGCGGCGTTCGATCCTATCAGGCTCACAAGACAGGTTGCATTCGGTACAGTGCCAGCCGTCTCGCGCAACCGACATTTTCACCAGGCATTTGGCACAGCACCATGAACCTGGGCTGATCTTTCGCGATGCAAGCCACTTCTCTTGTGCTTTCTGCCATTTTTTCTTCTCTTCATTTGTCCTTGCGTTCTTCTCGCCTTTGGCCGCACCTATGTCTTCCCCATGAAATTCACGCAGGTGGTCACGTAGATGATCCTTCCGTATGAAAGCATTCTCAGCTTGGTGTCTATGGTTCAAGCAGGGACTGTAAGGACAAGGATATGTTTCTGGCGAGCCATGGACGTTCTTGAGATGTCGCTCTAGGTCGGCTTGTCTACCGAAAGGGTCTTTCCGCTCGCACTTGCCGAGCCATGGGCAGATAAAAGATCTGTAACGAGAGCTTAGTACGGAAAGATGCTGAACACGAATGAGCGCGCGTGGACGTACTCTTTTGTGCTTGTGCTGCCTGGTTTATCCAAGAACACTTTCCAGGGGGTATTCGCGCTGAGATCGGCTTCGTTCTTTAATTCGAGCCAGATGTTCTCCTTACTACGAACTATCAGCTTATAAAGCTTTGCATTATCCGAGTTAGGCGGCCAGCCCAGACTTGACGGGGTTGGTCGATTGTCCAGGGCTTCGAAGGTAGATCGCTGTGGAGGATATGCATTGCTTGAGGTCTGTGCACTGCGAAGGCTAAGATTGTTCAGATTGTTGCTCAAATCTGTGACTTGTGCATAATAGTCAGACATAGCCGCGGGACCGCTCCTGTTGGTAAATAATGCTGGTGGTAAATCGTCAAAGGTATTCTTAGTATTTGTCAAGCATTGATCGAGTTGTAGCGTGGAATTCCCAAAACTGGCCGTGGCTCCACTTCCGAGGTGATGAAAAGATGGTGGGTACATATTGTACAGATGTAAGTCCTCTTTCAAGTCTGACGTAGGTTCGAAATAGTCATAATTGTTGGCAGAGTTATCATAGTTGGTATTTCCACAATCCTCGAAGTCATTGGCAGAGTGTTCATAGCTGAAATCCGTCCAGGAGTTGGAGTTCGGGCTCTGTATCCTTCTAGGCATGCCCAACCCTCCAAATGGCGGCTCTATTGACTGATAGTCGGAGCTCCATACGGAATGCGAGAAACTTCCAGTGTTCAATAGGTTTCCAACAGGCTTGTGGTTGTTTTGTCCGAGGTTACTGGGAGGAGAGCTTTCTGGCAATGGCGATTCCTGACCATCATCCAAGTTTGACAGGACATCCTTACCATTCCAAGTTTCGGGGTTGCCTCTTTGCTTTCCCTTCTGACTCATAGTTCTGGTCGGGAGCTTGATACAAGCACGGAGTGCCGGGAGAATATTGCCTGCAGCAAGAAAATGACAAAAACTCGAGGAGTTGGGATCTATTTGGAGATGAGAAGCTCCAGCGCTCTAGGGCAAATGCTTCATGATCATTCGGTCAAACTTGAGGTTGGGCTCGAAGCACAACACTCAACTGGCATTAATTTAACTGGATACCTCGAAACAGTTGCTGCCCAATTTTCGTGTTACCAATCAAGACGACACACATTGAGCTGTCAGAGCCCAACCAACGGGACTGCATGTGCGTGGCTTTCGGGTGCTGAAATGACCTTATCTGCCGATAATTGTTTGGATGGTATATCTCAGCCTTGCACTGATGGTTGCCGGCTTGCATTAGCGAAATGTCATGGGATACTTCCCCTCAAGTCTGTAAGCCGAACAGGATGGGATTGACGGGCCGAAGATATGACAGAGAGGATTTGTAGTCGATATTACTTTTGTTATACACCGTGAAGGAAGTATGCAGTCTGATAGGTGTATGGCGAGATGGGTTATATAATCCCCATGCAATAATACTGCCCTCGTTATCATGTCTTCCTCATGGGGTCAGCCGCACCAAGCCCGGCGTATGATAAATGAATTACTTAAGTCCTTCCTCTCCTCAATCTGATGTGGATTGAGGCTCTACCTCACCTTCTCCTTCTACAGCCTTCTCCGTTCCCAAAAGTCCACACCCTCTGACCCATTCCTCAACTTTCCTCTTCCCCTCCTCATCAACCCAAACAAACTCAACCTCCTGTCCACCCTCTCCAAATCCCATCGCCAGACCAACACTAGTCCCTTCGTAACCTTCAATTCCTCATTCACTCCACAAATCCCCCTAACCTTCTCCTCACCCCCAAGCACACCCCCCAATCTGAAAAGCGCCCACCTGTTCCCCACCCCATCAACCACAACACTACTCTGACTCCTTGTAATGTATCTCTAGAGCGTTGGAGATGATCAATTGATTAGTGGGAGAACTGATTGTTGTGGTGTTGACGATCGTGATTTGAAGAGCATATGCTGATACTGATAATAACCATGTGGTGGTTGGAGGCTCACATTTTGGAAGGTTTGTAGACGAAAGTGGTTGCTGGTGGAAGGCACGAACGAGTTTAAGTAAACTCTCGTACGTGGATAGTGACTCATTCGGTGAAGTCCTATTGACGTAAAGACAGAGACGACTCAGTACCAGAATAGCGCATGTCGATGCGTGAATAGGTTTTAAAGGCTAGTATACAGACCTCTTTTTGGACTGTATCATCTATTTGGCGATGTTGGGGGTCGGCTCTCATAATCTTTTGTTGACTTCGCCTCAGGAGGCGAAGCCATGCCCGTCAGCCGATCCAACATCCGTGACCGTCGACTCCACGGAATAGAACACCGGTGGATCGCTGAAACTAGAATCATACATTCCCACAGCGGAATCTTGTGTTCCAACTGATGGCTGCGAGGGCATCCTGTGCATTGGCGAGCCAGCTCGGTCGTCGTGATCGGTAATGTGACTTTGGCGATAATGCCGCGTCAATTCGTTGGGTGAGGTAAAAGCCATTGAGACTCTGGAGAAGCAAAAGCCGGGATATTGGCAAGTATAGGTTCCAAGGAGAGAGCGTCTGGGAACTTATCAGTGGGGCTGGAGTTGGGTGGAGAGAGAGGACATACTGAGACGTGTCGAGGTAGACTTGGCGTGGCAGTCGAGAGGTTGCACCTATACCTGGCAAGAGCTCGAAGTATGGCTCGTCCTGCTCCGAGACATTGAACCTGTAAAGTCGCAAGAAAGCTTTCGTATCGTCTCCCCAGTCCAGGTTCGAAGGTGTCGGGTTCGCCTCGGACTTCTTGGAATTTGATTTGACCGGACTCGCCAATGCTGGAACGGTAAGCATTTTGGTATCAGGTACAAGGTTTGGCGATCTGATGATCCCGGCGACCGAGATGGCGGGATTGCTGGGTAAATAACACCACATAGCGACTGGTAACGAGACCAGCAACAGCGTCGAGAAGCTTGCAAAACCAGCTTCGATCTTGACGTTCTCTGCCAGGACAGGCATCATACGTATCCATTCCGCAAAGAGGTCCACTGAAAAGTCGGACTGTGAAAGCGTTTCCTGAAGTCGAACTGTAATTGCTATCCTTGGATACATATCAACTTCGGAACTTACGCTAGACATCGAAGATCCGCCAGTCTGAACAGAAGCCGGATCGCTTGATGTGGAGTCCAGTGAGGATGTAGATGTGCTGAAGCATTCTGTCTGGCGNACTGGCGCACGAGAATATGCCGGTCTTCGACGTTTGCTGACTTTCGATGGTGGGATCCGTCGTGCTGGAGATGGAGAGGCGACTACTTTCGACTTCCTTGGAGACTGCTTCGGTGTTTTCTTCTGGATCCTTGGGCATAACTGAATACCACGAGGCAGTCTCTTATCCTGGGTCAAAACGATGTGCAGAGCTGCTTTCTGGACCTCTCGGCCCATCGGCATCCAGTTCTGGGCTCGACATAAAATACGGCTGAACAGCATGCCGATAGTGAACGGGCCGACTCTGCTTAGGAGACCAAGTTCTGTAATCAGAGCCCGAGTGAAGGAATCGGGTCCGACCGGATTCGCACTCGAATTGAAGCCACAGGCTGCGACGAGTTCAGTGACACCATGGCCTCCATCCGTGTTACCAGTAGTTGTTCCAGATGCACAATAATCGAGGAGCAGTAGGACATCGGATTCCGCTTCCTCCAGGGCGTGTTATATCCCACTCCAATTCACAGTCCGATAGCTCGGATCTCCTGGATCAGGACGGCTGGTCATGTAAACAGAAAATCTCCTTAGGTACCAGGACGTATTACCTCATCCAAGAAGCCTGCCTGTTGTAGACTAGCTTACCATGCCCACCATAATAGACGATTTTCAAGTCAGTCTTACAATCTCCGCCCAAATAAACAAAATCCAAGACTTTGCGATTCAACTCATTGTGACTACTATGCGACGGGATTTTCCAAACCTCAACATCGAAGTCGTACATTGTATCAAAGAGACTGTGCAATTCCTCAACTTCAATTGAGACAGGAAGCTTCGGATCTTCGTCTTCCCAGCATAATAGCAGGACATAAATGTTGTAGTATCGCGATCGCTGATCGTTAGGGTATGCAGCATTCGCTGCATCTTGAAGTTGTTTTCCGATATCTTGTAAAGAAATGTGATATTGTAAGTAATCAAGATCTCTCGATGTCGGTGGAGGATTGCATTGGTCTTCGACTGATGGGAAAGGGGAGAAGGCCTGCCGATCGTACTGGGAGGAAATGTTCATTTTAAATGATGCCACTGGCGGGTAACAAAAGCCCGGACTTTTAGGCAGGAAAGTAGATTCTGCGAGCCTGAGGTCGAAGGAAAGATTTCAGAAATCCAACTCAGGATGTCGCGTCACGACCTTCATTTTTCGAGGCTGACACTTTGCGGGGCACTCGGTGAACGATTTGGGAAACCTGCATATGCTGACTTCAGGCAACAGATCGTCATGATATGGCTTCATATTGGAGCGTATTATTATGGAAATCTGTTCAAAGACTCTGTAGATGTTAAAAGACTGTTCAGAAACCTGAGACGTTCAATTTGAGGGTTGTGAATAGCTTCGTAAATGAAATCTCGCGAGAGAGGCAATTCTCCACTCCGCCCAGACAAGATCATTCGCGTTGCCGAGGTATCATCATAACGCGTCAATCACACCTTCTTTGGCCTTTCATGCATGGCGGCAAACAAGACAAGTGACCCAGAACCATTTCTCTAAAAGGACAAAATTCCACGTCAATTTCAAAAGCAAAGGACCACTGCACTTCACCATGAGTCAACGCGTTTATTCGCGTCGTGTCCCAGCCAACCGTTTCCTTCGCGTCCAGCATTTCTGTGGCGAACCCCTGACGCTACCCAGCGAGCCGGCCACCGTAGCGGTCGCGTAGTCCCGAACGGGAAAGGAAGTAAACAAAACAGCTGTACTATCCATGTTTACATTGGGTCTCTTTCGTGGCCTGGCGAGTGCAAGGTTACTGACTTTAGACGCGCTTCGAGGATCTCTTTTGTTTTCTTCCCCTCGATATACTTCTTGTTTTCCAACATTCAATTCTTCTGCCAACGAGTGTTGGGAGATTGTTTTTCGAGTTCCACTTGTCAACAAACAATTTACCCCGCCAAATCCATAATGGCCGACCTCAACCTCGACAACGACTCGACGATAGTCATCGACGACGATAGACCTCTTGCAGTCCGCCGCTCGCGCCGCAGCAGCGTGGGACCAACCTCAAATTCACGAAGCAGTTCCCGACCTGCAACAATACATCCACACGGTATTGCCACGCCACCCGAGACGCCCAAACGAATCAAGAAGAGAGTACGATTCTCCGACCCAGGCCCGGTAATTGAATCTGATTACGCCTCTTCAGGCCTCACGCCATTCATCCGACGCACCTCCCTCTCCACGCCGAAATCCAAACGTCGACAGTCGACGCCTGCGAGACTCTGGAACAGAGCTGGGTACGATGTCGAGCCCGCGTCCGGCACACTACAGTTCGCGCCACTGCGGCAGGTGTTGGATGGCAGGGTAAAGAGGAGGATCAAAAGGAATGGATTGAGTGAGGAGATAAATGTTATTGAATTTGATAAGAGAGCTGAGGCCCGAGGGAGGAAGGCGGAGGTCGAAAGGTTGAAGGGCGAGCTTGCGCTGAAGGATCTGGAAGTCCAGAGTATGCGAGACGAACATGATATCGCAAGTCAAATCGAAGGGGAATCTGGAGGATCAATGACGACGACTACAACATTGAGCAACAAAGTCCAGGAATTGGAGCAGGAGATTAGGGATTTGAAGGAGGAGCTTGGAAGGAGAGAGTCTGATTCAGATACCGTTGATGATCTCAACAACTGGACTTTGGCAGCAAGGGACCCATATGGTTATGACGATGACGACGATATGATGATCACGAATTACGACGACGACTTCAACAACATGACCGCCAATGACGAGCTAATGACAACACCCACCCGCCTCAATACATCCTTCCCCTCCCCACCATCAACCATGCCCAACACGCCCTGCAAATCCACCTACTCCACCAACGCCGGCATCCAAACCAGCCTTCCCATCCCCGACCCGGAAAAAGAGACACTAAAATCACAACTCCAATCTCTACAAGCCGAGATCACGAAATTGACTTCATCCGTGGCATTCAACGAAGACAACGCCACACGTCTCGCCGAGAAACTATCCGAATTCATCCCCATCGACGAATCCCCCGATCACAACACCCTGGACTCCGCCCTCGACACCGTCCTAACCCAACTCGCCCTCACACAATCACAATCCCTCGAACACAGCACCGCCTTCTCGGCACTCTCAACCGAAATCACCTCTCTCGGGTTCAGCGCCTCTAGTCCGGATGAAGCACTCGAGACCATCGGTCGGCAATTCCGGCAAGCGCGGCTTGATCTTGAGTATCTCACCCCAGGCGAAGTCAGCGAGGGGTTCGAGAATGAGAAATTGCTGGGGTTGTTGGTGAATAGGATTCGCGTGTTGGTTGGGAAGGTGAAGGAGGGGGATGCGTGTGTTGATCAGTATCATGAGCAGGAGGTGTTGTTGAGACAGCAGCTTAATGATCGGGTGAGTGTGATGGAGAGTATGAGGGGTGATCTCGCTCTCGCTAGTAACGTAGTCTCTTCTCTCAGAGAAGAAATCAAGGAGAAGGAGACGGATAGTGAGAGGTTACGTGATGCGCTGGAGGGATACAGGAGTGAAGTTTCTAGTCTTGAGGCGCTGATCTCGCGGGTTGAGGAGGAAGGTAGGGAGAAAGAGATGGGTTTGAGGAGTGAGATGGAGGAGTTGCAGGCGAGACTTAGCAATGAGGTTGCACAGCATGACGTTACGAAGACGGTTAATGAGGGGAATGAGATGCTTCTACCGGAACTCGAGAGACGACTTACGGCTGCATTGGAGGCAGCTGCTGAGGTGCAGGCACGACTTTCTACTCTTACAGATGCGCATACCGGTATGACTGCTGAGCGTGACGCAGCGCTCGCTCAACTCGCCAATCTTTCATCCTCTACCTCTTCTTCAAGCGAGGTGGAAGAGCGAGACGCCACCATCGCATTGCTCAAATCTACTATCCAAGATCGCGAACACGCACACGGCTCGGCTCTCGCTCTCCGGGATGCTCGAGTCTCTGAATTGCGACACGAGATTGAACGTGTGAATGAGGCGCTGAAGAGCGCGCATAGCACTATCTTGGGTCTGAGGAAGGAGAATAAGGAGGTCAAGGAGAGAGCGGAGAGGGGAGCGTTCGTGGTCAGAGATATGTTAAGGCAGATGGGCAGGGCAGAGGAGATGGGAAGGGGTTGGGTAGAGGTTGAGGGGTTGACTAATGGTGCTGGTACGTCTGGCAATGGGAAGAGGAGAGCCTCAAGCGTAGAGGTGACGAGAACACCGCGAGCTCAAGGTGAGGGTGCTAGTGGTGTTGTCAGGAAGGGTGGGATGTTTGATGCTGGGTTGGCGAGGAGAGTCAGTGTGGGCAAGAGTGGAAAGAAGAGGAGGAGATATGATAGTGGCCTGGGTTTCTTGGAAGAAGGCGAGGAGGATGATGATACGATGGTTGAGGTGTAAGACGATATTGTTACATACATGTTTATCTATGTTTGTAGGTAGTGGAGTCGGCGTGGTTCCGGCGTTTGTGCACTTTTGTCAACAAGCTCAAGTTATCATTTTCAATTCTGTACCTTCTGCCTGCCCGAACCTACGTCGCCAATCGTCAAGTGTCACAAGGTTATCAATGTTGTAGCACTGACAGAGCGGTGAGGTCTTGGTACTTCAAATTGTCTACGTCGTTGGTTACTTTGTGCTCAGTAGTCTCGAGTATGGCCGGGCACCGATCTCTCGGAAGTGCTATGCTACTTGCGAAGGACTGTGGATCTAGGACACCGAACATAGACTTTAGTTCTAAACATCTCATCAGAGGAAAGCGCAATAAGTCCTGAGTCAAAGACATCAGTGTTCGGAAACCTTAGCATCGCTAGCTTGACGTCTGTCAAGAATCTCACATTCAAGGTATTTACGTAGAATCGCTGAGACTTTGCGCCACTCATGGGTAGTAAATACGAAATCAGCGAAACCCAATTTTATTGTCCAAAAGCTGAAACTAGCAACCACACCTCCCCAATTCAGAACACCCTTTCCTGCAGCAGCTATTCCAGTTGTGTTTTTATGAATCTCTGCTCTGCCCAGCAAAGAACTTGAATAGTGCTGAGCACGGAGCTGATCAACGGCAGATATTAATTCCTGGTACTCCGGCCCAGGCGCATTTGAGGCCTTCGCAGCACGTAATTCCTAGAGATTCACGGCAATACGCTTCTGAATGTCAGCTTCATGGAAACATGGCAAGTTAGTAGGGTCTTCACCTCTAAATGGACGGCACACGGACGACATTTCACCAGCGAAGAAGTCTGCCTGTGCTTCGTATTTGGAAGACATATCGTTCTCCTGAGAGTACTCCATTAACATGCTAGATTATACAAACCTATAGAGTTTGTTTACCTTGATATCGATGATGATGTTGGTTTCGGGAACTATAATAGCCAGCGCAGAAGCAACCTTTAGTGCAGACAGCAAAACAGCGACGGGCTTGATGAAATGCATTATAGCTTTGGCTGTGAGATGTTCTGATGTAGTGCTCTCGAAAAAAAAAACTTGATGGTGTTGTGTTGAATTCTCTTTGTCAACGACGGACTCGAGCACCATATATATAGTCATGTGAGGGTCTGATTAATCGAATGTTTCGGGGTGCCGAGGCATGACGAAGATCGTGTATGAGAGGCTGCTAATGTCAAAATGGCAATTTTCGACTCCGAGATTGGACAGCGGAACCATTTAGTTGCATCTATGGTGATCGCAACCGCTTTGAGCGGTAAAATTGTCTTTGCGAAACTCATGAGAATACATTGGATTATTGAAGTAAGGCAAGATACTGCGATCGCCGAATACTTGGGTAACATATCGAGCTGGCCTTACATCATTGCCTATGACAGACTTGTCATCCAACCTTAGGTAATCTGCTATTTGGTTTAGGAAGTTGAAAAGATCAACGATCGTAGAAGGACACATGACTCGCGGAACTTTATAGCGATTTACTTCATTCTAGCTATGTACTATCAAACTTAACAATCCTGATGTTTGTAAAAGTGGCGAGCCATGGTCGGTTGACGAGGTGGAACTCGGAAATGACGATTACAGTGAGGTGGCACAGATTCGGTGCATATTGCACCCGATAATCTGCAACGAAGCACGAAGCACGAAAGGAATCAGTTCGGCAGTAAGAGACAATATTATATCACACAGATATGAAGGCGTCCAGAATCTTGAACCGAGGCAGTCAGACCGATGATCATGAGAGCCGAAAGATGCGAACGGGGCAGCAGAAGATCAAACTAAGATGGAGATGTGAACAGGAATAGTGGAAGGTTGAAAGTAAAATATGAAAGAAGGAATAGAATGACTAGCGAAGAAAGAGAAAATGAGGGCGAAGGTGTCGTAAAGTCGCGTGAAGAAACATACGCACAAGGGTCAATGAGGATAACAAATATATTTCCTTAAATGCAAGAACGTGCTACCATAATTTCCAAATTTTCCAAATTTTCCAAATATTCCAAATTTATTATTATATGGAAATTGGTGTGTTTCCAGTATTTACTCAAATTCCTCGGGAATATCTGTCATACCACCAGCATCTGGATACTCACTCCTTTTGCCATGCCGTGTTGACCGGCTGCTCACTGTGGTAAGAGCTCGCTTAAGCGCAAAACCTCGACGAAGTAAACAAGCGTATTAGATAGCTCAGTCTCCTGGAAAGTAATACCTCGGAACACAAATAGATTTTCTCACAAAACGTAGGCGGGACTTCGCATTATTTAAAGATTGGTTGATTGCCGTGCAGAGAGTATTTTTATTTCGTTCTTCCTCAGCCACATTCGTGATCCTTGCCTACGACAAATATATTCGCGTAGTCCTCTTCCAAGCAACCAAGTTTTCTGCCATCGAGGTTTAGCCATAGCAGCTCCCGTCTCTGTTCTCGTTCGTGAAGTTCAATTCTTCCCTTCCAGAGGTCTCCACCTCAACCCACAAATTTTCTCCACTTTCTACTCTCGCTTAAGCAGGAAAAGCTCCACCACACAGAATTTGGACTTGGATGTCTACCCAAGTAAGAACATCAACCACAAGTCACGGGCCGGATAGTTCAGTGGTAGAATACGTGCTTTGGGTAATATCAACGCTTGTACGTGGTCTTGGGTTCAATCCCCAATTCGGCCCCTCTTGGAGAGACTATTCTTTTGCATTGTTTTGTAGGATTTTTGAATTAGAAGTGTATATGTCTTGGCAACTCACCCTCCCACTCAAAGGAGAGATTCTGCACAGTGCTTTTTGGCAAAATGCAAGTAGCAAGTCTACTTAATCATGTTCAATCTAAGATTCTTTGTTTGTGAAGATTTTCAGTTCGAATTCCACATCTTGGGGGTAGACTTCGGCTGTACATTTTGTGAATGGGGCAGCCCTGCAAAACATCGACCTAAGCGAGCATCTCAGCAGCATTTGACTCAATATATCGCTGCATCATAAACTCTTCCCACTTTCTATGCAACTAGTCTTTCTTTTCCTTTTCCACCCATAACTATACTGACGTTCTTTCTGTCTCGCTCGCCGAGTCTAACTGTCTCTTCCCCCTTCCACCTCACTCCTACTCTTCGGACCATCAACTCCTCGGATCAACATTTGTACTAGAATGTGTATTATGATCTAGATACACTACATCTTTCCTTACTCCTCCAACAACTTCCACCTCCCTACCCACGATCTCCCAGCCATCCGGCAGCGGGTTCCCCTCTACAGGAACGGGCGCAAACCCATCACGATGAGGGTTCGGATCGCGGGGTCGTAGTATGTTTTGATGTTGGAAATAGCATGAACCCAGAATTGTTGATTCGTATTGAGTGTTGTGCTCTGGTTCCAGCCTTCGGGGAGGGGCCGGGGGTCGCTGGTAGCATTGAGGGGCTGAAGGTTGTTGTCGGAAGAAGTCATTTCTATTGTGTGTTTGAATGGAACTGTGGCCAATGAATATAACATGGATGAAGTTGGCATCATGTCGGGTCGTCCAGGGAATTCAAGGATTTATAACATTGCAGTGAGCCAGACATTAGCGACATTATGTCAACATCTGCCAAAGAATATCTCGTCTAATCAATTGTGCCTCGCTTCCGCATTCGCCACATAGATCAGCAAGGTAAATACTCCTTCCGTTACCGGTCCTAACTTGATGTATATGCAGTCGGACCGTTGTTGATTGAACAGGATGCGCTGCTGCAGTCTTACAAGTGTCAAGTGATGAATTTAAGGTTTGGACTTCGATCTAGTTGCGGAGTGAGACTCATGTGATAGATTCTCACGAATGGGTGGTTGTGTCTGTTACTTTTGAGTACGATGATGCAGGGCATCTGGGCAGGGTTGAGGACTGGCGAGGTAAGGAAGCTTGACTTTAGAATCTGTCATCGTGTATGAGTCACGGGTTGGATCCCAACGATCTGGTCTATCGACTAATCCCTATTTACCTGTCCGAGTAGGGCCAAGGAATGTGCAATAAGTAAAACGCGACTGCATATTCACGAGCAGCCAAGGCCTCAAGTACACGCGGAAATCGAAGCAGGTACCACCTGACACACGAATTTCTGATTGCGGAGTGATGCACGATATGGACTGTCGATATTCCTCAACCAGACTTGCCAATGCATTGTTATGGTTGACTCATATGTACACATACTTCATAATGCAACCATATACATAGTTGTTCCTTATATCTTCACCTCAATTCCACTACTCTCCTCAAGCTCTTACGCCCAATCATCCCCATAGAGTGCCTTCTGCCACCAAACACACCTCTCATTGACCGTCTGCGCATCAAGCCTCGTATCTACAGAGGTCTGATTGAAGTTCAGCACCCTTCCCTTGATTCCTGTCTCAACCCAGTGGTCCAAACCTCTTCGATTCGGACTCCCATTATTCACAAACCCCGTCAGATACCTTTGCATCACCACCGCCAGCGTATCATTCTTAACAATTGCGATCGGTCCGTTATAGAATGTGTACGGCACATCTTGAGTGTGATTTCCTGGTGACACCGAGAAAATGTAATTGTGTGTTTTGTAGTCATACGCGGCTGCTAGCCAGCGAGTGGAGCATGTGAACGTGAAATCTGCTATGGCTAGTTTGAGGCGCTCGAAGGGTGTGGTGTAAAGTTGGCTGCCGTCATAGATTGCGGGGAAGAGAGTATTGGTAAGGTAGTTGAGATTTGTGGTAGAGATGGCAGGGAAATATAGTTTGATCAAGGTGGTGAAGTCATCGGAGTTTGTTGCGGTTGATGGCGTGTAGCGACCTGCCTCATTGGTATTGTGTGCTGCGATGATCTTGAGATTCTTGTTGTACTTCCCTTGAAGCAAGAGCTTCCCTGGAAGATCGGGTACGAAAGTTCCGTCAGGTGCGGGGCCGAAAGTGAATGTTCCGTAGAAAGCGAGTGACTGCGTCAATTTGTTCGCTTTTTGAAGGGTCAAGGTGTCGAGTTGGCGGGCTTGGGCTAGGTTACTCACGTTCGCGAAGAAGAGGAAGTTGGTGAATGCTGTGTTGGTGGTGCTTTTCAGCCCCGTTGGTATGAAAGCCGGTGACTGGACGATAGCTTGCTGGAAGAGTGAGTTCAATTCTGTTTTAGAGCCGCCATATGCTGTGATGTGATGCAAAATGCTTCCTCCTCCTGCAGATTCGCCCATGACCGTGACCTGTTTTGGATCTCCGCCAAAAAGATGGATATTGTGTTGAACCCATTGCAGAGCCATCTGTTGGTCATAAAGACCTGCATTTGGTGTTCCGCCCTGAGCAGCGAAGTCCGGACCATTCAACCATCCCATTGCTCCGAGTCTGTAGTTGATACCAACCCAGACCTGCCCCTTCGCTTGAGTATCGAGACTTTGATCAAGCAGACCCGTGGGATTCCCAGCAGCGTACTTACTACCGAGCGTGTATCCACCTCCATGGAACCACACAATAACGGGAGAAGGTCCCTTCTTATCTTTCTTGTCATATACATATTGTGGGACCACTACATCCAGGAACAAGCAATCTTCGTTCTCGTTCTCGGCTCCTGGATTCAAGGACAGAGCTCCAATTTGCCATGAGGCAAAGGCGTTTGGACAGATTTTGCCGTAGGATCCATCTTGGATACCTGCACTGCGATTATTGAATGGTGCTTCTGTGGCTGTGAATCTGAGATTACCAATCGGAGGAGCCGCATATCGGATATTGCTGAAGTTGTAATAAACATTACTTTGGTTTGACTTGTCTCTTTTTAGCTACACCCAAATCATGAGTCAGATATACTCACGACAGAGTATCGAGCTTGATGAATCGCATAGCCTATATCAACAATTGGTAAATTGGAGCTTTGCGCACCTGCAATTACCGTAATAAGGGCCAGTATACTGGCCAGTCTCGGAAGCGAAGTTACATGCCACATCATGAAGGTACCTTGAGGGAACGGCCCGCAACTTTAAGGCTTGCCCACGCGACGGACGCAAAGAAAACGACACGAGAAGAGTCATAATCATCAGGAGAAAGCAGCATTTATTTGATGAATACATGCTTATAAGTCCTTGTTCCTCCTACCGTAATCTTCCCTTCAATTGCCGAATGAGGAGGTCTCCACGTCCACATCCCCACCCGTCCACCACTAGATGATTTCCCTAATGTCCGGCTTGCAGCTACTAACAGTCTGTCTGGAGTAGTATGTCTTCCAATTAACCACAGCAAGAGAGATACAGTAGTTGATGAAGTATGTATGCATATTTCTTCGGATCTTAGTAGATGCAATGGGTCAAGGTTCCAGGCTGGAGGGGCTGAAGCGGGGTAATCAGTGCGCTTACTAAGCAACTTCACAGTCTACCAGGTCTCCGAGAACTTTTCTGTTTTCAAACCTTCTCATCGAGTGAATCTACCCCAAAAAATGCCCTGCTATCGCATTTTCACCAAGCTGAATCATCTAGAGCAGACTACATCTTTCAAAAACACATTCCTCGTGAACAATCATGAGTCAAATCGCGCACCATCGAGAATCCACCCCAGAGCGACCTCAATCGGAGAATCGTTAATGCAGGATCCTGTGAAATCACAAGTTGCAGACACTATTCGCTGCATCTCTTCTTACTCCCTCTGGTCAACGACCGACCTTTCGTTGGTACCCATATAATTTTGCCAAAATTGTACAACCGAGGGGTGTCGAGGACTTCGCTGGGCGAAGAAGTCTTCTCAGCTGGTCTGTTGTCGTCTTCTCGCACATTGGTTCTGATAAATCACGATTCGATCCCAGTGGTGGAGTTTTGTAACAATAGTTGAACGTCTGGGACGGCGGGCTATGTCCTGACCCCTAACACCTCTTTCACTCCAGAGTGCCAGGAGCGGGGTACAATAGAATATGCAAGGTCTGCAAAGTGCCGCACCTTTACACCTACCGAAATTTCTG
Organism: Deltaproteobacteria bacterium; assembly: GCA_002685535.1. Classification (GTDB taxonomy): domain Bacteria; phylum SAR324; class SAR324; order SAR324; family NAC60-12; genus Arctic96AD-7. Next base: position 118,502 of record NYXK01000005.1, read on the forward strand.
AGTGCACAAAACCCGTAGCTGAGAATGCAAGTTCTGGATCACTTTCACCAAAAGCTGGTTTTCAAGAATAATGGTCGCATTTAATTGGTGTCTAGCTAAGACATGCTTGCCAGCACATTGTGTAACACGGCACAGCCTTGTGCTATTGGTCTCCAAAAGCCTATCTATGACTGGGCAATATTCCAAGCACGCCAGGGCAGACTTCTCATAAGGCTGAGGAATCATGAAGCTCTCTTCCCATCCCACGCATTCGTGTAGCGCTCGAGGCTTAAGCCTCGTTTGGCCATGCCGAGTGCTGCATGTCTCGTTGCTTTATTGCCCGGCGTTGCGAAGAAACATAATAGACCCAATAATCTCTTGCTCGATCCTTCCTATTAGAAGTTTCCAAAAAAAAATCGCTTCAGTACGTACCGTTGAGTAGAACTTCAGGACAATACAAAGGTCGATTTGGCATCGATCGACAAGCCAAGCCATATAATTGGTAAGGCCACCATGGCGGCTGAGGTTGCACGTCAACAACCAAGCTCACCGACCGAAGTGGAAGATATATCAGGCTCTTTTGGAGCTGTCTCTCCCCGGCACAACAGTACCGTTGATAGCATCGGGGTCCCTCAAGATTTCTTCGATCCGAACGGTCCTCGTCAACATAACAGCGGAAGGCTCTCGGACCCGACAGGTGGTCATAATACAAACCTCGAAATATACGAGAACGACAGCCTATCTCGAGTGAACAGTCCACCAGCAACCACTGGACGTAGCACCGAGCCTCGTCTGGCAGTTACGACTCTAGACCGTGGTACCCGCAGTGATACCGAAGGGTTGATAATTCGGACACCCAGCGAGCGTGGCAGTAGTGTATTGCCGAACACGATGCCTACACCCCAACCAGTCGGAGGAGCTCATCAAGAGCCATGGTGGAATAGACGTCGCCTTACTTGGACAAAAAAGAGTCGCTGGTGTTTCATCCTTACACCACTCTCAATCTGTTTGATAATCGCTCTTGTCGTCGTTGTCGTCGTGTGGCAAACCACGGATAGTGGAAGTGGAGGTGATGTGAAAATCTCGCTATCGACCCTCACCGCTGTTACTCTCCCTCAGTCCAGCGCTCTACCCAGAGCAAATTCTGGTCTTGGAGCCACGACGGATGATCTAGCGACTGTGCTTTCATCGACCAATGCCTCCTCACCGGAGACCATATTGGCCTACATCGACACAGCTTCTGCGTCGCCTCGACTCTGCATCAGGAAGAAATCAGATACTGCCTGGCTTTCCAACGTACTGTGTATTACCGACAAAGATGTGAATCCAAAGAAAGATTCCCCGGTTACGGTACTCGACTGGATTGGTGGACCTTCCGTTTTCTTCATCACAGCGGATGATAAGCTAGGTGGTATAGACTGGGTACCACATAGCTCGAGTTGGAAGATGAGTAATCTTTTCGCACAGAAGAGAGAAGTAAGCAAGCGCAGTCAGCTGGCGAGCGTGACTTGGCTAAATGGAACATCCGCTTGGCTCTACGTGAGTGATCCCTCAACAGCTTCCAAGGCCCACAACCAAAGTAGTACTTATGTCAGGTGTCTTCGTAGTACCAGGATGAAGACCTCCAGATCAGGGAGTTCGGAATTGACAATTATCGAGATGAAGTATGGCGAGATGGGTCTGTGGGACCATTGGGTCTGGCACAAGACGGGAGCGGTATCGGTGTGACTCGCTGGATGAGTGAAGGGGGCGAGGTGATGGAAGTCTTCTTTCAGGTCAGTAACCTCCGACTTTTCAGGAATGTTCCGGGACCTGAGCAACTTTTGATATTATGCTGATACCTCACAGCCAAAGAACGGCGCAATTCACGGCCGAGTTTATCGAAACTCGGTCTGGCAGTCAGAATCCTACTCCGTCGATGGAACCCCAGGCACCATCACCGGAGGTGCTTCCATGACAGCCACGACTGTCAACCAAAAGAACGAAACAGTTCTACTCCTTGCCTATGTTGATAATTCAGGCTTCTTGACTGTACAATCTCGCGGGACCACGAATATCTCTACAGTTTACAGTGGTTTTTCGACCTCGAAGAGACTTGTGGAGGGTGATGGCAAGATCGCCAGTGGCCTAGCGGCGGTAGGCAATTCGGGCGAACCCAAAATCTATTTTGTTGTGAATCAGAAGATATTGGAGTTGTCTGCGCTGGATGTGTCCGCGGCGAACTGGACGACGGTGGATGTTACCTCTGTCTGACGTTGCACAATTTCCGCTCTCACCTTTGTATTACGATTTCCTATGGACGGGAGTAACTGCGGCCGGCGTACTAGTGCTTTGATCTGTTTAGCTCAGTTGGGTGTAATGCGTCAAGAATCCTTGTCGGGACTCCGAGAACAAGTACGATGTTCATTTCACAGCCTAATATCACAAACCTCTTTTCAACATCATCCATATCGTAGTCGCCACTCCTATACCTAGATGTGGGGGCTTCATTCTAGACTGCGTTTCCAAACTCTGACAAACTTGCCGCTGTGGACAGTTGCTCAACATCAGTGAATGATGGTCAATATTTATGATCAACGAGCTCATGCCGCACAGAACGGTGTCTCATGGACACTGAATGCTGCAGCGGCATATGTGAGGAACGAGGCTGGCCGAGATCCCCTACGTGCGAATAATTTTAAAGCTATGGAGTTTCAGCCCAGGCAAAGGCATCAAAGTTGTGGGACTTGACTTCAGAGAAATTTCTTTGTCGTACTTGGCAGATTCTTACAACACAGCCCTTTAGTATCAGCACAACAGGAAATCAGGCTGTATCTAATTATTCTCCAATGATGAGCGTTCACTTAGCTACATTGGAATGGTCGGCGATACGTGCAACTTTGCTCTTGTCTCACTTGAAGCCGTCCTAGAAGAAACCATTCTTCAACATAGCCAGGAACACACCTTAAATGTACCACCGATGATCTCAGGGTGGCAGATTTTCATGTTTCACTAGTTACCGTGCTACAACCGTCCATCGGGGAATAAAGAGGCCCAAGGGGAACTTCCACAACTTCGGATGGAATTGATAGCCGACCCGTCTTCCTTGACCGTGGACAGGAGAGAACTGTAAACATGACGTACTTAAATACCACCGATGCTATATATAGCGCAGTTTGATATCCTTTTAAAGCTCCACTGAACTTGTGCATCAATACCAGTCATCAATAAGCTCAAAGCGGAGTTTATCGTTCTAGAGAATTTTCACTCTCGTTGCCTCAAGATGCGTCTCATCACGTCTGTTTCTACAATTCTCTACATTGCAGCGGTGGCAAAAGCCATCACGCTCCCATACCCCGATGCCAAGATCGACTCCAACTTGGATGTAAGGCCACTCTTCCCATCTGTTGAAACACAATACTGAACAGGCTACTACAAATGATCGCGCTTCTACACAGCATATTTCACACAATTTGGCTGCCTTAGCGGATACTAGGAACCAGTGGTGCATTCCTCAGTATCGTACACCTGACTTGGAATCACAATTTATATCCCAGAAACTGACTTCTTTTGTACAGAGGAATGCGGCTACACTAGAGGAGCTATAACACCGTGCTGCAGTGGCAAATGTTTTCAGGAGTATAAAGGGGCGCAGTGGTGTCTGCCGTGAGGAGTCAAGTGCTGTTCTTCTCAGGAGATTTGGTAAAAACACTACGAGGCAATACAATATGAATTTTTCTGTGGATAATACCAGTACGTTAGGCTAAACTGAGCTAATGTTTCCCAAGAGGTGTGCTACTATGGCAGTGATTGTTGTAGCGGATCGTGCCGACCCTTTTTTTACATCAAGACGTGCGATTAATGATTGAACTTGACTTTTACTATCGGACGTAGTAAACGTTTCGTAGAGTCACTATCACAGTGCAAGGACGGGTTCGGAGGGATTTCCTAGGAAGGCATGAATGCGGACAGAGGGAATATAATCGGGCAACATCTCAAATTGTAGAACCTTCGTTAATGAGATAACTATTCTTTCTGTTGTGTGTCCGCTGTCTCTGCACTGGCCTGACTCTCGTCAATTTTCTGTGTTGTAATTTTTGGTGACACTACTGATCAAATATCAACTAAATTGTCTTCAATGACAGATAGATACTACTTGAATCATAAATGGATGCATTCCTATTGTGTTTTGGGGACTTTGATGCAGTGTTCGGCGTGGGTTGGTTAGGTTAAATGCAAGGTGTCCTTGGGTGGGTTACCTAACCCATACGCCCCTCTTGGGTCGGTGTTATCCAATTTTGCTTGGGTCCTGGGTTATACCCATGGGTTAAGTAAACGTGATTATAGCGTGATCTAGGGCGCCGAGAGACAGAACATAATCGTCTCTTGCTATACAATTTATCGATGAAACTAGGCTAGAACCTTAAGCGTTAAGTCTAGAGATTTAATTCAACATGATTGTCATGTTCTCGCTCTTTTCTTATCGAGTTACATCACGTTTATAATCACATGTAACTGCCCTGGGTATACATGGGTTACCCGACCCAAATTACCCCCTCTGGCCCTCTGGGTTGGATTAACCCCTAGGTAAAACCCAGGGCAGCCCAGGGTTTTTGGCTACCCACGCCGAACACTGCTTTGATGCCCTCCTAATAAGAGGCAAACAAGAATCGAGGTTTGGAGGCTTCATCATATCGAGTGGCATGTTCGTTACCAGGAAATCTGATCCGGCAGACGATGGTCCCCAAGTCGACTGAATGGCTACACTAGCCATGAGTGACACAGTATTGGATCAGCCTCGGAAGTTCTTCATATCTAGAGACATCAAAAAAGTAACTGGCTGAGACGACTTTCCGAGTCGCACTGCTTCTGTTGGCATGAGGCTTCTACCTCTCCAGGACGTTTTGATGTTGGGGGGCCCGTATGGCCATATTTCGAGTCAAATTTAGGACCGACGATTCTCAATCATAACCGTCGCGTGTATGTTCTGGGCTCCTTCCCTTTCTCCGCGAAGCACGCTATCCTTGGTGTATAAAATTTCTAAGCACGGATCTTCTGATTACTGCGCTGTGCGGATATTGAACCTAGGTCGGCAGCAGTCCACATGTGATTAGGATAGGGGAAGACTCAAAAATTAACAGTCATTGGCACCATCCATATAGCACCTGGGCGCTTCAGCATCAGGGCGTCTAGTTTGCATCCAGATAGGCTTGACTAGCGCGCACGTGTTGAATTAAGTGTAGATTAGCGAGATATTAGCTTTTTTGTCAACGTCTTGGCTCATCCGACCATCCGCTCATCCCCGCAATTCCCCAAGATCAGCGTCATCATCACCTTTCAGTCATTACCCTTGTCTGACCTCGCTACGGTGTGTTTGTTTACATCAAGATAAGCGACACAGAAGCAAGATGTCGGAAGTCGCTGAGTCATCCGACAGTTCTGAGACAAAGAAGGGGAAGCGCGCCAGACTGGGCACGTACCTGTGAGTACCTCGGTACCTTTCGCGTCCCTGAGCGCTGTCTGATCCTTCGTAGGAGCGGAGAATGGGACAAGGGCAAGGAGAAATCCAAGGAAGGCCTGATGAAAGGATGGGAGATGGGCAAAGAGAGAGGCAAGGTGGAGTGGATCAAGGGCAAGACGGCGCTTCAACATTCCCTCGGACTCGGTGCTGTCCCCAACGTCATCCCGCCCGGCGAGGCACGTTTGGATGGAGAGCTTCGTCTGGTTGAGATAGGCTGGCATCCTGTTGCTGGAATGGGTGGAAAGTGGCTCGCTGAGCAGTCCGGCCTAGGGAAGATGATCACGAAGAATATCGGCACATATCCTGACCCGACGCAGCACTGGGCTGTCCTGGTCGGCGATTTCGTGCATCAGCTATGGATGGATGAGGACCTTGACGTCATCTACAACAATGAATTACTGGTGAGAGACCAGTGGCGTACCTTTGAGGTCGGAAAGACGAGGTTCACAGATGAAGCATTGAGACAGGCAGGTGAGTTCTCTAGATGCTAGGTCATATATGCTCTGACTAAGATGGTATTTCTTAGCTGTGATGACCATCTACAAGATGCGGCAGGAGCGAGCTGCATACAACATCATCAGCAACAATTGCCAGAATTTCGCAGTTCGTCTCCTCGATGCCATTCAAGTTGGCGCCCATCACCAGTTCGCCACGAGCTTTGCCGTTTATCAAGCTGCGACCGGGGATGGGACCATCAAAGACCTCTTCGTTGATGCGCATCCAGAAGAACAGAAGATTGATCCTGCGGCGCCAGGTATCCAGCGCACCGATACTGTGCAGAATGCCCAGCATGTCATGGATGAGAACACCACCAAACTCGACAACCACAGATCGAATTCGTGGTTCACGCGGGCCAAGTCAGATTCCTGACCGTGATCGGAAGTTCACAAGACGAAGTATTTAGATACCCTGCTTCTTTGCCTGATTTTAGAACTGATAATGACCGTCCACGAACGATATGCTTCACCTTCTATTTAAAATATTCTCTTTGGCAATTCATCGCAGCTGGATGAGCATGACTTCGAAACTCAGACACGACCACAAATCCTTGAGGTAGAGGTTGACGAAACTGCCGGACCACCGAGACCTTATGTCGTTTCATCAATCTATCTTGGCCTGAGTAATTTTCTATTTGTAAAGAAGCAGATGTTTTATGTTTATAGGTTGGTTGAACCTACATTCACCAATCTCTCAGTTCGGTCGCTTTCTTGTTCCATGCTGTTGAAGTTTTCAAGGCAAATTTGCTCGCTCAATCACATGATGACATCAAATAAAGAAGTCCACGACGTTCCACGATCAAAACGAAAGGCAGCTTGATGCTCGTTCTTCTGCTGGTCTCTATGTTCTTACTCCTAAAATATCTCAAGTAGGGATATTGCCCCACCATCGTTTATCCATGCACGCGATTGGCTCGTTCGTTCAGAGCGTTGCCTGATCAAGCCTCGATCCACAAGGGGGTGGCGCAATTAGATCCGCATCAAAAATAACATCTTCCCGCTTTACACTTAAAGGCGACACCTGCAATTGTACTTCTTCGTACATTTAGACTTCTGACTGGCTTCTCGCTCAGTTCGCAATCACTGCATGGTTTGATAGTGGGAAGAGCAAATAACAGAAACAACTCAGTCGAATCACAACGCCCCTTAAACGAATTTGTCCACTTGTCATAGACTGTAAAAAGGCAACGGAACCGCCTCGAGGGTCACGAGATACTTATCTCACGGAGAAGATATAACGATGGCAAAGTCCGGGCCCGACCGGCCGGGACGAATTAGAGCTTTCAAACCAAAAGTCTCCACCGGCTGCAAGACCTGCAAGTAAATCATCTCCGTGGTCCAGCTAGTATCAGACGCTAACACTCTTCAGAATACGGCGTGTCAAGTGCGACGAGGCTAAACCATCATGCAAGAGATGCTCATCGACCGGACGGAAATGTGATGGATATTTTTACTCTGGGGCACTCCAATCCACGACCCCGCGCCTTGACCCACCTACCACCATTACGCGTACCAGTCCCCCGGTTACTTCTATCGATATATGCCCTTCGCTGAGCTTCCTTGACTCGAACCTTGAGCAACGGAGTTTCAGTTTCTTCCATCAGAACACCATCCCTCAGCTATCAAGTATCTTTGGATCACCATCCTGGAAGCAGCTGAACCAACTGCTTTTGCAAGCAGCATATCATGAACCAGCCGTCCGACATGCAGCGGTAGCTTTAGGTGCCCTTCATGAGCACTTTGAGCTTAATTCACGTCCACTTATCACTTACAATACGGATAATTCTAACACCCAGTTCGCCGTTCAACAGTATGTCAAAGCTCTGGGGCACCTGGTCAACCCTGCAATACGACGCGGCAAGCCAGCTGCTGATGTGGCGCTGATCACTTGCATACTCTTCGTGTGCTTCGAGGTACGTGATATCATCCTCATGTCAAGATGACAATGCTGACTTCAATAGAATCTTCGAGGGGAATACTCGATGGCACTCTCACACATCAATGGCGGGGTCAAAATTATTGAAGAGATCGCACAAACCTCTTCTACGCCAGTAACTCCAGAAGGTTCAGAGATCTCAACTCCATCACCGCCAACATCATCACTCGAAGTATCCCAGATCCCCTACGTACCATTATCGACACTCAGTATGATATTCATCGAGTTCGATGTCCAAGCAGCAGGGCTAATAAGCAACCGGGGACGCGTGCTTTCTGCCCGGAAGTTTGACATTCCGTCCAACGGATATGGACCCGACATTCCACCGGTCTTCAAAAGTATAGATGAAGCCTGCTTAGCGCTCGATTTCATCCGCACTCATGGAGTTCGCATGCTAGACTACGCTCTGAGGAAGAAGAGCCCGCCCGACATGGCAGATATGCGAGTCACTCTCGAACTCATCCACAGCTTTTCATCGATCCGTCTGAAGCAATGGAGTCAAGCCTTCGATGCATTCTTGATCAAAAATCCACACTTGATAAACGATCGCGGGGTGTTGATGTTGAAACTGCATCGGGCCTCTATGGGTGTCAATACAGCGGTTGGAAGGATAGGCCTCATTTCCGATGAGACTTGCTTCGACAAGTTTCTGCCGCAGTTCAAAGTCATGGTAGAGCTTTGCGAGAAGATCATAGATGTTGAAGCTGGGATGGAGAGGCCGAGGCCGATATTTTGCTTGGATACTGGCATGGTCATCTGCCTGTTCGGCGTCATCTCAAAGTGTCGAGATGGTGAAACGAGATGGAAGGCCCTGGACTTGATGATGAAAACGGATAGGCAGGAAGGCTTGTACCACAGTAGGCTGGTTGGTCGGGTAGCGAAGCGGTATATCGAGGTTGAGGAAGCGGGGCTGGCTCAGCCGGTTCTTGTCAGTGATCTGCCAAATGAACGAAGGCTTGCTGGATTGGAAGTCGAGTTTGATCACAGTCGCAGGCGAGGTACCGTGCTATTTATTAGGAGACCACTTGTGCGTGGTCCGCCAGGTCCGGGCGAAATCATTGAGGAGCATTTTGAGTGGTAACATAGCATGCAAACTAAGGCTTGTTGACATGTAAGCAAATACTTCCTTCAAATCTATACTATTTAAGATTCGTTTTCCAGTCGTATCGAGTACTGACTGATGACTAGGTAAATACCTCACTCGCACATCCGAACCAAATCTCCGCGAACTACTCAAGAACACAGTATTGAGCAGTCTTGAATGCTCACGAGAAACTTTCAACGGGCATCCCGAATCACTTCGAGTTTCATTCTATTTCCCTCCCGAGGGCCTCTTTACCCCTCATTAAATCAAGTGGCAAAGTTGCACACGATGTGGCTGTGTACAATCCTCCAATCTCCGGTGTCACCTCAGGTGGCCGATTCAGTCATACCAGGGAAATGGGTCTGTAGATCCCACCGACCTCGAGCAGACGACGAAGCATAGTTCTGCTCACCTATTGGAGATCGCTGTTGTGTACGCAAAACCCTATCGTACCAGTACCACACTCATTTGCGCAGAACATCATTGCACGGTGACTTCAAGTGTCGATCAAACAATTTGACAGACACACCGAGGCTATGGCTCCTTCCAAGCCTTAAGAGAGTATTGGGGTGCGTCATCAAAATCGTACATGATCCGCGATCCTCCTCTTGTTTGTTTTTCTCAAGACTTGTATCCTTCAGAATTTGCCAAAAGCAAATATACTGCTTGACTCCCATCAGCCTTGAGCAAATCCAGACTTGGCTTCATCATGTGGTCCCAATCTCTGGGTCTCGTTACCCTGTCAACACTCTACTTCCTTGCCAGTACTGTCCTAGCAGAAGCGCATTCCAGAACCTAACGTCCCAACAGTTCAAAGTACAACGACTTCATCTATCCTCCTCGAGCGAACGTTCAAGCATTGAAAGACAATCAGGTTGATCTTGACTATGAGATCCTCGAAGGGAAAGTGGTAGGTTCTTTCGTATCCCGAATCATAGACAATCCAGCTTGTTAATTACGAAGCAGGAGAACGACACGCTCCTAGCATTCCGAAACATCCCGTATGCTGAGCCTCCACTGGATATTCTTCGCTGGTATGAAGCACTCGAGCCTCAAACTATCCGAGAACAGGTGAACGAGGGTTCGATTGACCACAAGTATCCACAGGAGCAGGTCGAAGTATGTACAAGCCGTCTCCATTTTAGTTTCCGCTATATATCTTGAACTCATGGGTTAGGGTGACCCATTAATACTGGTGTTCCTGGGTCTTGTGGCTCTTGAGGCTGCGTGGGTGTCTTCTGCGCAGGATGTCCAGGCGAATTCAGCGAAGGTAGTTTGCCGTGGAAGTGGAGCAATGAGATTAACCCCGAAGATTATGGCCCATTGCCGGAGCCAATGCCAGTAAGTGATACTTGTTCCTTATTACCTGACTTTATACATCAGTGCTGATACTAGGTTCCCCACAATTGACGAAGATTGCTTGATCCTTGATGCTATGGTCCCAACGACAGTCTGGGAGAACGAGGCTAGTTCTTCGGGTAAGAGGTGACCAATCTTGTGGTTGGATTCTTGAGCTGACACCTCCAAGCTGCAGTCATATTTTGGTTATATGGTGGAGGGTAAGTCTAATCGTACGATCTTGTCAGGCAGGCATGTGCTGACTTCAACGTGTAGATTTGTTTACGGATGGAAGGACCTACTCGGTAGTCCAGCGGGGCTGTTCAAGGCCGCGGAAGGCAATTAAGACGATGGAAATGTCATCTATGTATGTCAAAGCATTTGAGTGGTCATGTTCATGTTCAGCTAATACTTCATATATAAGTAGAGATGAATTATCGACTTGGAGCATTCGGCTGGCTGGGTGGACTATTAAAGCGGACGGCGGCATCCCCAATCTGGGTCTTCACGATCAGAGGTTTGCTACGAGATGTAGTAGATTTACGGTCATGGCCCCAGTGCTGGAGCTTCGTCAATTTTGCACCACATCACAGCAGCTGGTGGAGTAGACTTCATGCCCCGCTTCGAGAAAGCTATTGTACAAAGCCCAGATAAGCAATCGCGTCTACGAGAAGTATCTCGAGCTGACTGAAGCTAAAGATCTCGACGGTCCCCTCACCAAAGACACGACGACCCTGCAGGGAGTAAATGCTAGAATGACGTTTATATCATCTTATGGGATCTTCACCTTCGGACCCACCGTCGATGATTCTATGTCGCCGATCTACCTGGCAAGCTTCTTGGAGATCCAGAGAAGTTGTACCATGAGGGCATAACATTGATGGTCGAACAAACGGCGTATGACGGACTGCTCTTCACCCCACCGTGGTATCCCCTCCTGCGCAGCTTCACAAGCGCAGCTGGAAATTATATCCTGGGATTCCGGAGACAGTGTTGCAGTTCACAAATGAACATCATTTCATCAAGACAGGTTCATGGATCCTAATGCAAAAGAAGCTTGCGAATGGTTTTGACTTTCTTCATGTGAGCTTCCACTGCCAGCCTCTGAACATAGTAGTCACTAATGTTATAACGTGCAGGACATTGCCATTCAATGAAATATTACTTGACTGAAGCATCCCTCACATCCGACTATCCCGCACCCGTGTACTGGTGTTCATTCAAAACACTTCCAGCAATTCATGTCTATGATACAGGTTACACGGTGTTGCCTCCCTCCGCACCTCTTCTACGTCAAATTCTCAAAGCTCTTCTAAAATCACTCAATACAGTACTACACCCCTCCATCACTCATGGGTGCAGCCAATGAAACACTCGCCAGGTTCTTTGAGAGGTCCGTCGTCAATTTCCCTCGCTTCGGTGATCCTGATCCAGACATTGAGGATACTTGGCGGATGTACGAGTTTAATCAGCTCGAGGTGATGAATCTGGGAAAGCATGACCAAAGGTTTAGGGTTAGCAAATATACTCTTCCTCACAGTCGCTAGATCTAGATACCAAATCTTTTAATGTCAACCCCTGGCCCGGAATCAAAACAGGACAACTTTCTGCAAACTCGAGTTTCGACGACGTTAGCAACCCAGTCCCCATCCAGTAAAATTGGAGCCGAGGAAAGTGGGGGTACTGTAGGCTCCGCGCAACGCTTATTGATTGAATGCAAACATTTTCTGGCGCGACGCCGATTGCGGGAGCTCACGCAACGAGTTGTGTCATTCGAGCCACGACATCATATCAATATGCCTTATACCAGACTTCTGGACCATTCGCAGATTATGTGAGTATGCTTTACAGTATTGGAAGAACACGACAAGAGGAAATTCAGCTGAATACGGGAGAATAATATTTATTTCCTGATTAAGTCGCTCTTAGAGAACCCTCACCTAGTAAAGCAACAGATTGTGATCCAAAGACGATATTTCGCAGGGACAGAAAAAAGAATGGAAAGGAAAGTCCACCCTGTCAATAATCTTCTCCCGCTGATCTACCTGCGACAGTGGGCTGTTCTGTAGTAGGGGTGGGCCTTAAGCCAGAGTAGAAGATATCCTCCGCAATCTGAATTCCCAAAGGCACTCCTCCGACCGGGAACCAATCCCCTGGTCTATCTTCTCTGGGCCCCAAAGTCTTATAGCGAATTTGATCCACAGGAATATAATCAGTGGTACCGTCTTCCTTTGTCTTATACAATTCTTTCTCCGGATTGGTTGAAGGTACGAGAACATCTTGAGCGGCAAAGCTATCAAACCGCCAATGAACGCCAAGCCAAACACGACTGACAGCGTTCTCGTACATGGCCTCCCAAAGGCTACCGAAGGTGCGTGGACGGCAGGTACGTACGATGCCTTGTTGTTGCTGGATCGGCTTTAAGGGATCGTATGGCTGATGCAAGTCTCGGGTAATCCCGTTCAACTCATCGGATGTCATCTGGAACGCGATCGTATCAGGAGCGTTGTCGTCGAACATCAAGCAATCTCTCTGCTTGTAATAGAGACGCATCATCTGGAAAGCAGCGCCGCCGAAAGCGGCGTGACCAGATGGGTATGCGGGGAATGGAGGCTTGAAAGATCCCCCGTTGCTGTTTGTATCTGGTGCACCAAGCGAGAGGAAGAAAGGATCTGCCAACTTGTTTTCGGTCTCACGGACACCAGTCTCGGGACGCCAGTATTCATAGAACCACTTTGACTTCCATGAAAGAATACCTGCATCTGCCATAGAAGCATTGACGAGCGCGAACAAGCGGGCAAAATCAGCATTGGTTCGCTCGGAAGTGGGACTATCAGGCATCTTCTGAATTGCGATGCAGCGAAGGATCTGATTGTAGAGACGGGGCGGGGTCCCTATTAAATTGGAGCCATCGTAGGCCCAGAACGTAGCTGCTGCACGTTGATCGGGCAGACGCTTTGTTGCGTTGCTGTCAGGTGCACCACCCATTCGGATTACGTCCTTCAATGAATCTTCCCACTCGGGAAGCTCTCCGGGACGCTTGCAGGCGTTCGGCGGATCGGCGATGATATGTTCGGTTCTTTCGCCTTTGATGTACATCTGAACTGCGACCCGTTTCGCAAGTTCACCATAGTAGGGCAGGTGGAATTCCGTGACCGCTTTGGTGGGTCCATTGATATTATCGGGGTCGACTGGCAAGTTGCGGACGGGCCTAGAAGGAGCTGTATCAAATCGGAATTGGCCTGGAACGGGACGATAGGATCCTTGTTGTACAGATTCAGCATCGGGGCTGATGTAGAGTATTTTTAGGATGGCATTGGCGACGGCGGTACCAAAAAGGAAGCTAGGTGAGATGGAATGGATGCCGGTGAAGTTTACAGTTGCTTCCTGAATGAATCGGGAGATGATTTCGGTGCTGGCGGTAGCAACTGCTCGGTTTGGAGTTGCATAGATCTTGGTCAGAACCCTGATGGATGCAGCTGCAACAGCATTCCTCGCATCGCTTGCCCTTCCAGTAGGAGGAAGTCGGTACAGGGGATCTGTGCTCTTCGGATCGAGGAATGTGGAGAAGCCTTCGGCCATCTCAGATCGAATGGCGAAGTAGGAGTCATGGATGGCGAGGTGGAGGATGGAAAGTGCACGAGCACTCAAAGGTGGCCCACTATATGGTCCTGCAATTGATTGGGTGATACGATTGAGATCAAGTGCAACATTATTCCAGTACATGACATAGTTGAGGTTGCATTCGATTGGTTCAAGTGTCGTGGGAAGTATGACAGGAGGGACTGTGGACGTCATATTGACAGGTTGGGTGCTAGAAGTTGTGGAACTTATGGATTCTGAATGTAGAGCAGAAATTTGCAGCAGAAACGTGTATTGCGGAATTTGGGATGTGATGGATAAAGAGCAATTGCCTTTCGTTGACATGCCTCTCTATATATTCATCTACGAAAGCGTATCCCCTCTCCTCGACATCGCAACCATGCTGAGACAGTATTCTGGCCTTTACCGAAAACATCAGCTTCCCTTAGAGTTGCCAAGAGCGCCGCAATTGAGGTTGACTGTGTCATTGGGCCGCGGCTTTGGTGGCTTACGATAAGAATGTTACACCACAACTCTCCAGACGGGATTTTCCCAAATATGCAAGATGCCCAATGGTCGTTCAGTGAGAGGTCACTCGGATAGCTCTGTCTCTCCTTCACTCCGTGGCAGTCGACCTAGCTGATGAGGTTGTGGGTGTACAAGTTATCTATGAATAGCAGAATGCCTAGCAACGCCTCATTGGCGTAACACACGATCCTGAAAATGACATGATGACTCTTGGAAAGATCCAGGCCTCCTTGTGGAAAGAATGCTAGCAGTAATATGTGATATTTATTTCGCGCACGGGCACCGTTAATTTTTCATGCTTCATCGATCGATTTCCCATCAGAACAAACGATGACTGCCACGGAGCCAGGCTCAGGCTGACAAGCTGAACATATCAGGCATCCTATTTATGAAGGTGGGACCTTCCATATGCTTCTGTTCCTGCCAGCACTTGAGCTGTTACGAGATGGCGACAAACCCAAGCGTACACTATACAAGACGAGACGATATTACCATATATTATCGGGCGCATTTATGTTGCCTCTCCTATGGTATTTAAAGGCAACATAGAAGAAGGAAGCCCTTTCTCAAAAGATATAGAGCTGTAGATCGAAAAATGATTGAAGTATATTGAGCTCTGCTTTGTGCTGTATTTCCTTTTTGTGGAGCTGAAAGAGGTCTCAAGCGCATTTGCTAGTTACCGGCTTCCAGACCCTTTGGTCTCAGTGATGAGGCCACTGATACTGAAAGATCTTTTCCTTGCCTGGTCTCTGGACATCTTGCCTCATACAATGGCGTGTGAAAGGTTTACACATGCTAAAAATTGCTAAAGAGCCACTTGCATGCTTTAGTATTAATAACATCACTGCTTTTAACAAATAAATAAATGAAATCCTGCAATTCTTTTTATTCCTTTTTGTATTAATTGTAACACATATTTAATGATATTTAATGATATTTAATGATATTTAATGATATTTAATGATATTTAATGATATTTAATGATATTTAATGATATTTAATG
>NYXK01000006.1 GCA_002685535.1 Deltaproteobacteria bacterium
AACATGGTTCTGCCAATCAAGGACATTTGATCCTCAACGGTTTTTTTACAGCATCCCATTATAGTATTTCAACCAGTTTAATCGAAAGGGACTTGAAAGAAGAAACATCATATATTGAAACATTAGAACTTTTATCCTCAAGCAATTCCGAATTTCCTCTTGCAAAGAAGCATATCGAATCAAGAAATAAAACATTCAAAAATGCAGTGGTAATCTTTGTTGAAAGTTTGACACCAAAATATATAGATTCTTTATCGGGTAATAATTATGGAGTCACCCCAAATATAGATATGTTAGTAAAAAAAGGGCTGATCTATAATAATTTTTTTGCAAATGGCCAAAGAAGTATTGAAGGTGCTCAAGCAATATTAACTGGAATTCCTCCCCTACCGGGAATCCCAGATTTAACCGTTTTGTCTGTTAATTATTCCCGCATTGGGGAAATTGCAAAAGCAAACGGATATAGAACAATTTTTGTTACGACCACATTAAGAGAAGCGTTTTCCTTGGATTTGATGGTTTATGCTGCAGGGATTGAAGAATATTATGGGCAGGAAGATTATCCTCTATTACTGAATTATATTGATGATGCTGAACGTTATCTAGGTTGGGATTACGAGGCTTTCATGCATTTACTTGAAAAACTAGATGGCGAAAATAAACCTTTTCTTGCATTTGTTAATCCGAGTTCAGATCATAGTCCTTTTGCTCGGATGCATGAACCTTTTACGCGATATGAGCATGGAACAAATTCTGAAGGAGGTTTTCTTAATATGCTTCATTATACTGATTGGGCCTTGGGAGAATTCATAACTAAATTCAGTAAACGAAAAGATTTTCATGAAACAGTTTTTATCATTACAGCAGATCATGCTATGGTACATTTTCAGGATGGAGACCCTTACAATAAGTTTCGTATTCCTTTGATAGTTTATAGTCCCGGTAATATAAAACCGGGCAAATCAGAACTTTTTGCTTCTCAGATTGATTTGATGCCAAGCCTGATCAACTTATTGAATCTGAAAGGAAATTACAGCAGTATCGGGAAAAATATATTTGATTCGAAAAATGGGTATGCGGTAACAAAAGAAGGGGCATTGATTAATATATTTACCCGTGATGGTTTTATGCAACATTCTCTAGAACAAATTATCAAATTTAAACCATTAAATGATAAACCCGATAAAATACTTCGAAGTAGACTTTCTGCTAAAGTTGAAGCCTTTGATCATTTAACTTATCAGTTACTTACTGAAAACCGTTGGTCGAATCCATATTAANAACTCCTTAGAGAAAATTTNTTCATAATTAATCATTAAATCCTTTCCATTTAATGAATCTGGATTGAGACGACTCATCTTCCGCAGNCTCAGCNCGGCAGCTAAAGAACTANGCACATTGGANTAAGTTTGCGTTGCCAGTGCTACGTTGAATCAGCTTTAAATATTTTGCAGTGAGATTCCAAATTTGTGACGAATCATGCGCTGNAGTAACTGGTCGTTTTCTAAACCGGCAAATCGNATTTCAGTTCTGATTTTGTCACGAATCATCACCAGATCCTGTTCTGTCCGGCTTAACTCAATTTCACTGTTCAAATTAAGCTGCATTAAGGTCGCCAGCACATCNCGCCGCAGTCGGTTTTTTAGCCGCAGCAATTGCTCGNCCGTTATTCCCGCAAGCAACCCCTCAATCTCTGACTGATTGTGTCCCATCATTGAGAGCTTCAGCCAGATGGAATACANATTATCCCGTTTGTCTGCCGGAGGCTGCTGACCGAGCCCGGGAGGAACTCCAATCAGCAGGACCGCCAGCAAAACNACCAGAGCCACCTTGGTTTTGAATGCCATTTTTACCCTTTTTTATACAGATTACGATTTACGGATTTTGGCCTTGTNGCTAATCCTTAATTACTGAAAAAGATACGCCATACGTAAATCAGATTTTTGGACAAACGAAGCCGTCACAAACCACGAAAACCTACGTTAAGATACGCAGTTCCCCATAGACGATTGTTCACAAAAGCGTAACAATCGGCNGTTATTGTGTTGACTACTATTCGTCTAAATTTTACAAGAACAACGATCAGGATTACTCTGTGGACACACCACGCCCTTGGAGAATAAAGTAGAGGGAATTCAAGACATAACTCTCCCTGCTGTCTGCAAGAGAAAGCAATCCAAATCTCATAGTTCGTTATCGACAATTCTGCCGGAAACTTTAGTGCTAAAAATGAAAGTGGGGGATAAAATTGGAAGGCGGCACAGAAAGCGNCGCCTGTTGAACTGCTGTTATTAGCGGTTGCTCTTGAGGATAGTTACAAGTCCGCCGTTAGGACCAGGAACTGCGCCTTTGACTAATACTATTGCTTCGTCCTCTAAAATTTTGACAATCTTTAAGCCAAGTTGAGTTACTTTGCTGTTACCGTGACGGCCGTGCATTTTCTTGCCTTTGAAAACTCTGGAAGGTGTTGCACACTGTCCAATACTTCCGGTTCCACGATGTCCTCGGTGACCATGACTTGCAGGCTGTCCNCCAAATCCGTGACGCTTCATAACTCCGGTGAANCCCTTNCCTTTTGAGTTTCCGGAAACNGCGATGCTTTCACCTTCTGCAAACAANTTGACATCAAATACTTGGCCAACTTCTACTTCATCAATGTTCTCAACTTCAAATTCACGTAAGAAACGAGTTGGTGTTTGTGCTTTAAAATGACCCTTGATCGGTTTGTTAACTTTGCGTTCAGCAATCGCTTCAAACCCGACTTGTACATGGTTGCAGCCGTCTTTATCCAAAGTCTTTTTTTGTACAACCGTCATTGGTCCGGANTGTAACACTGTCACAGGAAGCGCTGTTCCGTCTTCCTCAAAAATCTGGGTCATGCCAATCTTGCGGGCCAATAGTCCATTTAACATGGAATCCTTAATCAGTAATTTCTTGGTTTATTTAAACGCTCCGCTGGTTTTTGGAACGTAGATCAATATGTTTAGTAAACAGTNNATTTTATATTAATTATTGCAGGATTACAAGTTTAATTTTAATAATGCCTGTCTTGTCGCTGAAATCCGTCCAAAATGTGCAAATAATGCCATCCTGTTTAAATTCCAGTTAACTTTGCTGGTCAAGTAAAGAGTCATAAAAACGTATCATTTCTAGTCTCTTAAGGAAGCATCAACTTTGAGCCGAACATAATATTATGTATTGAGATTCCAGATATTGCGTTCTTTAAAGTCAGCCGATATAATAATAAGTTACAAAGAAAACAAACAATCATTTTAAAATAAACTCTATGAAGTTGTTTCTCCTAAACAACTGGAAACGCCTNCTGGCCAGCCTGCTCATTATCACACTTGCGGGAGTGTTCGTTCTGGGCGGATATATTTACAAAATATATTACGATCCCATCATGAGCAGTGATGTGGAAAGCAGTTCCATCATCCTGATTCCGCGTGGTTCCACTTTCGACAGTGTTACAGCAAGNGTCAGAGAAAAAGGACTGATACCTTACCCCCGACTCTATCGCTATTTGGCTAAGCAGTTAAAGATTTATTCGCGTGTGCAAGCAGGTGAGTTTGAGCTACAACATCGCTGGAACACTTTTGAACTTTTACAATTTCTAATTTCCGGGAAAAGCATCCGCCACCGTGTAACTATTCCGGAAGGTAATAATTTTGCGGAAATCGCCGAACGTCTGTTTCGTGCCGAATTAGCAGACAAAAAAACTATTTTATCTTTGAAGCATGATCCGGAATTGCTGCGCAAAACAGGAGTTCCGGAAGCAACTTCTCTGGAAGGATTTTTATTCCCGGAAACTTATTTTTTCTCCCGTGCAGAAAATGAAGAACAGATTCTCTCAGCGATGATAGCGCAATACCGTAAGGTTTTTAATANGGATTTTCANCAGCGNGCGNAGGAANTAGGGTTGGGCGAATATGAGGTNCTCACCCTGGCTTCCATTGTTGAAAAAGAAACCGGAGCAGATTCTGACCGGCCGAAGATTGCTTCTGTTTTTCATAATCGACTTAAACTCAGAATGCGTCTCGATAGTGACCCTACAGTAATTTACGGTTTGAAAAATTTCAACGGAAATCTGACACGCAAACATTTACGCGCACGCACACCTTACAACACATATAAACGCTACGGTTTGCCGCCTACTCCAATCTCCAGTCCCGGTAAAGCCTCCCTGCAGAGTGTGCTTTATCCTGCTGAAAACAAATTCCTCTATTTCGTAGCGCGTGGAGACGGCAGCAGTAAGTTTTCAAAAACACTGCGTGAACACAACAAGGCGGTCTGGTACTTTCAGAAAGTCCGCAAAAACAGAAAGGCAATGAGCCGTAAACGTAAACAAGCATCCTCGGCAAAATTGTAGCCCCATGTCTTCAGCTCAGTCAATTCCACTTAGTGATTCGGCCTTCATTCCGTTGGTGAAAATGCCGCCGAAGACAGATAATAAATTTGTCCTGCTCGGTTATTATATCAAGCAGCACTGGCTTTCATATTCAATTGGAATCATTACCGTTCTGACAACAAACTGGATTGCAGTCAATATACCGGAATATGTGCGTTTGAGCATCGATCTGTTAGATGATGGTTTGCAGGCCAGTCAGGATTTGTTGTGGGAATATCTGCTGATCATGCTTGGGCTCGCGTTAATCATGATCATTGTAAGGACCTCCTCACGAATGTTCTTTTTTAATCCTGGTCGTGCCATTGAGTGTCAGATCAAAAATGACATGTTCAAAAAACTAATGGCACTGCAAAAGAATTATTACGAAAAAAATCCTTCCGGAAACATCATCTCACGCATCAATAATGACATCACCGGTGTGCGGATGATTTGCGGATTTGGTCTCATGCAGGCGTTCAATATCACAACAGCGCTTTCAATGACGCCTTATAAAATGTGGCTGCTTTCGCCTAACCTCACGCTTTACTGCATTATTCCGATCATTTTAGTATTTACAGTGGTACGTTTGGGAATGCGTGTGCTTGTGCAAAATATGCGCGCACGTATGGAAAGCCTGCAGCGCCTTTCCGGGTTTACCGTTTCCTCACTTTCGGCAATTGACCTGATTAAAAGCAAAACTATGCGTGAATGGAGTACCCGCCGTTTCGAAAAAGAAAATCAGGACATGCTGCGCCGATCCATGAAAATCGCCTGGACACGTTCCTTTGTGATGCCGATGTTGAGTAACTTGGAGCATTTTCTAAAAATCCTGGTTTTACTCATCGGTGGAATGATGGTCATTCAGGAAGACTTCACTATCGGTCAATTGACTGCTTTTATCGCCTATTCCGCATTATTGACTTTTCCACTGATGAGTTTGGGTTGGGTAACGACCATGTTTCAGCAGGGTTTGGTTGGTCTGACGAGTATTCAAACGGTTCTGCAGCAGGATTTACCACGCGCAAAATTACTTCCACTTACAGAACCAAAACGCGAAAAACTTTTTGCGGAAAACGGCTTGAGCGTCAAAAACCTGAATTACCGCTATCCTGACGGCAAAAAAGATGTTCTCCGGAAAATTAATTTCACGATCCGTCCCGGTCAAATTATTGGAGTTTTAGGGCGGATCGGTTCCGGAAAATCAACTCTGGTTAATGCCTTGAACCGTTACCTGGACATCAGCCCTGGTTCAATTTTTTTAGGTGAGCAGGACCTTACGTCACTCAGTGATAATGACCTCCGCAATTCCATCAGAACTGTTACTCAGGAACCTTTTTTATTTTCTGACACAGTTGAAAACAACGTTACTTTTGCCGATACAGAATATGATTCCAATGATCTGGAACATTTTCGTGAAATCCTCAATGCTGCAGCGCTCGAGGCGGAAGTAGAACGATTTCCTAAAAAAGAAAAAACGATGGTTGGTGAAAAAGGGATCATGCTTTCCGGAGGTCAGAAACAGAGAATCAGTCTCGCAAGAGCCATGCTGAAACCTTGTGATTTGTTAATTCTAGATAATGTGCTTTCTGCTGTTGACTATGAAACAGAACGTCATCTGCTGCGTGAAATTTACAAACTGCTGAAACCAGAAACCAACAGACCGGCCCAGGCAAAAAGCATCCTGATCGTCTCTCATCGTGTTACATCGATGGGACAGGCAGATTGGATTTTGGTGCTCGATGAAGGACAAATAGTGGATGAGGGACGGCATACGGATTTGATTAAACGACCAGGATATTATCAACAAATGTGGGAATTGCAAAACGACCACAATTCTTGAGCAGACCTGGGTGATCTCAACACCCGCAAACCAAAAACATAACCCGGAACTCCCTTGCTTTCTCTCCATAAAGTCTCAAACCGTCTCTGGGACAAGCCTATTCTAAAAAACATTACGTGGTCTACAGAGTTAGGACAAAGCTGGGCGATACTTGGCCCAAACGGTGCCGGAAAATCAACGCTGATAAAAGTCATTCTGGGACAACTGCCCTATTGTGGAACTATCAAACGTGATGCGCAAATTTCCACGTTTGATAAAATAGCGTATGTTTCACTTGAACAGCAAAAAATACTGGTTGCACGTGAAGAAAAAAAAGACCGCTACGAAGAATACAGCGGCAAGGAACAACATTCTTTGAGTGGACATGAGTTCATAGACCCTGAGGGACTCCAGACAGAAAAACTGCTTGAAACCGCAGAACAACTCGGACTTGTACCGCTCCTGGAAAAACCATTACGGTACTTTTCAAATGGAGAAACACGCAAAACCCTGATCGCCAAAGCTCTGCTTGCTGACCCAAGACTGTTGATTCTTGATGAACCTTTTGATGGTCTTGATTCCGCATCTGCAGAGTGGTTGTCACAAAGCATTTCCGGACTGATACAAAGTGGGTTAGCAATCTGGCTGGTGAGCCACCGTTTTGAGGAGCTTGTTCCGGAAATTAAACATGTTCTGTGTTTGAAGTCCGGAAAAATTTTCGCGCAGGGCTTACGCTCGGAAGTCCTCAATATGGAAATCATGGAAAGACTTTATGCTGAAGATGAAGGAGCTAAAACTCTGCTAATAAACGCAGAGAGTAGCGAAGAAAAATTTGAAAGATTAATTCCGCAAAACGTGCCTGAATCAACAACTACAAATAAAAAGCCTCCCTGCATTATCCGGATGAGAAACGTGAATGTACGTTATGGAGAAAACGTGGTGCTGGATAAATTTAACTGGTCAGTAAATCAGGGAGAAAACTGGAAAATTATTGGACCAAACGGTGCGGGCAAATCGACATTACTCAGTTTGATTTCCGGAGACAATCTGCAGGCCTACTCCAATCAAATTTATCTTTTTGGAAAACGGCGCGGTTCAGGAGAAAGTGTCTGGGACATTAAACAGCGAATCGGACTGGTTTCACCTGAATTTCAGGTACGTTACCGTGAAGCTATTTCAGTAATGAAAGTGGTGCTTTCCGGATTTTTTGATACAATTGGATTTTATCAAGCTGCTTCGGAAACCCAAAAGAGAACCGCTTTAAACTGGATGAATTTTCTCAAAATAAATGAGCTTGCGAAACAGGACTACACCCGGCTCTCCTACGGTCAACAACGGTTAATCCTAATTGCCAGAGCAATGGTAAAATCACCGCCGTTGCTCATCCTTGACGAGCCTTGTCAGGGGTTGGACTGCACAAACCGGGATCGAGTTCTGGAACTTATCGATCATATCGGCCTTAATTCTGCGACACAAATACTCTATGTTACTCACAGCGCAACGGATAAGCTGGTCTGTCTCAGGAATGAATTGCGTTTTGAAGTTAGCAAGGACGGGAGTTTTCGGCCGCATATTTCCTGAGTTAGCGTACTCGGATTAACTTACGGCTTTAACTCAAAGGAGAGATGCAATGGCAAAACCTCCTGCAAATGTACCGATGGCGCTGCCTAAGTTTGCAAACATCACAACCAGCAATATTCGCGTGATGTTGTTCTGCCAGAAACCGCGCAGATGAGTGATATCGTCCGCAAGGTTTTCAAAATCACGTACTTGCGGTTTTCGTAAAAAAGCTTCTACTAATCCTGCTACCCAGCCCGCCGCAACTGCGGGGTTAAGTGAAGTGAAAGGAGCTGCCACAAAGGCGGTGGCAATTGTGATTGGATGGCCAAACGCAATTGCGGTACCGATTGCGGAAAGGGTACCGTTGATTAAAAACCAGCGCTGAATCATTTCGATACTCACATCTGTATCAACTGCGAAAAAACCATAACCGATTAAACCAACAATCAATGTGGGAATCCCCCATTTAAGCCAGATTCCAAGTTTTCCCGGTGGAGGAACTGTCTCTAATTCCGCTAAATTATGTTCACGCTCCAACTCCCCGGTGAGTCCCTTAACATGACCTGCCCCAACTACCGCGACAATCCGTTTGCCGGGTGCCTGCCGGATTTTCTCTGCCATAAACTGGTCACGTTCATCAATCAGAATTCGTTTCATATCCGGTGACTGATCTGCCAGCATCTGCATTGCTTCAGAAAGCGCGTCACTTTCTTTAAGTTTTTCAATTTCTTCTTTGCTTATTTCTTCACGGATAAACAAACTCGCAAGGAGCTGACTCAGCACTTTCATCCTTCCCCAAAGCGGCATCCCGCGCCAGGTTCGCTGCAGGGTTATTTTAACATCTCTATCCGCCAACAGCAGTTCCGAGTTTACTCTCTCAGAAGCTTGTGCTGCTGCCAGCATTTCCGCGCCGGGTTTTACTCCAAGCTGAGAACCCAGGCGTTTTTGAAATGCAGTCATGATCAAATTTGCAAATAGTAAAAATGACTTGCCTTCACGCACAACCTTAAAGATGTCCATGTTTTTCCATTGATCTTTATCCATCATTGCCTGATGACGGGAAGCGCAAAGTTCAATACAAACCGTGTCGGGCTTTTCCTGTTCGATTACGTCATTCACTTCATCTACACTCGATTGTGAAATGTGTGCAGTACCGATGAGCAGGATTTGCTTTTCATCAATCAAAATCTCATGTACATTACCCGAGTAGGTCATTTATTGTTCAAGGATGAGGTTCAAAAAACATTTTAACCTTTTATTTTAATTGAAACTAAACAAAGGCGCAAAATATTTTTGTCGTTTCTACTGTTGGTAGTTGCTAGGGATGATTCAACATTCATTGTCGTTGAATAGATTTGAAAAAAGTTGAAGTTATTTTATAAACAGAGAAGACACAAAGTCATGATTATGATAAAAATTTATAAACATCATGTCTGGATTTTTTTGTTTTATTCTTTATGACTGAAACAGTCAGTGCTCAACAATGGAAACTGAGAGCTCGTAAGCATTTTGATACTGCGACTCTAAATTATGGTCAATCCATTGAAAAAGAGACTACTTCCGGAATTGGACCAACAATTAATTTTTAGCTGGAAGAACCATATGAAAATGCGTTTGGTTTAGCACTTGGTTTGATGTACATAGATTTTTCGCATGGATCAGCAAGCATCGGCAGAGGACAGCGCATGGAATTGTGGAAGCTGGGACTGGAAGGCAAACATGATCCATTTCAGGGTGACGGTGGACTCTTTATCCGTTGGGGTATTTCAAAAAATAGATTAAAAACTAAGGGAACACTTGGTGAGTTGAAAGGTAACGGAGGATATTTAGGAATCGGCTGGGAATTTCCTTTTGAAATTCTCGGTTTGGCATTTGAAATCGCACAAAGACAAATCCGCTTTGCAAATAATTTTTCTATTGAAACTTCCAGCCCTTCAATTGGAGTCCATTTCTACAAACACCTCTGACAGAAATCTGGACTAGTTAGAGAAAACACCAAACAGGAGTGCAGGCAAATGACCCGCACATCCAGTCTTGATATTACTCTAAAGGACCATGAAACAAATCCCCATGATGATAGTGGGAACAAGTGCACCCAGCAACAACCCTAACGGATTTACGCCATGCTCAAAAAAGCGCCCAAGTATAGACTGACCAGCCGGGTTGGGGGCGTTCGCAATCACCGTCAATCCACCACCAGTAACAGCCCCTGCTACAACCGCATATTTCGAAATTGGAGCAAGGTTAGGCACTAATGTCGCGAGGTAAGTAATCGCCGCATTGTCATTGAAAGCTGTCAGGATTGTGGCGGTCAGCATCAAAGGCAATTCAGCTAGCGAACCCAGCACAGGAGCGATCCACCAGGCCTGCAGGCCGCCGTGAGTTATCAAGCCGCCCAGAAAAAAGCCAACCATGATAGGCCCTTTGAGTTCAACCTTGTTCTGGTGAGTTGCGGTGAGTGACATAAATCCCAGGAAAAAAAGCATACCCGAGATGAACATGACAGGGTAATGCGCATTAAAGACTGTCCAGGCCAGAAAACAGAGATGCACCAGCGTGATCCACCAAGGTATTGGTGTTTCACGCTCGGCCCACATGGCTTCGAATTCTTCGTGGCTCATCTGACCCGGTTTTAATTTCTGCACTTCCGGAGTATCAAAATTAGCGCTTGCTTCTACGTCATCCTGCTTGCCCATTTTGGCGAACTGACCACGAAAGATAATGAAGTAAAGCACATTGGAGATGAGGATTCCCAAAGCTGCCTTCCAGCCAAAATTAGCAGCCATAAAACCCATGCTCCAATCCCAGGGTGCAGCAACCATCAGTACCGGCGGTGCCGCAAAATGAGTTAGTGTACCCCCTACTGAGATGTTTACAAAGAGCAAGCCAATCGTGGCATAGGCAAATCCGGAAGACGGCTTATACTTGTAAAATTGACTTGCCAGTAGAAGGGCGGCAATCGTAATTGCAGCAGGTTCAGTGATGAAAGAACCAAGCAGTGGAGCAATCAGCAGGATAGAGAACCACCAGGCTGCTTTACTGTGACCGCCTAATCCTGCGGCAAGTCCGAGCAATTGCTCAGCAACCTTAACCACCGGCCTCGTGGACGCAATTGCCATGATAACCACCACAAACATAGGTTCAATGTAAACACGGTCATAAACCATATAATTCTTGAATGTCGTCCAATCGAAAAAGCCCATTGTGACAAACAACAAAGCAATGACCCACATTCCAAAAACCACCTCCACTTCTCCAAGAAAGTGAAAAAGCTCTGCTTTGAAGGGGATGTCGTGTTTTATTTCCTCTTCAGAGGCTCCGGCTGCCTTCATACGCTCGTCATGTTCTTCATGAATCAGATGCGCTTTGGCCGTAAGTTTGTTGGCCATAAATGTATGCAGGATGGCAATCAGAAAAATCAGTGAGGCTATTAGATTGAATGAATTGGCGCTAATGCGATGCGAAAGTATCTCGCCNACACTGCCGCCCACAGGATCACGATAGTTTTCAACACCGTGTATCTTGTCACAGCCTGCTTCAATAAACTTTGCTGAACCAAGATCTTCNGAGTAGCAACTGAGTGGGACAGGAAATGGAGCACGTTCATTTTGCCCACCTACTGAAGAGTAGATNCTCGTACTNATTAANNCAANAACTCCAAGCGTAAAAAACCATTTTGCAAATCGATACATGTTTTTCCTCAAGAAAGGGTTATTTCATCAAACTTAATTTGGGAAATTTTTTCACCTTTTGATCAAAACCAGCAGGCCGGAGAANAGAAATGCAGAATGTATTCCGAAANTCACTGAAAATTATTTCANCATCAGTCTGTAACTTCTACTCCTNCGTTTTGAGACTGTNTTGGATCCTGAACATCCTGTGGAATACCCATNAAGACCAAACCCAAAATGATGGTAGGAATAAGAGCTCCCATTGCGAGTTTTGCGGGGTTTACTCCACCAGGAAAAAATTTTGACAAAATAGATTGTCCCGCCGGATTTGGAGCATTGGCAATCACNGTTAACCCGCCACCTGTCACNGCNCCTGCAACAACCGCATATTTTGCTGTAATGGAAAATTCAGGAACTAAGGTGCTCAGGAAGGTAATCGCCGCATTATCATTGAATGCAGTCAGGACTGTTGCTGTCAGCATCAATGGTAAATCTCCGAGNGAACCCAGCACAGGTGCAATCCACCAGGCCTGCATTCCTCCATGGGTAACTAAACCTGCCAGAAAAAAACCTACCAGCAAAGGTGATTTCAAACTGATATGACTTTGATNCGGTTTGGTTGNAATTGCAAAACCNAGGAAGAACAGGAAGCCCCCAATGAAAAGCGGTGGATAGTGCGCATTTAAAACAGTCCAGCCCATGAAGAGAATATGAACTAAAGTGATCCAAAGCGGTACATAATCTTCCTGATGATCTGNGGATTTTTCAACTGAAACCGCTTTTACGGCAACAGAGGCTAACTGCGTAAACTCACGTTTAAAGGCCATGAAATATAGAATATTTGAAATAACAATTCCCAAAAATGCTTTCCAACCGAAATTCAGGGCCATAAAGGGCATTGTCCATTCCCACTTNGCTGCCACCATCAATACCGGNGGGGCTGCAAAATGGGTGATTGTCCCTCCTACTGAAACATTNACGAAGAGAATCCCGATCGTAGCGTAAGCAAGTTTGCTGGAAGGTTTAAGACGGTAGAACTGCTCTGCCAGGAGCATTGCCCCAATTGTCATTGCGGCTGGCTCGGTAATAAAAGAACCCAACAAAGGTGCCAAGGTAAGAATAGAAAGCCACCAGGCACCTGGAGAGTGTTTCCCCAGGGCAGCAAATTTGCCCATGATTTGTTTCGCGAANAGCATAATTGGACGCGTTGAGGACAGNGCCATAATAACCACAACAAACATAGGCTCGGTAAAATTAACCGTGTGTGCGATGTAATTTTTAAAAGTGTCCCAGTCATAAAATGAAACGGTTACCGCACCAAGGGCCAAAACCCAAATCCCGAAAATAGCTTCAACCTCTCCGAAGAAATGTAGTATCTCTGCCAGGAAAGGAGGATTATGCTCAATTTCTTCTTCAGATTTCCCTTCCGCTCTCATTTTTTTTGCATGCTTTTGTTCCAGTTTTCCGGCAATCACCGTAATTTTTGCTGCAAAAAAAGTGTGCAGAATTGCAAATAAAAAGATGAGAGAAGCCCAGAGATTAAAGGGAGTATGCCCTATCCGGTTTGTTAAGACTGCCATGATTTCACCACTTTTAATTAGGTCAGCATCACCATAGTCATCAAGTGGNACAGGGAAAGGCAGGGCTTCAACCGCTCCGCCCGCAAAAGCAATTACGGACAGTCCTCCAAAAATGACAAGTCCAAGACAATATTTTCGTATATNTTTCATTTAACAACACCGATNATAANAATTAATATTAAAGAGCANATTNATTAATACTCTACCNTTTTCTCTGATTACTGCAAAGTTTAAAAGCAGTCAAAACAAAAAATAAGCCACTAATTTGACGTGATTTTATTGGTTAATTCTGCAATAATATGCGAACAGCTTCAAAATTTTTATTACTTTTCAATAAATTTATGGCCAAAAAAACGAAACCGAAAAAATCCGGAATGCTTAAGCGCCAACAGCAAAAGCGCCAAAAAAAAATGCTCCGTCGGCGTCAGGTAATGCCTAAGAGAGTATCTCAACAGCCAGGTTCCTCCCAACAACTCGAACAACTTTTACGTACTTTGCCGACTCTGGCATTTGAACCAGAACTGGCTGATTTGAGTATGGACAAGACAGAACTCAAGACTCTACTCGATAGTGACATTACGGAAGTAGATATCCTGATGGAGTTGCTGACCGAAGACTTTATTGCGGATCTTGACCAGAGACTTGCACGACTGGAAGAAGCAAATCCCGAGAAGTCTATTAAATCTGTTTTGTCAAAAGCAACACGTCATCAAATTGCGAACAGTGAAAAAATTCCGAATCTTTCGAATCCTGTACTCATTGCAATATTCCTGAAAACACGTGCCTCTGTTGAAGGTGTAGAGTTGGATCTTGCAGGTTTGCCTGCAGCAATGGAAGAGTTTGATAAGCGCAATCACGAATTTATTCAGGAACTTACCGACAAAATAGAAACTTCCGGAAAAGAGGAACCCGTTGCGGAAACCGAAGAAGATCTGCTGGAAGATGAGCAACAGGAAGAACATATTCCCGCAATTGAAGAGAGTGTTTATAAAAAATATGTTGAACTTGTTCCCGCAGAAAAACAGGAACAGGTGGAGGAAGATTTGGATGTCTTTCTGGTGGACTTTCAACCACCGCCTGTGGCTGAGTGGGACTTGAGGTTAGTTAAACGTTTCATGAACAAATGGTTTATAGAAAATGCCAATCCGCTGGAAGAAGATCTGTACAGTATGCGGGAATCGTTATTGAGCCTGTTTCAGTTTCTTGCAGAAGAGAAACTACTTCCGGACACTTTACTTGCTCAGGCAGAAAAGTATCTGCAAAGTGAGTAAAGTTTTTTCCTGCAGAAGTGAAAGCGAGTTTCTTAGTTTATATACATAAAAAATGAGCCATAAAAGGTATGTCCAAAATAATGGAAACCGAACCAAACAAGGAACCCTTTCATATTTTGGTCTTAGATGATGAGCACAGTATCCGCTGGGTTTTGCAGCGAACGCTAACTCAGGCAGGATACATTCCTCATCTGGCAACAGATGCTCCGGAAGCCAGACAACTGCTCCGGAAACATGCGATTAGGCTGGCTCTTGTTGACGTAAATCTTCCCGGACTTGACGGACTTTCATTCACGCGGGAAATTTTGCAGGAGTATCCGTACCTGTTGATCATCGTAATGACTGGACAGAGCACGATGTACAACACGGTTGAAGCTATGAAAGCCGGTGCTTTTGATTATGTGGCAAAACCTTTCAATATTGACGAAATTGAAAAACTGGTAAAAAGCGCACTGAGGGTACCGCTCCTCACTTCGGAAAGTAACGGACTCAAAAAAGTTAAAGTTGCAGACGATTTGCTGACCGGACAAAGCAAAGTCATGCGCGATCTCTATAAGGCAATTGGACGAGTCGCGGCAACAGATTTGACAGTTCTCATCCAAGGTGAAAGCGGGACCGGGAAGGAACTGATTGCACGTTCAATTCACCAGCATTCTTTACGTGCCGACAAGTCTTTTGTCGCAATTAACTGTGCCGCGATTCCATCAGAGCTGATGGAATCCGAATTGTTCGGTCACGAAAAAGGTGCTTTTACCGGTGCAACTGAACGTAAGCGTGGTAAGCTTGAATTCGCCAGTCAGGGTACTTTGTTTCTGGATGAGATTGGTGATATGCCGATGAGGCTGCAGAGCAAGTTACTGAGAGTTCTGCAGGAAAAACAATTTGAACGACTGGGCGGACACGAACTGATCACAACCGATATGCGTGTGATTGCTGCCACTCACCAGAATCTGGAAAATTTGATTAACAAATCACAGTTCCGCAAAGATCTTTATTACAGGTTGAATGTGTTTCCTGTTGACATTGCACCTTTACGTGAACGTCGGGAAGATATTCCTGTACTGGTTGAACATTTCTTGCAAAAAGGCAGTAAGGAAATGGCAGTTGGACGTAAAGCTGTTGAGCCTGATGCGTTAAAAGTGCTGACTCGTTTTGCCTGGCCGGGGAATATTCGTGAGTTGGAAAATACGGTCAAGAGCTTGATGATCACTAATGTCACCGGTACAATTACCCTGGACTCTTTACCAAAAAACCTGTTCAAAAGTCAGTCCTTAGCAGATTCCGAGGAAACTCTTGAAGATCTTGCTGAACGCAAACTGGAGATACTGGTAAGAGATGCGGTTGAATTAGATAAAGATTCCCTAATGGCGGACGTGCTGCCTCAACTGGAGCGCCCTCTGTTGAGATTGCTGCTGGATAAAACAAAGTGGAATCAGCAAAAAGCCGCAAATATATTAGGTATTAACAGGAATACCTTACGCAAGAAAATAGAAACTCTTGGACTTAAAAATCAAAGAGGCATACAAAAATGAAGAGCGGAATTTCTGCAGCAATGTTTGAGCAGGTTTACGAAGTTATCAGGGAACGCAAACAGAGTTCGCCTGAAAAATCTTATGTTGCTTCTTTGATGACTAAAGGTACTGATGCTATTTTGAAAAAAATCGGTGAAGAATCCGCAGAAGTTATCATCGCAGCAAAAAACAAAAACAGAGATGAGCAAATTCATGAAATCACGGACCTCTGCTTTCACCTGCTCGTCCTGATGGCAGATCAGGGCCTGACGCCGGAAGACATCTCAAGAGAATTTGAAAAACGTTTTGGTCAATCCGGCTTGGAAGAAAAAGCACAGCGCCAATAATTCAACATATAACACACAAAATCAACAATGCCTACCGTAACCAAAACAAAAGTAGCACCGGCAAAAACGACTCCGTCTAAGGTTGAGTCAATGTTCCAACCGTTTAAAATTAACGGAGTACAGTTCCGGAACCGTATCCTTGCTCCACCAACTGTGGACGATCACGCAGATGTAGACGGCAAGGTAACGCCGACACTCATTAAACATTACCGTACCTTAGCCCGTCAGGGAGTCGGCACTATCATTGTCGAATCTGCATATGTGACAAAGCAGGGACGGAGCCATGTAAACCNGTTGGGAATCTCAGAAGAANAACATCTTNAAGGCCTGGAAAACCTGGCCCGCGGAGTTAAAAAAGAAGGTGCCTCTATCGGAATCCGTATCAGTCATGCGGGCGCACAAACTTCTGAAAGTACCTGCGGTGAACAGCCTGTCGGCCCGTCGGTTTTGAACTTTGGACGNGATTTTGACGTCAGCCGTGAGTTTGATCAGGGCGATGTTGAAGAGATTATCCTGAATTATGTTCATGCGGCTGAACGTGCGGAGGAAGTTGGGATGGATTTCCTCGAAATAAACGGTACTGAACAACAACTGCTTGATCAATGTTGTTGTGTCAAACTTAACTCCCGTATGGACGAATATGGTTCTGCGAAGATTGAAACACGAATGCAGTTGGCACTGGAAGTTGTTAGAGCCATCAAGAATCGTGAATCGGTCAAAATACCAATTAGTTATTACTTNTCTATTTTTGACAAAATTGAAGACGGATTCAAGCCTAAANACCTTAAAAGCATGTTAAAACTGCTGGAAGACGCAGGAGTTGATTTTTTCCATCCTCTNGCAGTTCATGCNATGAACAAGTGCTTTGAAAACAAAGAACCGCTGTGTCAATGGAGTGCAAAATATACTGACAAACCATTGATAATTAATGGTAACATCAAATCTCCGCAGTTACTAGATGAAGCAGCAACAATGGGATGTGCAGACTGGTTTGCAATGGATCAAAGTATTTTTGACCGCCTGCAGTGGTACCAGTTTCTCAAAAGAAAAATCACTCAATAATACTTTAAAGCAGCCAAAATATGTCCCGATCAATAGTTAACACATCAAAGGCACCCGCGCCGGTAGGNCCGTACTCACAGGCAGTTCGCTGCGGAAACATGCTCTTCGTTTCNGGACAGNTTCCGCTTGATCCTGAGAGTGGAGAACTAGTGCTGAATTCTTTTGCTGAACAATGTCATCGAGTACTTTTGAATCTGAAAATAATCCTGGAAGCAGGAGGTTCTGCTTTGGGAAATGTGCTGAAAGTTACAATTTACATGCAAAATNTAGCACAATTTAATGAGCTAAATGAAATATACTCTGAATATTTCGATGCTTCTAAGCCTGCACGTGCATGTGTAGAAGTCAGTGCTTTACCAAAAGGTGTTGCTGTGGAAATGGATGCAATTGCAGAAATTTCTTCAGNGGACTAATCTTCATCAACATTCAAAATAGTTAAACAAATGCCAGTCTTAAATGTAGCTATTGCCGGATTCGGCACAATTGGCAGTGGCGTCGCTCATGTTTTAGCACAGCACAGTGAACATCCGGATGCAAAAATAAATCTCGCAGGAATTCTGGAACGTGATACTCAGGGGAAATTTGTCCGATCGTGGTTTGAAAAAAATCCGGAATTGTTTTACGAAAGCCCGGAAAAACTTCTTGAGGATCCAGAAGTTGATGTGATAGTCGAGACAATCGGCGGTAGCGGATTTGCACGTGAACTGATCACCAAAGCTTTGCAAAACGGTAAACATGTGATTACTGCGAATAAAGATTTGATTGCGGTACACGGTGCGGAACTGATGGAGGTCGCGCGGGAAAACGGACGTCACCTGCTCTTCGAAGCCGCTGTAGCAGGTGCGATTCCGGTTTTGCGTTTACTGAAAGATTATTTGCAGGTTCAGGATATTCAGGGAATCCGGGCAATTCTAAATGGTACGACAAACTACATTCTCAGTGAAATGGAAACCAATGACCTTTCTTTTGAGGAAGCTCTTTCACAGGCGCAGGATTTGGGATTCGCGGAACAGGATCCCACCAATGATATTAAAGGGATTGATGCACGTTACAAACTGGTAATTCTGACTTATTTAATCACCGGACAATGGTTTGCACCTGAGCAAATCTCTTTGGAAGGTATCGATCATTTGGAACTGGCAGATTTTGAATATGCTGAACGAATGGGACGGAGGATTAAATTGATCGCAAATCTACGACTTAGTGCTCAAGAAAGGGTACAGGTTTATGTTTTACCGCTCATGATTGAAAAAGATGACATCCTCACAAAAATCGCCGGTTCAACAAATGCAGTTACTCTCACAGGAAAATATGCGGAAGACATCACGCTCATCGGTAAGGGTGCCGGCAGCCTGCCGACAGCCTCAGCGATTGTTTCTGACCTGAATAAAGTTCAAAGTCATCCGGAACCATTTCCGCCGCCGGCTGCTTCCAGAAAGTTAGCAATAGAATCGATGGATGAAATAAATTTTCGCCACACTCTACGTTTTGAAGTTCGGGACCATCCTGGAATATTTGGTCACTACGGGAAAATTTTTGAACGGCTTTCTATTAATATTTATGCCCTCGAGCAATTACCTCAGTATCACCGAATTGGTAAAGAAGGTGAGGAAACCGTGATTTTCACTTTGACTCTCCAGAACTGTAAAGAAGGCCTCGTACAAAAAGCTCTTGAGGAAATCAATCAGGCAGACTACATGTTGAAACCGGTCGTCCTCCTCAGAGAAATTGTCTGAAGTTGATATTTGGCAAATCGTCAGTAACCAACTGACAAAAGAATCTCGTCAATAAAATAATGTTCAAATTTATCAACACATACCGGCTGCAGTTACTCATCATTGCCACTTTCATTGGTCTGTTTTTGCTGATGTCTCAAACACATACCAATGAAGGGACATCACGTTTTCAGTCGGTTGCACAAACTGTAACCTACCCCCTGCAGGCATCTGTACACTCAATTGCATCCACTATTAAAAATCTCTGGTATTCTTACATTTCACTGATTGATGTAAACGAAGAAAATAAGCTTCTCCGGCAGCAGCTCTTTGATATGGAGGAGAGGATGAATCAACACATTGAGAATTCAGTCCAGTTTCTCCGTTTGAGAAACCAACTGCTCTTTGCCANAAATAAAATCAAAGAGAAAATATTTGCGGAAATTATTGGAGAATCTGCGGACAATAACCACGATATTAGTTTGATAAACCGCGGCAGCAATCAACTGGTACAGCGGAACTATGTCGTTCTACGCAAAGAGGGCTTGGTTGGACGTATTCAGTCTGTCTCTCCATTTCAGTCTTCAGTACAATTAATAAAAGATCACCGCAGTCGNGTTCCCGCCTTGATTCAACGTAACCGGATTCGGGGGCTGATTTATGGAACACACGAAGGTTTGGAAATGAGGCAAATAAATCAGCATGCAAATATTAAAATCGGTGACCGTGTCATTTCCAGTGGACTTGGCGGACTTTATCCTAAAGGATTGCTTATAGGCTGGGTTGAAGAAATTCAACATCAAAAGCATGAATTGTTTAAAACAGCAATTGTGGACAGTGCAGTAGATTTTAACCAAATTGAAGAAGTGTTTGTCATCGTCCCTTCTAAAACAGATTCNCACTTGTTTATTGATTGATGCGCTTATTTCTGCTTTCTTTGGGTTTGATGTTGATTGGTGTCTGGCTGAACATTGTTTTCAATAATTATGTTCAAATCGGAGGATTAAAAATTAACTGGATACTGATATTCATGTTAATCCTGGCATTCCGTCATTCAAAACTGGTAATTGGATTCGTCGGCATCCTGGCCGGCCTGANGATGGACGCGCTTTCACATGGAATCATGGGACTTTACGGAACNTCATTTTTTCTGACATTATTACTTATCAGTCATTTGAATAAATTATTTTACGCAAATACTTTTTTTGCAGTCAGTCTGGCTGTCTTCTTTATGTCGAGTTTTGAAGGTTGGATTTCTCTCTCAATTTTAGGTATGTTCGAGCCAGGATTTGAACTATCCAGCCATCTGCTGACTTTAACTCTTCCACTTGCACTTCTGCAGGGATTAATGACACCTATAATTCTTCAATTTGTAATTTGGAGCGAAAATCTTTTCCTGAGAGATGTCGCGTGAAACCGGATACTCTGGAGTTTGAAGAACTTGACCGGATTCGGATTCGCCTTATAATTTTGGGTGGAGTCGTGATCCTGATTTTTTCTTTGCTCGCATCCCGTCTCTGGTATCTGCAAATTACAGAGGGTCAAAAATACACAGAATTTTCTCAGGGCAACCGTGTCCGTCTTGTTCCGGAACCGGCTTTACGCGGAATTATCTACGACAGAAATGGGGTTATCCTCGCTGAAAACCGACCTGCTTATCAACTGCAGTTGATTAGAGAAGACACACCGGATTTGGAAAGTACTTTGGGNNNNGTGTCGCAAGNNCTCANNCTCTCNTTTGCAGAACTGAATGAAAAAATAAAGGCTAGCCACGATTTAGCTCAGTTTAAACCGATTGTTCTGGTAGATGACCTGGAATACGAAAAAGCCATGTATTTGGAAACATTTCAGGACGATTTCCCAGGTGTATCAATTGTTGTTCAACCACGTAGATTTTATCCGTACAATAACCTGGCTGCGCATCTGATTGGTTATGTAGGAATTGTTCAAGAAGACTGGAAAGAACTGCCTGAAGAGAAGCGCAGTTCCAGTCAGATCGTAGGTCACTCCGGGATTGAACTACTGGAAAACGATTACATGATCGGACTCGATGGCGGGAGACAGGCAGAAGTTGATCATATGGGAAGGGAGATACAGGTCTTAGGAAAACCTGTCGCATCTGTTCCCGGGGAAGATATCCATTTAAACCTTGATATACGCCTCCAAAAGATTGCAACAGAAGCCATGAAGGGTGAAAGCGGCGCGGTGATAGTCACTAAACCCAGGACCGGAGAGATACTGGCTCTGGCTAGTTTCCCGGACTTTGACCCTAACTTATTTTCAGGTGGAATTGATCAGAAAAACTGGAGCAGCCTCTTAGCTAATCCGGAAGACCCTATGGGTAACAAAGCTATACAGGGCTTATATGCTCCCGGTTCAATTTTTAAAATAGTCACAGCATACGCAGGACTTGATCAAGGAGTTATAACTCCACAAACGGAACATGTTTGCAAAGCTGAATTTTTTATTCAAGGGCGAGTCGAACCTTATAAATGCTGGAAAGAAGGCGGTCATGGAAAAGTTAATCTGTTAAAGGCTATTATGGGCTCATGCAANATCTACTTCTACAATACCGGTGTGGGCGCNGGAGTGGATGCAATCCATAAATATGCCAACCTATTTAGGCTTGGGAAAATAACCGGCATGGGCCTCCAAAATGAAAAAGCAGGATTGATTCCTAGTAGTAAATGGAAAATAGCCAACCTCAAAGAACAATGGTACGAGGGTGAAACACCGGTCGCAGCNATCGGTCAGGGCTATATTACCACAACCCCTATGCAGGTAATAAATATGATAAACATCCTTGCAAATGATGGTTTGTGGATGCCTCCCAGTCTTTTTAAAGAACAGGAAGGTATTAGGCCTCAGCAAATTCCTTTAAAAGAAGAATATTTAAGTTTGATCCGAGAGGGCATGGTTGCCGTAGTTAACTCTGAAGGCGGTACCGCCAAAAAAGTTAAATTTGAAGAATTTACTGTTGCNGGNAAAACGGCGACTTCACAAGTCATCAGCCATAAGACACTAGAAACGATGGATAATGAAACAAAGGCCAACAAAATTTTTCAGAATCACGCTTGGTTTGTGGCTTTTGGGCCTGCGGAAGATCCGGAAATTTCCGTTTTAGCACTTGTCGAACACGGTGGTGGTGGATCAAAAGCAGCTGCACCAGTCGTGCGTAAAATACTGAGTTACTACATCGATAATATTTACATACCAAAAACTGAACAGACTCAGCAAAACAACGTTGAATTAACAAACCGAAAATTCAGTGATCGCCTTAGAACGGCTTTCAATTAAAATATGCAATTCAGGCAGACACCTAACAAAACCTAAAGGTACCTCATACTTTGAAAATAAACTGTTTTAAACTCTCTGATAATGTCCAATTTTTTACAACATAGACCTTTTTGTCTGGCTTCTTCTTCACCACGACGCCAGATGTTACTGAAAAAGTACGGTCTCAAATTTGAGTGCCACTCTCCAACAATTGATGAAACTCCACATAAAAATGAAGCCCCAAAAAGTTTTGTTAAACGGATGTCCAGCGAAAAAGCAAATGCGGTGCATAGTGCATTCCCTGAACTGCCACATGATGTGATCATTCTCGCNGGTGATACAATTGTGTTTTTTGAAGATAACATCCTCGGAAAACCGGAAAATGGAGAACACGCATACTCTATGCTTGAACAATTGAGCGGACAGACTCACCAGGTTTTTTCCGGATTTTCGATTTTAAATAAAGATTCCGCAGAAGAAATTACTGAAGTTATTTGTACGGAAGTACGTTTTCAAAAACTTGCTGATGAAATGCTTGAATGGTACGTCAATTCCGGAGAAGCTTTTGGCAAAGCAGGTGCTTATTCAATTCAGGGTTTAGGAGCAATTTTGGTAGAATCAATCAGTGGATCCTACAACAATGTGGTTGGATTCCCGATCGAAGGTATCATCCCTCATTTAACAGCAAATGACTGGATCTCCTTTGCGGAAAAGGAAAATATGGAGGTCTCCGCATGAAACAGTTTTTAATCACATTCGTTTTAGCATTCATTATCCCGGCAACATTATCAGCGTTTGAACTGGAAAACCGTATCCCTGCTTCANTCTGGGAACTGGAAATGCGTTTTCAGTNTACTCCGGCTTACANCCGNGCATTTAACGGTTACGGTCAGGAAGTGCCTTTACAGCAGCTCATGCTCTGGGATCGAGAATGGCGCGATTCTGTTGAAGGTGAACTGCAGCGGCAGGAGCAGNGCTTAGAATTTAGCATGGCATATGGTTTGACGGAAATCTGGATGATAGAGGCAACTGTTCCTCTGGTACAAAGAAAGCAAACCTCTTCNCTAAATTTTACATCCGCGACTTCAAGCCAGCAGATAGTGCTTGACAGTTTAGCTTCCGAAACTCAAAGCGGACCTGGGGACATCAGTGTGCAAATCGCGAAAGACCTGAGTGTGACAACCAGGTGGTATAACCGTGGCGGATTTACGTTTCGTTTACCTACAGGCAATTCAGGAACACCACGTGGAATTGCCCCTAATGCAATCGGTGAAGGACACAGTTCCGTTGGCGCTTTTTTCCACTTTAACTGGTTCCCGCTGTCACACGGGGTCAGAAATGGAATACGTTTAGCCGCTTCAAATGAGCTGGTTGGCAAACGTGAAACACTGGAAGGAGAAGAAGTTTATTACTCTGCAGGTCACCGCGCAGACATATTTTACAACTGGAGCATTGAGCGTCAAAATATTTTTGCTGGAACAGAATTCCACTATTTTCAACAGTCTGAAAGCAAACTGCCTCTTGGAAAATCAAATGCCACTTTTCTGAAAGAAATCAGTTTTGAGTTCGGCTATGGNAACCTNAGTGAACTTGAGCAAAAATCTTTGNCCATTCCATGGCAAGTTCGTTTGGGTTATACACGCCCTNTTGCAGGTCAAAATACACCTGTTGCTAACCGCTTAGAATTGAGCTCCACTTTTTATTTCTGAACCGTCTAAATAGATTTATTTCAAACTACTCTTCTCATATTTAGCTTAAGTCATAACGTGAATTTAGCAGAATTGAATCAAGGAGATAGTGAACAGGCCCGTATTGAACTACTTAAATGTTGCGGTTCCAGCAAATGGGTCAATAACATTTTAGCAGCGCGGCCGTTCTCTTCAACAGCCCAGTTGCACGTGCAGGCAGAGAAAATATGGCTGGAATTAGGCAAAGATGATTATTTGGAGGCATTTGCGGCTCATCCGAAAATAGGCGAAAGTAAAGCTCCGGAAAAAGCAAAAAATACGGAAAGCTGGACCCGTAAAGAGCAGGCTGGAATGCTTAACGCTGCTGATCCGCTCAAACTTGAACTGGAAAAGCAAAATCGTAAATATGAGAAAAAATTCGGTTATATTTTTATCATTTGTGCAACAGGGAAAAGTGCTGAGGAAATGCTGGATTTGCTGCAGCAACGGCTGGAAAATATTCCGCTGATCGAACTTAGAATTGCAGCCTCGGAACAAAATAAAATTACAAATTTGCGGTTGAAAAAAATCCTGGCTGACGCGTAATTTGCTTTGGCGTGAAGTTGAACTTTGCCGTCTTCAGTTAACTTCCACGATAAGTGCTGTAACCAAATGGGCTCAGCAATAAAGGAATGTGATAATGCTGTTCCGGATGGTTCAGCAAAAAACGAATTTCAATTTCCGGATAAAAAAACGAAATCCCCTGCTTTTCAAAATAAGGAGCAGTCACAAATATCATTTGATAAACGCCGCAATCCAACACATCTTCTTCCGCAAGCAAATTCANAATTCTGCCGTCATTATCTGTCCTTCCGGACGATATCTCCCTCCAGCTTCCGTCACTTTTCTGTTGTTCTAAACGTACCAGAATATTCACTCCGGGACATCCATGAGAAGTATCCAGTACATGGGTGGTGATCGGACTCATTGCTAACTCCTTTAAATTCTTTTTGATAAATGTTTGCNAAGTGCCCTACTCACCACAGAGGACACAGATGGATGTTTTTACTTTTTTCCTCAGTGTCTCTGTGGTAAATAATTATGTTTTANGATTTGGCTCACAGTTTATAATTCACTCAATTGNTGCCCCTTCCTCAATCCATCGACCAAGTATAATGCGTTCTTCCGGAGTAATTCCGGTTTTATTGCCGAGAGGCATGGCCATCGTAGTCACTGTCTGAGTTTTTATGAGATATGCCAGTGCCTTAAGCCGTTTGTTATCATCAAACATGATGCCCTTGGGTGCAGTTTTGAAAACCTCATCGGTGGGCGTTGTTGAGTGACAACTTAAACAACGCTGATCCAGAATGGTACGCACAAGTGCAAATGGAATATGCTCTGTTCCAAATGTGACTGTGGCTGGTGAATTAGTAATAGAATCCGCCGGNTTGGTCGCAAAGATAAGCGCAAAAATAGCAGCCATCGCAGCCGGTAGAATCCATATGTTCAAATGTCCTTTATTTTTTAGATTGAAAAAATGCCGGACGGTTGCACCAATCACGATGATCGCAATCAAAATCAGCCAATTCATTTGATGNGCAAACGTGTTTGGGAAATGGTTACTGATCATAATAAACACAACCGGCAGGGTCANGTAATTATTATGAANAGAGCGCTGCTTCGCTTTTATNCCNAGNGANGCTTCNGGNGTTTNNCCNGNCTTAACTGCNTCNACCANTTTNGTTTGAGAAGGGATNATNCGCCGCCAGACATTNCCCACCATCAAGGTNCCCATCACTGCACCNACATGGATGTAAGCNGCACGNGAGCCNAACCATTGATGAAACCACCAGATNANTCCGAANAAAAGTACAAAGGAAANNATNACNGGCAACCAGCCTTTTTCNCCCAGCNNNGAANCCCAGAGNNAATCNTAANCCAGCCACGCNNCNAGAATTGTNCCCAAACTTATGCNGACNGCCATCCCATAACTTAAATCCGCGATTTGTGAATCAATCAAATAAACTCCGGAGCCAGTGTAATAGACAATTCCGAGTAGAAAAATCCCGCTGATCCAGGTGGAGTAGGCCTCCCATTTAAACCAATGTAGAACTCTCGGCATTTTGGACGGTGAAATCATAGTTTTTTCCAATTGATAAAAACCGCCGCTGTGTACCATCCATAATTCACCTTCAACTTGCGTCTCAGGATTTTCAGGTGGAGTGATTTGACTGTCCAGCCAATTGAAAAAAAATGAGGCACCAATCCAGGCTATTCCTGTGATCACATGAATCCAGCGGACAACTAGATTTAACCATTCAAAAATGTATGAGTCCATAAAATCAATGATAGCCTAGATTTTTAGTTATAATTTTCTTAAAATAAAGCTTAGTATTATTTGAAAAATATATAAACTATTTTTTTAGAAAACTCATGGAATATTATCCCCGGGACATACTTGGTTACGGCCAAAATCCACCACATCCGCAGTGGCCAAATAATTCAAGGATTGCCGTACAATTTGTCATCAATTATGAAGAAGGCGGTGAAAACTGTATCCTTCATGGTGACCCCGCGTCAGAAACATTCCTTTCGGAAATTATAGGTGCGCCTCCCTTCACAGATGCACGACACATGAGCATGGAATCAATCTACGAATATGGAAGCAGGGCCGGATTTTGGCGACTCCATCGTCTTTTCACCAGCATGGACATTCCTGTGACAATTTTCGGTGTAGCTATGGCTTTGGAACGTAATCCGGAGGCTGTTGAGGCCATGTTGAAAGCCGATTGGGAAATTGCCTCTCATGGATATCGCTGGATTGATTATAAAGATATTCCAGAAGAAATCGAACGTGAGCACATGGCAAAAGCCATTGAAATTCATACTCGTGTTACCGGCAGCAGACCCTTGGGTTGGTACACAGGCCGCACTAGTGCCAACACTCAACGTCTGGTGCAGGAAGCAGGAGGCTTTTTATATGACGCAGATTCATACGCAGACGATTTACCGTACTGGGTCGAAACTCCTGCAGGCGAACCGCATCTGGTAATTCCCTACACACTGGACACCAACGATATGCGTTTTGCCAGTCCACAGGGTTTTAATTCCGGAGAACAGTTTTTTAGCTATCTGCGTGACGCGTTCGATGTGTTATATGCCGAGGGCGAAGCCACACCGAAAATGTTGAGTATCGGTTTGCACTGTAGACTTATTGGCCGTCCCGGTCGCATCGCCTCTCTGGAAAAATTTATTGCTTATGTAAACAGCCATGCTGACGTCTGGCTTTGCCGCCGAATCGACATTGCACACCACTGGTACAAACACCATCAACATGTAAATTAACAAACAAGATTTTAGGAGACACTTTGGAATCACCACACGACAACCGTTTCTCAAGTCAGTATTTGAACCTTGCTGAAGAAAGACTCGGCTCTGTAGTTTTAGCAACAACAGATGATTTTTTTGCAGAAAAAGAAAATATAATCAAACCAGGACGAGGCATTTCTATTCCAGACAAATTCACTGATGACGGGAAATGGATGGACGGCTGGGAATCGCGACGCAAACGGATCCCCGGACATGACTGGTGCAGCATTCGTTTGGGAGCGCCGGGAAAAATAAGAGCGCTCGATATTGACACCAATCATTTTACCGGAAACTTCGCGCCGTTTGCTTCACTGGAAGCCTGCGAAATCACAGTCGATCCGGATGATTCTACCGAATGGACGGAGCTGCTCGCTAAATCTCCGCTCACAGGAACTTCACAAAACTTCTTTGATGTTAGCAGTGATCAACGCTGGACTCATGTGCGCCTGCATATTTATCCTGACGGCGGAGTGGCGCGCTTGAGGGTTTATGGAGAACCGCACATGGATTGGTCAACGATTGGTGCGGATCAAATAATTGATCTTTCTGCATCATGGCACGGTGGTTTGGCTCTGGCCTGCAACGATCAACATTTCGGAGATATGGGAAACCTGATTGCTCCCGGTCGTGGAAAAAATATGGGTGACGGCTGGGAAACAAGGCGGCGGCGTACTCCCGGGAACGACTGGGTTATTTTACGTCTCGCGCGCAAAGGAGAGGTCCGGAAAATCGAAGTTGATACAAATTTCTTCAAAGGAAATTATCCGGATCGTTGTTCAGTCGATGCTGTATTTTTACCAGTAGATTTACCATCTAATTTACCAGCAGATAATTCACCGGAAAGTTGGGGAACTGCTAATATAGCATGGCAGACTTTGCTTCCGGAACAAAAACTTCAAGCAGATCGCCAACATTTTTTTGAAGCAGAACTTCAAACTTTAGGTGCAGTCAATCATCTGCGTCTTAACATTTTTCCGGATGGCGGAGTGAGTCGCTTTCGTGTTTCCGGCGTTAAGGCGGATTAAAATTACTGTTAAATCATTTCAAATATCACATTCAATGAAAACTATTTTAAGCGACGAAAAGACTTCAGGAATCCTCAAGAAACTTGCCGGAGCGAATTATTCTTTTGAAGCAAATTATCCCGGAAAATCCCTACGGCGTCAACCCGTTCAGACATTCTACGTAGGAGCACACCTATTTAAAGCTGATTCTGTTAAAAACTTTGGCCTACTCGCAAACAAGAGTTTGACAGATTTTGCTCCAAATTTTGTAAGCTTCGCGAAGTCGCTTGGTTTGAAGGGCGTGGACAGTTTGCCAGATAACAAAGCTGAAATAGACGCATTGCTTACAGAAATACAAAATAACGGCATCGATCCGAAAAACAGCTCAGTTTGGCTGGCATGGCGAGTTTACACACAAGTTAAGAAAAAATTGAAGCGTGAAGCGGTTGAAGATTTGAGGCTGGATTACGAAGACGGATTCGGCATACATCCGGATGAGAAAGAAGACGAAGTAGCCGTTCAGGGTGCAAAAGAAGTCGCTGACGGAATGAAGCAGAGTATTTTACCGCCGTTCATCGGTATTCGGCTTAAACCGTTTAATACTGAATTTGTGGAACGTTCGGTGAGAACACTGAATATTTTTATCAGTACTTTGCTCGAAGAAACAGACGGAGTACTTC
Organism: Deltaproteobacteria bacterium; assembly: GCA_002685535.1. GTDB lineage: Bacteria > SAR324 > SAR324 > SAR324 > NAC60-12 > Arctic96AD-7. The sequence continues at coordinate 28,920 of NYXK01000006.1, forward strand.
CTGAAAATTTTGTGGTTACTTTACCAAAAGTCGAAATTCCGGAACAAGTCGCAGCTCTGGTCAAGGTGTTTGAAGTTCTGGAAGAAAATTCCGTACTGAATTCAGGTGAACTAAAAATGGAAATCATGATTGAAACCACCCAATCAGTTTTTAACACCGATGGTGAGGTGACTGCCAGAAAAATCGCGAATGCCGCTGGGAACCGTTGCCTTGGTGCACATTTTGGAACCTATGACTACACTGCATCCTGTGATTTGATTGCGGCTTACCAAACGATGGACAACGAAGTTTGCAACTTTGCAAGGCAGGTGATGAAAGTTGCTTTTGGCGGCTCCGGAATTTTTCTGTCCGACGGTGCAACCAACATCATTCCGCTTGCTCCGCATCAGGGAGAAAATCTTTCTGCTTTGCAATATAGTGAAAATTTGGAAAGCGTTCACCGCTCCTGGAAACTGTCTTACGGGCATATCCGACATTCACTGGCCAACGCTTTTTACCAGGGTTGGGATTTGCATCCTGCACAATTACCTGTACGATACGCAGCAAATGCAGCATTTTTTCTGGAACAACTACAGGTGTCTACCGGACGTCTCCGCAATTTGGTGGAACAGGCTGCTGATGCGGCTGTTAGCGCTGATGTTTTTGATGATGCGGCTACAGGACAAGGATTGTTGAATTATTTTTTCCGTGCATTAAACAGCGGTGCGATTGATCCGGAAGATGTGGAAAAATCAGGCGTAACCGTAGATGAAATACAGGCCGGTTCTTTCAGGAAGATCGTGGAAGCACGAAGGTAGGGGCAAACTGTTGCCTGCCCCGCTTCGTTTTTAAGAATCAATTATGAATCTGTTTTCGGCAAAACAAGATTCAAGATCAAGGCTGACAAACCAC
>NYXK01000007.1 GCA_002685535.1 Deltaproteobacteria bacterium
CCCCCCCCCCTTCAGACGGTCCTATTTTCAGCCTCACGAGAAGTCTGCACCTTTGTGTAATGCCGGCGCAACTGGCGAGTTGAGCACGACAGCCCCCCTACAGCCTTGGGAATACAACCTCCAATAACCATCCCATTGCTGAGCCGTGCTTGCGACTGACAGCCCTCTTCGTAGATCACGACGAAGACTCTCCGACCCTGATCTGGCCCTAGATTGGTTGCAGTACATTATAGTGTTCGATCTTGCTCAAATAGCATTCGATCTGGCCAAGGGAAGGAGTAACAGGAAGGTCGATGGCGCCTGTGGCCTCTACCATCGCATCCCACTTGGAGGGCGTATCGGATAGTGCGCGGGCAAGAGAAGTTTACAAGTATGTCTCTGGAAATTCGAGCACCTAGACATCATCCTAGCGAGCCCGGCGCGAGGACGTATGTTTTCAATCTCGAAGTGCTGACAGTCTTCTTGCAGATACTTCCAACCAACTCCTACAGACCCAGAAAGCCTTGCCGACGCTGTTGTACCTGCTTCTCCTTCGGACGATAGTGATACACCAGGGCGCGACATAAAGGTCAAATCCAATGTCACCTCATCCAAAATCTCCTCTCCAGATACTGCCCTGACAGCCTTCTGTCAGCTTACAACATGGAGAATTGGGTCGCAAAGAGCAATGATAAGGCGTGTACTCTTCTAAGACCTCCAATGCATAAGTACTGACTCTCCATAGCGTCATCGATGCAGAAACACAATTCTTTATTGCGGAAGGTACTAGGACAGTTGATCTTGTGGACAATAATAAACATGCACCTGGAGATGATATTTGGATAGGATGTGCTAGTGTCAGCAAAGCTGGACGTCTTTGCGAGAGGTAAATCTACCACATTGTACTTTGAACAAATACTGATAAGCAAACAGAACGATTTCGGTTGCACCCCAGACCAATGGCAAATACCCCGCTTTCATTGTTGACGACCTCAGCAAAGACGAGAGATTCAACACACTACCCTTCGTTACGGGAGCACCGTTCTTGCGATTTTACGCTGGTGTGCCTCTGATCACCAAGCGTGGAATTCCAATTGGTAGCTTGTTTGTTGTTGACGATCGAGTTGGAAACGGACTCAGTGATGACAAGATACACTTCATGGGAACTATGGCTGTCACGATTATGCGGCATATGGAAATGGTCAGAGAGGTCGAAGAGCATCGCCGTGGGATGAAGATGAGTCGTGGGCTCGCCTCATTTGTGGAAGGACGTGCAGAACTGGTCGAAGCAGACTTGGACGCAGAAGATGGAGAAGGGACAAAGATTGTTGGGCAATTCGAGACCGACCACAGTATCGCCAGAACAAGATCAAAGGGCTCGATTAGAAGCTCAATATCTCATGCGGCGGCCGACAGGGAAAAAGAGTATTCTGCTGCGCTGTTCAAGACTGAAGAGGGCATACTTGCGGCGAATCCACCCGCCGACATGCAGTCGCGCCCAGATCTCGAAAGTATGCCGCAGTCTCATCAATCTTCATTCGGTGGAACCAGCGTCACTATCTCCTCGCCCAACGACCCCCAAGACCATTCCGGCTCACCTCTGAACGACGATCAATCCGAATCCACTGCCATGAAAGTTCTTTTCTCCCGCGCTGCTAATTTGATCCGAGAAGCATTTGAAGTTGATGGGGGTGTGATATTCTATGATGCTCAGTGCGGATTCAGTAGCGATATGTCTCATGGTCATGGACCAAACGACGATGCAAGCAGCTTCACTGAGAGTGCGACAGAGAGCCCAGCAGAGGTTATGCCTGGCCATACGAGTGGGGACGACCACCATTCTGCCGAGGAAGAAGGAGGGTCTAAGATTCCATCCCCTCCCACCTTAGTACCTTCAGGTGATAACTCTCCGAACTTTGGTGATAGCGCGTATTCTCGCACAACAAGTAATGCTGCCAAATCATGCGAAATCCTTGGATTCTCAACTTCAGACGCAGCATCCATTCATGGGGATCCAGCTCCAGGCCCACAGTCGTTCAAGCCATTGGATGAGAAGACGTTGTTGGCACTGCTTCGACGATACCCCCGGGGAAAGCTATGGAACTTCGACTCAGACGGCGCCATGTCATCGTCGTCAGAAGATGAACGTCGGAAGCCGTTGTCGAAAGACCCAATCGAGCGTAGCAAGGAAGCCCGCAAACGCAAGTTAAGAAGTGCGAAAAACAAGAACGACGCCAAAGTCATATCCAGACATTTTCCAGGAGTACGACAACTGCTATTCGTGCCTCTATGGGACGCTGGACCTTCTCGATGGCTTTCCGCTTGCTTTGCCTGGTCGACCGAACCAACACGTGTCTTATCCAAACAAAGTGAACTTGCGTTCCTGAGTGCTTTTGGAAATTCTGTGATGGCAGAATGGTCTCGAATAGACACCGAGATTGCAGATCAGAAGAAGGGAGACTTTATTGGCAGCATTTCGCATGAATTGAGATCTCCTCTGCATGGCATTTTGGCTAGTGCCGAATTTCTGGAGGAGATTACAACAGGATGGGAAAAAGGTCTAGTTGAGACAATCGATAGCTGCGGCAGGACATTGCTTGATACTATCGTGAGTGTCCTGTTTGCTCCAAGGAAGCAATTCAGCTAATGTTCACAGAATCATATCCTTGACTTTTCAAAGATCAATCATTTCGAAAAGAATTGGAGAAGGACTAAGCGAGCAGGTGCACGTGCGGTACCTGGAAAGCCTGGTGGACCTTTAAATCTCCAGCAATCGGATCTTCCAATGCTCAGCCTGTTCCAGCATATCGACATTTCGGTACTTTGCGAGGAAGTGGTAGAAAGCGTGTTTGCAGGCCACGTATTTCAACACACAACGGCCCAATCCTTTGATATCGTACCGGATTCTCAAGGCAAGATGTCCGATGCGAGGAAATTAATAACCTCGTCAGAAAACATGCTAGGGCCTGAGCGCCTTCAAACATCGGGCGTGGCAGTCATCCTCGATATTGATGCACATAATTACCACTTCACGACACAACCAGGAGCTTTGCGACGCCTGGTCATGAATCTGCTTGGAAACGCGCTCAAGTACACTTCTCATGGATATGTTAAGATCACGCTCACAGTTACAGACATGGAAAATTTTCATTCTGATACGGCTTCTACCGGTAGTGACGGTGTTCCGAGAGCTATGATCTCCTTGACAGTTCAAGATACTGGACGAGGCATATCACCCGAATTTCTTAGATCGAAATTGTTCATGCCTTTCGCACAAGAGAACTCTCTTTCAAGCGGGACTGGTCTCGGACTTTCGATCGTTCGAAAGATCGTGTCTCTTCTAGAAGGCGACATCACAATCGATAGTGAGGTCGGACGCGGCACTCGTAAGTTACCACGACGTCGTTTGTGTTCTCCGCTAATATTATTTAGGTGTGCGTGTGACTCTCCCACTACTTCGGGAAATGCCTAGGAATGCCGATTCGGCCGCTTCTTCAGGCACTCAAAAATCTGTTGTGTCGGTCAGTCGAGAAACAGATGAAGTTATACAAAATCTGCAAACTCGCGCAGTTGGTTATCGGGCATCTCTTCATGCCTTTGATATCGATACCAAAGATCCCATTATCTCCGATATGGGACGGCAACTCAAGCACTCCATATCAACGTTCCTAGTCAAATGGTACGGCATGAGAATTGTTCCTCTTGGTCAAAAATGCGACGTAATCATCTCGAACGAGGGCAACTCGACGCTCATATCCAAGTTCGTACAGCAGATTGCTACAAAACAGAAGCGTCCTCCATCAGTTGTTGTTCTTTGTTCACATAACACGAGATTCGTGGATCGCTCAACCACCATTTTCGAATCAGACTTCAATGTCGGATTCATTGCAAAACCAGTAGGCCCTCTTAAGCTCGCAAAAGCCTTGTCGCAATGCATACAAGGGCTTCCTTCGATTGCGACCCCTCATCAAGATGGTCCTACAGCCAATCCTTTCGAGAGTACAGATCTGAGTAACGTCTTCGAAGAATTATCTATGAGTCCTCGCGGAGGCGAGGTCCTGGACAACTCACGAATGGCAGCAGATAGCGCAAATGCGAGAAAGGCAATCGAGAGCCCAACACCTAACGCCATCACCGAGAAGCATGCTGAATTTCCGTTCCCGTCATCTGGAGAGAAGTTGACTCCACCAAGAACTGGTCGCACACTAGGAGAGAAGGAAAGTAATAGAAATTCCCGTCCTGAGATGCCTCCCCATGTTTCTTCTGGTGAAACAGCTCCTATCAGTCAAACAACGATGCTCAAAGCTTCCAGTGAGCAGAAGCCGAAGCTTGAATCTCCCACTCTTCTCCTGGTAGATGATAATCAAATCAATATCCGGCTGTTATCAACTTACCTCAATCGTCGCAATTACGCCGTCATCCACGAAGCTATGGATGGTCTCCAAGCAGTGCAGAAAGTCGAAAGTCGCAAGCAAGGATACGACATCATTTTCATGGATATCACAATGCCAGTCCTGGATGGATTTGGTGCCACGCGGCAAATCCGAGCTATCGAAGAGAAGCGGAAGCGAGAAGCTATGCCTGAGAATGTGCAGAAGGGCAATGCTGGGGTCCAAAGCACAGACAGTCAATCTCAGGCTGCGCTTATCATTGCATTTACTGGCAGAAGCAGTATTGAGGATCAGACAGAGGCAGTGAGAGTTGGTATCGATCTCTTCATGACGAAGCCAGTAGCTTTCAAGGAAGTCGGAAAGATCATTGACAATTGGGTCGCAAATAGGGAGCGAGAGAAGAGGGGTAGTACTGGATGATCATGTACCTCTCCACTGATACACGGACGTGGAGGGAGAGACGACTTTACGATCGGACGCAATTTCTTACATGAGCTTATGACCAACCGGCATGGCTTCCTTTCTTGTACCTGCATACATGCATAGGCCTGGCGTTATCAACTGGGTGGCTGGAAGGGCGGGATATCAGGCCCGGAGTTCATTGCGCAGGCTAAGAGGCTGTCAGGCGTTCTGGGTGAGGAAATGGAAATGCATAAAATGGATCACCTGGGAAAGACGTAGATGTCTGTTGATTTGTAGGTTGGAATGTAACAATATACCAGGAAAGCAAGCAGTGCGTGAACAAAAAGTTCGTGCAGTTCTAGATCTTCAAAGACTAGACTTAAATTTGAGAGAATGAATAGAAAGATAGAACAGGGAGTGAAGAAATTCAGAAGCATTTGAAAGCTGTTGTTTGATGCAGTGTACAAGTCCTCCAGGGTGTTGTGAGATATGCAGGTGAATGCTTGTGTGCATTTCAACAGCAGACAAGCTTTCAAATGAAGTCCCCGTCTCGATCTTCGGAGCCCGTCGAATTACCGACTCGCTGAGAAATGGCGCTCTTGTTGGAGGCCAGAGAAACAGGATTATTTGCTCTGTTTTCACAAATACCAGTATGGGCTGCACTGCCTACGTCAATCAATCACCCCATACATGCAGCCCGTCTAGATCTTTCCAAATCAAATCCAGGGGTAGAGAGACACGCGACGGGGTTGCAAGAGCAACTGCACCATCAGTCAGCAGCGTGCTTACATACCAGCAGGCACCTACTGTAGGCGCCTGCAGCTTTCAATGTGCTGAATTCCAATTGCGACTCCACTCGTTTTGCATCCAATCGTCGGAGCAGCCAATAGTCAGTCAGGAAATGAGTTTGTACGACCGTATTTGGAATCATACCTATGCCGGGTAGGCACCTGCTTGCCCGGGTTTATGTCCGGGTTGTCTCGGATGTAATTGTTTGATTGCTTGGAGAGGCTCTAGGGAAATGATTTGAGTGCGGACTGTGTGGTGGACTCGAAAGTGCGATGATTAGTGATTGTTTTTTGAGAGAGGTGGTGGTGGACTTGGTGATGGTGTGTGTAAGGCGTACAGGGTGTTGCTGTCACTGTGCATGGCGGCGCAGTACCAGCACTGCGTACGAATTTAAATTGTGTTGTTGAATCGAGGAGGGAAGAAAGTTTATATAAGATGAAGGGTCCTCATGTTCTCTGTCAGTATCTTCAGCATCTCTATTCTTTCTTAATACAGCATACATCCATTCAGCATCTCACTCACGGCCAGAGGTTGGAGTAAACAAGCAAACGAAATTTGATAATTGCACAGTTTCGGCTCGGCAAAATCCCGAATCATAACAGCGAAATAGAGAACTCGACTACAGCACCAGCTATGGCTTCAGCACCAATATCTACGCAAACACCTATCGAGAAATTCGATGCTCTGCTTTCTTCCTCGGAATTTCTCTTCATAGTCTGTTCGTCACCCCATTCTAATCCCTCCCGTCCCCTGCCTCATTCCGAGTTCCCAATCCCCATCACCCAGCCCTCATCCACCACTTCTACTTCCACCGACTAACACCCTCCAGCCTATCGTGGCCATTGGTGTCCGTTCTGCCGCGCCTACCTAACAACCCTAACCTCCCTCCTCCCATCCATCACTTCCCAAGGAGGCAATACCGTGATCCTGACCTCCGAGCCCGCCACCTTCCTCCCGGAAATGCGCAAATCGACAGGATATGAAGGCGAAGCGATAGTGGATGAGAGCAATGAGCTTGTGGGGTATTTGAGGGAGAAATTTGGCTGGGAGGTTGCGATCACTGAGAGGAAGGGGTATGAGCACGGTATGGCGCAGCCGGGTGTCCTTGTGTTGAAGAAGGATGGCGAGGTGCTTGAGAAGTGGGCTATTGTTCCGAGTTTGGTAAGCTTGCTCTTCCATTTCCTTCTTCTGTGGTTTAAGTTTGCGGTTTTGGTGCTTGGTGAGGTTGTTTATGGAGGATGCTTGCTGATCTCCGGGTTCTGTAGATGAATATTGGAGGGGCGAAGGATAGGCCGGAGTTGCCGCAGATTTGGGAGAATATCCAGGCTAAGTTGAAGGGGGAGAAGCAGGTGCATGGAGCGTATAAGAAGATTAGTGCTATTGGTGTGTTCAAGAGTGCGATATTTGGGTAAAAGACAGCAGAGGCATGTCGAGTATACGAGTAGGAAGGTGGAGTTGTGCTGTGTTGGAAGCGAAGGCATGGCTAATGTTTAATTCACGAACGTCGAGTGTGTTGGATATTATGTATCGTATAGAGTAATTCAATAACAAATGTCTGTGTTTTCTCTGAGGACATTGGCTCTTCTAATAGTGCTGCGAGTTAGAACTGTGACATTGGTGTCTGTCATCTCTCTTAGCCACAATAAAAGTTACTGTTCCTGCTTGCTCGTGTCCTCTACCTGACTCATATGAAGAGAAGTGCGAAATGCATCAAGATAGAAGCCGAGAATTACCTCAACTGCCAATTTCTGAGGTTCCTGTACTGGGTATGGGAAATCCCCGACCACCAGCAATGAAGATGGAAATCTCGCTTAGTTTGGACCAAAACAATCAGTCAAAGCAAGATCCAGGACTTACTGTGGCATCAGTCAATGACCGAGATCTAGTTATAAATCTACCAATCAGCTTTCTCTTTAATCTTTTGAGTATCCCTGAATTGTTGGTCATTTAGATGTAGCAACGTGCCTCGTCCGATCACTGAAAATCGCGCTGCCTGCTCTAAAGCAAAACTTTGGAAGAAAAGTGGAAAGATAGGGAACAGACCAATTTGGCTTACTGTAGACACATGATCCGAAGTCAATTAACCAGGTAATGACATCCACTGGCAAGGATACTATCTTGAAAGTTGGAGATTGATCGCTTTCAAGGTTGGTTGGGGGCAATGCAGGCACGTGAGCCTGAGAATTGGGCGGTTCAGCGCAGGCTCGGGAATGTCGGACGCCACCACAGCAACGATTCTTCAGCCTTCAAACCCCCAGCATCAACACAATCGACACAATGATAGGTTACATCGCCGCAATACTTCCTCTTTACATCTTTGTCTATCTTCCCATATCTAGCAGTCTATTTGGGACAACACAACGGCCTGCAGTACCCATCACACAGTTCAATAGCTCCTTCATCGCTACAAATGAGCCCCTGGACTGCCCGTCTCACAGCTACAACACACACATCCTCTCTGTGGATCCGCTAATAATCTACATCGAGAACTTCCTCAGTTCGGATGAGTCAGATCACGTTCTGAAGATAAGGTAAGTTAATTGCAGCATAACTTTACTCTCAACCCTTCTCCAGAACACAGATCGAAGCCGGAACACGTGACGAATGCTCACCAAATCTGCAGTGAGGATAAGTTCGAGCCCTCGACCGTAACAAGCGGAGCAGAGACATCAATTCAGACGAAAGTGCGCCACTCGGAGGTTGCTCTCATCTATCGGGATAATGTCGTTCGCTGTATCGAGCACAGAGCGAGAGCCTTCCAGGGATGGCGGCCGGATCTTCATATTGAGAGGTTGCGGACTCAGAGATATCGCGAGGGTGGTCATTACACTCATCATTATGATTGGAGTGGTGCGAGCCGAGATGCGGATAGAGTGAGCACATTCATGGTCTATGTAAGTCATGCTTCATCTAGAAGAGTTTCTCGGACTTGATTCATATGTCTTCATTGAACGACATATCCTCCTTCAAGCCCAATTCTCCTCCTCCTGAAATAAAGACTATCCTACTGATATGTGGATATTTTTCTAGGTCGATGCAGATTGCACAGGTGGTGGAACTGAATTTCCAAGGATAAGGATGCCTGATACTGCCGATAGAAAATGGTGCGAATTCCTGGAGTGTGAAGAGGATACTAGCGAAGTGAAGGAGCAGAGTCCGATGATGGGAGTCACGTTCAAGCCAAAGAAAGGCAATGCTGTCTACTGGGAAAACTTGAGATCTGATGGCCGGGGATACGAGGAAACTTGTACGTGTTTGCGCATATCCCATCCACGTGGCATGGCAGGTATTAACTTCCTTTCTTAGGGCATGCTGGGCTGCCACTGCTTTCCGGATGGAAGGTCGGTCTAAACATATGGAGTTGGGGACCTGCAAGGCGTGGGTGATCAAAGACTCGAGGTTCGACATCAGCATCGCAATTCCGCAATTATCATCAACCAATTGCCGTCCGATATTCTCTGTGATATATGTTGTTTGCTGCACCTTTTCAACATCTATAGTGATGCTTCGATCCGTGAAAACTCCTCGTTGGTCGAGGCTCGTGGTCATTGCCTACTGCCATATGTTTGGATTTGCCCAAAGGCTCGAAAATTCACTTACTTCGAAGGTGACTCGCCTCGCCACGATTCTAACAGTGAAGAGTTACAGCTGAATTGTGCCTGTAACAGAATGCAATGTTTTGCGCTATGTCTGGCGCAGATGACGGTGCAAAGACTCTCGTCGAACCCAGAGGTCGGTCAAATACAGACTCGTCCGACGTTTCCAACCCTGAGCCCAAAAGCTCCTTCTCACCTCGCGTTACCTTACAACGACCTCGTATCGACGGACGAGGAGTCAAGATCGACTTTGCAAGCTTGCCAGCTTTAATAGTATCACCACCGATCGTCTCGCAGGAAGAAGATACACTATCAAAGATGGAACCGCCGTCTTCTCAGTCTCCCTCTCACCAATCGACTTCTCGACCAAAATCTTGCCCAATACCACTTCTCGCTCCTCCTACCAACACAAACGGCATGGTCGCCCAAAGCTCGTCACTTGATTCTTCAACCAAACCCTCCCTAGCCAGGCTTTCCAAATTTTCAACAGCTCCACCCCTCGAGTCATATCAGTTTCCACTACGCCAACCACAGCCCGACCCAACCTGGCTCCCAGCCGCGACCCGCTCACCACCAAGACCAACTTTCCTGAGAACAGCTCGCGAACGTGCAATAGCCATTCACGGCCCTCTCCATCCAGTCACCAATCTTCCCTGTTCACCACCATCACCTAAGGATCTTCGCCTCCAGCATCGATTTCGCGCAATACCTGTCGAACCAGATTCCTCCTTTCCTCTCGAACTAGTCTACGATACGCGCGACATGACCTTCACCCTCGAGCGTCGATCTGTTCTCCTTCCCGGCGGAGACGCGACCCCGATGCTTGAGATGCAAGAGAATCTGCCGCCTCTGCTTGTTGATGGCCGGATGACTGTGGTGGATGTGCCGCGCTGGTCGAAGACCTTGAAACTGTTCTGGCGGAGCTTTGATGGGGAGAAGACGGAGGTTCAGAAGAGGGAGGTAGAATTGCCAGTCTGGGTATGGATGGCAAGGAACTTTGGAGATAGATGGAAGGAGTGTTTCGTGAGGTGAATGGACATGTTGACGGCGGGGTTGGGCTCGTCGTTGTTGTGTTGCCCCCCTCGAAGCGATTGGCTCAGAGAAGCTGTGGCGGAATGGCATCAGAATGAGCGGCAGACGCTTGGATGGCGGCATGTGCATAGCGACCATAGGGAAGCACTAGACAATAGTCTCAGACATCTCAAAAACTGGGGGTCTTTTCATATTTGAGTTAAGCCATGAATCAATCATGCATTTGAAGGATGTGTTCTTCCATGCGTTGAATGATCTGAAATGATGAATCAGTAGTAACAAGAAGTAAGATTGGCATTGTACAGAGTCAGCAATCTATGAATTGTGTTCAGTATCCTTAAAAGTCTGCGTGGTGAAGAAGTCATCAAGTATGTTCCTCAGATCTTCTGCCAAATCTGCCATTGCTTGCAGGATCTCGTTCCCAAACGATGCACATGGCCACATCTCTAACTTGATATTTCACCTGGGCCGTAATGAGCAACTTGCAAACGCACAGTATCGGTGAATCTCATGCATTGCCTCTCCTTCTCTTGATATTTCATGCAATTCTTATTATTACCGTCGAATTGGGACACTCAGAGGGTCCTCTCCAAGTTGTGCCTCAGCCACAATCGCTTATTTCATGTCGCTCACCTGCGCCTCAGTACCACTCGGATTGGGTCCCTCGGTCACTCTCCCCTGTCTACATGCTGGACCAATTAATGGACTGAATTGATGGACTGCAGTACATCACTCAAGCCGAGCACTGCGCAGTAGACACAGCCTCTCCCAGCATATTGCTGCTGCATAGACTTTGTGTTCCGGGAAATGTCACACATATCCGCGGTTTGGGTTTTCTCAACAATCAGCCAACAACCGCGCGGCCCACTCCACCATATTCTACCCTGTAAGGCAGAATCAGAGAGAAGTGAAGAGAGATGACACATACCCCTCTATCTCAGTATAGATGGCGACCGAGAAGCTTTGGAATTGTGGCCCATGGAGCCCATTGAGCGCGCGGGTACAGGCTTGCTTCCCGGCTAGCGCATATTTGATTCGGCCGCAGCCTGCAGGTAACCTTGCCAGGATCCTCAAACACCAACACGCCCGAGAAGCTAAGGACAGAAGATAAGCAGTGAAACAGCACATGGAAGAAATATAAAGAGAAACTTTGTAAGAATGAATGTCTAGTCAATTTTCACAATTCATGTGCCGACGTCGACGCGAAAATGAAAATTCCACGGGCAAAAGACCGGAGGTCAAAGACTACAGCGCCTACATCAAATAAGTGAGTCTTCACCGACAGTCTTCAATAAGTCTTTGCTTCTGATATTAAGTAGAAGTAAGGCTGTACCGGTTGTTGAGCGAAAAAGTAAATCTACGGGAGTACACAGAATCCGAAGGATTTTCCGCAGCCTTGGGCTAGACGTTATCAACATTCTGAACCGAAGACTTCAAAGAAAGTCCGCTCTCGAAGAGAAGAAGATCGCATTATACCAAGATTTTCACCCAGCATTTTACCATTCATTACTTCATATCATACCTATTTCAACAGCAGTGGCATTGGCCACACTCAGCCTTCGAGGCTATTACATTGGAGGGGAGCTTTCAGGTCTCCGGGGACAAGACGACATGAAGTTTCTAGGACTACAGATTGCTGCTAAGCTTCTGGAGTTGATGGCTGTGTCGTCCTTGTCTTGCATAGCTTTTGCATTACTTCGGCATCAGTTGTGCCGTCGTGGAATACCATTCGGAGCTTTAGCATCTGGTTTTGATTTCAGCAAGATATCGTTTCTGTGGTCTAGAGAGCTCGCTGCGACTTGCTCGGCTAATTTTGGCTCTCGGGGAGACAAATCCCTTCTGGTCGTGGTTATGGTAGTCTTCACTCTCCTTGCTGCTACAGTGTACGTCTCCTGCCTCTAGTTTTCGATAGTGCCGGCTCCGGACCGGGATAAGACCAGAGAAGGAGTCAGCTTGAGAATGAGAGTAAGAAGCTGACCTTTACAAAGTGGTCCTGCGGCAGCTGTGGCAGCTCTTCCAGTCCTTCGAGACTGGGAAGCGGGTGGGACAAGATTCTATGTCGACAAACGTTACAGGGAAATGTATCCAACTGTGCTGGACAACGTGTTCCCCTCAGAGGAGATCTGCACAGCATCCCACAACGATACTTGCCATCCTTCAAATTATGGTCTCATCACGGAAGAACTCTTTTCATTCTGGCCCTCTATGCCAACCCAATCCTCATCTCCCGATGCCGGTCTCGGCCTTTTCATGCCAGAGAACACGATCCTTTCCGGTCCAAAGGCTCTTCACAAACTCGCTGTTCGCTTCAGAGGCCCATTCGTGTTCCAGCCAGAGATTACAGTTGCGACAACGCCTCTTTCAAACATAGCCGATTTCGTCTCACAGACCTCGAAAGTTTGGACACTTGCAAATAGAGAGTTCTGTGCCCATGGGAAGAGTCCAAGCTTTTGTTACTATAACGACATCTTCTTCTCGGTTGATACCTTGCAGCCCATCTCTTTTGTACGATGCAACCAGAACAGCGTCGATGATACGATACGATTTCCTAGGCTTGATCAAGGCTCTGACTTTCCTTTAGTCGATCTCAAGGATGGCGAGCTGGGAACACGGAATTGGTTTGACTCTGCTACCCGAAATGGCTCAACGACAAATGCCACGTGGATCAGCCTTCCAGAGACTTTTGGATCATCATCTGTAGGAGCACTGGCAGCTATTCCCGGCGACAACTCCACGAACGCGGCAGATAAATTGATGGCATGTACTATCGATGCACGCTGGGCCAATTCTTCTGCCGTATCATCGTTTCTTGGCGGACCTCTAGTAGTTTCTGGGACACCTCATGATTGGTTTGGCAAAGGCAGAATCCAGGAAAGAAAGTCCGATGGGCAGCTCCTGTGGAGCCAGGTCAAAATCGCGCCGGACTGGGCTCAGCATCTCGATCCTGTGATCGAACAATCGGGGGTGTCAGTCTTCAGCATGCTTTGCGACAGTATTGGTGACTTTCAAGGAATCGCGCGAGCTCAATCACCAACCAACGCAGTCGAAGCCATCTTCGCAGTCATGATCACGGAAGGGTTGTCACGGATAGAAAATAGTGCCCAAATCAAAGGTTCTCTCTTGGATTTTACGAAACTGCAATGGGCTCGGCAAATGTTACCAATAAAGGGCTTGTTTGGAAGTGGAGGCTCTGCCTTCAATTACACCCCAACTGGAGATGATGATTTCATGGAATTCAGAATGAAGGCCACTGTAAATGGATATGGCTATGGAGTCTCCGTTGCTAGTATATTGTCGATTCTGGTATTATTGACATACAGTGGCATTGCCTTGGCTTATGTTTTATATGTAACATTCTTCTCACATATTACTTCTGATGCTTGGGATACTATCACGGAGCTCATTGCTTTGGCTGTTAATTCGGACCCCTCTTTTGAGCTGCAAAGCACAGGCGCTGGGATATCGTGTTTAGGGACCTTGAAGCAAGAGGTTAAAGTTCGTGTTACGAAAGGCCAACTGAAACTGGTTTTTGGCAGTAAATATTTGGAGGATACATCAACAGAGGCTTCGGTAGTTGTAACGAATACCTTTTATGAATGAAAGAATGTTTAATAAAGAAGTAGGTATAGAAATGAAGACTAAATGTTAATACAAAAGGGTACAATTCGTCAAATTTGGATTCAAGTACGGGCTATCCTCCTAAATTAGATGCAAATTATAAAATTCGGGGCTCTGTTTGCTTATGATAACCATATTTTCTCAGCAGATGAAAGTGCACAATTATTTCGGCTGACTCCGCCAAAGCAAACAAAGAATCCCAGAGAATTACAAAAGCAGGCGTATCCCTCCCACTTGAAATCTGGGAACTCTTTCATCACGACATAATGGCTACAACTTCTCGCGATTACAGCAAACAAGATTACGCACCCCACGATCACCATGCTATCGATGCTGTTTACGACACGCAGACTGGAGCTTTCCTGTACAGGCCTCGGTCACAAGTTTGCAAGTATTTACGTAGAGGTGAGTAAGGTACCTTTCTGCCACACGCATGACCTCCAGCAAATAATACTCGTCTGGGATACGCAGCATCCTTGCTCCACAATCCGCAAGAGCATTGCATTCTAACAATTACTTCATACATTCAGGTACTCTAAAGCCAGTTTATCTGCCACGATTCCAACGGGATATCGATTTTTCGGTGACATAGCGCGCTGATACCTCTCAAATGATCCTGTTTGATGAAACAGTGGCTCAAAGGATAGCATTACCTGGCAAGATCTGGGTTGGGAGGAATGTTCTAGAGAAGTTTAGAGAACTTTACGTGTTGAAGCCAGGCCACAAGATAGCTTGATCGGTTATACCAATCAGGCAGTCAATGTGTGTATCTGCACCGGTGAAGAGGTCAAAAGCTTGCTTGCCAAGATCAGTGAAGACAATGGATGACTCTTTGTTTGGACGAATGATGTATTCTAGGCCTCGTTTGTTCTCATTGGTGTCCAACCTAGCCATCATTGTTTGTACCATTAAGTGACTCGCTTGCCGGAGAACAGAAGCGACATGGTGTAAAGGGCTTGACAGGATTCTATATAAATATAGACTTCGAAACGTAGAATCTACTATAACTGCAACGCAAACCTGAAAGCACTTCGAGCATCCACCAAAACACAGCTTTGCACACCAACCCGACATCACCCAGCCAACACAATCAAACTAGTCAACATGGCTTTCTCTCCACGTGTCGGGCGCCCACTCGTTGAAGAGTTTCCACAGAAGATTCTGGCATACGATGTATTCCAGTCATGTTTCGTCCATCACTACAAGTCTTAGATCGATGATCGTAAGGCAGACAGAATCGACATTCCCATTGGCCGATTAGACCGTCACGTCCAAGTCACAGATCGTCTCGCCGACTCTTGGATTCAACCTCCGGAGCATGCTGCCGGAAACTCGAGAATCGATGAACAGGGAAGAGCCACAATTCCTTGGTACTACATTAGTAGATTCAAGGTCCTTTACGTGATTGGTGCTCGGCGTAAATAGGCACTGTCGATTTGAGGGCAAGGGAAAATGGGACGGCATTTGCTTTCAATGATGAGCCCCCAAGTCTCTACAATTAGACAGAAATTAGAGGTGCAAAAGAAAAATTAAATAAGAAACAGGGTTTGAACCTTCATGACAACAACTAGTAAAAACATGAAGCTTTTTATGCCGAAGTGGTTAAGATCTCTTGCAGTGATCCCGTGTCATCCCTCCCCTTCGTGATTCGCGCTGGTACACATGCCTTTCAAGTGACAGAAATCGGCCTTTCTTTATCGCAGATCAATAACAAAATAGTCAAGTTTCGTCCAAATCAGGCTTAGCTTCTGTGGTGTAAGTGCCCTCGAGTCATCTCCTGTCGACCCGACTAACAGATTCGCAGCCAATGGTTAGGTTCGTACTATACTCTTGAAGTTTCCCAGCAGACGAGATACTAATTCTCTTCAAGGATTCCACCCTTCCAAGACATTCGTCAAGTAAGGTGGAGGTTCGTGTTCGATTCACGGCAGTTGCATTGTTCTTTTACATTTTCACTTTTTGAATGTGTGAAAGTGGATACAGTACCGGGAATTTTTTTGTCCCCCTCCGCGGATGCCAGCAACGCCTCGCTACTTGCCCTGTCACATTACGACAGACCTATCCAGTAAAGCACTAGTTAAGATCTTATAGATAGGTTACTATTCGTCTCATTCCTGGGTAAAATAAACCAGCACGCATTATTCTTATATTCTCTCACACTTCCGCGCTCTGGGAGTCTGGTTTGTTGCTTATCAAGCGAGGCTTGGCAAGGATGGTGGGGCAAATAGGGGGCGGGGTAGTCAGCAGAGCTAACATTTTTCTATAATGCCTAGGTGTACGAAGGAGTCATCCCTCGAAATTAGGTCAAGAGATTAGTTTAATGCTCTTCTAGATCTAAGTAGATCTAAGCAGCTAAGCTACTTGGCTCGCACGTAGACATCATATTGAACGCTGGCGGCAGCTTCTTCGCGTGGGCAGCTTTGAACCAACTGCAGCGAGCTTTAATGACGATAGTAGTTACATGTCATAACTTTATATTGAATCATATCATTTAATCAGCGTGGATGTTGCGGTTGATACATCTTGTCACAAAGGCAAGCAGTAAATGGTCGTTACTCAACTCCCGAGTTGATCCCGCGATCCATGAATCACAGAAGTGGCTGAATACTTTCGGTCCCCCTCTTCAAATACACCCTGGGGACTCTGAAAACCTGTCCATGCCCAAGTTTTCCCCCAAGCCTCGGAGTATTATCTTTGAAAGCCCCAAATCAATAGATCAGCCACGCTGCGGGGATTTCACCTGGCTTGTCTTCTGACCGAAATCGAAATGGCTACATCGATTAGGGACTCCTCGGCTGGACCGAGCCAGCCCAATACCACCTCAGTCCAAGTACCTAAAGAAGACGAGCTAGCACTTCTATACGAGACGTATTACAGATCATTCGAATGGACACGATACTCTGAACTTGATATTCTTAGAAGACAGGGTACGTTTGTATGGCTTGCAATGCCAGGAATCGTATTGAGGACCTGTAGGTGATACCATACTCCAATTCTCGATAACTCCAAAAGGCTCCACGGTCTGGATTACGGTGCCGTGGTGTCTACAGAATACTTACGACGATGATGATGACGAAGACGGCTACAATGATGGCGACTGCGAGGAGGAAGATCTTGAAGGGGAGGAAGTTGAGTTACCTGACTCTATACTTGAAGACAAGGGCATGAGAAGAGATGAGTTGAAGGTGACCAGTGTGAGAAAGGGACATTAAGGATAGGAAAATCATAGCAAGGACATTCGTAGATAACGCTTGCGATCGATGAGCTGTAAACTACACCCTGCATGTCAATGCATAGACGCTGATCTTCTCAGAAGCGGGAACATATGCCAAAACTCCTGTATGCGCGCTCAAAACCCATAACCAACCATCCGTGTCCAACGAGCCCGAAAGAAAGTCCCAAGCAAACACCGGTACTCGGTACAGAAACAGAATTCCATCTTTCTACCAGTATAACTCCGGCGTCTCTCGACTGATGAATATCTTCTCGTATTTCCTTACATTCGCAGGCATATTTCTATTGAACAGAACCTTGTACGGCATCTTGACTTGGAATGTCTCGCTGTAATTCTGTGCGCACACAGGAGGACCATCGTCGTCGACGTAGTTGGCACACAGTTGAATCTCGACCTCAAAAGTATTACTGCTGATTCGGGGCTTGGTCCATGTGAGACCTTGAGTCCAGCCTGGAAATATGCCGTGAGCTAATACCATGAACGAAGTCAAATTGTTGTCAGAACTTACTCTTCTCCTTTGCGATGCAGTCACGTAATTGGTTCTCGGTCGTATATGTGAAGCTCGAATCCTCGAATGACCAGATCGCGATTTCGCTCTTTGCAAGCGCGCTCGACTCGTAGTCTCGAGCGGAGTTTGAAGATGAGGTCGAGTTGGAGGTCGAAAATGGCGTAGGTGATCTTGTTTCTTGTGCTGGCGTCGTCGAGGCACCACTGTTTCCCATGATGACATCGCGGTCGGTCCTTTGCTCTTCATGGCTTGCCGACATGGTTGTGCTTGGGCGCGCGCGATCAATGGTCGAAGCCATGGCTACGTGCTGTGATGTGGATCTCGCTGTGTCTGCCATCTTGAAGTCTCCAATAGTCCTTGAAATTTCGAGGATTTCGATGTCGAGAGAGAGCGGGATGGTTTTGTGCAAGACGGTATCGATGAGCGGGCTGGGTTACATCGTAGAATATTTCGAAATCGAAAACTGAATGTATATGGGTGTTCGCCAATACTTGGTTGGCTATTTCCTAGTTTGGGGTCTAGTAGCATAAGTCCTTCTTGAAATTTGGTTCGCTAGATGTAGGCACGTTGTGGTTTCCATCTCGACCATTCTAGGTGAGGCGCACATGCGCATCTCAGGAAGGTACCTTTCGCACGCACGCGTATTGTGTATTGCCTTCTCAAGGGCTATTTCCGGCTCATTAGTAAAGGATCTTAAAAAAAAAGTGTGTACAAGAGAAGTGTTCAAGTAACTTCACGATCGTAAACACGACCACAAGGACGCTGGTAGTGACATTTCACAGCAACAAGCTCTCCATTTCAATTTTGAAGTCAAAAACTGGATTTGATAGCGACAGACTACTCCCTTCATCCTCCAACAAATTTTGAAAAGGTGAACCCCGGAGACCGTTCTGCAAGCCAGACCTGTCATGTGATCCCTTCATCTCATAACAGACTACCACATTCTCCACCATTGCCATCTGTAATTGACCAAGAATACGGCGGAATTACTTCCTGATACAGCAGACAGCCTTCCTGGGCCAATTACATCCGTCGCCAGTCATATGTGAGAATCCTCTGTAGTCACAATAATCCTTTCCTTTGCCAGCCCAGGTCATGGAGCAGCTGCTTCGATCTGCAGATATGAAGATTAGAATGTCGGATAATCATGGATCACGCATCAAGTAAGTCAAGTGGAATCTAGGGGATAAGTGAAGGGACTAGGTTGGACGCACGAAAGCAATTATCTGCCAAGATGGCAGCAGCAGCGGCGACTTCAGCAACGTCGCGCGTCTCGTTTTCAACGGCTGCAGGAGCGGCGATGGCAGTAGATGCCATGATGGCGGTGAGAAAGACGAGGAATTTGGTCTGCATTTTGATGGTCGGGTCTGGTTGTTTGAAGATGCGGGTTTTCTTGAAAGTGTGCTTATTGTTACTAACTCGTCGAGATGATGTGAGTGTATTAATGAATGATGTGACGGGAAGGGACAGGTTTATATAGACTTCATTTCATCTTCTTGTTGACTCTCGTTGCCACTTTGGCTCGAGAGGACATAGTGAAGCGTCAAACGACGGAGAGACCATCTGACCGTATTACCTCCGCCGAGGAGTGAAAATTAGCTTCGCAGGAAGATTGAGCTCGATACTGCACTTATTCTTAGCAAAGAGAAGTGGTTGGTCTGAGTTGTTTTGCTGTAAGCGACGTTGTCAGGCCATTCACTCAATCCGCCCGGAGATGATATTTTTGAGTCTTAGATTGCACTTGACAACGGATAGATTCTTGATGCATAACGGCTATGCACATCCTACCGTCCGTCGGCCAGCCATAGAAATTTTGTGTGTCTTGGACCATACAGACGGTTGTTGAATTCGTCCGACGTTGGTATCAGTAATATCGTGTAACTCAAACAAACGAAGTAATCTGACGAGACGGGAGTATAAGCCGCTGCACGACCGCCCTCCGCCCGAAGGATCATTTCAAGTGAGAAAGATTTATGTCCATACCACGAACTGCAATTGAAAAAGACAATCCTTCAAGCGCTTTGCCGATATGGAGTGACGCCCTGTGGATCTTGGCTGCAGAAGCCATCCTTCGGGATTTTAAACATACACGAGCAATAGGGTGTGGATCCGGACCTCTTTGCAGGTAGTCGACCAGGCACAGGGTAAAGGAATGAAAGTGAGGCTCCTTCAGCTCTAAGTTATGACGGTGGCCAATGAGCCAAAACCCTAGCGCCACTTAGATGCTATTTTGATTGTGACGCTGAGCTGTTCCCGGAGGGGTTCCATGTAGTGCAAATTGTTGATGACCAAAAGAAAGAGTAACAAATACCTGTTTGATAGGGCTGTCGCTCGACTTGTGTCGCCCGCCGAGCGGAATGATGCTGTATCATTGCATATATTCTGCTCTTGGAAGCTGCTGGGCCCAGTCGCGTGAACAGAGGATAATGAGGTTGGGTGAGACATACAGGGAAAGTAAAGGCTAAATGGAAAGAAAGTTCGATGGGATGACATTCATTCTCAGCCGCAATTTAGACAGCCCAGCCAAGCTGCATCTTTAAGGCTCATCCCTGCGATTGCAGGCCAAAGAGGATGATATGATGAAGAATTTGGGTACTTTTGTAAAAGTAAGAATGTCTCATCTGCCGCCGACCTGTTGGAAGTGAAGCTTGGAAATGCAAGCTGAATGGCAATCGCAACATGCCTTGGCTTAATGTATCTAGTCCAGCCATGGACATTGCAACACCTATTTGAAGCCTTCACTGGTCATCCCGGGACAATAGGCGGCCGAAAGACTTGATTGTCCGTGTCGTTAATTTGCCTCGCTCGAAGAAAGTCGGGAAGGTACTTGGCTTGATCTTTAGTACTTGTAATTTACTCGATTACCATACATTACTTTGGACAATGCTTTGCCGCCGCCTCGAAAAGCTGCTGAAGCGAGTCAAATCTACTAATCAGAAGTGGCCACGAATGACGGAGACCTATGCCTGATTGATGCAGAAATGCCCTGGAAACATTTGACCAGTATCAAAAGAGGTTCGAAGGGTATGACGCTGATAAAATAAGCCCGTAGTGTCCCCGCAGACTTGACAAGCTTCAAAATTCTTTCTGAACATTGATTGGAACATTGGTGTATACCAACGTGTAGAGACCGCCAACCGGTAGTACTGCAGCCACTGCTGAGCCTGAGTAGAGACTGACTCCACGAGGATTACCTCCATGGCTGAATCGAGTTGAGAAAATCTTATGAATGGGGCCGAGTGTCCAAGTCAAATGTCTGTACCCAGCATACTCTGAAGGACCATGTTGACATAGTAGATTTCCTTGCCACAACCTATACAGGTATTCAGGGACTTCGAAATTGTGCTGAATCCACAGAGGTGTTGGAATAAGCCCACATGAAACGCGGCCTCGAAATGCTTGTCTATGCATTTATTGTTCAGTAAACAGTCCGACACCAAGATCCCAAGTTCCTGACCTCCCATATCCCCAACGCCAGCAATCTCCTGGACTGAGATTTCACCATGCCTTAACGCCTTCCATTGTTTCGTCATCGATATATCGTTGCATTCATCCGTTCATTTCAGCGTAAACTTTTGACCAGCAATAACTGGGGCAGCTGTGGTAGACTTCGAGTTGGTCTTTCCGCACATGGCACAAGCTACGTCTGATTAGCTAAATTCTTCAATACTCGAGTGCAGCAACATACCGTTGGCCTTGTAGGCGCACTTGTGGCAATATGTTCTGCCTTGATCCACCTTTTGTTTACAGGTCGTACAGGAGGAAGCGTAAGTAGCATATGGGTTTCTCGCAGCTTTGGACAGTAACTTGCTCTGTGATATGGATCAGCGTATGCAAAATTAACACCCTTCGAGCTGGCGCACCTTTCCTATACCATTGTTTCCCAGTGTTGCTGAGGTCTTCGATTTATCGCCACTCTGAGAGGATGAACCTGCTGGAGACCCATAATACATTTCACTCTTCTTCTTGACCCCTGGGGTCGCAAGTGTCGTCGACTTGGAGATCTTCTGGCATTTTCCGCAAACCATGGTGCAGATGTGATGTGTCGTCCTGCTGTTTTGGTGGGTGGTTGATAAAGCTACCTCCGTCGGCTCTGGAGATGCGATGAGGCTGAAGCTAGTTGAAGGCAGGGGTGTGGCCCGTGCTGTCAAACCCCGTATTTGGACGAAACTGGACGAGAAGCAGGCAACCCGAATACAGCACACAGCGACTCGCAACACTCCTTCAACCCAGTCAATGGCGCTTGAGTATTCTCCAAATCGACTATCAATCGCTTCTCATACGTCGAATAGCCAGGCGCTCTCGTACTACTTCTCCTGCGGATTGTCTTGGGAGCTTCGTACTTGAAATCCTTCGAAGAGGCTGTGTTCTCGTCCGAGACCAAGAGCTTACTTACACGGCCATCACCACAAAGAACACAACTTTCACTACGCAGCGATCATTTCAGCATCAGCAGTAGCAACGGAATATCGCCTTTTCAAGATTTGGATGTCTATGGGAGAGCTTGCGCCGTCTGGACTGCGACAACTATTAGCTGTTTTCCAGCATGGCTGGTCAACCCCCGAATCATAGGAATGACCTCCTGCTCGACCTCAACGATGAACAACCCATATACAACGATGGCCAGCGGCCTCCTATGAACGACGACGATTTACTGCGGGCATACAACGCTGACCACGATGAAACGAATCCCCGTCCTTCGATATCTTACGATGAGTTTGTGGGAGCTGGTGGAGGACAACATCCATCAAGACAATTACCCGGCGGACCTGGAACTGTGCCAGGAGCTGGCCCATATACCTCTAATACTGGAAACAGGACATATAGTCAGACTTCTGGCTTAGGGAACTATCAGCGTTACGCGGACGATCTGGACGATTTCCCGGACGATGGGCAATCATATTACCACCAAGGCGGGGCTATACCTGGCGATGGAGCTGGAATGCAGATGGGAAGCAAGCCTAGGAATCGCAACAGTGTGCTGAGTTTGGGTGGTGGACTGGTAGGAAGAGCGAAAAGCATGCTTGGAATGGGCCCGGAGTATTCGGAAATGGATTTGCCCTTGACTGAGCCTGGTGGGAGACCTCGAACAGATTCGAACGAGCCAGAGACGCCAAAGCAAGCGGGAAAGAAGTTCGACGTAGGAAAGTTCAAATTTGGCTTTGGTAGGGGAAAACCAGATCCATCTACGCTTGGCCCTAGGATTATACATCTCAACAATCCTCCGGCGAATAGCGTGAACAAGTACGTGGACAATCATATCTCCACCGCGAAATACAACGTTGCGACCTTTATGCCGAAATTCCTCTTCGAACAATTCTCCAAATTCGCCAATATTTTCTTCTTGTTTACTGCAGCGTTACAACAGATACCCAACATTTCGCCTACAAACAGATACACGACAATTGGACCTCTGATTCTTGTGTTGCTTGTGTCTGCTGGCAAAGAATTGATCGAGGATTACAAGCGAAAGACGTCCGACAAATCCCTCAATAACTCGAAAGCGAGGGTTTTGAGAGGTAGTCAATTTGAAGAGACAAAGTGGATCAATGTTGCTGTGGGAGATACCATTCGTGTGGAGTCGGAGGAGCCATTTCCAGCAGATATCGTTTTACTCGCGAGTTCTGAGCCCGAAGGTCTCTGCTATATCGAAACTGCCAATTTGGATGGAGAAACCAATCTCAAAATTAAGCAGGCGATTCCAGAGACATGTGTGATGGTCAGCTTGGATGACCTGAGTAGACTTGGAGGAAAGTTGCGCTCGGAGCAGCCAAACAGCAGTCTGTACACTTATGAGGCCACTTTGACCTTGGCCGCTGGAGGTGGAGAAAAGGAACTCCCGGTTCAGCCTGACCAACTTCTGCTTAGAGGGGCAACACTTCGAAACACACCTTGGATTCATGGCGTTGTCGTATTTACAGGCCATGAGACGAAGCTTATGCGCAATGCGACAGCTACTCCTATCAAAAGAACTGCAGTAGAACGTCAACTAAATATGCTCGTCCTTTTGCTGGTCGGAATCCTGGTCGCTCTTAGTGTCATCAGCTCGATCGGTGACTTAATTGTTCGGGCATACCATGGAAGAGAGCTTAGCTACCTCGGGTACGCTGTATCAACCAGTGCCTTGAAGAAAGTCCAACAATTCTGGTCTGATATCTTCACGTACTGGGTTCTGTACTCCGCACTTGTCCCCATCTCACTCTTCGTCACGATCGAAATTGTCAAGTATTGGCACGCCATCCTCATCAACGACGACCTCGACATGTATTACGACAAGATGGATACTCCTGCAGTTTGCCGGACATCAAGTTTGGTCGAAGAGCTTGGCATGGTAGAGTACATCTTTTCCGACAAGACTGGAACATTGACCTGCAATCAAATGGAGTTCAAGGAGTGCTCGATTGGAGGAATACAGTACGCCACCGAAGTAACGGATGACCGACGGGCTACCTTCCAAGATGGCGTTGAGGTTGGGGTGCATGACTTTACTCGATTGAAAGAGAACCTCGAGTCGCACGAGTCGGCGCTTGCTATACACCATTTTTTGTGTCTCTTAGCAACATGCCATACCGTCATTCCTGAACGGAAGGAAGAGAACCCCGGAGTCATAAAGTATCAGGCAGCATCACCAGATGAGGGTGCGCTGGTCGAAGGGGCTGTGTTGATGGGCTATCAATTCACTGCCCGAAAGCCCAGATCCGTTCAAATCACCGTCAAGGGAGTAGAATATGAGTATGAGCTTTTGGCTGTCTGCGAATTTAATTCGACACGAAAGAGAATGTCTGCTATTTTCCGATGTCCCGATGGACAAATCAGATGTTACTGCAAGGGCGCCGATACCGTCATTCTGGAACGTCTCGGCGGTGACAATCCTCATGTGGAATTGACCTTGCAGCATCTGGAAGAGTACGCGTCGGAAGGTCTGCGAACGTTGTGTCTAGCAATGCGCGAGATTCCCGAGGCTGAATTTCAGGAGTGGTGGAAGATCTTCGACAAAGCGCAAACGACCGTCAGCGGAAATCGGGCTGAGGAGCTTGACAAAGCCGCAGAGTTGTTAGAGAAGGATTTCTATCTCCTCGGTGCGACTGCCATTGAGGATCGTCTCCAGGACGGGGTACCCGAAACCATTCACACTCTCCAGGAGGCAGGCATCAAAGTCTGGGTTCTGACCGGAGACCGTCAGGAGACTGCCATCAATATCGGCATGAGTTGTAAGCTCATTAGCGAGGACATGACACTACTCATTGTCAACGAGGAAACCGCAGGTGACACTCGAGATAACATACAGAAGAAGCTTGATGCCATTCGGACACAGGGTGACGGAACAATTGCTATGGACACCCTGGCTCTTGTCATTGATGGAAAGTCATTGACTTACGCCCTCGAAAAAGATTTGGAGAAGAACTTTCTGGACCTTGCTGTTATGTGCAAGGCTGTCATATGTTGCCGTGTCTCGCCTCTACAGAAAGCCTTGGTTGTGAAGCTCGTCAAACGTCATCTCAAAGCAATTTTGCTTGCCATCGGTGACGGTGCCAACGATGTATCGATGATTCAAGCAGCTCATATTGGTGTCGGTATCAGCGGCATGGAAGGTCTACAAGCTGCACGAAGTGCGGATGTTGCCATCGGTCAATTTAGATATCTGCGGAAGCTCCTCTTGGTGCACGGGGCCTGGAGCTACCAAAGAGTCTGCAAGGTTATCTTGTATTCGTTCTACAAGAACATCACTCTCTACATGACCCAGTTCTGGTACTCTTTCCAGAACGCTTTCTCCGGAGAAGTCATCTACGAGTCTTGGACCCTGTCATTCTACAACGTCTTTTTTACTGTCTTTCCACCACTTGCCATGGGCATCTTTGATCAATTCATATCAGCACGTCTTTTGGACAGATATCCGCAGCTGTACCAGCTTGGCCAGAAGAACACATTCTTCAAGATGCATTCCTTCTTCTCCTGGGTTGGTAATGGATTTTACCACTCCTTGATACTCTACATTGCCTCGGAAGGAATATGGTGGCTGGATCTCCCTCAAGGTGACGGCAAGACAGCTGGTCATTGGGTATGGGGCACAGCCCTGTACACTGCTGTCCTTGCTACTGTGCTAGGAAAGGCAGCATTGGTGACCAACATCTGGACGAAATATCACGTCATCGCCATTCCTGGCAGTATGATTATCTGGATGGCCTTCATCGCTGTATATGCTACGGTAGCTCCAATGCTTGGGTTCTCCACGGAGTATGAAGGAGTTGTTCCAAGATTGTTCACGAGTCCCGTGTTTTGGTTGCAGGGACTGGTTCTACCAGTTCTCTGCTTATCCCGAGACTTTGCGTGGAAATAGTAAGTGTTCCACGCCCAGACCTCAATCATTACTAATACCTTCCAGCGCCAAACGCATGTACTATCCACAATCATATCACCACATTCAAGAAATTCAAAAATACAACATCCAAGATTACAGGCCGAGGTATGCATTCCTCCCAATGACTGAGGCCTTTCATTAACAGATTTCCAGAATGGAGCAATTCCAAAAAGCGATTCGCAAAGTACGACAAGTACAACGTATGCGCAAGCAACGCGGCTACGCCTTCTCCCAAGCCGACGAATCGCAAACACGTGTTCTACAAGCGTACGATACCACTCGCGAGCGTGGACGTTACGGAGAGATGGCAAGTTCTAGGCCGGAAGGAAGATGATGACAAGAGGAAGAGTTTGGTGAAGGAAATGTATGAAACGTTGGCTAATTCTACTGTACTTTTTTTGTTTCTCGCAATGGGCTTCGGGTTGGGCCAAGAACATCTGATCGACGCATGGGCAAGGTTCGACCGGGTAATCCTTAGAGTCCGGTGCGGTCTGGTCACAAAAGGCGCGTTGGGCGCTGGACTGACTGATTGAAACGATATATTTTGGAAATGAAATATGGATGAATGGGTCGCGGGAGTCGTGGCTGGCAGCAAATCCGATGAGATTCTGGTATCTCTCCTATTCATTGTGTTCAAGAATAATCGTGAGCCTGAAATCACCAAAGCTAGGTTGCTTGGGTACCTACACTGGCGATGAGCGCATAGCAGGCTCATGATGGAAATATTCTTCGTCGTTTGGACCTCAGCTTCAAATTGAACCCAACGCGATGTTCTGGTTATCTCAATTATTGGGAGACAATGACAAGTACAAGTTGTTTCGTACTGCTGCCCCGGGTGGGCCAGCACCTTTCAGATTCCAATATGCATTCCCTTTCCTGATGGTGTTTGTGGAGATCCTAATTTCACCTCAATTTGGTCTTCCTGAACAATATCAAAAGTGATATCTCTATTTTGTTTCACTTTGAAGTATGTAAATGTGTTTGTTCACTGCTACAATATCCTGCATGTTGCAACTTATTCCGTTCAATTCTCAATCTCTCAAGCATAATCTCGTTAGTGAGCTAATGTACTTACATCCAAAAGTTTCTAGCATACAAACATACAGCACACTAACTCTGCCGATTTTCTCTCAGGGTGCCCTAACCCGCACCACAACCTTGCCTCTTGCTCTGCCTGTCTTGAGCCTCTCAAAAGCCTTCGGAACATTGTCAAACTCGAATGTTGAGTCTAAGACTGGTCGCAGCTTTCCTTCTTGGACCCATGTGGCGAGCTGCTGAAAGCAAGCATTATTCCCTTTCGCCATAACCACAACATATTTCCCCTTCCCTCCCCCGAGGAATCCAGGAATCAACAAGTTGCCAAACAATTGCCTCATAGCGCTAAGGCTCATTCCCAATCCGACTTGCAGGAATTTTCCGTCCGTTTTAAGGAAGCTAGGCGATGCTCTGTACAAGTTGGACGGGGTACCGATATTGTCGAGAATGACGTCAAAGATCTGCCCTTTGCTTTGAAGTTGTTTGATGATGTCTTCAGACTTGTAGTCGAGCACTTCATGTGCTCCTACACTTTTGCAGAGTTCGATGTTGGCGGTGGAACAAGAAGTCGTCACGTAACACCCAAGCGCCTTTGCAATCTGTATCGACACCACACCCGTTCCTCCCGATCCGCCATTGATGAAAACTCTGCAACCTTTCTTGACATGCGGTTGCAATGCTTGGTACGTCGTCATTCCAACAACAGCGATTGATGCCATCCCGTCTGGATCTGCTCCTTCTGGTACCAATGCAATGGTATCTTTCGACACCGCGACGAACTCGGCAATCGACCCACCACCAAAAACTCCATCGCAAGCGCCAAAGACAATGTCACCAACACGGAAGGAATCGACGTTCTTCCCAACTTCAGCGATGCGACCACACACATCCATGCCAGCGGTCACAGGTGCTCGGAACATCAGCTTCTTAGCAAGCCCAAGCTCCAGGATTTTGTGTTCGATGGGATTCAGGGCCGCGCTGTACGTTTCCACTAAGACTTGATTGTCGGCAATTGTTGGTTTGGTTATTCCTTCTGGGGCTAGGAATAGTCGCTCTTCGACAGGGCCGGGTCCTGGGCGGCATTGCCAAGCTTTCATTGTGGTCATCTTGCGTGAATGTGGAGGAAAAGTCGAATGTTGGTGGTGTAGGACTCTGATCATATCATAGAACAGCCATCAGCAGGCATCGCTGAGTATATATACAGCACCATGTCATCATATCTCCGATCCGAATGTTCTGAAGATTCGTAAGTATTCAAAGGGCTAAGGAAATTGCCTCGATCCCTATCTGAACTGCGGTATTGGCATGTGGTAGACACTTGACCTGCTAATGAGGTGCCACACCATTCGCCCTACTTACTGAATAATCCAGCTGAGCTCTATAAGTTTACCGAAACTTTAAACATATGTCTCATAACACACGAGGTCGCGTGTCGGGACTTCGCCCTTCCTGCAAAGAAGCGAGATGCGGTAGCGACGGCTTTTGGAGTAAATACCCGTAGCGAAACTCGTACCCCAAAGCATAGGATTGGTCCAGCTGACCCACATTGACCACAATGCGAGAATAGCGAATGCGCGGGCTTTCGATTTCTTGGGTGATTGGTAATCCAGAACGACATAAAGTCCGGCTTGATGTTCTGTTTAATTAACTGGGCGCAAAACATCGGTTGTTATCGCCTGTTGGAGCAGAGAAAGAGGCTTGCATTGCTGGACGACTGGGCAAAAAATTAGTTGTGGGCTCTTCAGTACGTACTCACTCTGCCGACTAAACGAGTGCACATAACAATGGACCGAGTAGGGCGTGCGTTTCCTAGCTGAGAGACTTCCTTGAGATTCTTTCAAAATGCTGGTAATTTTCAATTCGACAAGCATGGCTCCTACGCACCTGTCATATGTTCCTGAAACAGCAACCGAGAATCCTGGTTATCGGTAAAGACAGTAAGTAGCATTCTTGACAAAAATAACCTCAGGACCTGCCAAGTAAGTTGGTGCTTACAGCCTTAATAACCGTTCCAACGTTCCAACATTTCTAGTCACCCACCCCACTGCAACCGTGTTCTTTGAAGCTTAAAGCTTAAAGCTTAATGCTGTCCCTTTGTTCCTTGTGATGTTCAGTATCCCCGAAATTTACCGAAAAGTGCAGAATCGGCTTCTTCTCCAAACCCAATAGACGCCTTCAAGTTCCACTTCACGAGCCTTAATAACTTGTTCTTTTAGGATATTTCCACAATCAGTCCCGTGTCCGACTCGGCACATAGTTTTCCTGGGTGCTGCTCAGTTGTCTTCATCCCGTCTCAGTAAGACATGCGATGCCGGAGGTTACGATGGCTATTATTATTTGTCCCATGTGTTTTTGTCTACAATACGATCAAGATCCAATCTCGATCACTCCAATCTCACTCCCTCCAGCCTCTACACGCTCTCACGCCGATACCAGACACATACCAATACTTCACCGAAATAGATATTCATTCCGATTCGAAACTTATCGGTGCTATAAGTCATATTGATTCTAGATTTGGTTTACATAACGAGTCTCTTGAGATCAATAAACTTCAACCTAACCTTATCGCGTTGTTTCAAAGCTATTCGAAAACAATGGAAGACCTAGGAATCGAGACCTGGCTCGCTCACGGTACACTTGTAGGACATTACTGGGGCCAGAAGATTTTACCTTGGGACATGGATATAGATGTCCAAGTATTAATGACGACTTTAAGATACTTAGCTACGAAATATAATAGCACTTGATATCATTATAAGAACAATACATATCTCCTCGATATCAATCCACACTATTCGATTGTATCTACCGCCGACGTGTCTAACAAAATCGATGCTCGGTGAATAAATGTCAATAGCGGGAAATATATTGATATCACCTCGGTTCATCACAACATGTCTACTCCACGTTTACTATTTTGTAAGCTTCTTCTTTATTCCCTTTGTCAAGGTTTCATATTATATAAGAATAAAAATTAATCGTTTCTAAACAGACGAAATTTATCTACTTCAACTATCTACTTTTGAAAGCGTTAAAGTCAATATACCGCACCAAGCAGAAAATATTTTTCCAAAGGAATATGAGCAAAAAGCTCTGACAAGAATTAACCATCATTGGTATTTATCATGAACCTGAATCAAGAACCGATTACTAATTGACATATAAGTATAAATGGGACTCCAAGTCGCAAAGATGGAATCTAAAGATTACCTAGTGGACACTCATACGCACATTCGTCACGACTTAAACGTGCTTGAATAACACGCGGAGGTGGTTATGTATGTTTCCATATTGCAATTTGTATTCACGAGGGAATGATCAAGCAATGGCAGTAGGCGGGTGTCGGAGTCGTTATAACGATCTGGGTCTGCTTTCGATACGAAATTTGAAGCTGTCAAGGGTATCCTTATCTATCTTGCGTTCGCAGGGCACGTATACAAGGCTGCCCAAGCAAAACCAGAAATATCAAAGCAGCCGCGCCATAGATCCCCCTTTCTGGCAGATAACAAGTTCGATTGTCTTTTCGAATCAGGTGTGGTTCAATACCATGATGATATCTTTTTTTGGCTTCAATTTCGAACTTGATAAGTAATGTTTTATGGCCGAGTTTCTGCCCGCAGCTGAAAGAGACAGGTTGCTGTCAGTCCTCTTTCTCGTTGCTTTGATTTTTGCCTACATCTATTTCGGTCAGTAGAACGGTGTTGAATGTTGCCAAGGGATACAACCTTCGCAGGCTGCAAGCTATGCGCACAAATTGGAGGGCGGAACGATCGACTATGAACAAGAGCCACTAAAGCCGATGTGCAAGTTAAGGCGTTAAACGCTGCTCTGGCTATCGTACTCAAAAGCTACCATGTTGAGAGCATCTGTTAATGCCGGTCCTGGCCATGAAAAATGAGACAAATTCGTGGACAGCCAAGTGAAGATGGAATCTGGGGATATCGCAGTACCCCGCGGCCCTCTCCAACTTTCGGTTTTGACGGATCTATTTCAAGCTCCCTCCGCAAACTTTTATGGTCAGAAATCATCCCAAAAAGTCTTATGTGTCTTGGTACGGTCGGCGCGCTGCATCTTCGGACGCCACTGCTCCCCGGTGCAGCTCTCAAAGAGCCCCCGTTGGAAGTCGAATATTCAAAAGCCGGGCCAGTGCAAATTTCATGACCCTTACCATAGCCCCAATTCTGTGTTGTATACACGGGTACCACTGATCCGTCCTTCCAGAATCGGAGAGCGTTGCGATTTCTGACGACAATCACGTGCAGCGCCTTGACATGAGTTGTTTCAACAACAACGTCTGTGACAGCACTATTGTCAGAAACATCCGTCTCATCGTTAGCGAGAAACTTTCCGGCCTTTTGACTCGTCAAGAAAAGGTTGCGAGAAACAATCTGCTGCATGATCCGCTGCAGACAAGAGCGCCATGTCAGAGCCTCCCTGCCTGTCCAGGAAACATTCAATGGATGTCCCCAGATCTACCATGAATACCAAGAACTACAAAACCCTCAAGAGATCTCGCGAACTCTTGCAACACGGGTGACGCTGCAGCCAAGCATTGGCGACGTTTATGGGCATTCAGAGTGTGGTTTTGTTGCATACTTTCTCCACCGATTACCAGATTAAGCATCTTTCCAGCCTTGGCTGTCACGTCCCTGCCTGCAAAATAATAGTCTTGTACCGGATCAGTATGTTTCTTGTTTCTTTTCAACAAGCTCCAAGTTGACTCGATGATTCAGTACGAGTACACAGTCCTTTTTTAGACTATGCTGTCACGGACAACTAGACAGACTGCATGAAGTGGCGATGATCTCTCGGTCTTCCTGCAGCAGCCACATAAAGGTTGATCGCCCCCCCCAAAGGTCTCTGTTTTCTTTCTAGCGGGGCTCATCATAATTTTCATACACCCAATCTTTTCGAAAGCTAGTCTTTCCTTTCCTATTTTCATCTCAAAATTTGTTCCATTCATTCAGAGTCTCATTTTCATTTGCACCACAGTCGCAATCATGAAGTACCCATCACCATATATCGGCCTCTTTGCGGCCACCGCCGTCCTCTCACTTCCTCTCAACATCAACATGGGTGCATATTCTCCAGCTCTGGTAGTCGGTGATGGAGCTATTGGGTTCGAAGGCCAAACTGGTGCGAACGAAGTCGCAAACTTGATGAACACACTTCAAGGCGCAACTGCCAATGGTGCTACACCTGCTGCAGGAGGAGCTACCACTGGAATCACTCAGCCTGCCGCGCCCGCAGAGCAACCTGCACCAGCTGCACCAGCTGCCGAGAGCATTGCCACCGGCGAACTTCCACAGGGCATGGGCAAGATCGTGAACTCTCGTGCGGACGAGTTCGAGGGGCTGACTCCTGAAGAGCAAGAGGCTTTGGAAGAGGCCCAAGAGGAAGCCGCAATTACTGACAACACCAAGCGTGCAGTAGACGAGTTCGAGGGATTGACCCCTGAGGAGCAAGAGGCTCTCGAGGAGGCTCAAGAAGAGGCCGCCATCACCGATAATACCAAGCGTGCTGCCGATGAGTTTGAGGGCTTGACTGCTGAGGAGCAGGAGGCGCTGGAAGAGGCTCAAGAGGAAGCCGCAATTACGGACAACACCAAGCGTGCAGCAGATGAGTTCGAGGGGTTGACTCCAGAGGAGCAAGAGGCACTTGAGGAAGCTCAAGAAGAGGCTGCAATTACTGACAACACTAAGCGTGATGAGTTCGAGAGCCTCACAGCTGAGGAGCGAGAAGCTCTCGAGGAAGCACAGGAGGAAGCTGCCATCACCGACAATACTAAACGGGACGAGTTTGAAGGCCTCACCGCTGAAGAACAAGAAGCTCTTGAGGAGGCCCAGGAAGAGGCAGCAATCACCGACAACACCAAGCGCGATGAATTCTCTGAATTGACTCCTGAGGAGCGAGAGGCTCTTGAGGAGGCCCAGGAAGAGGCAGCAATCACCGACAATACCAAGCGCGATGAGTTCTCCGAATTGACTCCTGAGGAGCGAGAGGCTCTTGAGGAGGCCCAAGAGGAAGCAGCAATCACCGATAACACCAAGCGCGATGAGTTCTCTGAATTGACTCCTGAGGAGCGAGAGGCTCTTGAGGAGGCCCAGGAAGAAGCTGCCATTACCGACAATACCAAGCGAGCACTCACAGCCGAGGAAGAGGAAGAGATCGATGAGGAGATTGACATCGAGGATAATTCGAAGCGCGCTCTCACGGCTGAAGAAGTGGAGGAGCTTGAGGAAGAGATCGATATNGAGGATAATTCAAAGCGTGCTCTCACAGCCGAAGAAGTAGAAGAACTCGATGAGGAGATTGACATAGAGGACAACGCTAAGCGAGGTGTGTCTCTTTCTGTCTCAAAACTTGTAAAGAACGAGGCTGACGAATCGATTGCGAAAAGGGATCTAGCTGGCTTCAACGCCGCGTTAACGTATGCGATGGGTGCTATGCGGGTGTCACCTGAAGTTCAACTCGGTACTGGAGGTGGTGGATCAGGTGTTGGTATCACTCAGAAACCTGGTGGCGCGGGGGCTGCAGCTCCAGATGCGCCTAGCAATGCGACCCGTCCGGCTTAGAACATGTGGTCTTGATTACTTNTTTTCTCTGTGTCGTCTTCTAAATATTGCATTAATCGAATATTCAAAACTGTCACTTCTGTNCATGTCACAACCCAAGATCATTCACGCGGTCCTTCAAAAAGAAGTGAAGAGAAATCAACCCTTTCCAAAGCGTACTTGTCACTCGTCTCAAAGTACCTAATATGAACACAGACCACAAATGAATGTTAAATAGTTATCTTGGTTGTATCCCACCAGTGAATCCTCTCTGTTCAGTCCCCAACGGAATTCCTTCGGCTTCAGACCATCTCTGACGGGTATCCAATNCCCCGCCAATACAGGAGAAACGCCAATGTACTAGACCTAAGGACTACCACGCACGAGTCAATTGGAGAGGTTTGGATGCCCGGAAGTGTCGACTGATGCTTGTTACTCGTGTCCAATGAAAATAATGCAGCGACTGAAGTGAAGTTGTCTCTTGTTTACACAGAATGGCAAAGATTCTCATTATCTCGTCTTGTTAGACCACAATCATTTCCCCCATAGCCTGGTGTTACAGTGATTTTCCTTTTTTGTTCTGCCTTGCATGTTGATGCCCAAAAACTTCCCCTACTGGTCTCGCTTACCGTACGGAGGTACAGCTGGCTCGGTTTGCTGCTGGTCCTGACTTCCGTGCACGCTCCCTACGTAGGATCAGCAAGTGCCAATGTTCTTGATTGCAACGGGACGAAACCTTGCAATGTTGACTTGTCATGAAGTCTTATGTTCTTCTCATACAGTAGAAAACCTGCAGTCTTAAGCCGACTGCGATGAAGGAGGCGCCCGGCTAATTTCAAATCGATCATGTCAAAGTGAGAGATGATTTTGAGCTCACCATGCTTCTCTGAGCTGTGTCTAAGGTTCTTCCAATTCTTTAGAGATATCATTGAACAGCAACTCTCCGAGATTCTTGCCAAGTCCTGCTTCTGGGGATCTTGAGGCAATTTCCGCCTTGCTTTGCCCCCTGTCCCGCATTCGAAGATGCCTCTGAAACAAACCTAGTACTTCCAGCAAGAGCCAGACAAAATTAAGCAGATTCAGCCTGATATCACTGCTGGTTACAATGCTTATTATTCCCCCCAGCAAATCAAGTACTCGCCGAGGCATGATAGACTTCAGACAAGGCCAAGATTACAAGGTCATCTGATCCTATTGGACTACCAAAAACTACTTCATGGAGAGAGGCCCAAGCCATTTTTTACTTTTGATGCAGGAATTACGTTTATTTTTGGCATGCCATCTTTGATATCCGCTTTCCATTTCATCCATGTTCTCATAGTTGACTCCTGAAGTTTCTTAGTTCTTGGTTTTCACGGCCAGCGACGTAATGTTAATTATCTTTTCTTGATATGTATGTTACTCGAATCATACGGAGGATAAGTCGAGTGCTCCTTAATGATGAATGCCGGATATCTTCGCTCTTTCAGCAGACTATCCTATCCACAGCAGCAATACTCATACTTGTCAGAGACATTCGCAATTCCCACCGAGAATGCAGAATCCAGGACTCACTCCAGTCCTCGTGATTTTCTTGAGCATCAGCCTTTTCTCGGCAGCCCAGATCCATGTACAAACGGTAAATGGTCTGCCGACATGCGCCGTACGTCTCCTACAACTCCGCCGACCTCATTCGATGTCTGATCATGACGCTAATTTAGAGACCAGAAAGAATGCGCTCTAGAATTCATTGGGAACTCGAATTGCCCTCTGAAAAATCAGACGTGCGTTTGCAACTACCTGTCATTCTACGATGCTTGTGTTGAAAAGGAGTGTAACGCAACAGACTTAGCTTGTAAGTGCACTGCTCCCATGTAGAACATGACTGACATACTCAAGCGGCCAACGAGCCGCCTGTTCCATATTACATTCCAGATGCGACAATATCCATAGGCATGACACCCAGCTGTTCACTGTCGACGCCCAATCTTCCTCGACCTACAGCAACCGCGACAGTAGCAAGGACATCGGAGGGAAACACCCCTACGTCCATCAACACAACGCCCAGAGCAACAGACTTTGCGAGTGTGTCTTCCCCGATTACCGTTGCACAAACATCTTCAGCGAATATCGCCACAGGTGAAAGCTCTCCGACAGAGTTGGTTTCTCCGGCTTCGGGTGGAAGCAGGCAGACGAACACTCCACTGAGGCAAACACAGACAGCCGAAAGTAGTAGTACAAGCACAAGGGGGGCTCCAAAAGCAACCTCTACCGGAGGTGCGCAGTTGCTTAAAGTTGTGGATTTGAGAGTTGTGGTTGCTGGCGTACTGGGCTTTGCCATGGTTGTTCTGTAGCTGCTATCGTCGGTAATCACCGAGTTCTACCAGAACAATTGAACAGGGCAGTTCTTCGACCAATGTGCCCCTTGTACGAAGGGATATTTCACCTCCCCTTGCGATTGTGTCTTTGGGGATCTTCTTCTTTGGCAGTAGAAGTCCTCCTCTATATCTATGGAGCAGAAGCGTATTATATTCCTATCGAGAGGGTGTAGGTCATACGATGTAGATTTTCGGCCGCAAGGGTTCGCTTCAGCACTAAACAATTAAGCGAGGCAATTTTTAGCGACTGTTCTCATTCGCAACATCCTAAGGAAGGAGGGACAAACAGGGATAGAATTCATTCAGTGAACATTCATCATAAGAATCATCTCTTCCCAGTCCAATGCTGGAGGATGGTTCGAGTGTAGTGTTTCGCAGGGCACGGAGGTCATGGAGTTTAGCGTAGTCGGAGTGCAGTGACCAGCAGAAATGAGCATCTTGCGTCAAACCAGCGCTACACCCGCACAAAACTGAAAATTAACGCAAACTGCCGCCCCAAAACTGTAGGAATGAATGACGCCCAGGAAATCTCGCTTCACTACTCAAAAGTGATAGCACAAGTCAGGCGATGTTTGGCCGTGGAATAAATACCAAGATGACATCTGGTATCATTGGTTCTTGGCTAAGCAGGCCAAGGGGCCAAGCACCCAGCCGTGGATAAAAGTCCAGAAATCTGCTCAAACNACCTCGTATGTTACGTTAACACACGAATGAGAAGGCCTCTCTTAGCTATCATCGTCCTCTGGTCAATCGCGATCTCTCTCACCTGTGTTCTGCCTTTTCGGGGGCCAGAAAGCTAGATGACTCTCTGGGTACTCTATGTCCCCAAATTCATGCTAACTGTCTATTGAGTACGCTACATTATCGTGAACATAGCTACCGAGACTAATCGATTATTGTATTCATAAGATGGTTATCGGATACGATGATGTTGTCAGACGCCGAAATCACAGATGACGGATCAGTGTTGACATTGGTAACAACAGCTCGCTTATTTCGGAGTGTCCACCCCGAGTCCCCAACCCGAACCCGCAGGGGCGAGACGGGCTGACAGGGTACATTGAGCTAGTTGTCGTTCTCTGGGTATCTAGTTGTGGGGGTTTGATTCCCAGCATCCGTTTTGGCGGATCTTTCGTACATATACTTCCACATCCACTTTCTAGTCCATGTTGGATACATCACTTCTCAAGCTCAGCAAAGGACGGCCCGAGCGTACTTCATACTTCCCTGCATACGATGTCGTCCTCGAAGAGTTTCTCTGCTCTTCTCGTGTGCATCACCGTCCTCGCATTAGGAGTCCATGGCGATGGTGTAGGTCTCATTGGCTGGGGGAAGACGTTGTATAACCCAACATGCTCATTTGCATGCCGGTAGTAAGTCCTACCTCAAAAGTCGTCGGACCTCTCACATTTGTACTCGTACCTTCCTACCTGCTTTATCGTTTATTATTACGTACTGACTTGCCATTCATCTAGTGCAATTCGAAGCCAGTTGCTAACATGCACACCAACCGAGAGCACTGAGACTTTCGGGACAGCACATCATTCTGTGAAAACCCCACCAAGCTGTTATATCAGTGATCCAGCATTCATGAAGACGATCGCCCTTTGTATGGATACGTACTGCCCCTTAGCTGGCAACCCATCATTGAAACTGTTGGAGAGTTACTGGGCAGGGCATCTGGCGACTGGCACACTAGGCACCTCTAAATATGTACCGACCATGTCGTATCAAGATGCCTTAGCTGCTTCTCGAGTAGACGAGACTCACGCCGCCAGTGGGATGAATATGACATCTGGCAACACGACGAGCGGAGAGCACTTGCATATGAGGCTCAAGAGCCGACAACATGATGGCCATGGTTCTTCCTCATCGTCTGACATGCAAGTTTTTGACGTGTCTAGCCCACTGCCTGTTACTGTCGGTGGAAAAGTTGTGCTGAATGTCACAAGCTTTGTCGACCCCGAAACTTGGCAGATGGGATACAACTACATGTACGACTTCGAAGCCAACGAGGCAGGACATTCAACTACAACGTGAGTAGACGGTCTTAAGAACGACTAGTAAAGTCCAACATGGGAATCTAAAACTGACGATCAACAGGATTGTAATCACGATCGTTGGAATTTCCCTCCCGATATTCCTTTCTCTGCTGCGATTTTTCCCTGGCCTGTCGAAGAGCTTGTTGTGGAATGAGATTCAGAGAAGAGCAATCTATCCAGCTGCCTGGGGATCTCGTCACCGTGTGCCTGTCGCTGGAGCTGTCATACCGACACGCGGCCAAGCCATGTATATCTTTTTGATCAGCTTTCTCAACCTCATCCTGTTACTTACTCCTTATGTCTACCATCGACCACAGGCCAGCTTTCTTACACGTGGGGCGCAAACACTCAGTATTGTCGGAAATCGAGCAGGTTCTATGGCAATGGGAAATGTTGCAGTATTATTTCTGTTCGCAGCTAGGAACAGCCCGCTGCTTTACATCACCGACTGGAGTTATGGCACTTACCTACTGTTGCATCGCTGGCTCGGGTACTGGGCCATCATTCAGACCATCATACATTCGTTCATGCTGATGGCATACTATATGTCCAAGGATATGTACAAGGCAGAATTTGCGCGAAACTACTGGAGTTGGGGTATTGTCGCTACTGTTTGCGTATGCGCCATGCTTCCTTTCTCCCACCTCTGGGTGCGTCAGAAGTTCTACGAATTCTTCCTGTTGACGCATATTGCACTCTCTTTACTCTTCCTCATCGGGTACTACTACCACATCTGGTTTCTGTATACATACAACTGGGGTTATGAGATCTGGATGTTTATCGCCGGGGCAATTTGGGGACTTGATCGCGTCATTCGCGTTATACGAATGGCTTTGCAAGGAAGTCGAACTGCTATCGTGGCTGCGATGAAGGACGTGGATGGAGACTACATCCGCATCGATATCCAAGGAACAGAACTCAAAGGAGGAGTCGCATACCTTTGCTTTCCGACTCTCGGCTGGCACTTTTGGGAGACGCATCCGTTTTCTGTAGCTTTCAATCCCGGTAGCATTCCCGAGGGGCCTTCAACTGAGACTCATGCTCCAGCAACGACTTCTGAGGAGCCAACACCGGACCAAGAAAAATCGGAGTCTACTCTCAACGCCCCTCCGGCGGCCAACAGCACGTCAACCTTTGCATCTCACAACACAACGACTTTCATCGCGCGAGCTCGTACCGGAGTGACAAAACAGCTACTAGCACGTGTCACTAAGGAAAATGGATCAGCACGCATTCGAGTTCTGATCGATGGTCCATATCACCACTCCGGTCAAGTCAGCTCTCAGCTTTCACCATGCAGCAGTATCTTGTATATTGCGGGTGGAGTGGGAATCACTGCATGTTTACCCTATCTAAAAAAGAATCGGGACAAATCCGCGAAGCTGCTCTGGTCAAACAGAAAGAGCGGACTGTTAACTGAGCTGCAGCCAGTTCTGGCCGCTCTACCGAGCAATTTGCTCGTTGAGACGAGCATCGGCGGACGTTTTGACCTCGATGCAGTTCTCAGCAAAGAATTAGCTGGGTCTGTCAAGACTGGTAATGGGATTTTAGGTGTCGTGGTCTGCGGGCCCCCTGGTATGGCTGATGATGTCAGAAGGAAGCTTTCCCAAGTTTCGACCAGGAATGTGATGAGCAGGCCTTATGTACTCTTGGACGAAGCCTTCTCTTGGTAGATGAATTTCAGAAGATTTAATTAGTGGCACCTTCATAATCGATTGTCCTTCATGAGTATTAGTACCGAGAATTGCAGGGGGGTTGGGCGCACCTAAGCTCCCATCTCAGAATTCTAACCAATGCACTGGTCCGCGCAGATGTGTCAACCAGTTTTCAACCCTAGGGATCGTTATAAAATGTACTGAAGTTCTTTGATAGATTATCTGATGTGTCTTACTTCCTGGGCGCTCTTAATTTGCCGAGATTCGAGTCAATCAGTCACATTATTTACTTCAACGCTCGCTTGAAAAGGGGGGCTCGGTCTCTAAGCGAGGACCATACCCAAACCTTCAGTGTATCTGAAAGCCCTTCCAAAATCTAGCACTATATTTGGGTCTCAACATCAAACAAGGCATCGGTAATTGATGTACACTATTTCTACCAAGAACAGANCCTCTTCTCACAGTTCAACTTCCATTCAGTTCACATCGTGTATCGATAATCCGGATGAAAATCCCCATCAGCACCATCAGCAATCGCCTTCTCCCTCTCCTCCTCCGTCATCCCATCCCTCTTCCTATTCTCCCTCTTCAACCAAATTGCAAGACTAATATGTCCCACGGCAGCCAAGACAACACTCCCCAGCGAAAAGCTCAACCCAAGCATATATTTGCCGTTATGCGAAGTCTTGAAAATCTGACCAACAACAAGTCCAGCGCAGTTCCCGATAGATTGGTTCATACCGATGGCTGTTGCTCTCTTGTAGTATCCCGCATGGCTGTTCAGCAGCCATGTCGCGTTCAGACCGAGAATGCAGTAAATGCCTGGCGCGATGAGAAAGGTAGAGAAATAGAGCGCGCCTCGAATGTGGACTGGTACACCAATCTGTAAAGAGTAACCGATGGCTGTGACGAGACCTGCGGGAAGCATGAATGCGACTCTGATCTTGTACCTATCTGACATCCACGAGACGAAGACGTATGCTGATGCTGCCCAGAAGAACACGGGGATAGTGAGAAGCTGCGTCGTGACGGTGCCGTAGCCGAAACCCTTGATGATAAGTGGCAGGAAAGTCGAAAGTCCAAATGAGCATATGTCGCCCCAGAACTGACTCCAGCAGCTGATATACAGCTTTGGATCTGTCAAAGCCTTCTTGACTTCTTTCCACTCAAACTCTGGATGTCCGTTGTATCTCCGATTGATTTCAGCGCGAATTCGCATTAATTTTTTGTCGTCCTCGTTCAAGAATCGAGCAGATTCGAAATCATCTGGAAGCACGAAATAAACCAGGAGTGCGACCGCGACTGTTGCAATGCCTTCAATGATGAACAACCATCTCCATCCTTCGAGCCCGCTGATGCCATCCATTTTTAAGAGAGCAAAAGCGAATAATCCACCAAAAGCACCTGATAGGGCTGCTGAGACCAGGAGGTACGACACTCGCAGTGCTTGCTCTTCCCTCGTGTAGAATGTGCTGAGGTAAAGAGCCAAGCAGGGAAACATTCCTGACTCGAACACTCCGAGGAGGAGTCGTGAGGCATAGAGCTGGGCAGCGTTGTGCATGAAACCAGTGCCGATGATTGTGACTGCCCAGCAGAACATCAGGGCTGGGATCATTCTCTCTGTGATCATGAATTAGCTGGATTGAGAAGGAGAGAGGCGGNGATGCTTACGAGGACGGACTCTCTTCATCAGCAAAGAGCATGGTACTTCGAAAGTGACATAGGTCACGTAGAATAAAGTGACCGCATCTATCATGACATTAGCGAGAGTTGAAAGGAAGAGGGTAATCAGGTTGCATACTTCCCAACTCGCCAGATGTCATGCTCAGATCCTTTGTCATCCCAGCACTTGCAGCATTTCCAATGTTGGATCGATCTAGGTATGCAGCGAGAAAGATGATGGTGAAGACAGGCGCGAGGCATAGATCAAGTTTCAGGAGCAGCTTTTTCTGGTGGGCGGGGTCGATATAGAGCTCGGCAGAGTCATCGATGATGTTGTCATCTTGTGGTACTGATATCGTGCTGCCCTTCTCAGGGAGAACTTCTGGATCGGTTCCCATGCTGGTCAATAGTATACAAGAATGAACAGATGTAACGAACTTCTCTCGGTACTTAGCTTGCGACAGCCTAGATCTTGACCACCTGGTCAAGACTCTTTATAACAAACCTACATTGCGAAGAAAACCATTGCCCGAAATACTGAAGATAAGAACCCATATATTCCAGCTTGGTATCGTACGAAATTTTAGGTTGCGACCCTGGATGGACTGTATCGCAGGGATGGAAGACCAACAGGCCCCCCTTTTTCTCGCTTCGGGCA
The DNA here is from genome assembly GCA_002685535.1 of Deltaproteobacteria bacterium. Lineage (GTDB taxonomy): Bacteria > SAR324 > SAR324 > SAR324 > NAC60-12 > Arctic96AD-7. Next base: position 41,876 of record NYXK01000007.1, read on the forward strand.
ATGATGCGCCTGTCGGGAAATTCGAAGGTGGGATGATAAGCTACACAATTTGCCGATGAGGTGCATGAATACCAACAGAACTTCGTTGGCCGTCTTCAATTCCCGATCAGATTCGGAGGAAATGCCGATACAATGTGACAGTAACCGAAGCTGATTGAGGTCATGTTCAGATTTTTTCCCGGCACTGGATGGCTGACAGATGGCGATTCCGAAACTTGACTGACCCCCATGACCAATGGCTAGCAGCGTCGTTTATAAGTACAAAGTCTTTCCAGCTTAGGAATTTTGTGTCGATTTCGAAAGTCTTGGTTGCATGAATGAGTCTTTCTCCGATGACCATGGGATCAATAGAAGTCGAAAAACTTCCCGCGAGTACCAGACTTCTCGCATGTCACGTTTCAATTTTGGACACTGACTATCTTGTAGATATGGGAGAGATTCGTCCGTTTCACAGCAGAAGATNATCAAATATACTGCGGCGAACCAGTGGACCCAGAGCTCGACATTGGCCTAGCATTCTTAGCCAAAGAACCCATTCAGCTCAAAGTTCTCGACACAAACTCAGCATTAGAACTCAATACCTCCTTCACCGGAGAAGTCAAGATTGCTACTTCAGTACGTGTAATCGTATACTCCATCGCAGGTCCTTCTTAACTGGGAGATAGATCCTCACACCACTAACTCCCCAAGAAATTGGAACAGTTCGCTGCGTAGGTCTGAACTACACCGACCACGCAGCTGAGATGAACCTCCCTCTTCCTACTCACCCAGAAATCTTCATGAAGCCAGACACCTGCGTCCACTCCCCAGTTCTCCCCATCATCCTCCCCAAACACACATCCGCAGAATGTGACCCCGAAGTCGAACTCGCCGTCGTAATCGGCAAGACGTGTAAAGACGTCTCGCCAGACGAGGCTATGGAGTATGTATTGGGATATATGACAGCGAACGATGTTACAGCGAGGAAGATCCAGGGACGGGGAAGCCAATGGGGGTATTCGAAGGGATTCGATGGATTTTGCCCCATGGGACCGTTTTTGGTGTCGAAGAAGAGAGTGCCGGATCCGAGGGTCTTGAAGTTGAGGACGGTGTTGGATGGGAAGGTGATGCAGGATGGGGCTGTGGAGAATCTTATTTTCAGTGTGGCGGAATGCGTTTCTCATATCTCGCAGGTAAGGAGTTGATTATTGGTGAATTGAAATGTGGGTGATGGAACTGACTGAATGTAGGGGACGACGCTGAGGGCTGGTACTGTGATACTCACTGGCACGCCGGCGGGAATTGGACATAGTCATGACCCGCCTGTTTATTTGAAAAAAGGGTCGAATTTGAGGATTTGGATCAGTCATGGTTTGGGGACTCTAGTCAATGGAATTGAGCAGGGTGTCTAGATCATTCATTCGGTAACGAAACTGGAAGAGTGATGGGGGCGGGGGGTGGGAACTTCTGGAGGATAGGGTAAGTGATTAAAGCAATACAGAATAGCCTTTCACGAAAAGGGCAGAGAAATTACTGATATCTGGAATATCGCCTTATGAGTTCAATCGAGAAGTAAATTTCGGAAGATGTGTAAGAAGTTATTTGATTTTGACTACTAATATGCGGTCGATATCCATGATATATCTTGGTAGCGCCAGCACTGCCAAAAGAGATCAGTATCTCCATGCCGCCATCGTGTACGCCCCTTAGATCACCACCTAGTAACTATTAACGAAGATATGGAGCCATGGCTTTGTGGGATAATCGAGCAAAGGCCAAAGGTCACGTCAGACACTTCGCTTCCGTCATCGGCATGATAAGAAGGAAGCGTTCGGAAGGAGCAGAGTTGTCATCCGAAGCGCGACAAACCTCCTGGATCAATTCTTCGCTTTTATATTCTTACGCGGCATCTGACAATAGGAGAGAGAATCCGATCAAGTTGACGCGGGACGGTCGTGCATCTGGATGATCAGTTGTGCCGAGAGGTCTACACGCACTGATCAGGTGTACCCGCAAGTTTGTCATGGCCCAACGGTGTATACTTATCCTTACCTTGACGCGCTGATCCAGGTATATTCGGATCCGAGAATATTTCCCGGGGAGGCATTATATACTTATCCTTATCTTGACGCGCTGATCTAGGTGCAACCGCGGCTTTTTTATGGCCGAATGGTAGATACTTACATCTACGTTGAGGCTCCCGCACTGGTGAAGCAACGACTATGGTTTCCTTATCCCTCGGTGTCGCAGCTCCATGCTTAACTTGAGGTCTGAGAACTGGTTCGGCGACGTTGGCCTTGGCTTTCTCTTTGCCTTTCCCTTTGTCTATGTGTTCCTCTGCGTCTTTCCTATCTCCACACAGCAGCATTGAGAGCGAAAGAGTGATAAGACCCATGATGTTGAAGTTGTAGCTAAAGTAGCAAAAGTATATGACTTACTGAAATTCGCAAGGGAAGGGACGTGATGCGATCAACTTATGCGAATCACAATCCGATTGTTCTTTTACTGGACAACAAAACAGTAAATAAACACAGCATCAGAGTGATTAAAGATAAGATATTCCTCAGGACACTGGTCTGTCTGTAGAACACTGTACTACTGTCCAAAAAGTCGCTGGGGGTACGCAAGAGAAGAACAAAGGTCATTGGGAACGAAGCCTTTGTGACTGACATTCTTGGCAAGCCCATTGATCCCTCACTTTCCCAGCGCATTGCGCATCAGCAGTAGGCAATTATGAGACTTGTAAACAAAGATCAGACATTGCACTGTACCTGGACGGGTACAGCTGACTAGCCAGGTACCCAACTTGTGTGCTCAAAGACTCATGCCACCTTGATGAGTACCAGGTAGCTATCATTAAGAAATGCTCTTTGACGGAGCACCTGAAACCCTAGGACTGCGCTTGGGCTTTCATTCAACAAGCCGAAGGTCTTCACTCCATGGACCAGCAGTCAGCCTCGCGCGCGACGTGAAGTCGCACAGCCAGTCTCGCTCCCTGGTCAAGGAGTATTCAGCCGAACGAACCATATCGGCAAACACCTTCTCGGCTTATGCTTAATACGCAGGCAGATATGGGACAACGCAATGCGCGGAAATGACAAGTCTTATTTTTGATATTTTGCTGGGAAATAGCTAGGCAGATGAAGGGCACACCCCCACACCGTCTTCAGCCTCTTACTCGTCCCCCACTCTCTGCTCTACTGCATCTATTTAACGAAGGCTGAAGGATCGTGAGGCCGAGTCTACCCAGCTTCATACGAGATTATGCAGACTTCTGGTTTTGGAAGAATTCGAGGCCCGACGGACGTGATGGTGTAACGGTTGGGTACAGATGCATGTGAGACCTTCTTGCACTTTACTGCTCGGTTCCTGGAACTTGCTGCAGGTTTACTGATCGAGCAATAATGGCTGAGCTGTAAGGAGAGATTTGGGTGGAAATTTGCGATGTGTTGAGGGCGGACGGCTAGGCAGAGACAGAGCCAAGTAAGGCAGACAGATAGGACAAGAGAGGGCGACTGGATCCCTCACCTTTCTGCTCACCGATCACCACTTCTTTCCTTCATTGAAGGAGGCCTCCTTGCCTGCTACCTGTCAACCAGTCTGTACACCTCGAATACCCATACGGAATTCCTCCCTTGCCCCTCACTAGGATTATATCAAACGAAAGATTCAAAAAAGAGACAAACGATCTAGACTTCCGGCACTTGCCCAAACCACGCCATGATAATCCATCATCTGCCGAGATATACACGTCCCCAAAATTTCTGCGTTTCAATTAAGTAAAACTTGACAAAGAAACAGCGCATTCTTTGGGAGGGATTAACGAATGAGGTAAATATCTGGTATGGTGGCATGGAGTAAGGGATGGATGGATGCCTCGCCAAACAGGAAACGAGGAAACGTGAAACGAACAACTCAGCAGCCGCATATCTCCACTTCTAAGCAGCGAAGTGATACTTCTCCATAGAAAATGCAAAAATCACATGTTTTTACATGTATAGGATGGAGAATGTAAAACANGTGGGTATGAAGCCATATTTTNGGAAGANATCTAGAACGTCTCGCTTGAGGCTTACCTAGGTAGGCTTGGAGGTGANGAAAAAAGATCCATAATTTCTTGCGCGTTGAACGCGTCAAGGGAAAAGGTGTTCGCGTCTTGACTCGTGGGGCACGCCACTGACGTTGATCACGTTGTGTATTCGACGATGATGATGATGGTGATGAGCCAGGTCAAGTTTGAGATAAGGATATTTTGGAAGAGAAGAACGGTAGCCGCTATCAATTGAAGGCTGTAGGATGAGACGGGTGAGAGGAAGATTTGGGATCAAAATGAAGTGGGATGAAACTAGAGATAGAGATAGATAACAGAACGGAAGGAAAGCCGAGGGTATCCGGCTTTCGGATCACTTTCCTTGTATCTGCCTTGTAGTATATTCACCCTGCTATAGTATAGCAAGATTGATATATGTTTGGCCTGAGTGAGAGGCTAGGTTGAAAGGAAGCGCAAGCGGAAGTCGGTATCGGGAAGTGCGGCGACTTCATCCTATCTCTTGGATAGTTTTCAAGAAATGAAGACAGGACGAAGTATACTTCTCCACTATTCTGACTCTTCGATTTCGTGCATTAGTGAGTGGTGTGGAATCTGTGGGTTCATGATTGGATTGGAGAAGAAGGGACAAGAGAGGCACAGAGGAGGGGCATTCTCACTCGGCTGAATCGCGGGATCTCTTCAAATACACGCAGGCACCTTCATGGACCCCCACGGGTACCTACCTCGTCCGTCCATACCGCAGAGACCGAGAGCTTATTTCCCCTCTTTCGATACCGACAGGTTATTGAAGTCAGTTTCCATGTTGGTAGCCATCCGAGCCATCCCCAAAACTTTGGATATATGCAAGCCTAAGCCAACGGAGCCGAGCGTTCGTCAGCTTCCTCCAATAGCCAGCCATCAAGGCCAGCCATCTCTCCTTGTGGTGACGACTTGACGAGATTCGGTGTTGACCCCCATTCCAAAATCTGTAGGAGCGTATCTCAGATATCATGGTAAAGTTGGTATTTATAGAGGCAATTAATATATCGAGCCGGTGGCAAGCGTCAGTAAGCAACAAACAGTGTGGTTCGGCTTTCCTCTTTGGTGCGGTTGTGCCTGCAGGAAAGGCCGTGGGGGTGGAGAGGGGTAAGCTTGATGCTGAAGCCACCAGCTTGCGAACAGAGATGGTAGAGGAGGGGGAGGATTTGATGTGATTTGAGATGTTTTGCGGAATTGCATGGGGCATTGAACAGCTGAGGAACGATGGGTCTGTGGAGTTGGGTGGATTAGATTGGTCTGGTTTGTGAAGCCGTAAGAGGCTTGCTTTATGCGTGTCTGTTGCGGGTAGCCATAGAAATGCTGATTGGGAGCGAGAAAGGGCGCGTGGGATCGACGACTGGTCTGGCTCTCTGGCTTTCTGGCTGGCTGACTCGCTAGAGGGCTGTTGATGCCTTGGTTCTGACTGTTGATTGATGAGAGGCAGAGATGAGGGAGGAGAGGGAAGAGGCAGCTGAGGCATAAACGAGACAAGTTGGGGGGGGGGGGTTTGGTCTGGAATGTCTGGATTGCGGATGATGCTGCATGCTGAGACTTGAGTTGTGGATATATGTGGATAGGAAGGGAAGGGATATGGCAGAGCGTGGACCTTGTTGGTTGTACAAGTTGCGGATGGAGCACGGCATCGAGGAAAAGGCGGAGACGGATGACATGGAATTGTCACGAAAGACGCAAGAAGGTGCGCAACGTGCACAACCTTACCTGGGAAGCTAAAGTGAAGCACGAAATCCACCCGGTTGGTGAGGTGAGGTGAGGTGAGGTGAGTGAGGGGAGTGATGAGTCGTACCTGATAATGATGCAATCTCAGCCATATGCCGTAGCAATGATAATATATGTATCTGTATGACCCCGTCCCCTGACATGCTTCTTGACTCGATCACTCGCCCTCGGCTAGACACTCTTCAGCAAATGACTTGCTGAACGAGAACAACAAGCACTTTATCAACGTCAACCAACGCTCTTCTTTGAGCTGATTATCGTTTTCGTTCTCGGACCCTGAGAATTGAGCAACATAAATATTTTTATTAGTCTGTAATCGTCGGCACAATCAACATTCTTCGCTGCACGGGAAAAAAACTAGAGACAGGCAAGCACGCCATCTCCGGACACCTTAGCGGTCAGACAGAGCTAGAAGCTCTTACTCAACTCAATTTTGACGCCTTACCTACCAAGGTGATCTCACGATAGCCTTTCAAGGCTCGCACGTTCTCACTCATCTCCACTTCCATTCGATTCGAATTTTCGGTTCGGACGGATATAATCGTCCTTGTCTCTCTTCTCAGGTAACATCGTCGTACAATCACCACTTCATTTCCAGGTCGTCAATCACAATTGACCAAGTCAACCTGCCTTTGAACCTCTGCCTCTGCCCTATCTCGTCTTACACTACACTACACTACACTACACTACACGACACGACACGACACGACACTACCGCACGCCGTCCCAAGCCGCCCGCCAGTGTTTGGTAGACAAGTCTCCATCTCCGCCAGGGTCGAGATAACACCATAGCCCTTGTCCAGGATCAACTAGACAGGACGCCTCATATCCAACCAGTCCGTCACATCCTCCACCAACAACAAAAATCTCACGATAATTTTGAAATTATTCCTCCGCTGTCGGCCACTTTCCTGATACCTCATATTGCTTCCAAGGACGAACCTTCTCTTCCGGGACATTGTGCATTCATTTCAGTGGTGGTTGTATAACTGAGCCAGGATTGTCGCCGTTATCGCTCCTCTCTATCTCGATCTGACCAAGGCGCGGACTGCTGTATCGAGTCATCCTTCCCTTATCTCACCTGCACCTGCACCTGCAGCAACCATCCCTCCAACCCTCCAACCCTCGAATCCTCCTTCACATCAACTCCGACTCACTGGATTTGTTTCTTGTCATTTATCATATCGCTTTCCGCCAACTATCACAAGACCTTTCACCGAAACACAACACGACACCCAGCGGTTCCGTTTCCCCTCACCTCTACATATATACTTACAGCCTTCAATCGACTTTCCGTCACGATCAATTTACCCTAATCGCGCTCTCTACACACACACTGAGGGGTAAATACCTACCTCTCCCCAAACCGCCAAAATGGCACAATCACGCCCGTTAGCTACCTCACCACCACCACTTTCTCCTCGCACACATTCAGAAAAGAAACACCATTCGCGCCGGAAATCAGGAAAGGATTATGTAGTCAGCGAGAAGAAATCCACACGTCCAGCAGTGTCGCGACGAACGACTCCCCAACACATCACCAAGGTTGCGCCTATATGGAATGGCCGGAGTAGTCACCGAGACAGAGACGATGATGCATATGGGGGACGAGATAGCGGGGAAAGCTTTCCCCAGTTCTGGTAGGTTTCTCACCAGTTCCTACGTTGCTTTTTCCCACGCCGCGTTTCTGTCCTTTTGGGGGGTCGGCCACAGGTTGTGGAGGATCAGGAACGAGTGTTGTACCCCCCATATGTGGGGTGCATATTGGCAGATGCAACTGAACTGGCAGCTGACGAACCATGTAGCATGACCTGCGAAAAGCAATTCTTACCTGCCAACAACACCTTCTTGTATTGTTCCGAGGCGTAAGTTCCCCTCTTTCCCCCACCACTGCATTCCCAGGAGTTGGAGGCACCGCTCTTCCCAATTGGGAGAGTCGCAACCCTTACTTCCGATATCAAAAAGAACAGAATGCTGACTGCATGTTAATGCAGGTGTCGAGTCCATGATCAAGCCCCGTCCCAACCAATACGAAGCAATTCCTACTCTTCTTCCCCGCCTCTCACTCCGTACACGCGCCAATTCTCCTCCTACCCCTCCACAACGACCTACGAAGACGGACCCGATATCATCCCTCGCTTCTCACCTACACAATCCCGCCCACGCTCCTACTTCAACTCCGATCCATACCCCCAAATACAATCCACCTACCAAGCCCCCTCAACAGAGTACTCCACCTCAGCCCAGCAGACGCAATACACACCTTCCAGCTCCTCCACAGCGCTCGCCTCCCTCCGCGAACTCGCTACTGCACTCCCCAAAACAAGCAGCAGAAGCAGCCGAAACCGCGACCCCGAGTCCCCACCAAAAAGCACAGCAAGCTCAATAACGCGCACCGGGTCTGGAGTCTGGGATTACATACCCTTCACGTCAGGTAGTAAGACTGCAACTCCGACTCCCAATGCTACGCCCGGAAACTCGTACACGAATACCAATGGTGGCGGATATGCGGTGAGCCAGAGCTATGGTGGTGCGGGTAGGAGTAAGGAGGATTTGTATGCATACGGAAATGGCGCGGGGTACGGATATGGGAAGAGTCATGGTACAGGTGGATATGGAAATACTGGTGGCATGGGCATGGACAGGCCGTTACCGCCGAGGACGGCAGGACATAGGCCGAAGAGTGTTGATCTTGTCACGCCGTTCTCTACGGGGCATTGAACTTCGTCGGGATTGCAATGATCAGACGAGAGAAAGCGGTGACAGAGCAAATGGGGACATATGAGATCCGTTCCCGTTGAGGCATTAACGACCAGCGACATAGATTTATCGAACGAGAGCGGAGCAAAAGTACATCGAAACGAGACACGAATGGGTGGCCATTTGCATTTACATATTTCCTACCTTCAATTTGAAGAGCTGGGGCGGCATATTGCATTGCGCGCGCGTTCTACATTCACATTTACGGTCGCATTTTCACTCGATCTGCATCTAACTATTCATTATCTTGTTTCTCTTCGGGTACATAGACGGATTGATAGTATTCATGGATGGCATGGCGTATGAACATGGTTGAAGTGGTAATTGAGCATGGATTGGATGAAAGCATATGGATCACAGAACAGGGCGTTTTGGATCCTGGATTTGATTTGATTTTGGATGGCTGGATGGACATACGCCCCTCACCACCTAGCACTCAGTGCGAAATGAAAAGTAATTGTGTGTTTATACTTGCTCTGGATTGAGATTTGAGGGGAGGAACAAATCGATAGTCCAGACATAGTCAAACACTATGAATTAAAAAAATATAATTCACTTGAATCTCTATCCATGTATCGGTCATATATGTCCCTTTGAGATGCTCAGGACGGCACATTGGAATTCATTGATGCTTGACTTATAGTCACTCGCATGCCGTTTCTAATGGTCTACTTTGCTCGCGCAGTATGTACTAATCAATGACGAATACAAATTCAGATAATTTCCTGCCCAGCTTTCTACCTCTTTTCCTGGTCTTCGAAAACCCCCCATGGTACCTGACTCACTGGCCCGGGGGTTCAACCCCTCCAAAAAAAGTTCAAGTACCCCGCTAAAGGCCGATGATTTCCCGACAAACTGAACCTACCTAGGTAAATGTATCCAAAACGGAAATCTACCCCACCACGCCTACCTACCTACTACCTCCTACCTCGTCCTTCTTCCCTCTACCAACTCCCGTCACCTCTTCCCCGTTACTCTGACACCCCAATCAAACCTGAACAGGCTTTGCCGTACGATGGCAAAAGATATTATCACTGAGTGGCCGCGCTCTGCGATGCAGAGCTTTACGGCGAATGATGGTGTTACGTTGAGGTATTTTGATTCTGGGGCTGGTGAGGACGGGAGGGAGGGAAAGGAGGGGAAGGGGAAATGGAAGCCTTGGTTGGTTATGGTAGGTTGTTGATTTCGATTTTGAGTTTGAGTCTGCAGTTTTTCTTGGGGAGATTGAGGTTTTGGACCATGGGGTTTGGGCTTTGTTTCTGGTTTTCACTGCTTGTTGACTTGATGTCACATGGTTTGCTTTTTTGATATGGAACTGGCTGAGGGTTATGAGAGGAAGTGAACCGAAGTGTGTAGATCTACGTTTCGGCCAATTATTCGCGTTCTTTGACGGGTTGAGTGACTCGAGTCTTGACTGTTCACGATTTTGAGCTTTCTTTATAGGTGCTTGGAAACTACCAAAAGGCTGTTTAGAGCGCTTGCTTCATGAAGAAAAACGATAACATATGGCTCTTAGGAAGAACGCCTGGCACACTCTTGTTCAGCATATAATCTCATCTTATCTTCTCAGGCTTCTTACTTCATGATATTCCTAATTCCTCTCTTCTGCCAGCGTAGATCATGCAGGAAAGGCAAAGCTGTCTATTTGTCGTTGTCTCCATGTTTTGGTTCCTTAGCACCTCACATATCAAATTTGTTCTTCCTGAATCCTACTGCCCTTACACCAATTCGGCATACAAAACAGGAAAAGGCATGCCCCTGGATCAAGCTTTTATCAAGCGCTCTAATTCCTCAATCTCCCATCTCCTCAAATCCCACACCCCAAAACTTCCTTCTCATATAATCAGCAATCTTACTAACGCATCTCCTAGATCCACGGCTTCACCGGCAGCTCCCTCGTCTTCCAACGCAACATCCCCTCCCTCACCCCCCACTACCGCATCATCGCCCCTGACCTCCGCGGCCACGGCTCCAGCGACAAACCCACTCACGGCTTCCACGTCAGCCGCCTTGCCACCGACCTTTACGAACTCCTCTCACTCCTAAGATCCACCGAAGAGATGACGTCGCAGCCCAAACAAGAATGGCGCGCTATCGGCGGCTCACTTGGATGTTCGATCCTCTGGTGCTACGCCTCTCTTTTCACTACGCACCCTTTCACGCATATGATTTTCGTCGATCAGTCACCGCTACAGAACCGTGCGGAGGATTGGGGGCTTGAGTATTGTAATCGGGGGATGAATTCTCTGAGTGCGGTGCTCAGTTTGCAAGCTATGCTCGCTAAGAATCCAGAGTCTGCGCATCGGGGGACGATACAGGCGTGCTTGGCATACCGTGCTTATCCACTGGAAACCGACTTTAAGAACGATGAGAAGAGAAAACAGGTGATGAAAGAAGACGAGGCGTTCTTCCTGGGTGAAGCTATGAAGGGTAGGCAAGAGTGGTATGGGAAGTTGATGGGCGATCATACGGCGCTGGATTGGAGGGGGAGTATTGCTGCTACTTTTGGGGCGGGGAGTAAGAGTTCGAGTCAGACGAAGGTGTTGGTTGTGGCGAGTGAGAGGAGTGGGTGTTTTCCGGCGGACGGGCCATTGTTTGTTGTGGGGTTGGTGAATGGGGAGGGAAAGGCTGGTGAGGAAGAGAGTGGGAGGGAGAAGAGAGCAAAGGGTGTTAGTGTGGGTTGGGGCGGGCACTGGTGTTATTGGGAGGATCCGGAGAAGTTTAATGGGCTTTGCTTGGATTTTTTGGGTGATAGGGAGATGGACCGGAGCTTGGGACGTTGGGTTTGAGCGTTGAAGAAAGTGGAGTGGAATTTTGACGGCTATGTGCTTGTTACATAGCTCTCATGATGATACCCATCGTTGATGATGGCTAACGTAGATATGATTAATCATCAAGATCGCTGACCTCCGCTTCAGACAGTCATCGCATCAATATAATTCCCCTCGGTCGACATTGAAAAGGACTGCTCGAGAGACTGGCGACGCGCAGTTGTCTGCCATACACTACGATTGACCCCTGCAGTCATTATTACAAACTGTACTAACCCTTTGATAGGCGTAGAACCGAAATTTGCCTTCGTAGCATAGCACAGTCAGAACAAGATTTGGAAAGTGATCAGCGGTCAGGTAAGCTGCAAGCGAGAATGAAAACAAATCCAAGCTTACCGGCCGATATACCACTTCTCCGATCATCAACTACCTTGAGCTGATAAACCTAACTTATATGAGTATTCACTTTCAAATTATAGGGCTTTGTTCGCCGATCTAGGCAGTGCAAAGTGTTGGGACTTGGTGTATGGCAATGTCATCCCGCTCTTGGGTGCCTCGTCTCTCGTGTTGCTGAGATGAGATCATCATGAGCGCAGCTCGAGACTCAACACTCGAGACTTGGGAGGAGGTGAGGTTTGATAGAAGGATACCCATGTACCTCCGAGTTTCTTTGCATTGTGACCATTCTCAAACAGCTCATACGGTACGTGGAAGTTGTCAAGAAGGAATCTATCAATTGATTGTCCGACCTCTAATTTGCGCCTTCGCTGTACTGTACTAGCTATGGGTATCTCTCTATACACACCATATCCCAAATTCAAAAATGGAACTAATGAAACAAGGACAATATTTATGGTACAGCCAAGCAGACCAAGTCTAGAGCCCTCTATCCTGTATCATGCCAGAGTTAACATCTCATCGTACAGCTCCTCAAGTCCTCATGGATACTTGATTCAGTTGAATCCGCCAGTTCTACCTCCACCGCGTCCACCTCCTCGGCCACCGCGTCCTCCATTTCCAGCAGATCGTCCCTCTCCTCCTCCACCTGATCCACCACCACGTCCGCCACCGCCTCCTCTGGGGACTCTCGGTGGATCAGGCACGACATTCAGCCCCTTAACTCCCTTCAATCCCATCTTGCTCAAAGTACTCTTTGCAACACCAGGAACTTCAGGCGCACCCAACCCATCCCTAGCAAACGCATTCGCCTCCTGCACAAGCTGAACATTATCCCACTGCAGCCCCTTACAATGATTTTTATAATACCCCATCCAAGCCTGATACGTCCTCGAATGATTATCCCTCTTCTCCGCAATAGCCAAAACCTCAGCCTTAGCAGAAAGATCCGCAGCAACAGGCTCAAACGTAATCTCCTTCAACGTCCACTTCGAGAAGAACGTCTCCGCCTGCGTAACAATGAATGTTCCTCTGCCTTCAGCACCCGCTCTGGCCGTCCTACCAAGACGATGAACATACGACTCCTTATCCGACGGGATACCAACCTGCAAGACGTTCGTCACAAGCGGGAAATCCATACCGCGAGCTACGACATCCGTAGCGACTAAGATGCCGGTCTTCGCTTCACGGAACGAGTTCGTTACGCTGGTGCGCTTGCTCTGGCTTACGCGCGAGTGGAGCACACTGACTTTGGGCATGCCGGGGAGGTTCTCTAGAATTTCACCGTAGAAATCGACGAGTGCGGCGGTGGGTGCGAAGACGATGCCTTTGAATGTTGAGGCGCCGTTCATCTTGATTTCTGAGCGGAGGGATCCTACAAGCGCGGCTGCGACGTCTGAGAATGTCGGGACGACGATCAGGTGTTGGGGGACACGCTCGTGGGTGTTGAGCTCGCCTTCGGGGATGGTGGAGATAAATTTGTAGTCTTTGGAGAGGATGAGCTGTGCTACTTTCTGCACGTGGGGAGCAATTGTGGCGGAGAAGAGCATGCCTTGGCGATTGGTCTTTTCTTTGTCTGGGAGGCATTTGACGATGTCTTTGAGGGAGTTGAGGAAGCCCATGTCGAGCAGGCGGTCGGCTTCGTCGAGAACGAGTGTGTCGAGGTTGCGGAAGGCGTCGATGATTCGGCTGTCGCCAAGGTGGTCGTACAGTCTTCCTGGGGTGGCGATCAAGATGTCGCAGCCGCCCAGAATACTTCTTTCCTCGCTGTTCTTGTTTGTTCCACCGATTGCGAAGCTGACTTTGTATTGGGGGAGGCGTTGAAGGAGCGCAGTGGCTTCTTTTGCGATTTGCATTGCCAGTTCTCGAGTTGGGGATATAACGAGGAGCGAGATGCCTGAACCGACGCGGTGGTTCTTGTTGATCATTGTTTGGATGGCAGGTAGAAGGAATGCTATCGTCTTTCCTGTGCCGGTCTTTGCTTGTGCCAGACAGTCGATTCTCTTTGCGAGGAGGTCGTGGAGGGTAGCTGCTTGTACGGGCATCATATGGTCGAACTTGAGATCCTCAGTGATCGTCTTGATCAGAATTGGATGCAGTAAAGATTCGTTTGCGAGGTCTGCAAATCGAGGAGTATCGAGAGGGACAGGCGCTGTGAGAGGAGGAGTTGAGACTCGCATTGGGGGAGCTGCTGGAGCTGATGCTGATGCTTCTGTTTTGATTGCATTTCGAGGAGCTGCATTTGTTCCCATGGCTTTCTTGCCTCTGTATGGGTGCCGTCTGGCGGGGTTCTTTTTAGACTCCATCGTGATTGTGATGAGGTTTCGTAGAAGTGGACTGCGTTTAAATGCAGAAAGGGAAAACATGTAGTTGGGAGAGAATGGAGATGTCGCCTTGTTCGAAATACGCGACTCCTTTGTCAACTTTTCGAAGAGAATTCACGACGCTAGTGACGATAAGGATGCGATAAGGCATGTGAATCTCATACCCAAACGGAAGTACTCAGACGAAATCGTAAATCGACCGTCTATTGATGAGCAAGAATACGATATCATCAGGAAAATTACGAACATTGTGATTCAATATTGGGGGTTCACTGATGGTCAGACTCGGGAAACAACCAGCCAAGTTATAAAACCCGTGCAAACAATCAGCTATGGCTTGACTACTCCAGTGTTGATTCTCACGGAAGATTTAAATCAATATACGAAAACGACGCACGCCACTTTAACATCAGACTGTCTTCAAAGGGAAGTATGAAGTTTTCGGGGGCTAAATACTGAGCCCGACATCTGAGCCCGACATATTGGCTCAGATGTCGGAATCGAGGTTCGTAGATGGCTGCTGACGAAATTCGAGCCAAAGTTTTCGATGAGCAATGGAGATTTGAGATCCGCAGTCTAAGACAACTTGAATTCGATAACGATAGAAGCGTTCTTTGTTTCAGAATAGCATAGAGAAAGTGAATTACTTTGATCTTACAATCTAGATACAGACAGGAACTTACCGTTGGCCAGAGCCCCTACATGTCCTTGCCCCGAGGCCTCAGTACCAGACAATGAGAGTAGGTCGGTGCAGTACTACCGGAAGTAAGTTGTTATGTAAGGGGAACCTGCAGATTATCACAACATTGTCCTAGAATCTTCTGAGTGCAGTAATCTGACGAAAGACTCATGAGATCTGATCCAAGTACCGGGTCCTGAATCGACGGGATCCTGCATCTCGAGGCGAGACAGAGATTTCGAATAGCTCGCCTTACAGCCGCTGACATTCTATATCGAGAACAGGAAAGCTCGGCTTGCTTCAGGCATTATCCGTTGTGTAACATGCTCGGGGAAAATACACTTCAAAGCCAAGCATACTGAACAATTGATTGTAGTCCATCCTGTGAGAGTTCGGGAGAGGGCATTGAGAAATACCTAGGTAAGCCACGGTGAGGTTCTGAACCCAGTGCCAGGAAGCTGGTACAAGGAAAGCTGAAGATTATTCAATTATGTGTCCAAGCCCAAGTACCATAACGTCCCATCAACGGAGCCGCATATACACTACTGTAGTGTATCAACTATCATCAACCAGCGAGTACGCAGGTACTTAGGACAAGATCGGACGATATCGTAGATAGTTGGTGGAAGCGAAGCGAGCGCAGGGAGGGCCATGCACAGATAAACAAGCTTTCCTCGAACTCTGGCACCAACACTATCGTCTCCATATTTCTCAGCCGGTCGCTTCATAGTTGCATAGTAATCCCGAGAACCAAAGAAGAAAGTACGCCCGAATCGGGCATTTCAGCGACCCAAGCGGCTCTGAAAGGAAGTGAAGCGATTCGCAAAAGAGACTTTGTGGCTGGCCGTTATATGGCGTCTTTGAGCTTGGCTCGTTGCGCTGAACTAGGTAAAGCCCCGAAGGGAGAAGTGCTGGGTGTTGATCCGGGGACTTGCGCTTGCTCGCTGGCCGAGCCCAGGCTTGTGGTTGCGCTAGGCGGGCACAGCCAGCTAGCTACCCGACTCTTCTTCAGTGGGAGGGAGGGGGAAGGGAGAAAATCTGGATCCTGTCAAGGGGAGCTGGTGTACCACAGAATGAAATGTCTGGTAGATGTAGCGAAGGCGTTATCGATAATGGATTTTTGGAAAGGGATAGAGACATGTCTGGACTCAACTGCATAGTTGAGCTGAGCTGAGCCGAACAGCCATCGGAAGGGAGGTTGAGTGCAATTCAGCGCATTATCGAGGTGTGTTGGCAGTTGAAGCCCCGAAAGGTCCCAAGACCTTGTCCCGACTTCAGGGAGCTTCAGTGGACTGCGAAGCCTGTAGGTGGCGTTAAGGGCGGGAGCGAAACACTTCGATGGCGGAAACGATACGACTTTCCAGGCTGTCCCAGCCTACCATGCGCTGTGCTCGACGCCTCCCGCAACCTCGCAGGTAAACAAGGCTGCGCTGAGCGGGATGAAATGAGACATCGAGAACAGTAGGCGACGAATCAGGTCCTTCTGTCAACCTCATTTCTCCTGTTAACATGTCAGCATCGTAACACTCTTTTTATTACAGTAACTTTTTTCCCCTTCTCTTTCCTCTTGTCTTCTGGCTGATCCTCCAAGTGCCCAGCTGTTTCGTGAGCAGCCCAAGCGTGCCATTTAGTGTAGAATGCTGCGAGTCAATAAATCTTCAAAGTGTTTTTCGTCCGAACGCAGAAGGTGCAAATGCAGAGATGCAAGGCGAGTGCTAGGCAGAAGATAGGATGGGACAGTGTGCCTGTGAGTGGACGAGAACGAGGGGTGGAGGGTAGACAGGAGTATTGGTTGATGGATACATGCAGAAAGGGGGCAAACAAATGCACGCCGTCTGTTTGTTCATTCGGTCCCGCCATGGCACAATACGAGGCTTGACCATGATCTTGGTCCGGTGGTGAGAACTATCAGATGGTGCGGTGTTTCTCTTCTCGCTCTGCAGATTATTTTTTCTTTACGTGAATGTGCAAGGTTGTGGAAAATTACTCACGATAATTGTTGTCTTGTTGATAGAATCCCTAACATGTTCGATAACGGCTTGCTCTTGTTATGATAACGGATACCGCCTTGGTATCAGTAAAGGAGATTGGATGTGAAGTCATGGCATCATGGCATCATGGCACGTTGGCGTTCCCTATCACACTCATGGCTTGAGCTCTGAGACTCCCTGCCTCCGTACGATCTCTCAATCACCGAGTCCGAGTCTGAGCCTCCCTCCTTGGCCACAAGATTAGGGTGACGAGTCCACTTATTCGAACGTCTGAACTTTCCTGCAAGCAGCCGGAATATGTCCCTGCCCTTGTCCACTAAGACTATGATTTCCCAATGTTTTATCCCTGTACATGCTCAAGATAGCAGCAGAGCGCGCCAGTCGAACCCGTCTTCGGGAGCGTGGCTTGATCCTTGGCCTCTGAATGGCCTCACATAGTCTGGTTCCTGGATTTGTGATAGTTCAGGTGCAAGGGCCAGGGCACAGCGAGCACCGGCGTGGTTCAGCGTGTTTGCAACGGGCACTTTGGCGGGGAAAACACTCGCCAACGCTTGTGCGGCCCCTGACTGGCCAGTTCCTTAACGACATGCCCCTTTAGGAAGCATAGACGAGCAGGCCAAGGGTCAATCTAAATTGCAATGGGAGAACTGCATGGGGATACATGCATCTCACGGGCTTTTACATGCAAGGCTAGACCTCATAAGTCATGGACGATCCTCTTTTCTTTGGTGCCTCTTTCGAGAAATCCAAGGTTGAGGTTATTTTGTGGGTAGACGCCTTCCGATCTCCCGCTTCCTCTATCCTGTCCTTGACTTTGCCCATCTTCTTCCTTCTTCAACCACCAGCGCCGCTTCTGTTTGTGGGTCTTGAGTTGAATATGAAGTGTACATAAGAATGGAGACCGCGCCCTGACCATTCTCCAACTTCAGCCTCAGCAAGGGACCGGATCGACTTCCTAATTGTGCTCTTTTGTAGCCTCACATTCGCTGTTGCTTCGCTCATCTGTTGCTGCTGCCTCTCCGTACCGAGAGACAGCAAGTCAAGATGTCGGGCATCATGTCTACCACCACTGTCGTTCTTACCTTCTTACTCTCGTTTATGGTCAGCCATGTCGACTCTTTGGCCTCTACCGATACCATTACCTGGGGTGGAGATAATTCTAGGACTGGATATCAAATGTAAGTGTTCAGATGCACACTGTGACTGGGAAAGTGTCTGACCAAACAGTAATCATAATATGGACCCCTCAATAGTCGGGAGCTCTCAATTTGGTCAACTCTTCAAAACTGTCTTTCCAGGTGCTTATGGCGGCGTACCTGAGCAAATGTTCTCTCAACCTCTCGTCTATACTCCTTCGGATGGCATTCAATATGTCTACGTTGCAACGACTCAGAACAACCTCTATAAAGTAAATGCGAAGACGGGCGCGATCGTGCTGTCAAGGAACCTGCACATTCCGTTCTTGACCGCAGATCTGGACGGATGTGTTGATATCAACCCGCACGTTGGTGTGACAGCCACTGGAGTCATTGATCCAGCCACCGACACGCTCTATCTCACTTCGAAAACATATATCGACCAGACGCAAATCAATGTTGCCCAAGGAAGACCAGCTGGACGTTACTACTTTCACGCCATTGATGTCAACGACCTCTCTGAGCGCGCTGGATTTCCCAAGGATCTGGAGGGAACTGTTGCCCGGAACAACCCAGTTCGAAGCTTCGGCGGAGGTATTCACCACCAACGTCCTGCTCTGCTTCACTCTGGACAGTTCATCTACGCTGGATTTGCTTCTCACTGCGTTCAATACAATTTTACCGGATGGATCATGGGATGGGACAAGACGACTGGTGCAGTTGTCGAGAGATACGCTACCGAAGGTGCTGGCGTCGATGCCCAGACCAAGGGAGCGGGTGTCTGGATGTCTGGCGGTGGTCTTGCCTCAGATGATGCTGGATCCATGTTCTTCGCTACCGGAAACGGTTATGCCTCCCAACTCAGCACCATTCCTGTCAACGGCCGCAATCCACCTACATCCCTCGAGGAAGCTGCTGTTCACATGACCATCAACGCAGATGGAAGTTTGAGTATCGTCGACTTCTTCATGCCCTGGGAAAAGACGCAATTGGATGGTGCAGACAAAGATCTCGGAACCAGTCCTCTCGAGCTTCTGCCAAGCGAATTCTCTTGCGGAGATGTCAAACGTATTGGTGTTGTTACTGGAAAGAGTGGAAAGACCTACTGGCTGAACTTGGATGACTTGGGAGGATACCAAAACGGACCAAACAAGTTGGACGATGTTATTCAGGTATACCAGAACGAGAATTCGGTTTATGCTGGAGCAGGTGTCTATCCTCTGGAAGGTGGATACATCTACATCAGTGGTAAGTTGTTTTTACGATTTGCAAAGAAGATTGCTAACGTGTACAGTCATCGGTTATCCTACTCACGTCTTCAAGTTCTCCTGCAGTGCCGGTGTTCCATCTTTCGCCAAGGTTGCTGATACCCCCAGTGCCAACGCAGGTATCCTTGGTGTCGGCCATGGAACCACAACCTCTCTGAATGGCCAAGCTGGCACGGGTCTTCTATGGACCAGTGACGTCCGCGGACAGAGTCTTCGCATCTACAAGGCTGTTCCCGAGAACGGATTGTTGACACAGATCAATGGCTTTAATGTTGACAGTGTGACTAAATTCACGCGGCCAGTGTTTGGAGATGGACGTGTTTACATTGGAACTACCAAAGGTTTCCTTTACGGTTTCGGATCTCCTGTCAACTTGCCCATCAACTGTACTTCGCCTGTCGACTTTGGCACTGCCAATCTCAACACGCCCACTGCCTCGAAAACAATCACTTGCAAAGCCAACGTCGGTGTCACGATTTCCAACGTCAGCTATGTTGGCGATTCGAACTTTGTTGTCAGTGGTCTACCAACGGTCCCGTCGACTTATGCGGCTGGTGCCACGTTTACAATGACTGCTGTCTTCAATCCAAAAGCTGTTGGAATCCTGTCTCAAGACATTCTTATCACCACGTCCAATGGAGTCGCTGGTTACAGTACCAGCACCCCAATCACCCTGCGTGGTACTGGACAGAGTGTCGATGCATTGCTTCGCATTAGCCCTGTCACTCTTGCCTTCGAGGGAGTCATTGCTGGGGGACAAGTCGGTGGTGTCAACCAATCTGCCATCTTCACCAATCTGGGAAATGCAGCTCTCTCCATTTCTGATATCCAATACTCGATTGTTGGCGAGACTGGTCCGTTCGTTGCGCCCAACGGTACAGCTGCCAATCCCAAAGCCGGGCCCTTCACTTTCTATGGCCTTCCAGAAACAATCCCTGGCAATTCTGGCGTGACTGTCAACATCAATTTCGACAGCTCCGTCACTGGCAACTATGGAGCCTACTTGAAGGTTGTGTCCAACGGCGGAACCAAGTTCTTTGATGTCGTCGGTACCGCTGGTTCTGCACCCAAGGCCCTCATTGAGTTCCAGACCATCGATGGACTCGGATGGGTTGCATTCGATCCAGCCAAGAACTTCACATTCGGCAATGTGACCGAGAATCAGACTCGCTCGCTCAAGATGCGTGTCACCAACAACGGCACAAGCGAGAGCACCAAGCTATACTTGACAGTTTCCAAGCCTCCCTTTGGTGTTGCCGGTATCATTGGCGCAAACAATCAGGTCGATCTCGCCGAAGGGACAAGTCTGGCTCCTGGGGAGAGCGCCACCGCAACTCTCTATTGCTCAGTACCCAAGTCTCAATGGAATCAAGACCCTTACTATGGAGCTGCTCACTGGACCATGAATCTTGACGACCCAACCTTTGGCAAGCATGACATTGGATTCGACTGCACAGCTGTTACCGAGCAAGCACCTCCGTTGTTGTCCAACGGTCTCGGTCTGTACAAATACACTGGTTGCTTCAAGGAGAACAACCCTGGTCGTCAACT
The DNA here is from genome assembly GCA_002685535.1 of Deltaproteobacteria bacterium. Classification (GTDB taxonomy): domain Bacteria; phylum SAR324; class SAR324; order SAR324; family NAC60-12; genus Arctic96AD-7. Next base: position 62,537 of record NYXK01000007.1, read on the forward strand.
TCAAACCCAACTCACTGCTTCCGACACTATGACTAATGCCATTTGTATCGCTGCTTGTAATGCAGCGGGTGTTGTTTTCTGCGGCACACAATATAACAGAGAATGTTGGGGTGGGCCCAAAATCCCAACGCTCGAGGTCGATGAGGGTAACTGCGACTATCCCTGCAAAGGAGATATCAACCAGATCTGTGGTGGTAATGGAGTTGGTGCCGGAGCAGGCGGAAGCTACATCTCGCTATTCGCGGATTCTAGCCGTTTCGATGGCAACACCACCACTCCTGGATCATCGTCTACTACTACTCCCTCAACCCCTGCTCCTACTGGTGGACCATTCGTCAACCCAGGTGTTGGCGGATACTCTAGCATTGGATGCTACACCGAATCAACCACTGGCCGTGCTCTACCAAATGGAAAGACTATTACAAGCAAGACTGTCGCACTTTGTGTCGCTGCTTGCTCGGCTAGCAACTACATCTATGCTGGTGTGGAGTATGGTGGTGAGTGTTGGTGCGGTAATGCTTTCACAGCTGGCTCGGTCCCTACAGCTATCACGGACTGTAACATGGTGTGCGGTGGTAATGCCACTGAATACTGTGGTGCGGGTAGCCGATTGAACGTTTACCAGAAGGGCGCCGTTGTCTCCTCCTCTTCGAGCCGTCCTGTCACAGTATCTTCCTCCAGCACTGCCATTTCATCCTCGGGATCTGTTACCAGCTCGGCAAGCACCTCGTCTGGAGTGTCGAGCTCGACAAGCACTTCTGGTGGCGTATCAAGTTCCAGCTCCGTCACAACATCTGGAAGTACCTCCGCAAGCAGCACAGGATTATCATCAATTTCAAGCTCAGCAACCAGCTCTGTTGTTTCGTCAAGCACAAGCTCAACATCCAGTTCGACTCCATCCCCTACCGGTCCAGCCATCCGCCAGACAGTAGGCAATTATAATTTCCAAGGATGCTGGACCGAATCAACAACTGGCCGTGCCCTATCCAGCAAAACATACGCTGATGATGGCATGACTTTGGAATCCTGCGCTTCATTCTGTTCCGCTTTCTCCATGTTTGGAGTCGAGTATGGACGCGAATGTTACTGCGGCAATTCTCTCGGAGCCGGAAGTGTCAAGGCCACGAACCAGGCTGATTGTAACTTCCTCTGCCCTGGAGATAAGACCACGTACTGTGGTGCTGGCTCGAGACTGCAGTTGTACTCTGTAAGTGCTTCCAGCAGCTCGTCGACCGCAAGTTCAACGAGTTCTGTGGTCAGCTCTTCCAGCTCCGCTCCAGTTACTGCATCGTCTTCCTCAGCCAGATCCAGCTCAGCGACCAGCACGTCATCCATCGCAACATCGTCCTCAGCATCCAGTTCCGTAAGCATCATCACGAGCCTGCCACCCGTCTCCACAACGACTTCCACGTCGCCAGTCGCTACTACATCAAAGGCACCTTCAGGGCCAGCAATTGTCCCATCGGTTGGTCTTTACAACTACGCAGGTTGCTATACAGAGGGCACGAACGTTCGTGCTCTATCTGGTGCGCTGTACGCCAACGATTCCTTGACGATTCAGACCTGTGCCCAAGCATGCTCAGCCTATACCTACTTCGGAGCAGAGTATGGTCGTGAATGTAAGTATCTCCTTCCCCTACGTCCCTATAGCCTCCCTTTGATACACATGACTAACAAGCAACAGGTTGGTGCGGCAACTCCTTCGGCGCAGGATCCACCCTGGTGTCTGACAAGGACTGCACGAAAGTATGCGGTGGCGACAGCACGCAATACTGTGGAAACGGAAACCGCCTCAGTGTCTACATTAAGAATGGTACAGCTGGAGGAACAGGATCAAATGGTTCCTCGCGCCCATCAAGTTCAAGTTCGAGCTCTGTCATCGTCTCAACATCATCCAGCTCAAGCTCGGTCCAAAGCACATCCTCCACAGTACGATCGTCAACTTCAAGCGCCGCATCCGTCTCATCGCCTTCACCAACTTCAAGCTCGAGCTCAAGCGTCCGCTCCAGTTCCAGCTCCAGCGTCGCTTCATCCTCATCTACCACATCCAGCAAAGCCGCAACCTACACCGGCCCACCCGTTACGTCCCAAGGCAACGTCAACTTCACCTACTACTCCTGCGTCTCCGAGCCTTCCGCCGGCCGTCTCCTCCCCAGCCAAGTCGAGAACAACGCCACCGCAATGACCATCTCCAAGTGTCTCTCCAAGTGCTGGAACTACCAATACGCTGGAGTCGAATACGGGCAAGAGTGCTGGTGTGGTAACAGTCTGAACACAGCTGGCAATGCGGGCGCGACCCCGAGTGCGAACCTGACGGATAGCAAGTGTAACTTCAAGTGTCCCGGGAACTCGAGCGAGTTCTGTGGTGCTGGAGGAGCGTTGAACTTGTATTGGTTTGATTTGGAGAAGGCGGTTAGGAATGCTGGGGGTTCGTGAGGTGGCAGTTTGAGGAGAAGATGATGTTGTATAGATATATAGCACACTGCATCACACGATGTTTTCCCTTGGTTTCATGAATGGGCGACGGATCTATATCTTCACGTACATATTATATGCTATCATGACTTGATCAGCTTTGTTCATTCTCTAGGCGAACATGGAATAGAATGGTTTGGATTTAATGTTTGATTCGGTATAGGGATAGAGAAAAATATATATCTTTGATGATGGTATCATAATGCTGCTGCTTCGAGGCCTGCGGTGATTCTGGCTCTTAGTTCCGCTTAGAACAATCACGTATCCTCATAGCTCCTCAAGTTGCCCGTGTTCCATTCAAGCAAGTCATCGGCACCTGAACATTTACTCCTACAAGCCTTGTCTTGAAGGGTTCGTTGTGAAGGCTGTATGATCTCAGCGGCTGTTTAGCGAGGGATTGCCGTTGACCTTCTCCGTGATTGCCCCTGGCTGGCGGCTGACTGGGGAGAGAAATTTCCCCGCCATCACGAAATTCCCAACCTTCAACTCTCAGTTTCGAAACCAAAACGCGTCGATACGCATTGATTCTCGCGTTCATGACTTCGTCAACCTCAAAAGAGAGAGGTGGTGTATCTCTTTACCCAAAGGAGCTGGCTCCCAGTGGCCTGCGACAGCGCCCGTCGTTCTCAGTGCTATGGCAAGCAGCATTGGGGCCTTCTAACCAGCAGATTCAACGCCCACGGGTTCTCGGATTGCTTCAATGGTCTATGAATACCGCTGCACGCCTGGGTCCTCAGGAGTGCTCCATTAAATTGGCAGATTGTACGATCAACTTGGACGAAACTCTCGTACGATCGATGTTCTATTCTCGACCGAACATCTTCACGATACTTCACTGCATGCTCTAGCAAAGCTGCGCGTCGAACAACAACAACAACAACAACAACAACTAGACTCTATCTGCATACTCGAATGTCAACTATAGCTGCCTAAATACCCACAGACGATAATGGAGGTCCAATACTACAGGGCAGAAACGATATTCTGGGACAGCACTGCAAAGGCGTCGTCACACTTGTGAACGGAGAGATCACATAATCCCCAAACACGGCCGAAATCGCACAATTTCCACCTGATAAGGTTCGTGGGCATCGAGGCGCTGCAAGCGCATTCTGAGGATCTACAATGCATAAAACATATGGCGGTGACTGATTGGAGACACAAAATGGGGCTCACAATGCTTGGAAAGCAAAAGCAACATAAATTCGTCATCCGGCAGTCAAGCTTCCAGAACAATTCGCGGCACTTTTCTTGGACAGTGCGCGTGCAGACTTGATCATCGACTTGGATGATTTTCACTGGAGAAGAGCATCTTGCACTTTCAGACTGATTGAAGATCAGAATCCCGCTTCTTCGAGGGTTCGCCGAATCGAGAATGACGATCCCAAAGCCAAGAGAATTTGGTCAGACATATAAGATATACGGGCGTCTTGGACGAGTGTCTAGGAACCAAGCCTCGCCCAAAGTAGCATTTGGTAGGCGCAATTCACTGAATGATACCTAGTTTGTATTTCTGTCTCGCCTGTAATCTTTGTTTGTTCTCGAGAAGCATTCTCGGTTTGCAGGCTAGACAATTCTAGCTTCACCTATCTCCATTTCAATATTTGGCACCCAATCCTCTTCAGTATTTAGTCTGGTGACGTCTCGAGGTCTTCGCGATAACAACTTCACGCCCACTCTTTTTTCAATCAACTACATATTCTCTCTGTTGTTCACGTCTCCTGTCGTATCAACCTCGATCCGACTCTACGTCGTTCAGTCTGTCGCTCAGCATCTGGGGCTCTCTTCACCGTGCTAGCCATGGTTTCGGTCAAGAGGTGTAAGCGCTGCCTCGCAGAGGCAGCCGGAGAGTTGAGGGGGAGAGTCTGCTTCTTGCGCCGGAAACCAGATCCAGGCGCATTTCATCCGTCCGACTTCACCGAGACGAGTGAGCGTCAAGTATCCTTTGAGGACGAGCCATATCAACAAACTCCACGAGGCCGTCAACGCACACGCTCTTCCTCTCATGGCTCAGTGCAATTTTGTCGTCGATTTCCATCACGCACCAGCTCTCCAGCAACTTCAATTTCATCTGGGTTCGAGCATTCCCTTCTGCCAGGCCACCACCTCCCAACTCCCGACCCTAATATCGCGCTCCCAACCCCGCAAACCACACGCCTTCGCCGGTGTATCTCCAGCTGCCACCTCACATTCTCCAACACCACCTCCAGATCCTGCATGATCAAAGCGAGTTGCATACCGCAGCTCGAATGGACGCGAGCAGACTGCCGCGACTACGTCGCGGCTTGCTTCCGCGAAGGCTACGGCTTATCGGGCAGCTGTGCAAATAAGCAAGCTTCCAGACAGATGGAATCTGGCGATAGGATTTACTATACGCCACTTTGGGTTTGGCTGGAGCGGTGGCCGTATGCGGGGAAGGAAATGTATTATCGGTTGCAAGAGTGTAGGAACAAGGGACTGGTGAGGGATGTGAAGCCAGAACGAGGTCACATGGAAGTTATACCAGTGGAGTATCGAAGTGATTTTGCCGAAGGGCAGGAGAAGTGATGGGGCCATGACTCTTCGACGGGATTGAAGAGGGAATTGGTTCATTTGTCGTTTGAGGAGAGAAGCTATATAGATTGTAATCGATACAATTCCTTCCCTTCCTTCGTTTGCCTGATCCGCCTGGCAGACGAAGTTGTGATATCATGTGAATCTGCTTTTAGGGCAAACCTCATCGAGACCCTTCTAGCCCAGAAACGCCTGTTGTTATCCCGGAGAGCCCACTACTCTAGTCACAATAACTTTCCGTAGCATCACCCTAAATGCTCCTGAATCCTACAACAACACTTCGAAATCAATCGTGAGATACTTTAACTAAACACAGATAAACTTCCATCTCCATCTAACCCACCAACCCATGATCCAAGACTCCACTCATTCAACCCCGAAGCAGCATGTGGGTGCGGGGCTCTCCGACACGCACCTAACCTCACTTGGCGACTGGGAAATCCAGGCGAGTGGGCATGCTGATTGATTTAGCCGCCGGCGAGATACAGTACAGATAAAGCATAATCCTCACATCTACCTCCAATCCTCGATGAGTACCAAACATACCGATACTTGAGCTGCTAGGTAGATAGCTCCCGCATGTTACAGGGTCTGTGATATATCCTAGCTGCACTACCTCGCAAGCGTCCCGACAAGCTCACGCCAGCTCGGCCCGTGTGAAGGATGGCTTCGGGTGAGATTGGCAGCGCCTCGGCTGTCTCGGTCCCTGCACCGCCGTCTGCAACGACGTCGAGGGAGGGAGTTGAACCTGGTGTTAAGGCGGTGGGAACGACTGGACAGGGTGAAGCGGAGGCGGGAGAGGGAGGAGAGGATACTACTGGTGGGACGGAGGAGTTCAGTGCGTACCCGAGTGACCTCGAGGCTGGGACTGATACGTCGGATGTGAGTTGCCATGTCCTTTTTCCTCTAATTGAGTTGATGAAGTTGTAGTCGAATACGGATCGCGATGATGATTCGGCATTGGGAACGTCTGTCGTGTAAGTAGTTCTGGGAGGGGCTGGAACCAGGGAGGGGTGAGCATACTGATTTATGTTTCACAGAAACTCAACCGTGTCTATCAGATCAAGTATCTACGAGTACATGGAAGAGAATGGGCGAACTTACCATGCATACAATTCCGGAAGTATGTTTTTCTGATCCCTCTTCACGAACGATGATTCTCTGACAAAGTAGAATACATGTTGCCGAACGACGAGAGAGAGCAAGACCGACTTGATCTCCAGCATCATTCGTTCAGAATAATGCTGAATGGAAAGCTTGGGCTAGCACCAATCAAAAGCCCAAATCGTGTCCTGGATTTGGCCACGGGCACTGGTATCTGGGCTATTGAATTTGCTCAAGAGCATACCGAATCTACTGTGATCGGTACAGATCTCAGTCCCATCCAACCCCTTTAGTACGTCACATCTTCCATTACTTCGCGAACTGCTTATTAATACTCCCAAGTGTCCCACCGAATTGCAAATTCGAAGTCGACGACGCAGAGAACGACTGGAGCTTCTCCGAGTCATTTGATTACATCCATGCCCGAGCTATCGTCACATGTTTCAAAGACAACCGAGCCATGGTCCAGAAGATCTTCGATAATCTCAAGCCAGGCGGATACTTTGAGTTTCAAGATCCGTGCTTTCCCATGTTGAGCGATGATAAGACTTTGAATGGGACGGCGCTGGAAGAGTATGCTCACTCTACCCATTCACCCATTTCCGTTTCCAGTTTAGACAACAGGTGCTAACAATCATAGATGGAACAACCTCATGGTCGAATCGATGTCTCGAATTGGACGCAACCTCAAGGACAGCCAGAATTGGGGCCAATACATGAAAGATGTCGGTTTTGTCGACGTCACCGAAACACGGCTTTACGTCCCCGTCAACCCTTGGGCGAAAGGCAAGAAGAACAAACTTCTCGGCGCCATCTCGTACCAGAATATGAGCGAGGGTATTGCTTCGCTGAGTACAGCTGCTTTCACGAGGATCTTGGGTTGGGATCAACCGCGCTTGGAGGTCTTCCTGGCGAAGGTGAGGGAGGATTTGGGGAGTAAGGATGTGCATGCTTATGGTATTGTATATATTGTCCATGGGAGGAAGCCAGAGGAGACGAAGGCTTGAAGTCTTTGAGACGAGCTTGAAGTATGGGTTTGTACAATGTGGCTTTCCAGGAGAACATAGTGACAGGTCTTTAAGAATTGCGAGCATCTTTCATTTACCATTGCAGATGATTATCAAAGCTGGATAATCAAAGGACTGTGATCTGCACGCACTATTTGCCCCCACTCCCTCTGCCCTGGCATTTCTGATGAATTCTGCTGACAGTCGCACTCAGATTTTGAGGAGATTAGGTAAATCTAGGCAAATTTCAGTGTTGAAGGCCGTAGTAAGGTGTATCGCTCCTGCATGTTTCTGGATCTCTGGGTAGATTTTCTTGCCCGCAGGTATGGAAAGGCTTTCCCTCTCTGTCTTTCCCTCGTAGAGTCACGACGTCCCACGTGCTTGTGACACAGCCTCATTTTGGCACTTGGGCAGATTTACACTTCCATGCTTTTACATTACGATTGCCGTTGTCTTTTACGCCCTGCTCCGCGTCTGTGGCTGAGCATATGCGACCTCATATTTAGCTGATTGATTGGTTGGCATATTGAAGGCCGGATTGGGGACCCGGTCAGGCTGGGTCGGTACCTCGATTCTTCTCATCTTCACAATCAACCCAGCATCCTTCTATCGCCTCCGGTCTCCGAAGCTATCTCATAATATTCATCATCCTTCCGCTGCATCTCCAGCTATCTTCCTGACGCTGTCTCATCTTCTGTCATCCCCAGACTGCGTCATGGATCCCGTCACCATCCTCAGCCTTGTCTGCAATATCTGCCAACTCTGTGAATATGGCGCTGCGGCATTGGTCACCGCAAAGAAAGTCTATGAATCAGAAACCGGCTTCACTGATAAGCATGAAAAGCTCCAGAGCGCCACGAGAGGCATGAATGAATTGGCGGGCCGGCTTGAAGTCAGTAGTTGCACACCGCATGATGAGCTCCCATGATGTTGAATTTATCATAGGTCAATCCGCCCAAACACTCAAGGGCTCAGACCGAGGACGAAAAGAATCTCAATGCTCTCAGTGCGAGATGCAAAAAAGTGACGGGCGAGATTCTCGTGCTACTTGAGGACCTGAAGAGTAAGAAGACTCGTAGCGTCAAAGAAGCTTTCAAATCGGTCACGAGGGGTGCGTGGAAGAGTTCCAGGATGAAAGAGCTACAGGAGAAGCTGGCACAGGTACATGCTGAACTACAATTGCAATTCGCCGTGGTCACGAGGTACGTGTCTTTCACAACTTCCCGATTCTTTCACAGCTTTTTAGTTCAGTTATCTCAACTTCCCATATCTCTGAAGAACTGAGACTTCCACGTGACTGTTCTCTGCGCCCTTATATATGCACCAGATCGTTCCTAAAAACAGTGACAAGCGTACAGTTGGCAAGGAACCCAGATGGCGAGAGATGTAGAACTGATGGACAGCACCTGAATATTTACTACAGGCAAAATACGAGTCACGCTTGCTAACGATGGCTACCTGTCATTACAGGTCTGAAAACCTTGAGCGTCTTGAGTGTCTGATCACGTCGAGTAAGTCAGATGCAACCGAGCTCGCATCGTTGCGAGACAATATCCAGACACTAAGAGCTGGCGTTCGCCTCACGGAATTGGATTCAGAAGTGTCGACACATCTGCTCCACCTCTTCCGACTGTCTTCTAGCGAGATCGACCAAAGATCCCGTGATTCTATTCTGAAAGAAATCAGCTTCCCGAGCATGAAGAAGCGATAACACGAGGTTGTCAAAGCTCATCAAGAAACGTTCACGCGGATATTACAAGATGGCCGGCCAGGCAAACTGCTCGGTAGTGCAAACTCAGACCTTGAAACACCCGTTGATGGCGAGACTTTCGATAATAGCTTAATCCAAACTAAGCTAGACGATATCCGTGAATCTACACGAGAAAACTTCCGTCGATGGCTCTCCAAAGGAAATGGAATCTTCCAGATCATTGCTAAACCAGGCGCTGGCAAGAGTACGATGATGAAGTTTATCTATGAGTCTACAGAAACGGACAGACTACTACGGGAGTGGTCTGATGGTAGATCACTCATCAAGGCAAACTTCTTCTGGAAATAGGGAGCTTTAACTCAAAAGTCAACGAGCGGAATGACTTGGGCTCTACTGCACAGTATCTTGAGCCAGGCCCCAGAACTCATTCCACATGTACTTCCCGAGCAGTGGAGAACCAGCCGATCCATCCCATGGCATTGCCACCTTACACCCGAAATTTCAGATGAAGAAGCAAGAGAGGCTTTCAAAGAACTTACCTCTGATCAGACTTGCAACTTCATTTCGAGCTACTCGATTTGCATCTTTCTGGACGATTTAGACGAGTGTGAATGTATTCGGGGTTCTGTAGAGTTGATTAGCAGCTTACAAAAGCTGGCGAGCCTGTCTGACAATATCAAACTCTGCGTTTCAAGTAGAGTAATGAACTCTCTGGCGCCAGTTGATGATGCTTATCCGCAACAAAAGATGTACCTCCACAACCTCACCCTGAGCGATATCCGAAAGGTCGCGCGAGATCGAGTGAAACGGCATCCGAGTTTCCAGCGGATGGTTGCGGAGAAGGAAACTGAATGCAACAAACTGTTAGACCTAATAACTCAGAAGGCAGAAGGCGTCTTCCTTTGGCTGACCTTGATCCTAAACATACGTTATCAGGGACTTATCGACGATGACACACTCTCAGGCTCATGGGAGAAGATCAAATTCTATCCTGATGACCTCGACGAATTTATCCAGCAAATAGTCAAGTCAATTCCGCCGGAGAATCGCAAGCTGGCCTACCGCACATTCGCAATCGCTTCAACGGTGTCTCGGTATGATGAAAATTTACTACTTCTGAATTATTCCTTCCTGAAGGATTATACTTCGAATAAGGATTTTGCTTTAGCGATACCGAAAGACAGAGTGCTATCTTCAGATGGCCTAGCTACTCGTTTGGCCCGAACGCAAAAACGTCTCGTGGCGCACTGCAAAGAGCTCTTACAGTTCATACATAATTGGTATGAGCCGAGCGCGCCTACTGTGAGTTTCATGCATAGATCAATCCGAGTGACTTTTGAGCAAGATCAAATTAAGGTGAACATGGCGGAGCACCTCAAAGACTTTGATGTTCTGGACGCAATATTGCAGACGACCCATGCCGTGTTCAAGCTTAGCCCCATGTATGGGATTGGGAATACCACAAGAGCTCCTCTAAGGGAGACAACCCACTTAGTGCCGGTCCTCAAAGTGATCAAAGGTGTCGAATCACGATGTCCCACTGCTACTTACAAATCTCTCGATAGTATTGCTGCAACTTTACTTAACAGGCAAGGTCTCGTTGGCAAATCTTTCCAGCATACTGAATGGGCAAGGATCAACATAGACTCGTGGTGCTTTCCCACGATATATGACCGCCCGTTTGTTTCCTCCTTGGTCCATCACGCGACGTTGCCCGGACTTTCTTCCTACCGAGATTGGACTCTCATGAAGCTCACAGACTTTGAACAACGTGGTAAAGCATCAACGGAGTTACTGTCGTGTTATATCCACTCTGGACTCGAGCCTGATCTACAAGACTTGAGCTTTGGAAGTGCCGTTTGGATAGAGTCGCTGTTTCGTGATGGACTTTCCGCAAATTGTCCTCGGTACTCAGTGGCAGAACGTTATGGGCAGCCAATCTGGTATAGCTTGCTTGGTCATCTGGTTTCGGGATTCATCGAAGTGAACAAATACTATTGGCACGTCTTCGAGCTTTTGTCCGAAATGGCGCACACTGTTCACTCAAGATGGAGCTGATATTTGAACATGGGGACAGGTCAGATAAAGGTTTTGTGAGATGGGCTGGCGTACTTGACTCTCTAAAGGAAACCAGTGGGTTATGGGAGCTTTTCCGTAATTTGCGTTGTGGAGTTGCAAGACATTGTCGACTATTACAAACCAGAAAATATGGACTTACTGAAAGATCTCATAGCTCGAAACCAAGCACGAGAACGAGAATCACCAAGTGTAGACACATTATCAAATCGAGACTTTGAGGAAGAGTGTAGAGCTGCAATCATAGCCGGGAAAGATCCAAAGAAAGTCAAATTTAGGATGAGAGAGCCTAGCTGGGACGTCTCACCACCAACCGCAGCTGAAAGGGAAGCTGCCGGACTGGAAAAATGGGCGACGAGTCATCCCACTCCGTACTCAACTGAGAGTGGAACAGAACTTGCTTTGCAAGACAAGCCGATTTTGGCATGGATAGTGGGGTATTTGATTTTTGGCGTACCCGTGGTTTTGTTGATTCTCGGTAAGCTAATATTGATTACTTAGGTAAAAATTGCTGACCATGCAGTAGGGATGTATCTTGCTATGCTTGCGATTCATGTCTGGCAAAGTCTGTTCATTTCTACATCTAACGTCTCTGGGCTGTGAAAGATCTATTCCGAGGAATGAGCTGGAAGAAAGCCTTGGGCAAGCCTGAATGGTTTGACAGACAGAGCATGACCACATCGCGGTACTGTAGGCTGTAAATTTCTTGGATACAAGGCTGGTAAATGATAATTGATCAAACAAGCGCAAATAATTCATGGATTTATACCTCCTCAGTCTGGGGTTGAATGTTGCAATTCTCATAATGCTTCGAATGAGATCTCAAGAGGAAAAGCTTGAAATTCTATGTATAATGAGCATAATTTTGGAGTCGTATGTATTTCTATGGAAGATGCTAGATGCCACGGCTTGATCAAGATGTAAGGAATGTTTGCTGAGGAAGTGAAACGAAATGTATGTTCTGAAGCCTCTCCACTCCACGCTGAGGCATGTACATTTTAGGCAAGCAAGTAATCATCCATCACAGTCTCTCTAAATATTGGAATGATTGAACGCCTAAAAATAGACAGTGCGCAGGTCTAGAGACTCGAGCAACACACTGCCACCACTGGTCGTCAAGGCAAGCCCGTCTGAGGCAACATCTGGGAAGATCAAATCCGAGATGACTACCTCTCCCTGCCCACCGAAGACTTCAATAGAAGACTCATCCACAAGAACACGTAGCTGGACCTTTCCATCCGAAGCGGCCTGGAAGCTCGCGCTATGGATGCCGCCAGCCGCAGGATCATAGCCTGTGTTCCCACTGGCAGTACGATCGACCGACAACTGACCACTGGACTGGACATACTTAATCACGGTCTGTTGCGAGCCACCCTTTCGGACTGCAAGAGACAGCGTAGATCCTACCGCTGGGATGAATGTCATGCGGATGTCGTATGATCGAGAATGAATGTTGTCGAGCACTGTCTGTCCCGGAGCAAGATTTTGATTCGTAAGACTGGTGGCTGGAACACTGGCTAAGTCGAGCTCACTGACAGGCATTTGAACGAAGCGTATTTTCCCATTGACTAGTTTGAGCTGAAGAGTGCGTGGGAAGGAGAGGATCCCTTTGTAGGTGTTGGTTGGTGGGTTACCTCCGTAGCTGTTCATTACAGAAGCTAGAATTCTGCGGCCATCTGTGGCCTCTACATTCTCCCAGCTCAAAACACCATCAAAATCACGGCCGTAGTCAAGCCAGAAATTCGACGTGTCCACAGCATCAGCAGTGAAGACTGTGCCGTTGAAAGAACCTGTGAGAGCAAAGATACCATTGCCGCCAGCTGGGGAACCAGTTGCTGGAGTCACAATCAATACCCACTTCTTCTGCGTGGTACCATCGACGGAAAGCTCGAAAATTTCGGGAACCTCCCACCCGTTAATTCCACCTGGAATTCCAGGAACGTTGCTTGTTGCGAAGTCGCTCTTCCACGTCCATGATTTGGTATCAGAGGAAGTCCAGAACGTCAGCTTGTTTTGTCCACCGTGTGCAAGAATCATGACCCATTGGCTCGATGGAGTGTGAAAAAAGACCTTCGGATCTCGAGTCTCGAGGCCGTTGGTTATGTCGTGTGGTGACTCCTGAACTTGTGAGATGATTGGATTGTCCGGGTATTTGATCCAAGTCTGACCTTGGTCCTGGCTATAGGCCAATCGTTGATCCTGGACTCCGCTGGAGGGGAAGTAGCCCGTGTAGAATGCAAGATATGGTGGATTGGCAGAAGTCCCAAGTCCAGAAAGATTCGAAGCATCGAAGTAGGATGTTCCTGTAAATGCTTGGATACCATTCGCGCTCGAGATCGCCACCGGTTTATGATCCCAATATACAAGGTCAGTGCTGGTTGCATGGCCCCAGCTCAAGTTTCCCCAGAAATTTCCTGTTGGATTGTGCTGGTAGAAGAGATGCCACGTAGGTCCGATTTTGATCAGTCCATTAGGCTCATTCATCCAATTTAGAGATGGAACGAAGTGATAAGCCGGGCGGAAGTCATACGCACCCGTGGGCGTTGGACGAGAAGTCTTTGAAGATCTACTTGTGGTAATCAGAGTGGTGGTGACGGAAGAAGTCATGGAGCTAGTGACTAACACAGCGACAGAACTGCTGCTCGAGGAAGTGGCGATAACACTTGTTGCAGTGCTTCTCGTACTGGCTTCGCCGCCAATGGTCGACTTTGAACTGACAGATGAGCTTGACCCGGGCGATGGATACCAGGCCGAGCCAAGGACATTTGCGCTGATAGAAACTCCGCTGGTGCTCCCTCCGGATGAGAATAAATGAGTGTCAATACCATTATCTCCAGGAAATATTTGAGCTGATAAAGTCACTTCACCCTCACCACCAAAGACCTCAACAGACGACCAGTCAAGCAGAATACGCAGGGTAACCTTGCCATTGCTGGCTGCGACCAGAGGTGCATAGTAAGTGTTGGAAAAAGTCCCATCGAAACCCACGTTGCCTGACTTGGTGCGGTCAACAAATAGTCTCTTGGAGCCAAAGTCGTACCCAACGCGCGTTTGTTGTGTCAAGTCGGAAGTAGCTCTCAGAATAATGCCGAATTGTGACGAGGATGATGAAGCGACTCTGTCCGAGAAGGTCAAGGTGATGTCGAGCGTCTTGCTAGTCAGCGGTAATAATTGACTACCCTCTGCCACTGTGTTGATGCTATTGGTGTATGTCGACTTCTGCAAGCCGACGAAGTCCGCTACAGGCTTTTGGATCAATGTTGGTCTGCCGCCCATTGTCTTGAGTGAGAGTCGTCGTGGAATGGAGAATATACTACGCCACGGAGTGGTAGGGATCGCGCTTGCATATTGCCAATTATTCATCCACGCGATACTGGTTCGATCGGCAATCTCAAGGCCGTTGAACGGTGCTGCAGCGTAGAAGTCTGGCCCGTAGTCCATCCAACTTGTGCCGTATGGTTCATTCGATGAATCGGAGAAGGTAATCTCATCAACCAAAATATGACCCCAGCCACCAGTGCTCCCATCGACAATCTCGATCACGGCAAATTGCCCAACGAAGCTTGTAACGTCCCAGCTTCTGGGCACGAGTTTCTCCTCATCCGTTCCCGTGGAAGTGCGTACGACCTGACCCTGAACCTTCAAGTTGATACATTGCACCCCAGGTGCGTTGCCTCCACCAATCAGGAAATTGATCGATGTTTCGGAGATGACAAACGAGGGTGATGTAAGTGTCCCAGTTGTGGCATCTCCATTGATGAAAGTATTGACAAAGCTCCCACTGTAACCAGTAACAGTGTTCTGTCCATTCAGGGTACCTTGTGCAGGTGACTTGCCAACAAGATCTCCGGTAGCAGTCCACCCTCTATCTGCATAAGTACCCGGGCCATCAAAGTTGTAAACGCTTGCTGAGAAATCCAAAGTGGGCGAAGCAGTACTACCTGTGAATCTAATCTGGTCGACGAGTATGTGGCCCCAGCTTCCTGTTGACTGGTCGACGATCTCTAGTGTTGCATTTTGACCGAGGAATTCAGTCACATCCCAGCTCTGAGGCACAAGTTTCTCGTTATTCAAGCCTGTAGCTGTTCGCACAGGTTGAGACAGTCCTTGAATTTTCAAATTGATACACTCTGTACCAGGTGCATTTCCACCCCCGATTAGAAATTTTATCCAAGGACGGGAGATCTGAAAGGTTGGCGACGTGAGGGTACCAGTAGTGATGTCAACGTCGATGAATGTATTGACAAGACGATTGCCGGCATATCCTGTCACTGATTGTTGTCCACCAAGTGTTCCCTGAGCTGGTGCAGTTCCTATCAGGCTTCCAGTAGCAATCCAGCCGAGTGATGCATAGTCGCCAGCTCCCTCAAAGTCCTGAAATGTAATATTTCCAGCGGCAGTCTGTGTTGGCGTGGGGCTAGTAGATAATGTGGAAGACCTTGTTGAAGTCGTTGGGGTCGAAGTCGGAGCATGAGTCTCTGCAACGAAGGCTGTGCCGTTGAAGTTACCCACGATATATTGCGTACCGGAGCCGACTACGCCAGGAGGACCACCAGGATTAAGTCCAATCTGTGCCACCCACTTTGTGTTGGATTCGTCGCCATCAAGAGGGAGTGGAAAGATACTCGGACACTCCCAAACGCCTCCAATGGCATTCACTGGGCCAAACTCACTTACATACGTCCACGTTTTGAGGTTGGTGGATGTGTAGATCAGTAACTTGTGAAGTTGAGCCAGAGAAATAACTGATATCCATTTCTGAGAGACATCATGCCAGAAGACGAAAGGGTCTCGAAAATCTTTCCATTGATCAGCATATGGCGCCGGAGGGGCCAGGATGACTGGGTTGACGGCGTCATAAGTTGTCCAGGTCATCCCTTGGTCCAAGCTGTATGCAATGGATTGCGCTTGTGTGCCACCGTTGACTGTTTTACCGCTAGGCAAAACTCTTGTTCCAGGGTACTGAGGAGAACAAGTGTCAGAAAATACATTGTAGAATGCTCTGGCCCACCTACATAGGAAGTATACATTGCGATGAATGGGACTTTTCCATCGCTCCCGAACCCGCTCGTATTATCGGTGTCGACCACTGTAGAGCCAGAGAAGAACATCTCTGTGATCTCAGCTGGATATCCTCGAGCTCGAAGTGCAATAGGCTGTTGCTTCCAGTGCGTCAGATCAACGCTTGTGGCGTGACCCCAGGACATAGCCCCCCAGGTGTTGCCGCCTGGGTTGTACTGATAGAACATATGGTAAATGCCATTATAGTATACTAGTCCATTGGGATCATTCATCCAATTGATTGCGGGACTGAAGTGATACTGGGGTCGATAAAGCTCATTGTAGGTTTGAGCGACTGAGGTCTGGATAAATGTCAGGGCCAGAACAAAAGAATGAGAAAGTTTAAACATCATAGTGATGGGAGTAAGATGCAAAGTGGTAACGAGAGGGCTTGACGAGAATGGTTTTGTGCGCTTGTTGTTTGACAGGATCGGGACTATATATACCTGTTTCCTGCTTTCGTTCCCACTCTGCAAATGCTCGACGCCATATCAGGACCGCCATGGAGAACACATATTTCGGTCCGCCAGGTCCCGTACTCGAATTGCTGCAGAAGGAAGGTATCTATCGATCAAAATCAGCCCAACTGTCGCCACCGGCTTGATATCGTGGAGTCATTCGAAAAACAAGCAAAAGTATGCCCGTGTGCGTTGCTAATTTTTTGAAGGAATGGCCGAAAAGTCGGCTCCACTCTGAATTACGTGCTGCAAGTCAGAAATGAGAGGGGAACTGGACGATCTCCATATAGATGAACTTGTGGGGGTCTGGGGTACAGGTATATGGGGTACATGCAGAAGAGACTGACTGATCAAACACGCAAATATCCACCGGGTATCGAAAAATTGACGAGGGGCAATCTTCCGATGTCTAGCCCTGGATTATGGAAATTTACCATCATGTTTCTTGCCGTGTTTACTATGGCAATGGTCATTGAGTGATGTCTAGGTCAGGTAGTCGAATGGCGTTTCTTTCCACTCGCTATTGGATTCTACAAGAGAGTAATTTTTCCACCCTTGTCGTCGTGTGCCTCTTCAACGAAACGCAGGCACAAGGTACGTACAATTCTGAACCCTTGAAACACGCAGCCGGGGTGTTTCGCTCACCGTGATCCGCCTTGCATGTTGATGGGTACCGATGCAGTAACGAGTATCGAACATCAGATGAGCATTTTGATGAAAATAGCATGTTACGTTGTTATATTGCGAGCTAGACTACGCCGTTTGACTCGTGGGTCGATAGAGCTAAGCCCTGTCAACCAATATAATACAGCCGGCTTCCGATAGCGTGGACGTGTGCTTGTCATCCGCATACTGGCCACTGACGAGCCTGAAGGACTGCTCGTACGGCCGTAATTCCCTTAATTCCTGAAAGATCTCAAAGCCAAATGGCTAACGTAATTGTTACTGAGCAGGGCTGCTCAACCTACAGTTGAAAAGCGGGGAAATGGGGGGAGGAGCAGGGACAGACCGCGGAGAGAACTGTTTGCTCCGCGTTCTCAAACGAGATCATAGCAATTTTGAATTTGGTTGCCTCTATATCGACTGACTGGCCCATCATCAAGATTATATAGATCATTACTGTCTATGATTCATCTATTCATTTCTCCTATTGAGATGCCCTGTTGACGTCTTAACCTTTTAGAAATTGGCCTGTCAGTGATCATTTAAACTAGACACTGAAGACAGATATTTCCTGTCTACTGATCAAGCCGCTGGTAATCACATACTACAAATAGGACTGGGAAGAGGTGAATGGATTTGGGGAAGGGGGGGCAGGTGGGCAAAAGCACACAACGGGCTATAAACATGATGCCAGTCAGGTACTGGTTCGGGCAAAAGGTTAATTCCAGGGTACTCAGCGTCGCCACAAGCATCTTGATGCGGCATGGAGGTAAAGTCCTCACAGAGTTTCCTGAAGTCTTCCATGATCAACCATGATCGACCATAATTATCTAGTATGAACCAAAGCTGCAAATAATCCGTTGCGCATAGGATCCAGAAGTATAAGGGCTGTCCAGGTGCAAAAGTAGAAATATGTCCGGCCGGCTAAGTATGTAGCAGTGGGACGTCAGCCATATCACACAAGCACTAGCCGAACAACTCGACAGGGGATGGGTTGTAGTATGGCATGGAAGACCGAGGTATAATCGAGATGTCCTTGATTTTGTTAGTGCGATGGTTATCGAATCTGTGTCATTATGTCACATCATGCTGCAGCCACGTTTTTTTTTTCAAGCCTGGCTAGACCTCTATTTCTCCACCTGCACATCTTGCCTGCGCTAAAATGTTCTTGAAAGAATAAAATGCAGCCCAGAGCCATGTAGATCCTGCCGGCTTAGACCGTTCTCTGGTAGGGTCTGGAGTAGAACGAAAGGGGGGTTGAAAAGAGGCGAAAGGCGCAGGGGGTGTACCTTTA
Organism: Deltaproteobacteria bacterium; assembly: GCA_002685535.1. Taxonomy (GTDB): domain Bacteria; phylum SAR324; class SAR324; order SAR324; family NAC60-12; genus Arctic96AD-7. The sequence goes on from NYXK01000007.1 coordinate 80,939, forward strand.
CGAAGACATCACAGTGCACACGCCGTTGCACCCATCTCAAAGAGACTTGAGCTACTTTGCAGTAGAGTCAGTCTTACAAAGGTCTATATTGGAGGACAGAATCGCACGGGCTATCTAGTTTTTCCAAAAGTAAAATTCAATAGGGCGACGAGCTTGCTGAATCATAAATCTCGTCACTGCCCTCATCCCAATCGATCTCGCAAACAGCAGGTGATCCGTTGCCGGATGACAAAGGCCTTGGTACTCGTACTCCCAAACACTCATCTGCCCTGTTCGCCAACAACACAAGGTATTTGGCGTGACCCTGTATGTCCATGTCCAAGATACGCACCATATCCATCAAGTAGTCCTTTGGACCAATCTCAACTGTGGACCTGTGTAATATGTGAGGGTGAACTAGCAATACATCTGCCAAGCTACACCCTATATCAAAGATCTTGCCTAGAATCCCAACGCCATTCGCCTGAAAAGCCTCGAGCGGCAAAAGTCGTGTTACAAGAGTGACATCCCGTGCGATATCAATTGGGTAATGAAAGGACATGCTATCGATGATCGGATTGCTGGAAAGCATGCCCTTCTTTAAACAGAGCTGCCAGACGATCATCTTCAACCACTGTCTTGTAATCAGGAGGTCTGCCTGTTGAACCTCAGATCTGTCCCTGACATTTGGAATGGCGTCTTTGAGAGATTCTTGGAGCTTTATGAATGGCCGGGGCGAGACGAGCCGAGTATGGTCCCGTTCTGTAGAATTCCAGAGTGCCATGAAACCGTCCCCGAAATTGCGAAAGAGGTTGACAGAGTCGAGGAACCCATATATGATGGTGGCTTCTTGATCATCAGCAACGATCGGAAGGCGGATAGGGCGCCGCAAAGTCAGCGGGAGATGGCGCTGCAGGGCATAAGCCTGCTCAGTGATGAAGAGGAGCCAGAAAGTCCGGCGACTGAGCGTCGCATAACACGAATCAGTCATCGTAGTATACGAATCTTCCTCATGAAGATTAAGGAGCTGGAGCATGGTAATGGACTCTCGGAGGTGAAGCCAAGCAGAATTGTCCTTTCCCCGCTGCGACAGAGAGAAGAAGAGGAAAAAAGAGGTTTGGACCGAGGCGAGAGAGGGACTTTCGACTTGGTCAAAGAACTCCCTCGCTCGGTATGTCTCTTTGATGAAGAAGTCCACCGTCAGTACAGAGTCGAATTGCTGAGAGGTGTCCAGAAAACCTTCCCTGTCTATGGGAAGTGACATCGCTGTTTGCATCATGATGACAGCGCATATAGATGTGATCAGACTGTACTGAGTAGGGGAATGGTGAAGCTCATGTAGAGAGGCATAGATTGTCTCTCGATCCAGAATTGGCATGACTGGATATTTGTTGGTAAAGAAAATGTTCAAGCAGCTCTGGAAAATCTCCAGTGATAGTAATGGCGACGGCTGAAAACTATCGGCAGAGGGTATTGAAGAGACTGTGTTGACAAATTCACGTTCCCTTGGGATAGAACGAGGAATTTCTTGAATTGCCTCTCTTCTTCGCGGGCCCTTCTTCTTGGGAACTTGATACAGGCAAGGTATGTTGATTCTTTGGCAATTCGGACATGGATTGAGATTGTTGCACCGTATCTTGCGCGAACGACAGTACTCGCAAGCCTGTCTGACCTTGTCTGAAGTATTGCCTGGTTTCTGTTCGCCTGAAGACATGCTGACTTTGGTACAAACGAATAGTGGCTCCACTGATGGTTTGGAAGATCTGATCAAGGCTGGTAAGGATTTCGGTGAGAACGAGCGAGATTTAATAGCTCTGAGTCAGCACTCATCAGGTATCGAATGCTGATAAGAAGCTATCTGTCAAGGTATGGAGGTTGAGCAGAAGTTGCTTCCGTCAAAGCTACATAACTACCCCCATCATGCTGCTAACGCAGAACTTTGGTGGGATTGCTACTTGTGTCGGGCATTTCAGGATCTACTCTGGGTCGGGCAGGTATGATTACGAGGCGTTATTGTGAAACATTGTGGTCAAGATACTCCTTACTCATCCCAGATCTAATAAGATACAAGCGGCTGGCTGATCGCTTGAATAAACGATGCCACATGGTGTGAACGTGGCATTGTTGCATCAACTAGTGTACCAGCATTCTACTCTCTTTCTTTCTCAACATGATCCTCATGGACAGTGGCCTAGCGACGGTAGTGTCATGCGTGCATGACACTACTGCAGCGGTAGGAACGAAAGCTAGAAGGATGTGCCATGTTCCCTTCTAGAATATTACCACGAGGGGAAAGGTCTCTAGCTGTATGGATGCTGAGAGAAAATGGCGTGACGGGCAAGATACAGACCTTCCAATTTGATATAGCGCGCATGCCTGCCAAGTGGTCCATACATGCGTCCATGACGGGCCCTTCAACCTGCCGACGCGTCTCGGAGGGAGACAGTAAAGCTAGGAGTGAGCTCGTTTTACAGCCAATATGACAGTCTGCGCTCTTGGTTTGATCAGTCAACCTACGTCGAGTGTGAATTGTTGCGCACGTAGCTCTTGATAAAGATAATCCAGGATCGGAGCAATATCATCAATGGCAAGCATGAGCTGCCATTTTCACATTTTTTTCTTGCTTGAGAAAGGTTCTGACTACCCATTTGATATTTGTTACAAATTGTGTAATCGTAAAGATCAAGTAACAGACTGGCCAAATGACTATCTATGGAGACATTTGAGAGGTATGGCCACCCCAGGTTTCCTGGTGGAACAATGGCTCACTTTTATCTCTCTCGTCACAGCAATGCCCGCTCCACGTTCAAGCAGATCAGCGTCCTCATAATTGCCCCCAGAAATCCTGGTTATACTCGACGACGATGCGTGGAGAGTCGAAGGATACTCTCTATGTTCAACTGACGGTTTTGCGGTGGACCGAACTTGGACTCGCTGGACTTGAGCTCTGGATATGTTGTGCGCCGAGAGCTTGTCTAACGCGGTCTTAAAGTCATCAAGAATGACCGAGTCTGTCAACAGCTTGCAAACGAATGCCAGCTTCCAGAATGGGTTGATACCAATGGGAAGGCTGGTGCTGAAGCGGTCGATCACAGCACAGATGTCGATAACAGTGAAAACGAGGGACAAAATCATGGCGACAATCATGACCGCAAAGCGTGGTGAGAGGCGCATCAATTCGAATAGGCTAAGGCTGTAGCGGGCGCGGATATTGAAGAGAAGACAACAGGTAGTGTAAACCCACCATGGGTCACTGCAAAGTGAAGCAAGTTTAGCGGCCACATCCTTCTTCGCATTGGTGTCAGGGCAAGCAGAAACAGATGAGAGAGACATACCGGAAGAGTGCTTCAAAGACCCTTGTCTTCAGGTAGATGTCGTTGATGTTGTTGAAGTAGGCAAAGTCCGCGTAAATCTCCAAAGCCCAGTATGGCTGGGCCAAGGCTATAGTTCCAACAAAGATGAAGCTTGTTTTGCTTCCAATGAAGGGTTTAACCTTGATCCACGCGATGATATTGTGGAGGTTCCAAGATGCTATGAGGAAAATGGCTGTCACGGAAAGGTACCAACCGTAAATTGGAGCCTCGATGAAGATGAAAGTTCCATGGAAAGAGCCGAAGATAAGCTAGAACGAAAGTTCAGTGTCTTATCAGGACAGTATTGACGACGACGGATTGTATATGTACTGACCTCGAGAAGAATGAGTTTGTGAAGGAGAACTCCTCGTCTATAGTTTGAAACGGTAATGCAAAGCATGATCAGAATCGAGCCGACCATAAAGCCTTGGGCCCACGCCTCGACAATGAGTGCGTCAGGGCTGGTTGGCTTAGCGACTTCGACCATTCGACGTGCGAGGGTATGAATAGAGCTGTTAATGGGTGCCATGATTGCAATTCCCATAAATCTAACCTGTACCCATGTACTAGGCTGAATGATTTGCAGCAACCGCGGAGGCGTAGATAACGAGGTTCAATTCTCTGAACAAACGTCTCGGGGAGACTCGACGTATAAGAGCTGCAAGGACTGGGACAAATAACAAATAAGCCGAGCGCAGAGCAGTAAGGCCCATCACCTGTGGAAATGAAAGAATTCAAAAAGAATAAACAGCTCCCCGTGAAATCTTCCAGATCGTCTAACGGAAAGCTTGCTCGCCCAATTATATTACCCACCAGCCGTCCGCATCCATGCTGTTCAATGATTCTCGAGGCGTGAGCTTCGGGATTCCGGTAGTATAGAGGAGCGCACTCGACCTCTAAAGCTTTCTCTTCCAGTCACCCCATCTTTTCCCATGGGGAAGACAAGAGACTCCAGAGTACCCCGCAACAAGGTGAATGCAAGCACTTGGTAAGGATAATCGGGCCTACTGAGACGCCTCAAACTGCAGTTTGGCCGCAGGAAGAGTGCCATGCGCGAAAGATTTGCAAAAGTTCATGATGCGGTCCGTGGATTGGCAGGAAGTCATTGGACGCAACCGCGGAGGCGGGTCGATTCGGAGATGTCGGAGCGACAACAGCGAGCCGTCCTTAATTCTCCATGTTGTAAGGTTGCATCGCTTCATCGAGGGGCAAGGATGCTGCATGAAGCTCGGCAGGTCTGCTTCGAGCCTTCGACCGAGACCAAGGTTAGGAACCAGAAATGATCCAATGTTCGTGGGATCGACCCCGACTGGGGTAAGACTACGTGATCATAACCAACCAAGAGCACGTAATCCACTGTGGCCGGTCTCAGCTCCATAAAGAGAGCAGGTTAGCGGAGAGCCTTTCGTGCATTACATCCGCCTTCCCAAAGCATACATGAAGTATTGCTCTAGAGCCTTGTCAATTCCTCTACAGCAGGTGGAACTTGCGAGTCTGAAGCTGTCCTTGTATTGAAGTGTCAAGTCAAGACTACTTGCATTCCCCAATCTTTCAAGACATCCTCCCACCGGTGATCAATCTGCCCCAAATCTTGCCGTCTCCAAACTTCGTACACGACTTTCTCGGCCGCTATGACACTACCCACATTATAACACCTCACAGTCTTGAGATAAAGATCGATCTTCTGCCTCGCAGAGATGTCATAAGCTTCGCATCCAACAATGAACCCCGGCCACGGAAATGGCGCGTGGCATATTTTCAGACTCTGCTTCAGCTGTTCGTGAGCTAGAAGATGATCTGCTGCGTTCGTGACATAGTGTTGAAGCACGCGAGGATTCGTATTCCGGATCTGGCGCTGAAAGTGTACGATGAGAGCTTGATATGTCGCGTTGACCAGATGAGCTGCAACTTCCTTGGCCGCTGCATCTGGCGAGTTCGATTGATCAGGTCCAAAATGTGCCGTGAGACTCAAGCTTTCGGGTGCTTTCCATCTGAATATGCGGTCTTCGATTATTTTGCATCTCCGAGCAAACTCTGGCGTTGACGACTCAGCGGATTCTAGTTGCTTGCAAAGTGATGAAGTTTGTGAGATCAGGGATAGGAGTGTGGTAGGTAACTGGTAGATTGAGACGAAAAGAGGATCTTCTTCCAGATCTTCAGCTTCTTCTCCCTCAATCCATGCCAACCTCGAACTGGCTGACTGAGCCATGTTGTTTGAGAACTCTTGATTCTGCGTGATTTGAGTCTGAGTTGATTCCCAAGTGTCGTGTTGACTGTCGGTCTTGGTTTTGCTTCCCCGGAGAGAGGTGCTCTCGTGGATGATTCTCAGATATGAGAAAATGTGATGCAGTTTCGATATCTTGAGTGACTTCACGGGCTTGGGAAGTCCAAAGGTCCGAATTAGAGATTCACTTTCAGTTAAGTAGGCTTGAGAATCTTGCATGTCTCCACTGAACACCTGCAGAATGTTAGCGAGCCCTAAACCAGCAAGACCCGGACCTTACCCCAATCGTGACCATACTCAACATGCTCATCAACACCTCCTTATACTTCCCTCTCATTGTCTTGGGCAAATTCTTGTCAAGCGACGACCTTAGGTATTTCTGAGCAGTCTTCTTATGAGCAGCCCCCTTCAACTTCCAGTGCTGTGCATTGCCATCAGATTCACCGTTGGCGAACCCCAGGTGAAAGGCGCTGATTGAGAGCAAAGCATAGAAGAGCGCCATCTTCGCAAAACTTCTTCCTTCACCATGTACGAGAAGCTCGGCTAGCGCTCCCATGGCACACGGTAGGTGAATCGTCTTCCAGGGCGGCTTCTTTATCGGCGACATTGACATTACTTCGATCACTTGAGAGGAGTAGTAGTCCAGAAGCAGTCGGGCCTCAGGCGGTATCTTGGACATATTTGCCGTGTTTGGCATTTGAAGTATCGAGGGTGTCGTAGAAAGCAATTGCAGTGAGTCTGTCTGATGTTCCTGAGTTGAGCGTTCATCTGATAACAGTTAGCTTGTGGATGCTAGAAATTTTGGATGAAGGTACCAATTCCAGCATCAAAGGTCTGGCTCTCGCCTACCTGATTCGATCCGTATCGACCAACAGTCAGGGTGTTTGCCGTATCATCGGCGAAACTATTTAAGGGAGAGTTGATCCCGAGATCCCAGGTTGCCGATAAGTCTCCATTCACGGACCCCTTCTCAGAATTAAACCTAGAAAATGTGACAAGAGCTGAATCCAATGCATCCCAGGCCTGCACATCGTCGAGTTCGCCCCAAGCAAACTGAGAAAGTGATAAATTTAAGTCAGGAGTCGAGATTCTTCCCGTTTGCTCCACATCTTGAACAGCTTGCACAGATTCGATCTCCGGAAGAGGGCCGGGCGAAAGACTTGGAGACGGCTTCGAAACCACTGGAAGGACACCAAAAGGTCCAATCCGAGTGAACTCGTTTGCATCGGCAACCTTATCTTGCAACTCCCGTAGTACACGGTCCAGATCAAGAAATGATGCATTGATACAGCACTCGGTCCTCATCTGGACCGCCATGGCTACACGCTCTTCATCTGATCGAATGTCAGTTTCTTGCCCTACCCTAGACATTGGCTCGAGAAAGGTGGCAGACCTGAGAACAAGACTCGGCGACTACTCTGACTCTCCTCGACTTCTTCTGGGGACTCCGGATCAGACACTCGCCGCCCCTTTTCCAGGATTTTGGGTGAAACCCATGTGTACTTCCGAGAGTACCCCTCACATGGGACCTTGAGCCGAATGCAGTTCTGACAATGCGGCTCTCCGAGGTCACATTTTACATGCCTCTCTCTACAAGTGAGGCATCCCGTAAAAGCATGTGTCCGGGGACGAGGGGGAGGAGGAGGAGCAACCGCAGCACGCTGAGTGCGCGCCTGTCGCGTTCTCGACTTCCTTGCTGGCATTTGAGACAAGATGCTGAGTAAGCCAATCTCCAACCTCGAATGATCGACGACAATCTGAAGCTCAGACAACGACACAAGAAATAGGCAGGCGACGACGACGGCGGTAACTGCTTCTTGAGGTGTAAGATCGATCAAGGACAGTGCGAGAGCCGGTTCTAGGATTCGACTTGTTTCGACTTGGGAAGATAAGAGAGTCCGCTCAAACGGAATCCAATCACGAGAGGACGATTTCCCAGCAACTCTAATTCATCGTTGTACCACTTGGTTCTTCTGGAGAGGTTGGAGGATGGATTGAAGTGGATCTCAGATAAGACTTGATTCAAATTGGTGGGTTCCGGGGTCCAGTTCCGCTCACGAAGTTGTGGACTCACTAGCTTCAAGGGTGGGATGAACAGAGTGGGAGCTGGGGTGGCGAGGTACCTTCAACTCCGAAAAGTCAATAACGATTTTACGTGGCAGTCTCTCGAAAGGCTATCGACTGTTGTATGAGATATTCTCAGCTTTTCATATTTTCTGTCACTTTCTGTTCTCCGTGTGCAAGTTAAGATTCACGCATATGAGCATTTGTTGACTTTCTGCTTTCTCTGCACATATCCGTCGACGTATTTATTTCGCAAGGCGACATGAATGCTCTGAATTTGCCTATACTTCCAGTAAAGCGACTCAAGCCCTGTAATGGCCTGAATATGAGATCACTTGAAGTATACTCCTTGATGTAGAAGGATAAACCGACGTCGAAAGTGGCCCCTGACTATGGGCCAGCCACAAGATAAAGCGGAGCAAGCTATGAGGGCACTGTGCCTTAGAACTCTATCTTTATCTCTGGGGTCGAAGATAACAAGTTAAGCCCAATCACCAAGTATTTGGATTGTACTTAACCTGGCATACGTCGTCGCCATGTCGTCTCTGTTCCTCTCTCCATGCTCCAATTGCACGGCATTACTTTGTTGTTGAAGTAGAACATCTAGCATAATTCACCATGGAGAAATCACAAGAGAAGGGCGTCTCCCCACAGACCACCTCTCCTACCCCAAGCGAACATATCGGCGATACATACGAGGTCGTCAACGATGTCGAAACACATGGTGAAATGAAAAGAGTTCTCTCCAAACGGATGATTCATGTCATCTCTCTCGGTTCTCAGATTGGAAGTGGTCTTTTCATCGCGACCGGAAAGGCACTTAGAGATGGTAAGTCAGCATGTTTACCTTCGAGTTTCCCCACTAATGATTGTCAGGTGGACCTGGAAGTTTGGTGCTCGGATACGGCATGGTCATGACATTGGTTTGGGCATCTCTTCAGACTCTCTCTGAGATGACAATTGCCTTCCCAGTTTCGGGGAACTTCATCGACTACGCCGACCGCTTTGTTGGTAAATATCTTCTGGCAGATTGTTAGAACAAGATCACAAACTTACATGCCAAACAGACCCCGCTTTGGCATTCGGAGCTGGTTTCGCGGAATGGCTGGGTATGATTCTTTCCCTTTTAACTATGAGATACATTCGGCTAATATCAAGTAGGCTGGACTGCTGTGGTCGCATCTGAAGCAACATTCTTCTCCGTGATCATCAATTACTGGGCGGTAGGGAAAGTCCACGAAGCGGTATGGTGTATGCGTCCCTCCCCAACCAAACATTTATGTGCTAAGCGAAATTAGACACCATCTTCCTTTTATTCTGTGGTGGTCTCTTTCTCCTCTCCACTAAGTGGTTTGGGTGGTTCGAGTACGCGGCCTCACTTCTCAAGATTATGGCCCTAATCATCTTTATCATTGTCGCTTTCGCAATGGTTCTTGGTGCCGGACCTACAGGCGAAAAGCACACTGGCGAGACTTGGAGAGATTATCCAGTATTCATCAATGGATTTCGAGGCTTCGGAAACAGTGCTCTTTTTGGAATTTGGGCTATGGGGTAAGTTCTTTTCTTCGAATACTATATGCCAGGACGCCACTGACGCGAAGATTAGTGACCAAGTGTTCACGGGCATCATGGCAGGAGAGGCTAAGTCTCCACGCTACTCAATGGCTCATGCTACGAAGCTCGTCCCCATCCGAGTCTTCTCCACGTTCATGCTCTCCATCGCGTTTATCAGTATCTTGATCCCTCAAGATGACCCAAGACTCTTCGGAGGATCAGGTGTTGCTGCTTCACCCTTCGTCATCGCATTGAACGATGCTGGTATTAAAGGACTACCTGATTTCTTGAACGTTGTGATGATGATCGGTATTGCTTCCATCGCTGTCGAGTCCATTTACATTTCGTCGAGAATTATGAGATCGATGGCCCTACAGGGGCTGATTCCGAAATTCATTGCAAATGTTGATAAAGAAGGAAGGCCAAGGTAAGGGAAGCCCCAGTAGAATCCGGGACCTGCGGCTGATAACGTGGTAGATGGGCTGTGGCATTCACTGTGCTCGTCGCTGTGGTACTTACATATATCAATCTGACAGCTGGAGGGATCGAAGTCTTTACATGGCTTGTGTCCATTACATCCTCCTCCTTTTTCCTGGTGTGGTTCGTGCTTTGCATCACCTCGTTTCGCTTCCGAGCTGCATTGAAAGCGCAGAACGATCCTCTCTGGACAGAAGCCTACGCTTATCAAACTTGGTTTTGGCCCATTCCAGTCGTCTGGTTGTTCGCTGGTAGCACAATCCTCCTGATCTCGTGCTTCTACGTTGGTCTGTACCCGATCGTAAGTCTCCCCATCGAATTTTTATCAAAACCGCAAGTCTAATATCTTACAGGGTGTCGAGAAAGCCTCCGTGTACTACTTCTTCCAGTACATGATTGGAGTTGTGACTGTTGTCTCATTCACAATCGGATACAAGATCCTATACCGGACCAAGATCCGAGATCCTAAGACTGCTGATTTGCAGACTGGTCGTCGAACACTGGAGGGTGAAGAGCTCGAGATGCTGAACGAGTACTATAAACGATCGGCCTTGCGAAGATTCTATACCTACATTCAACTGTGGTAGATGACTGGGGTCTGACATGTATGAGAATACGTTCGAAGAATTCGATTTTAGCAAATATCGGGGTGTAGAGAATATGACTTTTGGGAGCTTGTGCTTCAACACGAAATACACGAATATCACAGGGAGGCTTCATTATCTAAATCTTAGAGATTCACTGGGGTCTGGACTCCAACACTCTAACAACCGTGACCTGCAGACGTTGCGCCTGAAAAAAGCCAAAGCTTTGTGCCGAACCCATTCTCCTTCGCCTAGCAACAAGTGGCCAGGCTGAGTCAACCTTGGGAGCCAACAACAAAATCTATCATCTTCCAACAGTCATTTCAGCGAGTAAATATTCCTATTCACATTAAGTAGTACCATTTTCACGATCATAGAACTCTCTTAGCCGGCACCACAACCAACCCCCTCTCCTCCATTATCCTCCACTGCAACGCCTTACAAATCTCATAAATAACCTTTAGCGTCGGCGTAGAAACCCCTATCTTCTCCGCCTCTCTCAATGGCTCACCAACAAGATATTCATATTCCATATAATTACCCTAACAATCAAAAGTCAGCATGCACTTCCCTAACACGAGATCACCACCCAGGAGGGAAAAGTTAAGCGAGACCAAACAAACCTTCTCAAAATCACACTGCATACTCGGCTTCAGGTACAGATCCATCGGATCACAATGAATCATCGTATCCATGATCTCGTCAGGCAAATCATGTCCCAACTTCCTAGCCGTCGCCACAATCTCCCTCATAGCAGGCCTCACCAATCCCTCAATCGCACTCCCACCCCCCGCTAACCTGATGCGCGCATCATCCAGTCCTAAAATCGCGCACAAAGGATTCAGCACCGCGTTAAATACTAGTTTCCTCCACCTTGCGAACGCCACGTCTTCGCTGAGATGTACTGTGCTTTTCCCAGCTGCGTTGTATATCTCGATGAACTTCTTGGCTTCAGCAAGTTCGCGAGATGGATCATTGATGGTGGGGTTGTTGAAGGCGCCGAGGAAGAGGGTATCGTGTTCTTCGTGGAGGATCTCGCCGAGTCGGCCTTCGTGGGCGTCGATCATGGAGACGCCGCTGAGGACCATGTTGGTAGGGAAAGAGTCGAACATGGGCTTTTCGATGTTGAGGCCGTTTTGGACCATGACTATGATGGTGTGGCCTGGGGTTACGGCGGGGGCGATGAGAGAGGTGAGGGTGGGTGGGATGTCGGGGAGGTTTTTGGTTGTGGTGACGATGTAGTCGAATGGAGGGAGGGATTCTTTGATTACGTCTGGTACTGAGTTGACCACTATTGGCAACGGTGTCAGTACCTGCTGGAGATGTGCTGACAATTCTAAGACAAATGGCTCTGGCTAACCTCTGGTCGGTCTCCATCCTTTCAATTTGCCATGATCCACACTTTCAATAACATAACCTTCATCTTGTACCACTTTGAAATTCGACCTCAGTACCGCAGTCACAGATCCCAAGCCTCCAGATTCAATATTCAGCGCAGCGATAGTTCCAACAGCTCCACCTCCTAGAAGTAGCACATTGGACTTCTTGACCTCCGTGGTCGTCATTTCTGGAGCAAATGTCGTTGGGAAAATCTTTATGTCGAACAGGACGAAGTAGGATGGATATACAGCAAAGTAAATCACCAAACAGGAGAACCTTTGGATAGGAAAAACACAGATACAAGAGATTGTACAGTTTCGCGAGCAGAGAAGAAAAATTGTAGAGCTTCAAACCCAAGCTTACCCCTCCAAAGCTAAGCTATCCACATCTTGCCCCTCTACCCGACACCGGCCCCGCAGCTCTCACTCTCAGCCATGCTCTATGTCTTCCAGACCAATCGATATCAAAGATTGTAAGCGGTCTCGTTCTCTCACTTCGTGCACAGCACGACTTCACAAAACCATCCCACTTTCCCTTCAACGTCTTATCATTCATCGCGTTCTCCTTCCAATCCCAGAATCCTACGTACCAAGACACTAAGCCAGGGACTTGACTCCGAATGGGGTTAGCTGCACGGTGCACCCCGCTCATGCAGATGCAGCTCGCGGGTCCTTGTCCTTGGACGTCGTTCTTATCGTGCAGATGTTCAAAAGTGGGGGAGCTCTTATCGCGAGACAAATGTTGACGTGTGTTGTGGCTTGTGATATTGGAGATCCTCACAGACTCTGAAATGAGGGTAACAATAAAAGCTTTGAGTTGTAGAGAGTAATAAGTATAGATGGATACATTTGGAGGATTATCTGAGCTGAATATCGAATCATTAAGCGTTCCCAAATTTTCATCTTCCAGAGCTTCATCGTAGACAACCATCGTAGACAAATTTGTTCAATCAAGATCAACATCAACATTTGGCGCCTCTGGATCAAAATTATCATCAAGAAGAAATGAAGGATCTCTCATATCGACCATCCCACAGTTTGGAGAACTGATCTTCCATCCCAATCTGGCCTGTAGCTCTTTACTCCAACCTTTGACAACCTCAGCCGGATACTCAAGAAACATAGCGAACTCTGTACGCAGCGTCCCCTTACACATAAACAGTGCGTATATCAATCGGTTCTCGTCTTTGCTATTGTTGGTACTGCCTCCGTGAAAAGTGCTGGCTAGCATGAATGCCGCTTCTCCCACGTCCATCTCAGCGTAGACGATATCGTCCGAGTTAGGATCAGCTCCACGGTCATCGCCCCAAAGATGAGAGCCAGGGACTAGACGAGTAGCACCATTCTCAATGGTTGTTTTGATGCCAGGCACGAATACGCCAAAGCCATTGTCTCGTCCTTTGGTCCAGCCGGTAGCGGTGGCATCAGAATGCCAAGTGTGGTACATTTTGTCGTCACGGTGCAGGCGCTGGCCAGCAGCGTTTGGTCTGACATCAATACCCAAAGCAGCGCTGAGGATAGGATGTGAAGTATAATAATGACACTTCTGGTCATACCACGTCGGATATGTTTCCGCCAGGAAGTATTCTCCCAAAGCCTGTTTGCCGTTGAGAGACAGTAGAAGAGCATGATGATGAAAACTTACCTGGTAAAGAGGATGCATGAAGAACTTTTCACGACATGTTGGACTTGCTTGAATGAGCCGATTACATCGCCTAGTCTCCGGAGGGAAGAGCTTCCCCTAAGTTTGAGGTTAGATCTGAATTTGCATATATTGAAATCTATTCAACTCGCCTGCCATGGTTTATCTGCATCTAAAAATGGCTTGACTTCAGCGTTCGCTTGTGCCACTTCTGCCGGAGAAACGTAGTTCGTGCAAATACATCCACCATCCTTTTTGATGGCTTCAATAAAGTCTTCGATAGGAGCATCAACATTGATGCGACGAAGAGTTGGCTTAGTGATGGAGCCCATGCTGGTCTTGTATTTGGTAGAACAGAATATCCTACAAGAAGCATGCAGCTGGGCAGCGGAAAGACGCAAAGTAGCTAGGAGGCATGAAGATATATTGCAGCCCCTACAAGAGCATAGATTACGAAAGTAGATCCGATTGAACAGCCAGTGTATCGGCTACCAGCGGACTTGCCAATCGTCACTTGTTCGGGAATACTTTCCTCGTGTCATTAGCCAACCAACGCAGTCGAGGTAGGACTTAAGCTATTCACCCCACCTTCGAGACGAGCGTCGTGCGGAGTAAGTTCAACGCCAAAACTCGTCAAAATTCGAAAGGGAAATCTGTTCAACACAACAGTCTGTTGTTTGGTGAAGAGTATTCCTAATCGTGACACCAGAATAAGCGAAAATGCCCTCTGCCATCTCAAGATCAGAGAAAGTCGCAGCAGTGCTTGATGAAGCGCGTGCAGACTATGCGAAAGCCAACCTGAAGAGTCAAGAAATCCACAAGAAGTCATCTCTGTCACTTCCAGGTGGTAAGCATTTCATCATTCACAGATATTGCAAACCTAACGCGTTTGAAGGGACCACTCGGAATGTCATCCACTTCCAACCATTTCCACTGATACTGGAATCTGGAAATGGCTCCTATTTGACAGATGCTGATGGACACCGATATCTTGATCTGTGTGGCGAGTATAGCGCAGGGATGTTTGGACACTCCCATCCAGTGATCACGCAGGCTATGCATGCCGCAATTGACAGCGGCTTCGCCCTGGGTGGAGTAAACAAATTCGAAGGGCGTCTCGCTCAATTATTTTGCTCTCGCTTTGCCGGAATCGACAAGATTCGGTTCTCCAACTCGGGAACAGAAGCAAATCTCACAGCCTTAGCACTTGTAAAGGCATATACTAAACGAAACACTATCATAGTGTTCAAAGGAGGCTATCACGGCGGGCTGGCCACCTTTGGGAAGGATGGCAAGGTGGCTGCAAATATCATGAATGCACCCCACAACTTTGTGATAGCTCCTTACAACGACATCAAGGCCCTTGACAAGCTTGTGGAAGAGCACAGGGACGACTTGGCCTGCATATTCCTTGAGCTGATGCAAGGGTCTTCGGGTTGTTTGCCTGCTGATGTTGACTTCATCAAGGCAACCCGAGCAAAAGCGACTGAAGTGGGTGCTGTTCTGATGTTTGACGAGGTGATGACAAGCCGGATGTCAACTGGTGGCCTGCAGAAGCTTCTGGGAGTCTGTCCCGACATGACGACTCTGGGGAAGTATTTTGGCGGCGGTGGTCAGAATTTCGGCGCGTTTGGTGGAAGAGCGGAGATCATGAGTATCATCGAGCCTGGACATCCTGGCGGAGCATACCATAGTGGAACATACAACAATAACGTTACTACTATGGCTGCTGGCGTAGCTGTCCTGGAACAAGTCTGGACTGCGACGGCCGCCACTGAATTGTATACTATGGGAGAGTGGCTTCAAGAAGAACTTGAGCAGGTATCGAAGGAGGCCGGCTCTATTTTGCGAGTGACGGGAGTTGGAAGTTTGATGACTCTTCATTTCAGCACCAAGGAAGTCCGTTCGGCTGCCGACGTACAGGAAAGTTTGATAGATTTGAAGGAACTTTTCTTTTTCGATATGCTGAAGAAAGGGTTCTTCTTAGCTCAGAGAGGTATGATAAGCCTCATGACGGTGACTACAAAGGAAGAGTTGAACAATTTCGTAGAGGCAGTGCGGCAATTCCTTGTCGAGAGGAAGGATCTTGTCTGTTGATCTTTGGTTTCTGTCCTCGCAGTATATAGGCTGAGATGGATTGTATGTAGAACGCAGACGCCAGCCCTGTATTAATACGGAGGTCAATCGGCCGTGTTGATTTTGAATTTGCGGACAGATTGTACCGTCACATCGTATGATCCACTACCGTGAATATCCAAGAAAAGTGCTGTGAGCAATTCCAGACTTCGACACCTCACGACGGCACGAACATGATCGCCACCACAACCTCGACTACCTCCCGGTCAAAGCAATTTCGTGTCGAGGTGTATTCCCAGGACCATGGCATCGTCAGCCAGCCAGCGCAAGATTGCAGGACGGGCCCTCGTTGTAGCCTTGCTCGTTGTGACCTTCTTCTCCATCATCTCGCTGATCTCGTTGACACATCCCAACTCCGCGGCAGTATTGATGATGCGGCCAGTCAACGTCTGGTATACTCATGTTCCGACCCTTCCACCAATTTCGGAACCAGTATCGAGCATACTGTTCAGCCTTGTGGTCGCCATACTCTTCACGATCTACCGGCCAGGTGGACGGGGAACTGTCGCATTCGGTCTCGTCACTACTGCTACGGTTGCTCAGCGCATGCTGCCTGTTATTCAGGATTGCACATCGTTATGGAGGGACAAGGCGACGGAGAATGTTTGTGCCGCAGATTGCTGGACGCAGAGTGGACTCTTGATGCTGGTTTGTGCAACCGCGACGATGAGCTGGATGGGGGTGGAGTGGGATGGCGGGCGTCTCACAGGGTTGGCCAACTGGGTTGAAAGGATTGTGTCGGGGCTCATCGAGGAAGGGCGATTGGAATTTGGGGAGAGCAGTCTTGCTCGCGGGAGTGCAAATAGTGGCAGCGTTATGGTGATGGAATCAAGCAAATAATTGCCGCCCTGGGCTCAGAAAGCAGTGGGTTGCGGGTCGGCGCGGGCTTGGGTCCAGTGAAGTGACGCTATAAAGTTAGCGACCTTTGCCCTGAATACTATCAACAATCAATAGCCGACTAATTGAAAAGATCTCCAGCCACTGCCAGAGACTACCAGTAGCATTGATGCACATAGATCTACGAACTGAGGGCTCCTTGCTGTGTCGTAAGCGATGGAGAAGCCCATGGCATGACTGTTGCTTGTCCAGCGCTGTCGACTGTGACTGGCAACCATCGCGGCAGCTCGAAGAGATGATCTATCAGGTCAACAGTCAGCCTCAGGAAATATTGACAGGTACAATACAAGACTCGCCATCAAGTATCCATTGAAACTTGGATCAATTCTTAGCCTGATTAATAGTGACTATTTTGTGAGGCGCCAACATCGGCAACGAGTTCGACAAAACATCAGGTAGGCATCAGCCACAAACAACAAAACAACAAGACGAGTTTGCCTTGAATGAAAAGAACGGCACAGAAGGCTCTCAGCAGCACCATGAAAATATCGCGGTTCATCGTCACTTGCTGGACTACGCTCACAGCGATCCGGGTTGACTCGGTCGAGGGAGGGGCTTCAGGTACCACGAAAATTAGGACTCCCTTCATCAGCTCACAGAGGGAAGCCTCAGACTCCACCAACGTCGAGTACAGTTCATAGCAGTTCAGGGTGTAGAAGTGATTCTGGATGGCTGGTAATTGCTGCTGAGAGGGGCTGATGAAGCAAAAAGAAGGGCGCAGAAAGATCCTGGTTGTGTTGAGGAAGAAGAGAAAGAGAAGTGAAGAAATTGGGGGCATGGATGGGATATATAGGGAGATTATGGGAGCTGTGAGAAATTGGGGGAATGTTTGGGAAGGTACGATATGTTGAAGTAAGTAGGAACGTCAAGTTGCATTTGAGGTTTGAGGAAAGCACGAGGAGAAATGGGCAACTCAAGACGAGAACCAACAGAATCATTGAACCCAATGAGATCATGCAAGAAATGTATGAATCTGGTCTCGAGGGGCAGTCTTCTTGACGGAGTAGCTTTCACGCCTCAACGGCCTGAAATAAGGTCTGCTACCGTGTTGTCCACTTGTACTCAGCCTCTTCTGGACTTGTTATACACAGAGATGCTCGCTTAGTGCCTTCTCCCAAAGCCAACAGAGTGACCAGGAAATTCTAAACACAGAAAGACCGAGTAATCATGCCAGCTTGAACCTTTCAGTGCGAGCTTGGCCTTGAAAATCGCTGTCCCGACCTGTCGCAAGAGCTGTCTCTAATCCGCCCTGGGCGATAACTAAATTCCAGCCATGCCTTTTTGATGGTGCAGTGGCTTCTCGACGGAGCTTCCCACAGTCTCTCACCAATATACGGTATTCTCCTTCGGAATAGTCTGACCTGGGCATCCCCGCACACCTTGTAAACACTGTATAACCGCGGTCCGATTTTCAGCATCAACTTTAAGACCAGTCACAGTGGCCACACAGTCTTCCGGAACATATTCCTCGTCGACTAGGCCCACTTCCTCTATTTCTGTAATCCAGCTCAAAACCTTTATAACCATTGCAGCATCCCACATACCCTCTCTCCTGGGCAATTGCGAATAGATACCAATGATCTCTTTCCTCAAGGCCCGGTGTCGGAAGTTCATTGCCACGACCTGAAGCGGCATGACAATCCTTATATCCAAAGAAAAGTACTCGTCATTGACGTCAGACATCATTTTACACACCCGAACCAACTCACACAGCTCTTTGGTATAACATCGATAGTAGTCGGCTCTGTTCGCGGAACCGGATGCCGCCCACATGAACGCAGCAAGGTAGTATATGTAGAGCGTCATGACATTCTTCAGCACATCAGTGCTCACAAGCGGATTCTTTGTTCTGCGCAGGAACGGCTCGAACGCTGATGCCCATTGCCGGAATTGGGACAATACGCTTCGCAGCTCAGCATGTTGAGCATCGCCCGCAACAGGCGCGAGGGTGATCATGGGTGCATGCGAGAGTTTCGCGTCGGAGGATAATGGCGTTCCTGCATTCGATTGCGCAAGACGCAGATGAATAGCTCGCAACAGTATTGGGAATACCATTCGCCAAGCATCGCGAATGTCTTTGAACTCTTTCGGGATCTCACCGACTGCGATCTCGCAATCGCGCATCCTCTCAAGGTGTAGAGCGCTGCTTCGCCTGTCGCCGCCCCAGAACGTAGCTTGTATTTCCAGCATCGAGAACATTTCCGTGATGTCAGAGTCGATTGGCGGGGGTACGGGCGTGTTTGGCTTTGTACCGACAAGCCGACGTTTCTTCGAGTAAGCTTCCATCGCCTCAACTGCAGCATAAACTTGAGCAGCAGCTCCATCACTGTTCCCATGATATGCTTCGAAACATACGAACAGTAAGCTTGTAATCAGACTTGTTCTGATGCTATCTTCTTCTCTGCGATCGCGGTTTTCAAACAGGAAATGGCCTTGCCATACTCGCGATATGCGAACTCCAGTCGGTTAGATTCAAGGGTCTCTGGACCAGCAGCCGAGCTAGTCTTTCGGAACAACGGCTCCACCAAACCTACCTCCAGCCCTCTCTTTCTGAAGTCCAGGGCCCCTATCGCAATCACAGCATGCCGTACGCATGGCTCTACCTCACTGGCTTGTAGAACGTGGCGACTCCAGACCTCAGACCCTCGATATCCAGTCAACTGACTTACATTCTTGACACAAAATCGCTGAAAGTAGCTCAGCTCCTGATCGTCAGTGAAAAAGTTGGATACCGTCGTCGGGGTTTTGCACAGTGGCTCTATGTTGGGCATGAGAGGTCTCATGCCGCGACGGACAGGAGCAATAGTGGTGGCGGATGGCTTGTAACCTTCGCATTCAGCGCCATAACGCTCGCATCTCCTACAGTTTGGACGTCGTTCGTCACACTTGACTCTCCTATTTAACACATAAGTAAAAGCTTACAAAGGGTGAATGGTCATCGAAGCCAGCTTTTGGGAGGAAATCGAAAGAAGTGGGCCCCTGTTCTCACCTTTTTCTAAAAGACAGATTCTCTGATCAGCCTGTTATCGACGTTCTGGAAGGGGTCGTTTACTTACTTGCATGTGAAACAACCAGTGGACACTTTTGGTCCACGTGATTTTCTCGTCTTTTTCTGAACAGCAACTTGGTCAATCATCCTGAGGTCGACTGTACATGTTACGAAGACAACGACATCGACCGGATGAAAAGTACGACGTTGATGCCGTAAGGCTGACACCCAAACAGTTATGTGACTCCACAAGAGGGTTGGATGCGGCTGCAAATCTTCAGCTGGCTGACGCCACGAACGTTATATAGAGCTGGGCCTACTCCGAGCTGATGGGATACAATGATGGGGCCCGTCGTAAGCTGACGGTTTTTGCTTGGAGATTCCTGGAGAGACTAAGCTTCTTTCGGTGCATGCTCCGTTATTACTCCAGGTTTACGTGAGATCGGCAGGCCTGTATCTTTTGGTATCCGAATAAGAGTAGCTGTTGAGGATTGAAATTCCAGCTTGTTCGCGAGTTTTCATGCTGTTATCGTACCGATATCTGTTTCCGAAGCTGTAGTGAAGATGTCTTTTCTTTTTTTAGCTCCATTACCGAGCAGCGCAGCGGACGTGATCATTGCAAAGTCCAAACTCCTTCCCATCTGATATCCCTTATCCTGAAGGAATTAGACAAGAGAGCCTTAGCAAGTATTAACAACAGGCTTGCTGTCTTTAGTATGCCCCATGAGATATGCGATCTGAGAAGCATGCTGGTTTTCGTGAATTCCGAACTTGTTGCTGTTCAAACAACATGCATGTATGGGACTGAAAATCGGAGTCACGGGCAGAGACGAGGAGAAAGAAATGAGCTTGCTCCGAGAAAGAAAGATTCCAAGATACTCAAGAGTTTGTAAGTGTTCGACTTACTTGGCCTTTGGATGATCAGTGGTGTTTTGGGAGGAACGGCTCAGTTGGAGGAAAAGGTCAATAGAGGTGACGGTGGTTGATTAGTCATCCGCTTCACGCTTGGTTTGGCCCTCAGAATTCCGAATCATTTCATCACTTCGTCTTGATTCCAAGGCACAGTTCATGCATTCCCCCCACCCCCCCTCCATTTCCTCGTGTATCGGGCTTCAACTTTCTTCTAATGAGTGAAACACGTTTGCTCTGTCCGATGCTCAAATGGTTTGATGTGAACCGCACCAAGATCAGATTTTGCTCCCGGCCTAAACACAGGGCGTGCTGAGTGCCTCTCAAGCTCAAACGTTGTGGCTATTCAGTATCAGTCTGATCTTGCGACTTTGAACTCTAGAAGCAAGGTTATCGTAATCAGGGCGCAGATCTACGGAGCAAGAGAGGTGTATGTGATCCCAGAATGGTACTGCAGACAGTTGCTTTTTGCGCCATGTCTTTCTTGAAGATCCCCAGAATGTTCCGTGTTCTGCAGGCTGCCTCATCCGCAGCCTCGGAGGCGCATTTCATGTTGGGTGGCTGAGCATCGGTACCAATGAAACAGTACCCTCACCCGCCCTCTGGCAACCTCCAGAAGCTCAAAGGATGTTTGTTTCGTCTCGTGTATTCCGCAAACTTCAGAGTATTTGAAAGATCTGTCGTACTGAAGTATTTCCATTTAAAAAAAAACCTGATGAAATTTTTCTGTGTACCTTGGATTTGCGACAATTGGACCTCTACCCTAGCAGGATGGCTTCACGGAGATGGGACGCATACAAGAGCCTGGGTATAACCACGCGAGACAGCGATACCGCTACATGTTTTGGAACCAACAGATACGGGAAACGATGTCGATGGGACATCGAACATATTTCATTTCAACAAATTCGTACTCTGCTTGACAGAATGGAGCGACGACCACCAAAGGACTCACTCTCATCGCTGGATCAACTTGCCAGGCTCTGCCTCTCTTGTGAGTATCACCCAAGCCAACGCGGGCAGGTCATCTCTGGATGGAGAACTTCGATTGCCGAGGCTCAACGAGACTACGAGAAAGGCGTTGCTCTGAAGGCTAAAATTGCGGAACTTGAGGCAGGATCTGGATCGCAGCAACCGCGCCAGGACCTGCACGACGAGATCGCGAGATTACGATACCAGATTGCGCTGGAACAAGATGCACGCTCATCGATGGAAGCTGAACTCAACCAAAGAATCAGCCAGTCAAATAACCTTCAACAGCGTCTCTATGAAGAGACATGCAAAGTCAGGAATGCCATGTCAGAGCGTGATCGTTTCCTCCAGCAGATGGCTCTGTCGGAGTCAAATCTGACGCAGTGGAAAGCGAAGTGCTCTCAAGCAGAAGAAGCTCTGCAAACTCAAACGAGCAGAGCCACCAACCTTCAAAGGGTTGCCGCCAACGCTGACTACTACCGCGATATCTCCGAAGAGCGTTCTCAGCAGATCTCAGATCTTGAGCTGACATTGGAGGAGGAAAAGCTTAAAGTTGCCAAAGAGTCCAGAAAGTTTTCCAAAGAGACCACAGCTCGTATCGAATTGCAAGCAACAAATGCCACCATCCACTCAGACCTCCAGGAGATCTCCCAACAGCGGGATCATCTCACAATTGAGCTCACCATTGAGAGAGACAGAAATTCAAGAATCCTTCGAGAGTCGAATCAGACCCGGCAGGACCTTGCTACAATCAAGTCAGAATTGATCGATGCTCAAGCAAACATCGAGGCCCTACAAGCAGACAACGACCGACTTCGACTTTCAACATCCGAGAATGAACAACAAAGCTCGATGTCCATCGCGGGACTTCGCCAAGATCTGAGTGAGACTCAGCAGAGCCTTTCTTCGATCCAACAGGTCCTGGTCGCGAAAGAAAAGGCACTCAGCGAAATGACGGAAAACTGTCAGAGTCTGCGCAAAGACATGGACTACCACAAAGCCGTGACTACAGCAGCACAGGAAGCGGATGTCGCAACGATTACCAAGCTTCGTCAAGACCTCACATCGGCTGAAGACAAGATCTCTGTGGCTCATCACGCCCTCAAAGAATGCCAGGGAGAGCTCAGCGAACTCCGAACCTCGACCGAAGATTCTGAACAGCAACATTCTGCTTTGATTGAAAGATTGACCGGCAGGTTTGAGCTTTACAGAATCCGCCCCTTCAGAGCCTTCTTCATGGCCATAATGCAAACATTCGGCAGGCGACCAATGGCCTTCCTTGAGGGCCTGAGGGTTGCTAGGTTCAGCAAGGTTACTCGGAGCGCCGCTAGTGGAGTTGAGCCTGTTGACAAGTGAGAAGGTCCATCGTTCGACTGGAAATGGCTGAGGTCTCGTATTAGAGGGGCCTCGTGGTAACTGGTGGTGATAGCTTCAAATTCAATAAAATAAATCACACCTTAATCTGATAAGCATTCCTCGAGACTGGAAGAACGGCATTGTCATTCGTCTACGCACCCTTGCCCCAAAGCTCACGCTGTCCAACGATCGTAAGCCTCACGCCTTACAACGTGCATACTGCCACATCTTTCCCCATCCTCGAATGGAAGATTGCCACGAGCAAGCACTTCTACAGCCTGATGCTCAAGATTGTGAAGTTTATTGGATGTCAGCGGGAGACAGAGTGTGATTCGATCTAAAGCTGCCGTTGATTCGACAGACAGGGATGAGTGGACTCGCCCTGTCCAGCCTTACGACGGAGGCAATATATCCGTCTACGCCCGACTACTTAGACAGCTTCCATACACTGGAAATGATTTATACCGTCTTTCAATCCATAAATCAAACCTCTTCGACTTTGTTAGGAAATCACCTCATCACACATCATTACCTCAACCTAGCCCTCAGCCCTCCTCAACTCACCTTCAACGTTTCTTGAAGTCAAACGGACATACGCCAATTCTCACTATCTCAACCACAACCCAAGCACTTTTCTCGTTAGTCTCTTCACAATGGAGGCCGTGATCGTGCCCATCGTTGATGCGTTAGTATACCATCCGGTGTGAGATTCCTGTTGATTAGACTTTGATCTCTCTCAGATGCTACGAAGAGTCCCAAACATTTACCGACTGGCTCGGCAGGAGCCATGAGGTCAAACACAAGGTGGATTGTGGGATGCCGTGGTGCGCCTCTTCTAGTGCGAAGAAGTAGAGACGGTGTCGGGAAAAGCGATGTCATGAAACTCATGATGGTGTCAAACTGAGGAGGATGCTGTTTTTCTCTTCCGAGGGCTTGAGGTTCAATTTGAATGCAAACATGTAGTGGTTGTTTGATCTTCACAGCAATGAAAACCTTGTCTCTACAAATCGTCAGGAGAGTAGGTCAGATACACCAGCACTTTCACTCAAGCACATACAATACCTTGGTATTCTACGGAGGTAGAAGCTTCATGGCTTCTGCTGGGTCTTCCAGTCTTTTCGCGGCCTTTATAATTGGTGTATGCGGAGGTCACTTTGAAGGCCTTGAAAATAGACCGTGACACCAGGATGGTTACACCAGCCGCTGATGGCAAGGCAGGACCGTATTACTGGTCAGTACCGCAGCAAGTAACCCATCAATAGTAACAGCTTTACAAGGAAGAGATTTGGTTGATCAAAGCACTTATCCCGCACGATTGAGATTTCAATGTCGTGGCAAATCTTGAGACACTGCAGTAGAAAGTTGGCTTGTTGATGTTGGATAAGAACGGCTGAGTACGGCAATAATCGAACCAACAAAAGCTCATCATTCATATATTTTCCTCCAGAAGTATGTCTATCCAAATCCATTTGACAATCAAGCAAGCAAGATTCACAGCACATAGCAAGTGATCACACGATAAAGACAAAGTGGCGAGAGGTACAACAGATCCATATATTTTCATTTGATGGAAGGCTATCAAGATGCCCCAGCCACGATACAAGCTTTAAACTTATATCCAACTATGGGCAAGAACGCCCACCTCGAGTAGAAATGGAGCAACAATCCGCATTCTAGTGGATAATATAAATTAGCGCTCTCTTGAATATAGACATAATTCATGCTGGATACAGGCAAGGAAGGGCATACACATTCAGTTCGCGGGATGTTGTATCCAGGACCACACCACTCCTGAAACCCACAGTAGACAAGTGCTGATAAATAGCCGAATTGCCTGTAGCAAGCAGCCTGAGAGCTAAAGCAGCAGTCGTTTTCCGCGGCACACTACCATCATGTAAGCGTGTACTAAAAGAAACGGATTCGTTCTCCAAGTAGAGGGATTGACTAGATATGAAGTCGAAACATATACAAATTGGAGTAGTGTGGCAAGTGGTAGAAAGGAGGAGTCTTACATCGGAGGCTAGTCTTTTTTCCTTGAGGATGGCTGGGCCAGCGCTAGAGACTCCGATCATGAGGGAGATAAAACTAGTAATGACAATGGTAGACTTCATTTTGCCGGAATCGGTAAATTGATTCCGCTGAGTGAAACTTCGGTTTGAGTGAAGAGGAATGGATTCTTGAAAAATGAAGTGATCGTGACGGTGAGAACTGTCTTCTTACGGGCGAAAATTCTCTCTATATATATAGAATCAATTTTCTACAAATATTTAGCTTTCTTCGCCATGGAATAGTCATCCTAATACAATAAGTGTATTAATGCCTCAAAAGTCTAAATACCAATTAAACAAGGTTGAAACATCAGTTTGCTAAAGAAATGCTGAACCGAGAAGTTCGTATTGTACCGCAGATAAATTACCAAGGGAAATAGATCGGGGTGGGGGGGGGGGGGGGGGAAGCCCAAA
>NYXK01000008.1 GCA_002685535.1 Deltaproteobacteria bacterium
GCTGCATCAGGAAAAGCAGCTGAAGGCCACAGCGTTCTTAGTGATGTTTTTGTCAGTGAAGAATACCGGCGTGCTATGGCACAGGTTTATGCCAAACGTGCGCTGACGCAACTTTCCTGAAAAAACTCTTCCAGCCATCTTAATCCCTGTCTGATTTTTTCGGTCAGGGATTTTCCTCTCTTTTGTATTTTTCTCACATAATTTGTTAGGCTTTTACAATTTAACCCATAAACAAATCAATATATTATGATTGATCTTCGTAGCGATACTATAACACTTCCAACTTCAGAAATGCGGGAAGCAATGGCACAAGCTCCTGTGGGTGATGATGTTTATGGTGAAGATCCAACCGTCAATGCTCTGGAAAAACGTGTCGCAGAAATTCTTGGAAAAGATGATGCTATTTATATGTCTTCCGGAACAATGACAAATCAAGTGGCAATAAGAACACACACTGAGCCCGGAGATGAAATTTTAATCGACAAGAATGCACACATATATTTTTATGAAGCTGGCGGAACGGCGGCACTTTCAGGAGTGATTTGCAACTTAATTTCCGGAGAAAGAGGAGTTTTTGGGACAAAAGAAATGGAAGCATGTTNTNTCCGAAAAAGAACCTCATACAACAATTCATGAGACCAGTGGATTTGCATTTACCTCGTACAAAGCTGGTTTGTNTNGAAAATACGACCAATCGTGGAGGNGGAAAAGTTTGGCCACTTGAAAAANTAGCTGAAGTGGAAAAAGTTGCCCGATCAANAAATTTAAAAATGCATCTTGATGGAGCACGAATTTGGAATGCNGCAACNAATTTNNAANTTCAAGAATCTGATATTGCNCGTNATTTTGATTCAGTCAGNGTCTGTTTTTCCAAGGGNCTNGGNGCNCCAGTGGGCTCNGCTTTGGTGGGCAGCTNNGATTTTATAATGGANGCCAGGCGATTNAGGAAACAATTCGGTGGNGGNATGAGACAGGCTGGAATTGTNGCNGCAGGAGCTNTGTATGCGCTNGAAAATAACAGAAAAAGATTGAATGAAGACCATGCGAATGCAAAATTATTTGCCAGNGGACTTGAAGAAATTAAGGGAATTCAAATCAATCCNGAAGATGTAGAAACAAATATCTTAATTTTCAGTTTGTCAGAAATGTCTTCACATGAATTTGCCGAGCGTCTAAGCGAACAGGATACTCACATGCTACCGTGGGATGACACTTCAATCCGAGCCGTCACAAACTTGATGGTCACAGAGAATCAAATTCTCAAGGCACTAGAACAAATTCGTCAAATTGTTTCAAAATAGNCTGTGTGTTTAGATCTTTCAAAAAAATAAATACTATTATAATAATTTGATAGTTTAACTGATCGATTTTGAAAAATCCTCTTTTCCTAAACCTTTAAAAGCTTTGCGAATGAACCCCCCTCTAAACGGTGTCTATGCAGCTTCCTTGACACCGCTTACCGCATCATATGAACCCAATCTCCCGGCACTTGTCCGTCATGTGGAACAGCTGTATGAATTAGGTTCGGATGGAGCTGCAATACTAGGTAGTACTGGCGAGGCCAATTCTTTGACCATTGAACAACGTCTGGGTATTATCGGGTATTGCGGAAGTAAATTAGAGCCGGAGCGTTTAATGATGGGCACAGGCTCCTGCTCACTTCAGGACGCAGTGCGTCTGACTCAAGCCAGTATAGATGCAGGTGTTTNCACTGTTTTAGTAATTCCTCCTTTTTACTACAAACCGCAAAGTGATGCNAGTGTACNGCGCTATTATGCTGAATTGATTTCTTCAGTAGATGACCCGAGGCTGAGAATCGTATTTTATAATTTCCCTAAACTCAGCGGATATAATTTCAGTCTCGAAATATTACAGGAATTAAAGCAAAGTTTCGGAGACATTGCTGCTGGGATCAAAGACAGTTCTGGNAATTGGGAAAATATGTTAAGCATCACTAAAAATGTTCCGGACTTTATGGTTTACAGCGGAACGGAGACATTACTGCTGGATATATTGCGTGAGGGTGGAGCAGGCTGTATCACGGCCAGTGCCAATTTGCTTGCTCCGGAATGTCAGCAGGTTTNTCAGGCATGGAATAATAATCAACAAGATGCTGCAGATCAAGCACAAAAGAAACTCTCCGTTTTGAGGAAAGCCTTAGAAAGTTATCCGTTTGTCTCTGAACTTAAAGGCCTCATGGCTGAATATAGTGGTGCNTCAGAAAATTGGCAACAAATGCTGCCTCCGTTTACTCCTCTTTTGGAATCAGAAATCAGAGAACTTTCTGCAGAAATAAAAAATAATGGCCTCGATTTGAACCAGCGTCTCTGAAAANNATCCCTGCTAAAACTGCCTCCCTTAGCCAAGTTTTTCAAAATACTTCTCTGTTAGATGAAAAAAACGGTCAAAAAAATGCAAGTCTTTTTTTAATCAAGGAACACCAATGCTAAGTCAGTGATATACGGCTCTCATTTGACGAGTGTTCCGGAACATCAAAACAGATGGAAATATGAACGAAGAACTTTATCTGGTGGCCTACAAGGACATCGAGCAAAAAGAAATTGATGACGCCCTTTGGCTCAAGGCAATGTCTCATGCTGGNGGTGATAAAAAAAGGGCCAAGTGGTCCTACGTTGAATTAAGAGTCGATCAAATGCTGCGTGACCCTTCGCTGAGACACAGCGTCAGTAAAAAGGTGCGTAAGCCAACTCATCAATCAGGAGCATTTATGATGTGGTTTAGTCTTCTTTTTTGTTTTGCAGTGGTATCAGCGGCAGCGGTTGTGGATTTTGGAAACCTTTCGCTTGTTCTGTCAAACGGATTTTATTTTATTGATCTACCATCCTTATTAATTATTTTGCCGGTTGCCATTTTTTTTGGAATATCAGCAACTTCCTGGCGTTCATATGGACGCTGCTGGACATATACTCTTGGCGGAGCAAAACTGGTNCCCATCTCTGAAGCTAACTCAGTTGCGCGCTGCCTAAAAGTTATGGGTGATGTTTCGATGTTAATGGGAATATTCGGCACCATACTCGGAACTGTTATTTTGTTGCAGAACTTAAAGCAAATCACCGACATCGGTCCGNCTATAGCGGTGGCTGCCATAACCCTGATCTATGGCACCTTTTTTAAACTGGTATCGTATGTTGCAGAACAGCGGGTACGTAATCTTTACCTGAACTGAAAACAATCAAATAAATCTCCTCACTCAAAGGTGATCTATCTAAAAACAGATCACCTGCTCCAGCAATTTTTCCTGCCACATTTATCAGTACATTCATCTTGACATTTTGTCCGATAATCTGGATAATTCAGGGTTTACATAATTTGCACTTNTTCATGTAGAAGAAGTGTTTAAAACTGAGGAAAGATCTTTAGGCATCTTCAAAATAGTTGATGACATTATTTAAGATAATGTCTGCTTTTTTGTTTTGTCTGCCGAATTTTCCAAAACCCTAACCAGCTTGTTTCCNGATAAGCTGTTCCAGCAACTTAAAGGTAAAAGTGACTGATCAAGAAAAAGTAGCCCCCATTCCCGCTGTAGTAGCACCCTCCATACCAGAACCAATTGTTTTTCTCGCAGATGATGAAGACTTTGATGCACTTTATGAAGAAAGTGTACAAGGTTTCCGCGATCAGGACATCGTCTCAGGTACAGTAACTGAAATCACCCGTGATTATGTAACAGTTGACATAGGTTTCAAATCTGATTGTCTGATCACAGTAAATGAATTTCAAAATAGTGAAGGCGTACTCGAGGTAGAGGTTGGCGACACAGTAGAAGTATATGTAGAAGCTCTCGAAGCAGACGAAGACGGGATAACCTATCTTTCGAAACGGAAAGCCGAAAAGGTACGCACATGGGAAAATATTGGTGATATTTACGAAGAAGACGGAATTGTACGTGGAACTATTGTTGCCAGAATTAAAGGCGGACTTTCGGTGGATATTGGAGTTAAAGCTTTTCTACCCGGTTCACAGGTAGATTTGCGTCCTGTACGTAATCTTGATAAATTGCTTGGAGAAGACTTTGACTTTAAGGTTTTAAAGTTTAACCAGAAACGTGGAAACATTGTTCTTTCACGTAGAGTTTTGCTGGAAATCGACCGCGATGAAAAGCGTTTGAAAACACTGGATGTTCTCCAGGAAGGTGCCTTGATCAAGGGGTATATCAAGAACATCACAGATTATGGTGTATTTGTTGACTTAGGCGGAGTAGATGGTTTACTCCATATCACAGACATGACATGGGGACGCATAGTGCATCCTTCGGAAATGTTTGAAATTGGTGATGAAGTAGAAGTAGTTGTACTCAAGTATTTTCCGGATGATCAAAAGGTTTCGCTTGGTCTCAAGCAAAAAGCTCAGAATCCTTGGGAAATGGTGGAAGACAAATTTGCAGTTGGAACAAAAATTTCCGGAAAAATTGTCAGCTTGACAGACTACGGCGCCTTTATCGAAATTGAACCAGGAGTCGAAGGGCTCATTCACGTTTCCGAAATGTCATGGACCAAGAGAGTACGGCATCCTTCTAAGGTTGTTGAACTCGGCCAGATGGTGGAAGCAATCGTCAAAGACCTTGATGTGGAACGCAAAAGGATTTCCCTCTCTATTAAGGAAGTCCAGGCAAATCCGTGGAAACTTGCTCTTGATCGTTATCCTGTTGGATGTATCGTCAAAGGATCTGTACGTAATGTTACAGATTTTGGAATCTTCATCGGACTCGATGAAGGTATTGACGGACTGGTGCATGTTTCTGATATCTCATGGAAACAACGCCAGTGCAAACCTTCTGAAGTTACCAGCAAAGGTGATGAAATTGAAGTCAAGGTGCTGAACATCGATGTGGATCAGGAACGCCTCTCCCTTGGTATCAAACAATTGACTGATGATCCATGGAAAGATCTTGACGAAAAAAGTCCTCTTGGTACAGACATAACCGGCACTGTGGTTAACCTGACTGATTTTGGGATTTTTGTTGAGGTTTCAGACGGAGTTGAAGGTTTGGTTCATATCTCCGAAATTGATTCAACAATTCCGAAAAACAAGGTGCATGATATGTATCCGGTTGGTTCTGTCGTAAAAGCAAACGTCATCAAGATTGATTTAGAAGAAAGACGTTTAGGTTTGAGCATCTCAGAAATTATTTCTACTCCGGAACCAGCTCCTTCAGTGCCTGAGACAGAACAAGAAGCTGTTGTTGAAGAAGTAAGCAAAGATACNGNNGATGCNGAAGCACCGGTTGAATCAGCAGAAGNTGCTGAAGAGGCNAGTGAAGAAGTTGCTGAAAAAAAGTCTGCAAAAGATGAAACTGCTAAAGTAGAGGTTGATGCTGNTGCTACTGAAGTGGCAAAAGATGAAACAGATGATGCAGAAGCACCGGTTGAATCAGCAGAAGTTGCTGAAGAGGCGAGTGAAGAAGTTGCTGAAAAAAAGTCTGCAAAAGATAAAACTGCTAAAGTAGAGGTTGATGCTGTTGCTACTGAAGTGGCAAAAGATGAAACAGATGATACAGAAGCTGAAGCTGATTCTTCTGAGGTTGCAAAAGATGATGCTTCGAGTAAGAAATGACTTATGGGAATAGAAGACTAAATGGTTCCCACTCAAGACAAAACTGCGCGGGGATATAATAGTGAATATATGAAACTTTTATCATTTTTGCAAAGAGTATCTACTGGCAAAGTGGTGCTTGCATTCATTATTCCCGCAATAATTGTATATTTCATAATGCTGCTATATACAATTCCTCAAGTCTCTGCATATGCACCAGGAATAAATCTATTTGATTTATCACCCACAGGATATTCGTTTGAATACGCTATCAAACTACTTGATACCTTGGGNAGTGATGGCAGAGAGCTGTATCTATACAGGCAATTACCGCTAGATNTTATTTACCCGGGGTTGTTTGCAGTATCGTGCAGTTTACTCTTATCTTGGCTTTTACTAACAACCCAGAAGACGAACTCTAAATTATTTTACTTTTGTTATATCCCTGTGGCGGCAGGGCTGTTTGATTACTTCGAAAATATATTTATCGTTAGCATTCTTACCTCNTATCCAAACGTTTCAGAAGTAAGTATTTTGTTTGCAAGCACAATGACTATTGTAAAGAGTGTGCTGACAACAGCCTTCTTTGTGCTTTTGATAACAGTAGTGATATTAAATCTAAAGAAAAAATGGAAAAGATCGAGGCTATAAAAACTGGAGGGTACATATTGAAAGGGTTGGCATCCTTGAGACTTCAGTCTGGACGTACCATAGTAAAGATCGAATTTGAATCCACTTCAGTATAATCGTTGTAACCCAGCCGACCTAGGGGACGCATCCGCCCAACATCCACCAGACCTTCATCGGTNATCAATTCATCCTTGATGTGGATACCAATAACCTCACCAAAAACTACCACATAGCGTTCGTTGTTCCCCCAGTTCGGNAGGTCCACACTTTTAATGTGCTTACACTCCAAATGTACAGGTGCTTCCTCCACCCATGGGACATCCACCAACCGTCCAGGCCTTGAAGTCAATCCC
This sequence comes from Deltaproteobacteria bacterium, assembly GCA_002685535.1. Lineage (GTDB taxonomy): Bacteria > SAR324 > SAR324 > SAR324 > NAC60-12 > Arctic96AD-7. The sequence continues at coordinate 6,537 of NYXK01000008.1, forward strand.
GTCAATTCCATTTCGTTAACATCCTTGGGCACAGAGGCTGAGGATTCATTCATCTGCTCGCGGTTTTCCCACGTAGCCAAGTTGCAAACGAATTCTCCGGTTGCCTCNACGTTACGCAGCGTATCCTTAAGCCCGTCCTCACCGCTTCCGGNTCCCGAGGCAAACATCACTGTCGGTGGTCGGTAGCAAACGGCGTTAAAAAAACTGTATGGTGCCAAATTGACTATCCCTTCGGCATCCCTTGAGGAGATCCAGCCTATCGGCCGTGGTACCACCAGGCTGTTAAAGGGATTTTTCGGGAGCCCATGATTTTTTTTGATGGGTTCAAAAAACATGATTACACTGTATTTTGGTTTGTAATGTGTCCGTGAAATTGACTTTTTCTGNNNNCTCANTGGCACTCAGNGATTCCTGTGAAAGNGCNAATTCTATGTAATTAAATTTGTTGTTTAGATATAAATTACNTATGTGCTATTAATTCACTCTCATTGAAACACAGATACCTAGTACCTCAATTTGAAAAAATGCTCATCAACTTTTAAATCAAAATTATAAAATACCTCATCCCACAAATACAGGTCCATTGGGACGAATACGAATTCCAGGTGCGAGATGTTTCCATGGTAGATTCATCGGATCCGCCACCATTGGTCCGGGTGATTCTGCAACTATAGTGCTATGGGCGATAGGACTAAAATCGGCACGGAAGTGTACGGAGCTTTTGTTAACCAGAATTTTCATTTGCTCAGGTTCCACTCCAGCAATACGATAGAGTTCNCGGTCAAGCATTTGCACCTTACTGGACCCCACAACCACTCGAACGCCATCGATCCGCAAACACGCTGTGGGACCGAGGCTTATCTTGGCTCCCCGCATCATTGGCCCCTTTACGGTCAGGTTGCCATCACTGAGGTTTTCAATNGTGAACGTCCCTTCAAACGGTTGATCTCCAAGTGCTGGTTCTCCCCCCAAGCCCAGCGTGATGGTTTTTCCAACTCCTGTTTTGTGAGCTGCTTCAGCCGCTTCAGGATCAAACAGTACCCCAAGGGCTGCATCCTCGGCCTGATTCTCCACCAAAGCCCTNAGCATTCCTGTGGTGTTGGAGTTACCACCAGCCCCAGGATTATCCTGAGTGTCTGCAATTACCACCGGACCGTTCCCCACCTTTGATTCACGCATTGCTTTCTGCACCGCTTCGTCCGGCTTGTGGATGTCAATCCACCAGTCAGCTTCCCTTTCGTTGACGTGATTTGTCAGAGAATCTACGGCAGNTTCAATTGCNGACTGGTTCGTTCCATATCCCCAGACTACCCCGCCGCATTCCGGAAAATCGGCTGCTGGGAATCCCGGAGTGAAAGACATACTAGTGATGCTCCCCTGCTCCAAAAATTCTAGATGTTCATAGGTACTCTTGGCTGGTTCCATTTCAGTACATTGCCCGTGCAAAGGCATTAGAAATGGAATCCGTNTCCAAGCCAAGGTAGGCCGATTGNCACCTTCCATTAACATTTTCAGTAAAACAGCNGCTCGCTCACCGGTTTCGGCCATGTCTACATGNGGGTAGGTGCGGTAGGCNACAAGNGCGTCAGCCTGCTGGAGCATNAGTTCTGTTACATTNGCATGTAGNTCCAAGCTACAGACTACAGGAACTTTTCGGCCTACCACCTGACGTATACGCCGCAGTAACTCTCCCTCGCCAT
>NYXK01000009.1 GCA_002685535.1 Deltaproteobacteria bacterium
CCTTGGCATCGGTCTCATTGGACCCACACCCGTCGCATTCATTCGCATCCTCCTTCTTGTCATCGGTATGCCCTGCCGTATTGCCTTTATCTTTGTCCTTTTCGGTCTTTTTCTTGCGCTCTTCTTCTTCCATTTCGTCCACATCAGATTTGCGTTGCATACCAACAGCATCGATATCTTCGAGCAATACGATACCTAGAAACAGATCGTGTCAGTTTTTTGCTAACCCTAGACTGAACTCTACTGTGGCAGACCAACAAATCGTAGCGCATACTAAGATTACTCACAGCGTGGTGGCAGTAATTTGAAAAGACCCTCAAGAAGGTCATCTTCACTAACACTAGGAATATGCAATAAGTAAAGCTCCAGACGGAAGTACGTTGCTAATGCTAAGCAAAGCGATGTCTTCCCCGTTCCTGGTGGACCGTAAAACAGGTATCCTCGACGATATGGAATTCCTCGAGCTGTGTAATAGTGTCGTGTGGTCGGGTCGAGATAGAGTTCGATATCAGCAATGAGTGTTCTTTTCGTACTTTCTTCGAAGTGAACCGTTTCAAGACCTCTAATTGGTCTCTTCATACTACTAGTCCTGTGACATTGATTAACACCAATGCCAGGCTCTCAGAGAATATACTCACCAGTATGAGTAGCTCGAGCAATGCTTGGCGACCCGCACGTTGACATTTGCCTTTCTCTCCTCATCCGCAAAGTCCCGGACCGTTTCTAAGAATCGTCTAATGGGGTTAATCGAGCGGCCAAAGACCATGATGACAAGTGGCTCATTGCCTGACGGCGCTTCCACATATTCCTGAGGGAGATTACTCCAAAAGTTCTTCTCGGAGATGCGACGGATCAAGAAAATGTTTCTCTCATGTACAAACCAGACAGTTCCAAAAGCGGGCAAGTAGTTGATCGGGGTCTTCTTCCCATCCGAAAGATCTTTCCGCTTCTTGAAGTATGTGAACATATTTCCGACATCATCGGTCTTGGCGGCAAGGTTCCTGGGGCTGCGCGACTCCAACACGTTCGCTCCGATCCAGTTCAAGATGTCTTTGTTTAGGTCATCGTAAGCTGGAATTGAGATAGAGGCAGTGAGGAACTCGAGGCAGGCATTATACATTCTCTTGAGAAAACCTTGGACGGCGGTGACTCCGTTCATCAAGGTGCTACCGATCGTGAGCGCCGCCGCGAGGGTCGCAGGGTCGAGCTTTAGCCATGTTGCAAAGAACTTCTTAAAGAAGTCGAGGTTCTGCTCGACGTCTGGACTCATCGAGTGGAGATCGCCATAGCCGCCTCCGTTGAAGCTAGGTAGTCCTGCACCTAGCGACACCTTGGACAAAGCAGATGGCTGGCAAAAATATCTCGGCGCGGGTTTCGGCATGGCTGGATATGTCTCAGGATCTGTTCAAGCAAAGGGGAGAATTATTTTATGTCTTGAGGCTACTGGGAGGATAATTTTGGGAGAAGAACGACTTTCCGGAAGTTCTGAAGTGGAAAAGGAAGCCCAACAGTCGCGGAAATTTGGCCTTGTATTTATACTTGACTGGAGGCGGTGCTGTGTGTCAAAACGACGGGCGGCACCACTGACAGTCACACTTGAAGTCGCTTGGAAAGTGGTTATTCACAATCGCCAGAAACAAGCACGGAGATCAGATCAGTAAAGTTATCGTTAGTGACTCGAAGAACAATGAAGAGCTTTGTTCTTCGTATTTCAACCTGCTTTTGGAGCTCCTGTGGAGATGACGATTTGACTTCATGGTGTATTTCTCTATGGGTTTCTCGGCGAGAGAGATTTTTTGGAACCCAACTTTTAATCAACTACTCTCATCCTCCAATGCCCGGACACTTAAAGTAAATACTCTTATGCTCCAGGAAATGATCCATACTCTCCAATAGACTCTCTCTCCCTGTTCCACTCCCTTTCCAGCCCCCAAATGGCAAATCCCAAGAACCTGTCGGACTAGCACAATTCACACCAACCATTCCACTCTCTAACTTTTTGCTGACTCTTAACGCCCTGCCAAGATCATTAGTCCAAAGCGATGCATAGAGTCCATACTCTGCATCGTTCGCTTTAGCAATGACGTCTTCCTCCGTCTTGAAGGTATTGATTACCACCACTGGCCCAAATACTTCCTCCTTCATAATCCGACTATCTTCCGGCTGGTCACGGAAAATGACAGGATTAACAGTCAACCTCCCATCTTTCAATATATTCGGTTCTCCACCTAACTCCACCTTGCCACTCTCCTTGCCAATCTCAATGTACTTTAATACAGCTTCATACTGTGTTTTATCGGCCTGGGGTCCATGATTGACATCCCCGCTCGTCGGATCTCCCATCTTCCTACTCTTCGCCAACTCCTTGAACAATGCCACAAATTTCTCCGCCACATTTTCGTGTACATATATCCTCGAATTCGCCATACAAGTCTGACCTGCATTCCAAAAAATACTGAAATCTGTTCCTTTGGCTGCTTCTTCCAGATCCGCGTCTTCGAAAATGAGGGAAGGGCCTTTACCGCCTAGTTCAAAGACCACTTTTTTAAGATTGGATTCCGCAGACGCGATTTGGATGGCCCGCCCGGTACGGGTGCTGCCTGTGAAAGAGATGGCACGAATACGCATGTGCGAGCCCATGGCGGCGCCGGAGATGTGGCCGTGGCCTGAGAGGACGTTGATTACGCCAGGAGGGAAGCCGCATTCTGAGATCCAGGAGGCAACTTTCCATGACTATATGTCATTAGTACCTTTTGTTGATTTCGAAGATGTAGGGACTTACACTCAAAGGAGCTTTCTCACTACTCTTCACCACAACAGTATTTCCCGCCGCCAAAGCAGGCGCGACTTTCTTCGCGAAGAAGACCAGCGGCGCATTCCAAGGGATTATGATGCCCACTACACCAAACGGCTGTCTCAAAGACATATTCAGAAAGCCAGGTGTGTTCAAACTTGTGTGTCCCTGAGCATACCCCGCTTCTCCAAAGTAGTTGAAATGTACAGCGGCATATTCTTCATCGAAACATGTCTCGATTGGTCGACCCATTGAGATGGCATCCAGTGTGGCTAATTCGACCTTGTGTTCTAGGATTTTGGCCGCGAGTTTCTTCATGGGCGCACCACGGGCTATTGGGGAGAGAGACGACCATGATGGGAATGCGGTCTCCGCTGAGGAAACGGCTAGGTTTACGTCTTCGACAGAGGCTTCTGCGACTGCGAATCGTTAGTTTGGATGAGATATATGAGTCTTGGGGATTGAGTACTTTTAGCAACGAGATCTCCATTGTATGGATTGAAGAGCTCAAAAGAGTCTTTTGTTGATGAGGAGACAAACTACTTTCTGTCAGCTTGATGTCAGCTCACTTAGCATTAGTTTCTTACCTTGTTATTGATAAACAGCTCTGATTCAATTACGCCCATCTTGACTGTCTCAAATGACGGAAACCGCAGATCTTTCGAATTTTGAATTGAAAAGCTTCAATCATTCATGAGTAAATAAGCTCTCGAGCTGCCCCACGATAGCTTCGAGGTGCAGAAGTGGGATAGACCATCTTGGTCATCCTGCATATCACGGGTATCCTCAGGACCTTTCAGTGAGATTGGGGTAAGCGGCACCAGTGGCGGTATACTTGTATCCGCCGGTAGCAAAAGATGGCAGTATGCCGCAAGTTCCGCTGATGCTGCGTGCTGCGTGCTGGCAGTCTGCGGACTGGAATTCGTCGGTGGAGGTTCGGAGGTCCGTTGCTGTGATGGGTAACATTGGGGCGGTACTTGTGCGCTAGAGATGTAGCTTCCAGGGGTAAAATTTAGCGACTTGGTGCCTAGAACTTTGTGGATAGCTATGCTCCCCAGGCCCGAATGGTTGCACTCACAGGGTACAGCAGCCTACAAGATCCCCGCTCCGAGAGCTAGGCTCAAGGTGCGAACGATTAGTCCCTTCCCAGCAAGATGCAAAATATGAAGTCAAATCCTGCCTTTCTTGCTTAACTTACATATTAGAGTTCGATTTTCTGATTATGATCGGAATGGTAATGTGACAACAGTGATTCGCATTGACATTCTGATTTCACGTGCTTTGGTGTGTGGTTTTCTGTGTGCAATAAGAGACACACATTTGGGAAATGCTATTCCGGAGAAGGCAAACATCTGAAAATCATGATGACAGCATAAGAAGAATTGGAGAAATATCTCCGTGCTTTAATATGAGTTCTCATCGCCACCACGGTTTCGATTTACAATTTAGATACAACCTGTTCTGAATGAGAAGACTCTAAGCCATACTCCTCAATCAATTTCTCCGCCGCAATCTCACCTACAATATAAGCTGTTGACTGAGTATGGTTACTAAATTGGGTCAGTTGGAGGTCCGCCAGAATACATGCAAGAACTCACTTCGGCACAAACGGGCAAACACTCAAATCCACAATTCGAAGCGCTTCCAGTCCAAAAACTCGAAAGTCCGAGTCGACACAGGCAGAATTAATATCCTTTCCCATACGTGCAGTACAAGACATATGCCATGAACTATGTGTGTTACACTTTATGTACTCCCAGATTTCTGCATCTGAATCATCTTTTGGTCCAATCAACTCGATTGTGGTGTTCGCATAGATAGGCGTAGAGAGGAGCTTCATTGTTTGACGGAGACCATCGATAAGGACTCGTCGATCGTAGGGGTGGGAAAGAAAGTTAGGATTGATTCGAGGTGCTGTTGATGGGTTTGATGATTGAATTGTTACTGTCTTTAGATAGTTAGCTTCAGTATAATCGAGAGAAGTGACATTTACTCCTCGACTTTGTGGGTTCATAACGAGACACATCGCGCCAAGAAAAGCTTCATCTCGAGTCGGAGTGTAAGCAGTCAACGCTGGCGGCGTATGCTTTGATAGCTTAGCATATCGATATTCAAGTGGACACCTTGAGACTTACTGTAGCTATCTCAATAATCGGCACAAACCGCCGCTGAAGAAAAGCCTTTCTCTCCTGTGATAAGTCTCCAAACTCTGACGATGATGAAATCGAAGGTATTTTGAACCAACCCATTGGAGACGGACTTTGTTGGATTTCTGGAGCTTTGTGGTCTTTCTTTGAAACGATGCCGACTGATGAGAAGCAATGATCCTGGAGGTTTTTGCCAAGTTGAGGTAAATGATGCAAGACAGGAATTCGATGCTTCTCCAACTCGTCCTTCGGACCAACACCCGAGAGCATGAGCATCTGAGGCGTGTTCAAAGCCCCGCCACATACTACGATCTCCTTTGTAGCTGAAAATCTTCGATCGTCGATGGTGAGAACGGCGACTGCTCTTTTCTTGTTCAACAATATTTTGGAGATTGCAGAGTTGGGCAGAATCGTGATGTTTGATGGTGGGTTTGAGAGGTATGCAATTGAGGATGTCAACCTTTTCCCATTATATATGCAGACTGTCCCCATGCCCATGCCCAATGGATTTCCAGAATTAACGTCTGCATTCGTCCCCAGACCAGCTTGTTCTGCTGCCACAAAAATATTTTCAAGATTGGGATCCCAAGATTCGCCATAGGTCAGGTGTAGCGGACCCCCATTAGTTGTCCCTATTAAGCTTTGTTGGTATCAACTCAAAAGGTTTGTTAAAACAAAATCAGAGAAAATACCTTTCAAAGTAGGATTGACATATTTTTTGAGCTTAGGACTTGGTATTTCAGGATGTAAAGTTTCTACTTTCTCCAGACATCGCTTTGCGTTGTTCCAGGAAAACGAATCATCATCTACCACTCTCGCCCACTCATCGTAATCGTCTCTTGAGCCAACGACCCATCCACAGAAATTAATTGCCGTACTGCCTCCAAGTCCCTTGCCACGTGAGTAGTCGATTTGCTGTCCGCAAAGCTGATTCTGAGGTGTAGTTTTGTAATTCCAGTTCAGTGGAGAATTCGGACTGAAAGCGACATTGAATCTTTCCGAAGCAGAGAGGTCATTTATTGAGTCGTTGGAACCACCAGCTTCGAATAGGAGGACCGAAGGTTTGGAAGCTGCGTTTGCGAGACGGGATGCTACAACGCAACCAGATGCACCAGCTAAGTAGTCCGCATGGATAGATACTCAAATGTCAAGATCTTACCTCCGATGACTATAAAATCATACACCGCTTCCATTGAGTCGTTTTAAGGAATTCCACGCTGGCAGACGCAATATGAGCCTCAGAGCTTCAACGCTTGTTGCCGCATGCGATGAAATGACAACAACGCCTATCACCTCTGATCTCAGGTATCACAGGTCGGAGTCATATGCATGTCTACCCCACACCCATCAAAAGGATGTTCGAGACCGTCGATAATTTCTGCATCTTATCATCGGAAGATTGTTGTTGCCGTCGGAACAGCCAGCCGATGCGAACATCACTACTGCACAGGCAGCATTCGGCGTTCTTATCGTAAAGCCTAGGTATTAAGCATACCTGTAATTACAGGGTCCAATTGCAGGGGCTTTTTCTTGAGATTAGGAGATGTTCAGCTTCAGAATCATGATAACGATTAAGTTGAAGCTGTGCACTTATATCTGTGGATACACCTCTGAATTCTGGTGTTCTGACACAACAAATCGTCAACAACGCAGATATGACGTTCTCAACTTTTATGCAAAAGTTGGAGGTCAAGCCTACGGAAGATGAGTACGAGTCCATTGAGACAAGTCGCTGGGGAAATAGAGATGTGTATCCTATTCCCCATGACAAGAGGACTTATGGAGTTTATGCTTTCGTTAGCTATTGGGGTAAGTCACTCGAGTTTCGACGTATGATAAACGGGTATTAATTGGGAACAGGTACTTGTGGAATATGCTTGAGTTCATGGACAATCGGTAGCAGTCTAATTGGCATTGGTCTGACTACGCGGCAAGCCATGGCTTCAGTTACCGTGGGAATGTTTCTTGCAAGCATCAATGCATACTTGAACGGTACACCTGGAGCGAAACATCACTTGGGCTACGGAATGCTTGCAAGAGCTTCTTTCGGGATGTGGGGTTCATACTTTTGTATCATGTTGAATGTGTTCCAGTCATTTGTATTCTATGTAAGCTTCCGGCTAGTATTTTCGAGTCAATATTCTGATAGTTGGCAGGGAACACAGATGTATTTTGGAGGTCAAGCTTTTGTGCTAATATTGAACGCAATTTTCCCAAGCTTCTTGAGGATGAAAAACACACTCCCTGACAGGTATGCTACGAGTGATGAATCTCTGTCCCCGTGCTAACAGAATTCAGTGCTGGCATTACAACCCCAGGCCTTATCGGTTTTGTTCTCTTCATCATTCTTTACTTTCCAATCATTTATTTCATCCCGGCACACAAAATCCAGAAGCTGTTGGAAGTCCAGGTAGTCATCGCCACTGCCACATTGCTAGGAATAATGGGTTGGGCAATATCTGTAAGCTTAACATCTGCAGAATTCTTTTCACACTAACATGTATAGGCGAATGGTGGAAGCCCGGGAGACTTGATAACACCAGCGATAAAACTTTCGAAGACCGAAGCTGGATTCCGTGTGATACAAGGAATTACCAGTGTCGCAGGAACATACACAGGAGGGACAGACAGAGTATCAGATTGGACCCGTTATGGCAGATCTCGCCACACCTCGACACCTGCCATATTTTCGCTCTTCGTGACAGTTATCCTCACAGCGCTTGTTGGCATTATTTCAACTTCCGCACTTTCACAGGCATATGGCATCCTGGAGTGGAACCCCATCATTGGACTCCAAACAATGCAAGCGACAAGGTACACTGCAGCCTGCAGAGCTGGTACTTTCTTCGCAGGGCTTGGTCTCCTCTCGGTCACTGTTTTCGTCAATTACACCCAGAATTGTGTCTCTTCGGGAATGGACGTCGCTATGCTTGTTCCCCGCTACATAAGTCAACGGCGGGGCGCAATCATCTTCTCCATCCTCGGTGTTCTTGCAAATCCTTGGCGTTTTCTTACCCAGGCAATTACCTTCATCACAGTTCTTAGCAGTTTCGGTGTTTTCATGAGTCCCGCAGCAGCAATTCTCGTGGTAGATTTCTGGCTGATCCGTAAAACGAAGTGGAATATTCCTGAACTCTACACACCTGGCGGGATATATTGGTTTACAGGTGGAGCGAACTGGAGAGCTTTTGTCGCTTACTTTATGGGCATGTGGCCTGCACTTCCAGGTTTCATCAATGCTGTTAGTGGGCTCGAAGTCGCGATCACATGGGTAAGATTCTATCAAATAAGTTTCTTCTTCGGTTATATTGTGTCCGGAACATTGTATTTTACATTCTGCAAGTTGAGTCCACCACCTGGACTTGGCGTTCAGCTCAATTTCGAAGTCGATGGCACGTTGGTTGTGGATGGGCTCGAGAAGGAAATAAGCGAGCGGGAAAAAGGGGCAGGGGAAACGAAGACGGAAGTCTTCACTTGATCTGACTCCCAGCTCTGGCTGCTTTGTATTTCTTTGTCCGTACTGGCATAAATCTCAGTTGAGAGCAGCTTGTTTGCACTGGTCTTGACATCTTGACCATGTCCTCTTCTCGATGGATCGACTAGGATACTGTCCTATTCTCCTCGCATTGCTACTCTTGATAATAATTATTCAACCAAATTCGACCGAACCCTTCAGAAATCTGATCATAGGTAGATATATGAACTATTGATCTGACCAGTGTAACTTACCTTCTTGAATGAGGCTTGGAACGAGGCTTGAAGATAATCGCCTCCCGCAATTCTAGGGTTCAAAGATGGGGGAATCCACTGTTTTAAAGATAAGAGCGGATGTCTGTCTATATTGAGTCTTTTCCGGTCCCACCCCGTGTTTGCCTCACAAAGCAAGCATCTGAGACCATCTACTTGGGAGCTTATCGTGCTCCGCCTTTCAGGCATGTGATCCCACGGGCACCTTTTTCTGCCCGCTATTTTTTAGGTGACCAGGTGTAAAGTCATCCTTGGACGCGATATCTGCCATATCGACTGCTCATTTATTACGCATCAAGCTCTTCTATTCGCCGACAACAACAAAGGCCAAGAAGATGGATCCAGCCGCACGTCGTGTACCTCTGGAGAAAAGGAAGCGAACAGAAACCAGCTGCGACAAATGTAAATCACGAAAACAAAAATGTGACAAGATGCAAGGACAGTTGCAATGTCGATATTGCCAACTCCGTGGTTTCGAATGCAGCATTACACAACCTCGAAAGAAACGTGTCTATTCAACTCTAGAAGGCGACGATAACCGCCTCGCACTTCTCGAGTCCCTAGTGAAAGGACTTCTGCCGGAGGCCGACCTATCAAGCAGTGATGAAATGAGACTGTTAGGCAAATCTTTGGGAATTCCACTGCCAGCGACTCAGGACGTGTTCAGATCGACAGAGTCCCAAAAAAACGAGCGTGAGAGCGATGAGGGCCAAGAAAGTGTGCTCCCACTTATGCCTGATCAACAAGGACAAGTGCAGTACATAGGCCCTGCCAGTTCTTTCTCATTCCATTTGAATTTGAGAAGATTGATGGGCAGTTATTCCAGTCTTGAGTTTTCCATGTTTGGAAAGAATGCTGCCGAAGATCAAAATGCTGCCAAAGTTCAGGATGCTGGTAACGGGGCCGAGGCGATTCCAGCATGCGTCCCGGATGCAAGACGGCTGAATACCATCACAAATGACTGCAACTCCCCATCAGATGCAGTGAGAGAAATAGACGGCCCTGTGTTAGACTCACTCATCGATACATATTTCGAAGTTGTACATACCGACTTTCCAGTTCTGCACGAAGCTTCATTTCGTGAAGCTTACGAGATCTGGTGCGCATCAGATGCAACTTCAGCAACAAATCCTGTTTGGCTATGTGGACTTCTGTGTGTCCTCATCTTGGCTCGACGGGTGGCAGCTTTTGCGATTCCAGATGAAGCTGAGCACAAGTGGTGGAGGCATGTTCAAACGCTTTTGCCTACTGTCTTCTTTGCGTCGAACGTCTTCACTGTACAAGCACTCATGCTGGGAGCTCTCCATCTACATAATACGAGTCATAGAGACGCGTGTTGGAACCTTACAGGAACTGCAATCCGAATTGCTTATGCCATTGGACTACATCGTGACGACGTCAAGCATGTCCAGAGTCCTCTTGGTCGAGAACTCAGAAAACAATTGTGGTGGACTTTGTACGCATTTGAACAGATGCAGGTTTCTTCCTATGATCGACCAAGCTCAATTGAGCACACTCTTGATCTAGTTGGGTGTCCGAACGAGAGAATAATAGGCGCAAACAATTGTCCCCAGGACTACATGAAGTGGTCTCAGTCCCTGGTTGTTCTCTTGGGAGCAGGATGCAAGGCTCTGAAGCAGGCTGGACCTGGCATCTCGACTACGGAGGAAGCATACACAAAGCCATTATCTCCACCAGCAATTATCTTGAGAGACCTGAAGAGATGGAAGGAAGAGTTACCATCACATTTGCGAATACAGAGCATCGATTCCTTGTCTCCTTCATCTCAGAGACCACTGATCCTCCTACACGCTCAGTTCCATTACACAATCATCCTCATGTCTAGATCTTCTCTTCTTCGACGAGCCACTTTACTCGCCGGCAGCTACACTGGACCCTTGTCAAGCAGCCTGCAGGCTGTTTCGGACACTTGCATTGAATCTGGGAGGTCTCTTGGTCGTCTTCTACGGAAATTAGATACTATCAAAAAATTTAATGTTTTCACTTGGTGGGATACCTTTTACACCGTCTCTTCGTCTCTGGTCCTTACCTTGGATATCAGCTGTAGCGTCAGACAGCAGAATGCTGCCTCCGCTGCAGAATCACAGCTTCTCCTTGGAGAGCTTGCAAGTCTGATGCAGAAGCGACTCCATCATCCCCGAATTCCTGGATCCACGAGAAAATGGGCAGGGGTCGTTTTGGACGTCAATTTAATGGCGCAACAGATGGTTCTTGGTTCTCACCATATTGAAAGTGCTCAATATATCGATGCGACCCTTCAAGACAGCATTTTCTCTACCATTCCAAATATAACGCAACAACATGACGTTCAAATCGAGGTTTCCACAGCGACCTCCACACAGATTACAAAAAGGGATGCATTCTCATATGCCGACCCTCATCATCCTCGCAGCAATGCGCATCAGTTCTGGTCACAGACGTCCTTCATGGATGACCCAAATTATCAGGAGAATGATTGGAACTGGGAAGATATCGATACTATGCTCAAAGGAGGGCTGTCTACAGAACATCCTGGCTCTGATCGCCGTCTGATATAGCACCCTGACACGATCTCACCACACTTAGAATCTTAGAATACATATCTATAATCAATTTGCTCGTCTAACGCCTCTCCAGGTTCAAGCTCGGCCTCCTTTCTCGCCACTTTCTTGTTATGTGAGGTGAACAAAAACATCACAAGCACCATAAGTGGAAATCCCAGGGCTGTGATACCGAGACCGACCCCAAATCCAACAGGATACCTGGGTGCCTGTTGAGTGATAAAGATATTTGACGACACAAAGTTTGCACAGTTACCTATACCCAGCTGAATAGCAGTACCAAACGACCTCGAAGCTCTTCCTCGCAGGTTTGCGGTGAGAAGTCCGATATAGAGGGGCATAGTGACGAACGTGCCGAAAGATATGAGAAACTGAGCGAAATATCGAACCTGTGGTGGTTGGACCTGCACGTAGTGAATGGACCAGCCCGCAACCGAGATGCAAATTGCTGGTAAAATGAAGGGCCATCTCGTGTTCAAGCGGCCACTGTACCAGCAAGAGCTCAAAGCACCCACTATCCCAACAATCCAGACGGGTATTGTCATCACTTGTGCTCTGCGGGAAGTCCAGCCCAGTTGGCTCAGGATCGTGGGGTTGAAGGAGCTCAAGGAACCAGCTGACAGATCGGCACAGAAGAAAAGGAGAGTCCTAGGAAAGAGTGTTAGAATTGGAAGAAGATGGAACATGGGAAGCGTACAATAACCAGATTCTGTAGTCAAAAACAACCTTCTTCCAGCTGCCTGTAGAAACATCTTCTCTCTCTCTTCCCTTGTCAACCTCAAGTCGGGCAAGCAGCATCTGTCTGTCTTCTTCTTTGAGCCATGAATCCTTGGCTGGAAAGTGAGGAACGAAGATGAACACAAATATGCTGAAGAAGAGAGTGATCAGTCCTTCGATGATGAAGATCCTAATGAAATTAGCTCGTGAATATTTGGAGCTTTCTAGCCACCTCACCATCTCCAGCCTTCGTAGCCCGCAGTTCCATCCATGCCTTGAATCGCATATGCTAGCAACTTCTTCGTATTAGTCTCCCCGTTCAAAATCCTATAAATGCCTGTAACTCACTCCGCTAAAGCAAGACCCCGCTTCTCCAAAAGCGAAAAATAGTGCAAATCGAAATGAGAGTTCCCTCTTGCGATAGTACGAAGCAATCAATAATCCAGCGCCTGCTGGCAAGCCGGTTTCGACAATTCCCATCAGAAATCGAACAGCAAGCAGTCCATGGTAAGAGTGTGTTAACCCTTGACACATTGCCAGGATACCTGCTTCAGTCAGCTCAATCTAAGATATCATTGTGTATACAGAAATCACTTACCAAGAATGAAACATTGTCCACCTAACCACAGATTTGGCCTAATCTTAGGCAATGCCATGATCATGTTACTTGGTACTTCAGCCAGGACAAAAGGGATATAGAAAACCCATAATGCAGTATTGTAGCCATTAGCAGGCATATTCAAGCCTGTTGTAAGACCTGCAATCCTTGCATTGGCGATGTTGGTACGATCGAGAAAACATATTAGGTAGAGGAGACCAAGGATTGGAGTCAACTTTATATCGATCTTGTTGGTGAGTATGCGATGTTCTTGTGCTGTTGGGGTGGCATAGGCAATCTCTCCGCGGGAGATGTCGTTCGAGGACGAGGAAGGAAGAGCGATCTTCTCATTCGAGACCGGACTTTTTTCGGCGTCGGCCATACTTTGGTTGTTGTTAGAAGAGCGAACAAACGACTAGAGTGACACTCAATAAAGGAGATAGAGAAAAATTACGTATCCTCGACTGCCGAGCACAGTCAAGTATAGGAAATGTTCTGTGATACCCTCGAACTTGCAAATGCGATCCCCACTGATAAGAGCTTACACTCACGTCAGTTGAATGCAAGATGTCGCATACAATCTGCCGCGATCAATGAATCATGCTCCGCTTGCTTGCATCCGATATCAAATTCTGGTTACGATTAGACCCCACTCTTGCTCGCGATTTCCTCTTGCTAAAGTAGAGCAAATTGTCGACGATCTTGATATGGAACACTAATATCAGTGGGAGGAAAATTAAACATCGACGAAGCAAAGTCTGGATGCTATCAAATTTCATCACATTGTCAGAAGCTGTAGATATTTGTGGACAGATCAAGTTTTTCAAAATGGTCGGAATCCTAGCCAATCGAGCCCAATTCGGACTTATCCTGCCTTCCACGAATACAAGTGTGGAAGCCGAGTTTAATCGTATGCTTGTACCAGGTAAGTAGTCAATGTCAAGCCAGAGTGAATATTCATTGATATGTTACAGGAGTATCATGGCACAGCGGTCGCATCTTTGCCGCAAATACAGATCTCAGCTCGAGCGAAGCAATGGTGAAGTTCCTCGAAGAGTTACGAGCAGAAATGAAGCGAGCAGTAGAATCAGTAATCCACGCCAAAATAGACTATCTAGTCATGGGAATGTCAGCTGAGACTTTCTGGGGAGGAAAAGATGGTGCTGCCGAATTTGTCTCGTTCATGAGTGAGCTTTCCGGAGGATTGGGTGTGACGACTGGAGCTGCAGCTTGCGAGGCAGTAATGAAGACTTACGGAGCGAAAAGAATCGGTATCATCACACCGTACCAAGAAGTTGGTGATCAGCAAGTCGTGGACTTCTTTACGCAGATTGGATGCGATGTCGCTGCTATTCATGGGCTGAAGTGTGCTACTGCAACCAGTATTTCGGAAGTGACGAGAGAGGAAATCAAAAATGCATTTAGGAAAGTCGATGCACCTGATGTTGAGCTTTTGATTCAAGCTGGGACCAATCTTCTTGCAGGTCATGCCTGTGCGGAAATGGAAATTGAGCTGGGAAAGCCAGTCATCGCAATCAATACAGCGACGGTATGGCACGCTTACAGGAAAAATGGAATCTTGGATCAGATTGCTGGTTGGGGGTCGTTGCTAGACAAACACTGAACCAAATCTATTAATAAATCATGTATGAAAGTCATTTGAAGCTTTGATATCGAAGACATAACACTTTTATTCGTGATTCTTTATGCATTATAAGAGTAGCCAGGAGTGAAGTACATAGTCATGAGTGCCGTCACCGGCGCATTCTCTTTCAAAAATGTTTTGAACTCATAATGTCCAGTACACTCCGTCTCATAGTACGCCATGTCTTCTTTGTTCTTGAAAACTGATTTGGCAACAAAGTTGAAACCTTGATCCTTCACATTCCCATTCGCTGCTCCCGCCTGCATCGAAAGGATGTAGGGCTTCCCATTCTGAATGTGTGAGAATAGCTAGTGTTTTGTTGAATCAATAATACTAACCTTTTGTTGAGCTTTTGTGAACTTCTCGAATCCTTCCAGCGCCACTGCTACATGTCCATCTGATGGGAGCTTGATCATCGTGACTCGGGTGATTTCGGTTGTCATTTTGGCTTGGACTACAGGTGCTGCACAGTAAAAGCAGACCGACTTGGTGGGAGTGACTTCCACAAGTGTCTCAAATTGGCCGTCAAGGAAACTATGCCTCGAAATACTGATCTGATAACATCTTCAAGACGGTATTAATCTCCGACGGAGTCGTCGGCGTTGATTGTTTCCCGTCGTAATCCCCTGAAAGCTCGCTTCGGCTGCAAGCAGCCGAAACTTCTGCAGTACCACTCCACCTCTTATCCCGCACCGCAGGTACCTTGACAACCATGTAGCAGGGCCTGAACCTTGCTGGCATGAAATTGATAGGGAGAAATGTCGTGCATATTGACTTGATCATTCCAAATACACTCGTCGATAGCTAGTCAACATAGCATTTTCAAATCTCAACAATGGGCTCAGTCAAACAACCCTGCTCAATCGCTATCATCGGGGCTGGAATCGGTGGTATTGCCCTCGCAATTGGGTTGCTGAAGCAAGATGTAGAATGCACAATCTACGAAGCCGCGACAAAGTTCGACGCCGTTGGGGCAGGAATCGGTCTTGGACCAAATGCATTGAAGGCAATGGAACTTATGGATGAGAAGTTCGCCAAACTGTATGATGAGATCAAAGTCGGGAACACATCACCTGAAAGAGTTCACGAACAGATTGAGATTCTTGGCGCCGAGGAAGGATTTGGAATCACAGATGGATGGAAAGGAGGAAGTGTTGGCCATCCAAAATTCACGAGGAGCAGTGCTCACCGAAAAGCTTTGTTAGAAGTCATGAAAAGTCTCATACCCGAAGGAACGGTGAAATTCAATAAGCGAGTTCTGAGTGTCGACCAAAGTAGTGAGCGACATGTACTATTGAAATTTGAAGACGGAGAAAGTGTTTCAGTAGATGCAGTGGTTGGTTGCGACGGCATAAAGGGAGTTTCGAGGCGATGGGTTCTTGAGCAAAGATTTCCGGAAGAAGTGCCAGCGAAATACTGTAATGAGTATGTCTACCGGGGGATGACTTCGATGGAGAACGCGAAAAATATCATTGGAACATACGCCGAAGATGCCAGATGGTTCATGAAAGACAGCGCGGGGTGGGCAATGTACCCTATCTCAGGCGGTACAGAAGTCAACATTGTGGCATTTATACAGGATGAACAGCCGTGGAAAGGAGAGCAAGCTGTAAGAGAGGTTACTAGAGAAGACATGGAGCTGGAATTTGAGGGTTTCGATCATAGGTTGAGAGGGCTATTGCAGGTGAGCTCGAGACATTGCTGCAAGTGCGATTAAATTCACAACGCTGATACGAAAATAGTATGTCAAACCAGCGAAATGGCCGCTATTCAACCATCCGGATACACCAACCTACTTCAATGGACGTATAGCAATCCTAGGCGACTCTGCTCATGCTTCAAGTCCAAGCCAAGCAGCGGGTGCTGGACAAGGTCTAGAAGATGCTTTGATACTGTCAAGACTCTTTGGACTTCTCGAGAGCCCCGACCAAGTTGAGAAAGTTTTCGAAATATACGACTCAGTAAGGAGACCACGCGCACAGCGTATTGTCCGAGAAAGTCTTGATGTTGGGATTGCGTATTTTCTGAGAGACAAAAGGTTCGGTAGGAACTTGCAGAAGATTACGGTAGACGCTAATGAGAGATTGCCTGGCATATGGTGGCATGATCTAGAAGGAGATGTTAAGAGAGCGGAAGCTATGTTTTTTCAATGTGAAAGATGATGGAGTCGATGAGATCCGTGGGAACAAATGAAGCAGGGCCTCAAAAGTCGATATACATATCAAACAATGGCCAATATATTAGGAGATCGGGTGACCCCATAATTTTAACGTAAATATCTCCCCTCTTGTGATGAAATACCAGAGCAGTTCATGAGTTGATGCAACTAAAGTGGGATGGCGGCAACTTGCTTCCGATGCTCTGTCAAGCGCTTCAACGAACTCTCCTGGCACACAGTCGTAATAAAAAACATTAAACTCCATGGACACCGATTAAAGCCTCAATGAAAAATACAAACAACCGAGGAAAGATACCTACATACTCGAAAATGTCAATTTTCACTCCCATCCAACCACCACCCCTCTCCTTCCCTGCCTCGGATTCTACAGTCACCGTTCAAGCCATTGACACAACGCTCCGTCTCTATGTCCGCTCCGAGAACTTTCTCGAACCCGTGATTCCAGGTCATGAAATTTACAACTGTCCAACAATGGCATTTCTCATAACGCTGCCCGAAGCACCTACCGCACCCGCGAGACGAATACTGTTTGATGCTGGGGGCCGAAAAGATTACTGGAATTACTCTCCGTTGGTGGCGGGGAGATTCGAGAAAGGGGTTAACGTGAAGGGATTGAGATGTGATATGGGAATCCATGAGGTGTTAGAACAGGGTGGAGTGGATTTGGAAGGGCTCGAGAGCGTGATTTGGAGGTAAGCATTTTTAGTCTCTTGGTTGCGATGATTTCATTATTCAACCTGACTACTTCAGCCATTGGCATTTTGATCATATAGGAGATATGTCCAAATTCCCACCCGCGGTTGACATTGTGGTCGGTCCTGGATTCAAGTATAACCTCTTACCAGGCTTTCCGGTAAACCCAGAGTCAGCATTACTAGAAACAGATTACAAGTGAGTCAATTCCACCACAATCTTTTGTCAAAGAACGGTAGTCATGGAGGTCTTCTTTGAGGCTGATGGAAATCGTAGCAATCATAAAGTCAACGAAATTACATTTTCGCCTGATTTCAAAATCGGGGATTTTGAAGCTTTTGACTATTTTAGCAACGGCTCATTCTACCTCCTCAATGTTCCTGGTCACGCGACAGGTCATATGTGTGCTCTAGCACGTACCACGGAATCATCATTCATGCTCCTCGGCGCAGACACTTGTCATTTCGCGGGAGCCTTGCGTCCATCGCCTTACAACCCATTACCAGAAACTCTCGATTCAGCCACAGCAGGATTGGACAGTTACTTCCCAAGTCCCTGCCCGTGTTCAACATTTGGAGGATGCCACCCGGCGTCTACAGTTGAAGAGAAGAGAACAATACCTTACTACAGAGCTAGTCAAGCGCCTGGATCAGCTTATTCAGACCCAGATACTGCGAACAAGAGTATAAATTCTATGAAACTGTTCGATGCGAGCCCAGATGTGTTCGTATGTTTAGCACATGATCCCGCTCTATTCGAAGTGCTCCCACTTTTCAATCAAGACAATAAGAACAAAATCAACGATTGGAAGGTGATGGGGTATAAGGAATCGACAAAGTGGAGATTCTTAAATGAGTTGCCCAGAAAGGGACAGAGAGGAAGGGAGCCCACCGTTTTTGGCTTTTGGAGAGATGGGAAAAGGGTTGATGTTGGAGAAGCGATGAGAAGGGAGGAAAGAAGGCTTCAGTGAGTCAGATAGTCTATGTATCTATGAATTAATAAGCTGGTGTGGAATTGGGAATGAATAGACTGAAGGTACCATAAATTGTTCTCGGCATGCACGGAGGGACAGGGATGTTAGCACTAATGTTCACACAGGACACGGATGGAGTTTACAGATATAACAGCTTCCAGAGCCGATCAGCTTTTTTCTCATTTTTCCAAAGATATCCACCAAAAGTATTCCATGATTCCAGGTTTATGATTTGGTGTGCAGACCTAAGTTCGAATGTTGGCAGAAATTCAGGGGACACGGGTGGGAACCATGACCTACCGATTCATCCAACCATCCTCCAAAACCAGAGTCCTGTAGTCGCTTGCTCTACTGGACTCCCGGCCTTGATCCCCACGATATGACACACACAGTGAATAGAGCCTTAAGCTTGATCAAACTGTGGTAGTAGCCGAAGAGGATATAGAACGGGATGTACAGCATGTCTCGGGGGTTGCGCCAGAAATGCGGGAGAGGCTTGATCATCTTCGAGGTGAAAAGGATCAGTGCCAACACAATCATCGCTGTTGATCTCCGAACTCCGAACGAATTTTCTGGGACGCAGAGTGGAGCTGGGAGGTCGAGACCGGGCTTGGGCCGGATGCGACCCTGATATGTCACCCAAGTTTGATTGGTATGTTCCGAAAGCTGCTGAGAACATATATTACCACGTTTCAGTCCGTACCAGAGGCTTGTAAACAGAGCGATATCGTAGAATAGGGCGAAGTTGACGAAGCTTGACAGGTATATGGCATACACGGACCAGGGCTGAGTTTTCCAAGGAGTCTGATCCGAAAACAGACTGGTAGAATTTGAGCGCCAGGTTGTACGAATCCAGCGGTCCATCTGCAAAAAGAACTTCTTGGGGTCGCCGAGTACAGTCACCATAGTGCTGTCAGGACAGTTCTGGAACCAGACCTTGTACTTTGCGATACCAGTGGTGAACCGGGTGAGGAGGTTGTCGTCGTCCACGGCGAATCCATTCTTGCCAACGAGACCAAACAGCCATGTTTCCCGACAGTATTCCTTCTCGAAGCGTGGATGCCGGAAGATATTCGTACGGTAGAAGACAGTGCGTCCGGAGAGAACGAAGACAGCTTGGTCGATATTAACTGAGGCTGTGCATTCGAAATTGTGGCGCTCCAGGTAATTACAGGCAGTGAAGTTGAGGAAGTTGGCGAAGGAGAACTTGAACGGCAGACGGCGGACTCGTTTGTTGGTGCCGACTCCACCGATTTGAGGATCTTCGAAGGGGGCAAGGGCGGCGGCAAGGTATCGATCACCCCAAAAGACGTGATCATCTGCAAGAGCGACAATCGATGTCTGAACGTATTCGAGAGCTTTGAAAAGCTGCTTGCGCTTAGATGCCGTATCAATGGCCATGGTTCGCATTCTTGTGGTCGTTGGTCGGAGAGCACTAGTCTTCTCCAGCTCCTCGGCACAGACCCGCTGGGCTATGCAGAGTCGCTTGTCGCCCACAGTACATACGATAATCTCTGCAGGTAGGTTGGCCAAGATGGTACCGAGAGTTTCCCTGAAATCAGCTTCGTCAATTGCTCCAACAGTAGGGATGATGACTGTGACATCTCGAGAAGTAACAGAAGGGCACGGTGGGATTGGATACGGTCTGTAAAGCAAGAACGAAATTGTATGGACGACAACTTTGATGAACTTGAACAAGAATAGTACCTCAAATGCTTTGAGCCATCCATTTTGATCGGACAGGATTTCCAGACATGCTCGAATCTCGTGGTGGTAAACAAATGTGAGGTAAACCCCACAGAAGAGTTTGAATGGATGCCAGTTCCAGACTATTGACTTAGCCAGGCGTGAGATGTTGATGCTAGTTGTCACCAGAATCTGGAGCAACAAAGCAAAGTGGCCGTGCCGCAACATTTTGTCGATTTTGAAGTGGATGACGGGTTTGAATGGAGGCAGTATCGAAGACTAGGAATGCAGTGGGATGGAGGAAGTTGTAGGAATACAAACAAATGTTTTCAGAATGTGATCTATATAATTTGCCGGCTTCTTCCACCTCAAATTGTTTACCAGATTCCCGGAACGCCCTAATAAAGAGACAGCCCCACAATAAACAATGCTTGTCTTTAATCTGCTCAAAGATCACTCAAGCCAAGGCCAATCTCCTAGACTATCCGTCTATTGTTTCTTCCCAAGACCTAGCCCATGTGGTGTATTTACTGCGGTAAATAGCAACCATCCTGCATGTTTACAGGATGAAAGATCGCCTTCATGAACAAGATGATAAAGTTCCTCGAAGCCAAGGTTGTAATTGTTCATAAACATCTTGATCTAAGGACAACATTGTACAGATAGATCATCTTTGTCTTTGGGTGAATGGGCCAAATGCCAAGTCGTTGATAATGAAGACCCGAAAAAGAGATCACCCATTGAACAAGCCCGACAAAGAAGCCACAACTTGCATCGGTTTGACAAATTACAGCACCCCATTCGAATAGACTTGCCTCTAGGGATGCAAATTTTGGCAACTCGCTTCGAGAAGCCCCACTTTTAATCTGCCAAAACAACAACTCAAAGCATGAAATGAGGGTTGAATGAACAAAACAAGTGCGACTGTTGAGAAGCTTCAAACACATAAAAGTGCAAAACATACTGGAACACCGTCCCAGTCGATTTCCTATCACTCAACAGCATCGCAGAGTCCTCAAAATCAAAAAGTACCTGATAAAATGGCCAACGCAACATCAGAAAAGATGCCCGAAACCAGACGCCAGTCAATTCGACCAACATCGATTCCTATGCCAGCCGCATATGGCTCTAGAGGAGAAGACTTTGGATTCGCCTTTGACATTGATGGAGTCATATACAAGTCCGGTCAACTTTGTCCCGGAGCGAAAGATGCGATGAGCTATCTCCACAAGAATAACATCCCATTTATATTCCTTACCAACGGCGGAGGGAAGACCGAGGCAGTTCGCGCAAAAGACATGTCTGAGAAACTCGGAATACCTATCCTTGCCGAGCAATTCATTCAAGCACACACCCCTTTCAAGAAGTTCGCCCCCGAGTACGAAGACAAAGTAGTCCTTGTGATGGGAGGAGTTGGAGATGAATGCAGGCATGTCGCAGAGGCAGCGTATGGCTTCAAGAACGTTGTCACCAGCGCAGATCTCACGACCAACACCCCGTGCCTCTCCCCCTTCGACGAGATCCATGGCGACTACTTCAAGAAGACTGCTAGAGCTCTGCCAACGACCATGAACGCCAGTGGAAGCCGAAGTGGGGTGCAGATCTCAGCAATTTTCATCTTCTCCTCCCCGAGAGAGTGGTGCCTCGACTTGCAGATCATCACTGACCTCCTTCGCTCCGAGAGTGGCATCTTCGGCACCATTTCTTCTAAGAACAATAACCCGGACCTGCCAAATAAGGGCTTTCTTCAGGACGGCCAACCTAGGCTGTATTTCGCCAATCCAGACATTACCTATGCTACGAGTTACCATATTCCCAGAATTTGCCAAGGTTCATTCAAGTTTGCGCTTGAAGGAATGTGGAGAGGCATGACAGGCACAGATCTGATCGCTGGGGAACATTATACACAAATCGGCAAGCCAACACAACTCCAATTCGAATTCGGCGAGCAGGCACTCCAGGAAGTAGCCAAGAGCAACCTGAAAACAGTATATATGGTTGGCGATGGACCTCAATCCGATATTGCTGGCGCGAACAACTACCGTAGTCCATGGGGATCCACCTGGAAGAGTATCCTTGTGCAGACTGGTATCCACGAGGCTGGATCGGTGCNGGAGCATGAGCCAACGGTGGAGGTGGGGAATGTTCTGGATGCGGTGCAATGGGCTCTGAAGCAGCAAGGCATCGATATGTGAGGTGGTATACCACCCATAGGTTGGAATTTTCGATGTGATGTTGCTGGCGGCTGTTTGACACTGGGCTTTTGATTTTGCATTGATGCAGAAGCCTTCAGCAAAAGCCCAAATACCAGCAGCTCTGCTGGCCAGACGAATTTTGGGGTATGTAACGAAAAAGAATGCAGCTGTACAACAAGAAATGATGCCTATAGACTTTTGCTTGATGTGATGTTCGGAGAGGGATGANATGTGACATGTTGTCCATCATGAAGTATCTCTCCCGAGGTGAGCAGTGAGCTAGCCAGATCAATGGTGAGATAACGATATGACTGAGTCGAGTCTTCTGTGTACTCTCAAAGCCAGTGATAGACGTTCTATGTGATGGTGTATGGTGGCGAATGTGGGTTATGTGGACCTGTTTAACAGCAACAGC
Source organism: Deltaproteobacteria bacterium (assembly GCA_002685535.1). GTDB lineage: Bacteria > SAR324 > SAR324 > SAR324 > NAC60-12 > Arctic96AD-7. The sequence continues at coordinate 22,351 of NYXK01000009.1, forward strand.
AAGGTTTTCTCGACGTTCGGCTTATGTGTATGATTCTCGGGATGAGAATTGAAGTTTGTGACTGATCTTTGCGAACCAAGAATAGACAGCTATGTTGTGCTGTCATCGCACCAGATACAAGGTACCCCACATGTAGTGATTTCGGCCCTATGTACCACACACAGTCAGCAACTGTGCGAAGAGGAAAGAGTCTTTGGTGAACTGATTTGGCTGTGTGTACGATGAATGATAGCACTTCAAAGAACAGGCGTTGTGCTTGAGGTAGGTAAAGTACCCTGAGGTGGTGTGAACATGGTATTGAGTGGTCGAAGGAAACGGTGCTGAAACCAGGAGCTTTCAATTTTCGTGACGTTTGAGCTGTTGTTGGATGGACTGGAATACTTAGTAGTACAAAGCAGCTCCCAGGGCTGTCAGATCAATAACTTTGAGTCAAACTTCGAGTCATCTTCTTTAACAGGGCTGAACTATATATACGTCAACAATATCAAGTTCGCGCATTGCTCTCGAAGCAAATGACGCAACCGATTCGAGCAAATATAGTTGACGGCATTACTCAGAACTTCTTGCTTACAAGTCCAATCATATATAAATTTATCAATCAGGCCTACCATCATAATGATACACAGACCATTCAAGAGTCAGTGACGAACGACATAAAGAAAAGAAAATTAACGTGACAGATTCTGAAGGGGAATGTGACTTTGGCGACAGCATTAGTGCTAGAGAGGGCCTAATCTGGCAAGGTAGCGTGGCAACAAAGATCACGCACGCATATAAGAACCCTGATCCAGCGTTTAAAAGTGGCTTTACTTTCCTTTTTTGGTACATCTAACGTCGATGCTGAAGGTGATTGCGGGGCGGCCATCCTTCTCGCTTGAACTATGCAGCCTCGTTGTAACTGTAAACAAGAAACGCATCAAGTGCATTGCAGTCCTGGCACTTTATCAAAGTCAGCATTTGGACACAAAACTCTCATAACAATCTAACACACCACTTAACCATATCAACAACGTTTTTCGGCTCCTACATAAGCAAAGGTGGCCGAATGGCAGTAGTTCCCAAGTCGGCTTTGGTGCAGCTATGTCAGAAGCCTCCTCGGTTTGCTACAATATGCTTGCCTCAATGATTTGCTCGATGTTCCGCTCAATGAATGTGAGAAATGTGACCAAACCCTGTCATGACCAGGCCCGCGTTGGTGCATCAGTCCAAAGTCCACGGCAAACATACTCTGCAAGGCCGAGTCGCAGAGTGGAGGTGATCTCCAAGCGTTTTCTTGACCTGGGTAGGTGGAAACCACATTCCACTACTCTTACTGGCGCTGGCTATTTGTAGGCAGGGATTGCTGCTACCTTTTGTACATCTGCTCTCCTCTCAATGCTGTGGGTTTAATGCCCTTCAACGTGCGGGGCCGCCCGATCTGTTGTACGAACACCATGTCCTTCGGTGCTTGTTCCAGACAAGTGTCGCACAACTCCGGCGACCACTCCTCTATCGCGTACATTGCCGAGACTCTTTTCATTGGACGCTCTCATCAACAATATTTGTGCCAAAACTCTATATGGTTGACTTAATGTGCTCCCACGATCCTCAACCACCTCTTGCTGTCTACCTTTTAATCAAGGGTGCTTCAATGGTTGTCTTCGTGTCATGGCAGATATAATTGGATCGTGTTCGAATATTTGGACTCGTCTATCGCCCGCAGAATTGTTAACTTCAGCACTGACGGTACACATTATCTAGTAGCGATGAAGGTCCAGGACAGTCAGTCAGTATGGTAAGACTAAGGTGCCATTTAAGGTCTTGGAAGTTAGATAATAAAAAGGAGATTATGCATACCTATGAAGAACATCGACTCGAAAATAGTCTCGCTACCAGTTCATTGCACAAAATGGAGTGCCGATTCCATCTGGAAGGAGATTCGCCTTTGGAAGTGATGTTTGAGAGACGCGTCACAAACGTGCTCGAACAAGGCCCTGCAGGTGTGCCCCACCAGAGCCCGTGGCCGCGCCTGCCACCATGCTTCCTGAAGACTCGCTTGTTAGATGCTGGCTCTAGCTTAAATTGTTTACGGACTTCATGAAGTTTTTACTTTAACGAATCTTCAAACAGGGTTGGCCAGGACATTCGCCTCTGGGACCATAAGGGAGTCCGAGATGGAAGTCTTCTTTAGCAATGAACTTGAAAGAATACAAGACTTCGCATTGGCTGATTTTGACTTGCAGCTAAAAGGAAAACGAGACCTTACATCAATTTCAATCCACCACAAAGTAAGAGAGCAATCATTCGAACCAGCCCTGTATGGTTATTCCACCCTTTCGATCAGAAAACGAAGAATCCCAAATCATCGAAGCCACTGCAGCATTGTCCTCTGTCATTTGTCTAAAACAGGCCATGTCCGAACCCAATACCGCGCCGAGCATTCGCAACAGCAGCTGGCTCGACAATAGGGCTCGACGCATTAGCAATACGCTCCGACATGTCATGAACATCCTCCTTCACAAGCTCAACAGCAGGCTTGACCCAGCCCAACTCGCTCGGAAGCTTTTCATTCTCTATTATATCGTCAGCACCTTCATCTCTCCCAAAACCCCATACATCAAGAACAACGTACCGATCCAAGAAACCACCAAGTCCTTCCTCACAGTACCAGAAGGTATATCACCAAATACCAAGAATGGCGCAGCCATCTCACCAAAAGTGACGCTTTGCGATGCGGTTGTGAAGATGTACTCGGGGTTGAAGGCTTTCATGTTTAGCTGGCGAGCAGACATGCTGTTGGCTACCATTGCGACGGTGAGAGTGTCTGCGGTCCAGAATTGCTTTGTCTGGTCGAAGACGGTTTGGTTAAAGACGTGGTTGTTACCGAAAAATGCGTCTTGGCGACTGGAGGAGAGGGAAGTCAGTCAGGTGCTACTGGCCTGCACAGCGCAATGGAGGGAAGGGCAATGTGTTGAGAATATTATTTTGACTGACCTCAAGCTTGCATCGTGCTCCAACACATTGTGTCGGTTGAGCATATCTCTGGGAGAGAAGGGTCAGCAACTACGGACCATGAAGTCTTGGCAGCATCCACGTACAGAGTGAAGAAGGTAGCATTGGCATCAGGATTGGATTTGATACCATGGCCAAAGAACTGCTCCGCAAAGCTCGCATTGAAATTTAGAGCTGTCTTCAACGCAAAGACAGCATTCTCCTTCGTGATATTGCGGCCGTCGTGAGGTAGAAAGCCGTGGTTGGCGAGTGTGTTCAGCATGGGACAAGGACCTCGGACTAAACGATTATCAGTGACACTGCGTCTGAGGAGGAATATTCAAGCTTATCACCATCGTTGGGTCCACCGGGAGCCCACTCAGCTGTTCTGGCCGGGCTAGTAGTATTAGTCTGGCAATCTGCAGATGCGACAGCTATGATCATAGCGACGGTAAAGGTGGTGAGCTTCATAATGACAATTGGATTGGTGGTTGATGAAGCTTGGTCAAGGTTCGAAGTTTATACTGAGTTTTGGACTTGCAGAGCTGTTTAATTGTAAAGAACGTTGAATTATTTGACAAAGTGCCGAGTGGGAAAAGGTTCCGGGAGAGCAAGAGCTTTTATAACATACAAGAGGAGTCTCCACATCCCAAGGCAGACCTTGTACTTGCATCTTTTTTGCTGCTGAATCAGTGCTCATTTCATAGCTATTCTCAAAACAAGCAACCCGATTGCTCTGTCGACCGAAAGTGGAGGTACGACAACACATTGACAATGCCTCTCACTGCCCCAAGGATTCATGTATATCTGGATCTGATCTGCATTCAGAGTCATGGAAATTCGTGACAACTTCGAAACAACCAACGAGAGATAAGTTGATTACAACCGGACCCAGTTTCGTCTTTCCTCCCGCCGTACATCGCATTCGCTAACTGCTGCGGGGGCGCGGGAAACCCGCATTTGAGGCTGGGATGAAAGTTTAACTGAACAATATTTTCCGAAGCCTCGTCAATCGAGTCGATCCTTGCCACTGCAAGTGGTGAAACAACACAACAGCGAATACGGCTTGGCCACTTGGCGAGCATGGTCCGATGCAGTTGTGCTCTCCTAGAAGACGGCTTCAGTGAATAAGGTACCAATCAAGGTCCCGCATGTTCTCAACGATTGAGGGTAAAATAGAATTACGTTCGTGACATGTTGGGGCAATAACAAGCAAGGATGAACTGAGGAGCGTGGTACTTTACACAGTAAGAAGCGAATAAAAACCGCGCAACGCTCAGTCAACTGGTAAAAACCAACAAGTGATACACACTGTTTGAGTTACTCGAATCAAGTAAGGAACTGCACCGTCTTATGCCCCAGTAGCTCCAGATCTGGAATCAATTACCTCCAGTTTGTATAGAACGAGCACAGTTTACTGTTCATCCACCACGGAAGCTTCACCATCGTGACCGTACTCACTTGATGTTCAATTCGATGCCCGCTGGCCGAGCTATGACCTTTATCCCCCAGTGCTCAACTTGGCACGTAGCACTCATCACACTCATCATTTAATAGTCAGAGGAAGATGCAGAACAGACAAGTCCGGGACTTTTGTGCTCAAGGATATACCGGATGGCAAGCCGGTAGCCAGAATTGAGAAATCCACTACTGGTGGAAATATCTGAGAACTGCCACAATATTAGGTTGTTTGGCTGTTACAGGACGGCCAAGGAAACTTACCCAAGACACATATGACCCGTCGAATTGAGTATGGCCATTTGTAGCAATTGACGCTTGCTTTTCGCCATGCCGTAAAATAATTGGGCAGCCGTTGTGTTTCGAGGGCAGCATGATATCGAGAAATCCAAAGACGGGGACCTCGGGTCGGGAGCTACATCGTTCAGAATCAACGATAAAGTTCTGCAAGGAAGGCGATATTCAAGGAGTGCTTACCATGACGTAGGCTGTTTAACGACACTTCCAGGCTCATACAGTATCAAAGCAGACGGACGTCCCCTTGTTCCCCTTGATTTTGGCACGCCAAGATTTTGTCCGACATCTTTCAAGACGGACTTAATCAAAAGTGTCCACGACGGATTGGTTGTCTCCCAGATTTTAGCAGGGAGCTCCCAGGTGTTTTCCTCCAGCTGTTGGATCTGGTTCCCTGCCTTGACCAGCTTTTCGACATCATGATCGGAGAACGGAAAGCCGATGCTCCCGTAACTTTTCAAATACAGCCCAGGATTGGGCGGTTCTTTGAGTACTTTATGGTGTGAGAATCTGCCTGTGGTCTTTTCAAGAAAGAGGCCATCATCTTGATCCTTTACCTTTGGACACAAAACTTCGACTTCAACTAGTACTTGGCCAACTTCGTTATGATCTTCTTCTTGTGGCACTTCGTCCGGAAGCGCAATTGCCGGATCGACTTCCACGCTTGCCATGGGCGGCATTCCTGGTGGCCGGGATGCCTCACTGCTTCTGTCTTCAGCTATGAATCTATCTATCGCTCCCGCCCGTTTGCCGTGGTGCCTGGCTAGCCTCCTCTAGTGGGAAAGTTCTTCTCGCGACTGTGGAGTAGTGCATCGGATAAGAGACAACGATTCGTCTGTCTCTCGCAGCCAACCAAGCTACATGGCTGAGTGGTCACTTTCCGACAATGAGCACAAGCACCACCAGGCCTGGAAAGTCTTCGTTGAGCCAAATCCGTATACACCCAGAACTCATGAGCTCCTTGCCGGCAGGTCTGATAACGAGTACTTCTAATCTGTGATGACCAAATCCAGGCAGCTCCATGATACGGCCAATGTGGCTGAACTGGGCTCGCTTTTTAGCTGACATTGCAGCAAGCTCGGCAGCCGTCTGGTACCACCATCCAGCAGTGTTGACAGAAGTATATGTGGATTTATCCTTGGGCGGCCCGCGGTAATGATGCAGTGCTGGTGCTGGAATCGGAGGATGAACCACAAGACCAGGTAAAACTCCAAAGAGGCCACCAGTGTTCACTCTATCGATTGTGTATGCGCCTGTACCCTTGCTCCAATGTTGTCGGTCTGTTCTCTGTGTATTCCGCGCCTCTTCCTATTGCTGTCTCCGTGCTCATGGCTACGTTCCGTGTCAAACCGGCCAGCACTAGAGTCATCTCTTCGCGGCTGTTCACATCCTTATTACTGTCAATTTCACTATCGGCCATTAGAACATCTTCCCAGCTTTCAGAGACGTGCGTGTCCTCTGCCTCCTGATTCACCATTGCTTTCAGTCGATCTACGACCATGATGGAGCCATCGACGGCATCTGCCGCCACTCCCGTCTCTACTTGAGATATGCTTGAGACTTGTGCATTGTTCGGCTCGCTTTCTCCCACCATCTCTGGAGACATGCTGGCGTCTGCAATTAAAGGCGTGACAATGACTCATTAGCCTGCGCGAGGATTTGCTCGATACCATGCGCATGCATGTCCAGCCTGCCTGATTGTATTCTGGCCTGTCTCCGAGTATATCCAACAGTCCGTATCTCCATCCCGGCACGCTTCACATCGGTCATCACCAGTCAATTAGGTACCAACAGCAACTTCCATGATCTTGCCAATATGGCTATACTGCTTACGTAGATTTGGTGACATTGCAGCGAGCTGGATATTATTTTTGTACCACCACGCGCCAATACTCGTGGCAGTATGGTTGGGTCGGATCTTCGAGGGGCCACGATATCGAGGGCGAGATGGCGGAGGCGGAGGCGGAGGCGGGGTTGGAAGGGGTTCAGATCCACTCCAAAGACTCGCATGTGGCTGTGGCCGCTCATCGGGTCTTGTCTGTCCATTTGAGACATCGAGGGCTTTGGTAGAAGCCTAATGTGATCTTTGCGTGAAGCTATGGTACTGAGTTTGTGTTTCTTGGACATAGTCGCCGTACTCGGCTGTTCAAGCAAGAAGTCGTCCAAGCTGTGTTGACCTGGGGATTGCCGCTCGGTAAGGTATGGATGTTTTCTGCAGTCACCGCCGTATTAGTAGAGTATTTTAGAAGACGAGATCATGATAGTCCTTCTTGGACTTGGGGCTCAGGGGATCCGATTCCCGTGGTTGAACGGGAAGCTGCATATTCAATCGGAGAGGAGACCACAAATGATGTAAAAACCGTGGTCTAACGAAAGAACTTAATTTACTGTGCTCTCCATGGGTGTTCTCGTAGTAGATTAAGGGCATCATGATGGTCTCCTTGTAATTCCAGCAACTGGGATATAGGGAACAATCAATGTTGATACACTTCCCTGTCAGCATTCTGATCGCGTCGCGCGGGGTCCTGTTCGCCTGTCCACGTGACGTCATCCATCCAACCAAGTCTCATTCCCGTCACAAATACCCGTCTGCCAAAGACCACAAACTGCTTAAGCTCTGAACGTAAGTGCGTCTTCCAAGTCTCAACAACTGCTGGGAATTTATCAAGACCATTCAAATAAGTATTTGAATTCCTTTCCCTCTCTAGACATCATCGGCCCAAACGCTGTCAAATTCAAGTCCTATTCCGCTCGAGATTTGTCACTGAAAGTTCTATCTTGCAGCGTCTACAGTACATCAACATTTTATTATGGGCATGGCTGAGAGAAGCTCTAGTTTTCTCTTGTACTGCCAATCCTCTATACTTACCAATGTCTGCTATTTTCGCATTTCGGTGGAGTGTCTTACAGACATAATCAAACTCTCCCGCTTCCAGCTCACTTGCTTTCAACATCCATCGCTGGCTTCGACTTCACACTCTTCGCAGCAGGAAAGAGGTCAATTGCATACGAGAAGACTGCGGCAAGGTCAGTCAGCATCTATAAGTGTACAAGAGACTCCGGACAGTAAGACCGCGTACCATAGATTCCAAAGACAAACGCTAAGACCCACTCCAGCACCGCCGCAGCATTGTACGTACTCGTACTACTCGCGCTGACAAACGCTATCGCCAATGAAACCTGCAAGATAATGAATGCAAGTTTAATCCAGAACGATGCTCTCAAGATACGGTGTTCTCGGCCACCTGTCTCGCCTGGTCAGTCTCGCCAATTTCAGAGTCCAAGTCATCCGAGAGGCGGAAACTTACGAGATCCAAGACTCTGATACTCCCAACAGCTACAAGTAGCACTCGCGATATACCCAGCCATGAACACAAACAAGCCGATATTATGTACTGTTCCATAGTCCGCTGTATCGAAAATACTTAGGAACAGCAATCCTAAGCCACCAATGACACCACACACTATACTCGCAATCGACAGCCCTTTCTCCGTGTGCGTGAAGTTCCTTGCGAGCTGTCCTCGATGCCGCAGCCATCTTTCGGAGATGAGTGAGAGGTCGACGCAGATGGTTGTGACAGCTGCGCCGGTGATGAACAGTGGCTTCAAGCGAAAAGCACCTATGTCGGAAATGTAGGGTATGTTTTGCGCAGAGTCCATGCTGCTGTAGTGGGGTTGGCCGGTGGTTTGCCAGTATATCATAAAGGTTGCTAGCATGCCAGACCAGAAGACACCGGCCACTAAGGGAAGAATCTGTTGAACATTGTCAGTAAGCTGAGTCGAGATTGTGGAGGGGTAGAAGGCGGGGTAAGTAAACAACATACCCAGTACGGAGGTCCACGCATCTTTATTGATTGTGCTACTTGAGTCCTCGAGAAGGAAAGTGGAAGGGTATACCAGAAAGCAAGTAGCGAAGATGGAATGGAAGATATACAATCGACGAGATGTAGGAGCGGGCTTGGCAAGTAGACCACCAGAGGGAGCTTCATTCTTTATGCTTCCTCGAATTTCTTGGCTCAAGAAAAAGCTAATAATGATATCAGACTTGGGGATCCACATCAAAAAACACAGCCGTGGCGACAACGTATATACTTCTGACCAGCCTGCCCATACATCAGGACTCTGACTTCGCAATTCGCAACCTGTGTCACCCAGCACCATATCTGCGTCTGGAGAACCCAAGCATCATCAAGACTCATACCGATAAACCGCTCTGTGAAGTATCAATGACGTACTTAACATACTCCAAAGTATGCATCTCGAACAGCAAAGTAAGATGCTCGTGGCTATGGAGCTGACAAGCAAATGCAGAGTCCACGCGTCCGGGTCTTGGCCAGCAACAACAAGACTTTTAAGGACTCGGAACTCTGAAATTCCCTACCGACCGTTCGGGAATTTGAAGTCATTCCAGAGCATCCAAAAACCGGGTACGGCTTATCTCCGTGGGTTCTGACCACGGACCAATAGAGACGGCCGGACATCTGGAGACACGCGACACTGAAGCCGTAGGGCTGTGCAAGGCCCTCACCTGCCTAACATATACTTTCTCCGCCGGATCCAGAATACGGAACATGCAGAAAGATGATTTATATTCAACGCAAGAGTCCAATGAGACCACACACCAAGTACCGGACATGATTACGGCGCCGGAATGCCGATTCTAATCCAGGAAGAGTTGTTGCTGCGGCCTCTCTTCCGTAACCCTCGCCAATGAGGAACACATCAAAAGGAAGAATTGTTGTCCTCTTTGGGTGGACGGGGCGAGTCGGTGTTAGGAACCATCCATTACTCCGTAGGTGCTTTTGAAATTTGTGAGAATGTGGGGTGCTTTGCTCAGTGTACGTGGAAAAGAGGCTGAGCGAAAAAGTGCGTAGGTCAAGCTTTTGGGTCTTCGGATGGTCCGGGAGATAGAAAATTTCCTTGGCAAGTGAGCTGTCATGTGCGCATTTGTTGTTGACTTCCATCAGCTAGCGAACTTCTCGAAATCTCTATTGTATGCATCGAAGCTGGTTCAGTTTCGGTCAAGTAATCGAATACTTCTCAACAGTTTGCACATGGAACACTCATGTCAACAAGAATGGCTCTTCAATTCCCTGCTTCTCAATCCAAAACACAGAACGAAGTCAACACGCTGCAGCTAAACAAATCAGCATTTCCATTTCCAGCTCTTTTCAACACCAATTATTCAGGCCATTAACTCGCCGGTCTCATCACCCCACCTTCAACATGATGCTCATGATGCTCTGCATGCTTCCCTGAAAGCACCTCCTTCTCCTGATGAACCGCAACATGATTATTCAACAAATGGCTACAATCCTTCACGAACCACGCAGCCACTAACCCAATAATCCCAAACGGAATCGTCGACAAGAAAACCCTCCTGAACGCATACGCATACGTATCCTTAAATGCCTGCGCCGTTGCCGCCTTGATCTCGTCCGTAATACCCGGTACAGCATCGAATACAAACGGCACACCGACGGCATTCTGGATCACAGCTGGGATCAGCTCTCCTAGATTCGCAGGCGAGAACCCGTTCTGGATGGCAGCGGCTGCGATGTTCTTGCCGAGTTTCTTGTTTATGATCGAGTTGAGGATCGTAGCGAAAATGGCATTGCCTACACTTCCTCCTGCGCTGCGGAAGGTACCGATCAATCCTGCAGACACACCGAGCTCTTCCTGTGGGACGAAGAGTCCTGAAGCGACGTAGGCGAGGGTCGTGACCCAGGCGAAACAGCACTGTCCGAAGAATTGGAGAGCCATCCAAGCGGTCTTATTATTCGGGATTACGGCTGCGTAAGCTGCTGTGAAGGCTGTCTGGATGACGAGCGCGACGATGATTTGGAGACGGACGTGCTTGATCTTGTGTACCAAGGAAGGAATGATCCAGCCTCCTAGAACTCCAGACATGTTCTGTGGGATCTGCGTGATTCCGATCTGGATAGGATCGTTGGTGAACATGTACAGTGTCGCTTGTGGAGCAAGGGACGTGACGGCTTGCCAGACCATACCTGCGATGAACAGGATGACGAGATGGACAGTGAACTCGCTGTACATCGCAAATAGGTGGAATGGGAAGATGGGATTCTTCGGAATGGTGAAGTCGTATATGAAGCAGCCCGCGAAAACGATAGCACCGATCGTGATGGTCGATCCCACAACAGCTTTCGAGTACGTCGTGTTTCCGAGGTAGGTCAATCCGACGAGGAAGATCGTAAGTCCGGCGGCGAAGAGGAACAAGCCAGTAAAATCCAGCTCGGCAAATTCCTGCCAGCGAGTCTTGTCGTAATCATTACGAGGACGTGACGGCGGGAAGTAGAAGATCGCGGTCCCAACGATGCAAACTACGGAGTAGATAATGGCGATGTAGTAGCACCATCTCCAGTTTGCGTGTTTCACCAGTAAGTTTGCGATAAGGACGGCCAGACCACCGAATGGGATATTGATAGCGAATTCAGTCCACCCGAGACCAATTCCTCTGCTTGTAGTCAGAACACATCCATCACAGATCTCGAATTCGGGAGGGAATCCCACCTATACTTATTCGGGAGCAGCTCAATGATTCCCGGATACGACACGAAGATAACACCAGCTCCAAACCCAATGATCGTCGATCCAGCCGCGACAGTCGTAACCTTATTCGCCGTCGCTCCCACAATCTACCAACACCAAGTCAGCATCTCACACTCTCAACCCATTCCCGCACGGAAAACAAGGGAAAGATGGCAGAACATACCGCTCCAACCAACGTAATGACCTGCCCAAAGATAAGCACATATCTCCTGCCAAAGATATCACTGAACCCGCCCGCAATCGAGAACGACACCGCTGATGCAACAGACCATCCACCTGGAATCCAAACAATGTTCTCCATATCTCCGAGAGTCTGTCCAATGTGTGCTAGGATTCCGGTGACGAGGAGGAGGCCGCAAGAGATAGCTGCGACGTACGAGAGGCCCATGAACTGCATTGTGAGTCAGTTTCTCATTCTCGGTTTAGTGACAGGTAGGGAGAGACGGGGGACAGATCGGGAGGTAGGCATTGGAACATACAAAAATAGCCATGATAGTCGACGCCGATACCCTCTCCTCAGGGTCATCATCCGCTGGCGTTAAAGTCGCGGGGACATTTTGATCGGAGTCGCTGTTGTTGGAGCTGGATACTTGTTCTGTTTTCGTGTTGATCCGCTCAACGTTCTCCGACTGAGGCTTCTCGGAGATTTGTGCAGAGTCTGCCATCTTGTCGGCTCAGAAGACTTCGTTCCGTTTCGTTTCCTTTGATTTCGTGCCTTCGAAGTAAGCTGTCCTTTCGTAGCAGCTATGTCAATTGATATCAGAGCTTCACACGCTCTGTTGGTTCGTGAGACCGAAGTATGTATATATCCAGCAGACTCAAATCAAAACCAACCAAACCAAAAGTCGTCAATCGATCAATTGAGAAGTGAAAAAAGCGTCCTTCTCAAGAATCCCTCAAAGGTACCAATTCCAGACCTTCCTTCATCTCATCTCGTCTCCATGGCCCTCCCTTATACCCAGCGGCATCTCACCCAACATCTCCAGCAACGTCGCAAAGCCCCACATCCTCCTAATAAACTGACTTTTAGCCTACCTGCCGGGCACCTAGCCACGTCGAATAATAATCTACCCCTTCGGAAAAGGCTAAACTCGAAACGTGCTTCCACCCCCCGTACGAAGGGTATTATCCAACGCTAAATGTTAGAAACCAACGAGACCTTTCATTTGCTTGGGTGGGGGACTGGGGGTGTGACTGGACTGGACGCTTCGTAATGTTTCCTTTAGCTGGCTTCGGCTGCCGGATCTGGAGTGTGGAGTTTGGGGTCTGGGGTTCTGGGGTTTCTGGGGCACCTGTGGATTGGATTGCCCCGACGATGATTGCTGATGTGGATTACAGTATGGGGTCATTTGGTACTCTCCGCAACTATGGGGGTGAGCCGTCCCACTTGAAACTTTAATCCGCACCGCGTGTATCGCAAAACACGGTTCGGCAGTTCTTCCACAGGCGGGTATTTCACACACGGAGTTCTGTGTTGGAATCTGGCCCGACCGAGGAAGAACCTGAGGCCGTTTCAGCTGCAGGCCTGCGGCTGCTTCGGGGTTGAACATTCTTTGCAGTAGAAAGGGTGGTAGTGATCACACACCAACTAGCTGCCCCGGACAATTCCCACATGTCAGAGAAAGTAAGTTTCCAGCCACCAGGAGCTACGAAATGCCGGCATCACCAGTCCATTGAGAACAGTACAGCACAGCACAGCTCAGCTCCTGAGAAGATGCGGTCCCACATTCGCATTCGTATCAAGTGGGAGTGAGCATGAGACTGCTTCTGCTCCTGCTTACTCCCTCCTCTCCATGCCCTCTCTACCTTCACGTCTCTGTACTTGTAGATAGATTATGATTAGTGAGAGCTTGTATTCGGCGAATAAAACTTCACGATGAACATGCAATTGCAATATAACATCTCACAACAAACTTGTCCCAGAATCAGAGCCTAAATATTCTTGCTTGACATTGAATTAAACCCAAAAGCTTGATACCCGATCATTTGGAAGTTTGGGTCCGTAGTGAGTTCAGCCCTGCCGGAAGGTACAAGACGTAGATGCGACGGCAGTAATGCGATTGGCAGGATCTTGATCAGTGCTTCATTGTTGATACATATCACGAGCCAAGTCCAGGATCTCTGCTGAAAAGGATTCATTGTGCTGAGTCCCAGTCGAGGGTTGGTGATGTTTGGAATGAACACACTTCCACATCAGCATCAGCTCAACAAAGAAAACTCACCAGATGGTGGGGCGACTTGTTTTTCCACAGTCTCATAGCATGTCGAGCTTGAAGACACTCGAAGGTCCAGGAAAATCTGGGACAGCATTCCTTATTCTTATGTGTTGCCAGACACTGTCGTGACTTTGTTCTCACCACTTCTTCGAAGATGAATGAACCTCACCTCAAGTATCCAGTTCTCACCACGACCAGCCACATCCACAGATTCAATTAGGTCTCGAGCCCTAACCCATTTCACACCCCACAATCACACACACATAAAGAAGATTTTTTTTTCCTTTGAATTTGCATTCATTTTCTATTCATCATCTCAAGCAGAGACTCCCGGGTATGTACAGCCCCCAGCCCACTGGCCCCGTCAGGAAAACTGCGCAGCATAGAAGATTCGTCCGACTGCATTGAGTAATATCCACCTTGAAGGTATGTGCTCTCGAGAACATGTTCACGCATCCGTCCTTCCATGATTCCATCCATCCTTCCATCGTCGATATGTGAAAAGTTGCCTTGTTTTTCAAAGAAAAGAAGAGATCCAGTCCGAAGATGTGGCCTCAAAGAGAACAAACGAAAATGGTATCTTGTACAAAGGCAAAAGTAGACTCAAAACAGATATGCAGGTGCGGAGTGTGATGTGATGTTCCATCCTTCCATTTTTCCAAACGCCAACGCTAAAGGAGTAGGTAAAGCAAAGTGAACACCCCAAAGTCCACCAACCCTAACCCTATACAGAGAAGAGAAAGAGAAGATGATTGTGTCAAGAAAAGGAAAGGTGAAGGAAATCGTATGTGTGAATCGTTGAGATGAGTTAGACCCGATTGGTATCAGGACGTCCAGAAGCAGGACCACTGGAGCTGATGCGAGAGCCCTCAAGGGATTCAAGGAGAGTGATTGAGTCGTCCTCTGGGTGAAAGACTCGTGGGGTATAAGGTCTTGAACTTACACCGTGAACAGTAGAGTCAGGGCTATAGTAGTTCATTGAGGCCTCATCGCGGGGATGATCAAAGATGTAATGTTCAATGAAAGCATCCTTGAGAACGTCGGTGAAGTCTTGAGCAGTCCACTTCCAGTTTCGGCGGTCCTTGATGCTAGCCCAGGTCTGCTTGCAGGAATGCTTGCTCATGAGAATGTAGATGATACAGTTCCAGAAGCCCTGAAGAGGAAGAACGCACGAGGCGGCATACTCGAGAGGAAGACTGACACGCTTGGGATGAACCACAGAATAAAGACGATTGGCGGATGAAGGGATCCAGGTGATCAACATGATGAAGAAGAAGAAGAGTGCGACAGTTCCCATGACTCTCAATGCGGTATCTGCGCGACCAATGTTGCGAAGAGGATCTGGAAAGACTGGGTTTGCACCTGGTGAGAGGCCAGAGTCCGCCGTACCCGCAGTGGAGTTGAGACGCGAGGGGACTTCGGTAGCCGTGACATTTGGTTCATCTTTGCTATCAATTGGGAAACCTTGGGGACCGGTCTGGCCACTGGTGATTTGGCAATTGTAGCTTCGAGCAGCAGGTGGTGGAGGTCGTGGGTATTGATTGAGGTTTCGATCTGGAATCGCGTCCAGAGGAATTGCAACATGCATGACCGCAGGCTCCGTACGAAAGGAGATATCTGTAGTTCGAATACCAGTGATTGGTGCAGTGCTTTGGGGAACAATTGGTCTGTTGGGTGAACGTCGACTGAACCCATTCAAAATAGAATAGTTGCTCAAAAGGGTGACCATCAGACGGGCGTAGATACCAATAGTTGCAATACAGACGGCCCTACAGATTGTTAGAAACCATTTCGAGATGAAGTCAAGATAAGCTTACCAGACTGGACCATAGAAGAGATACATTCTGTAGTGGTCCCAATCCGCCGAGATCCAGCACCAGAGAGTAGCATTGCCGTACATGGGTCCCTTTTCCTCAGTCTTGACCCAAAGAAGGATGAAAGCTAGAAGAAATGTAACGCCATAGCAGAAGAAGCAGTAGTATTTCTCCAGGCTCTTGAGATGCTTAGCTCTGTATCGCCAATAGAAGGTCAAGTACACGTTGATAGCCAGAACAAAGGCCCACAAAGCGTCTGCTGGCATAAACCTGGAGATCGAGTTAGTTTGTCACCTGGAGCAGGATCTTTGATCCGGAGGCAGATCGAATTAGACAGAAGATACTCACATCTGGATAAGGAATGCTTGTGTCATGCAGAGAGTTGGATTGGTGACGGAGGTGCCAGAGATCGCATCTCGAGAGATGAGGGTTCCAGCGCAGGTGAAGAAGTTACCGACAGAGGCGAAGAAGATCAAACGGTTGATCGACTTATGGAAGGCTTGACAGAACAAGAAGGTACCTATAATAAAACAGATACCAACCAGAGACAGCGCGGAGGCAGTTCTCTCGATGACCGAGAGTTGCCATAGCGTGTCCTCAGTCAAGTCCTTCGCGAACATCGTGAAGGGATCGCTCGAGACGTTGACAAGAGTTGATAGCGGTTACCCGCAAGGTTTGGAGAATAGGACGAGCAAACGAGAATGAAGCACAGCAAAGATGCCGTGCAATGATACAATGAGGGTGTGAGGATGTTGCGTTGTGGCTCTTGAAGATCGAGCAACGTTGACGTTGTGGTGTTGAGATTGTAGGAAGAGTGAACTTCGAGATCGGGAGATCTTCGAATTATAGACGTTTGTGGGCTGCTCGCCTAGCTCTAAAGTGAAGTCTTGAGAGAAGATGCCTAACAACGCGTCTTTGCCTATCTCGCGATATCGCGAAGTGGGGTTGATGCCTCGTGGCAGTCGGAGGAGGTGGTTTGTTTTGCCGATGGCAACGAACTGTGAAGCGAGATACCTCAAGAGGACACACGCAGGAACAGACCAGCAGCTTCAAGTACCTCGAGCGTCACCAGTAATCCGCATCCATCTCATCTCATCTATCCAATCCTATGCTAAACCTCACCCGCGGGACAGAACAAGGCAGGACTGATTTGAACGAGGGCCGGGAGCACAGACAGGAGGCGAGAGAGATCTTTGTGATCCCACTGACCCCAAGGAACGGCCGGCAGAGCGTTGCAACGTCTGGTGATTTGCAGTAAGGTGCAGAACAGCATGAAAGCAGGGCTGAACAATGGATATGGAGGAGTTCGTGAGAAGTAGGTATTTCTGTCCCTGGCTGCGGCCTACCTTGCACTGCTTCCCTGTCTTTCGCTATCCGCCCACAGATCTCATGCAGCAGGGCTACCTGCAGGCTTGCACATGCACAAGCTAGTAGCCTTGACTGGGGTCTGAGGACATGGAATTGTCCAAAACGCCGCAGGACGTGCACTGCGAGTGACGACTGAGTTGAAACGACAAGGAAGAACAGACGACAAGGGACATCAGCTCGAGTGAGCGGAATGGCGTTGCCAAACACAGTCAGTCGCCTTCTCGGTTTCAGAGTTGAGGAGAGAAGAGCAGTCCACCAGAAGAGTGCACTGCATGCGCGTGCACATAAGCCAAGAGTACCACCCCGGATACCGAGAGTTGAGTACAGGGGAAGGGGAGGGAAGGCAAGGCGGACAGGTGGAGGCCAAGGGCGGGGTAGCTGGGCTGGCATGGACACCAGAGAGGATGAAGATGGAGAAAAGAGAGAGCCAGAAGAACGGAACATAAGGAGAATTGATTCACATACGTTCATTTGAGATTCAGTCATGAAGTGTGACCAGGTGACTATACAGGCATCATCGCTGTCTGCCATGAGAAAGGCAAGCCAGAGCTGCGCACTTTCCTGCCCCAGCCATACATATTAAGAACGACAGTGCCACCTAAGGAAGGCGCAAAAGGATCTCTGCGACTGGTCAGAACGAGAGAAGGCAGGAACAACCACCAAATGTCCACATGGCATGGCCGAGACTTGTCCAGACATTGATGGCTTGGTGCTGCAGCTCAAGCCAGTCAGGTTTTCAAGTATCTGTGCTGTCGTCCATTGGCGAGCCTCTCGAGCGAGTCCCTCTCCATAACTTTTCAGCCCAGCCAAGTCGAAATAATCCAGCAGAATGATTCATGGGCCTGCGCTAGAGGATATCATTTCGTACTACCCAGCTCTTATCTTCGCCACACCGTTGTGGTGTCACGGCATAGACTCGAGTCGGATTCGGATCTGCGAATGGAGGTTTGATGTGCTGCAAGTACTCTATTCTGAGCACTCGAAGGTTCCGGCAGGGTGGTGAAGTCAATCTGGCCTCGAGCCTTTCTAGAGCTGAAGAAGGACGGGTAGCGCAAAGGATCAATCAGGTCATTCAGATGAATTCAGTGCTTTGCTGTGCGGTGCTGTGCAGTGGTATGAGTGGTGTGAGTGCAGAGCCTGCAGATGGGCTGAAGTCAAAATAGGGTCATCGACACCAGCACGCACCGCTGTCCGGTCCCCGCAACGAATCAAATGATGCCCACTCTTACTCCAGCTAATGCCAGGTTCAGCGCTGTCCAGTGATTGGTGAGTCCACTGAAATTCCAGTCCGGTGGTTGCCAAGAGAGGCGGGGAGCTGTCAAAACTCAAGCTTGGAAAACCTCCTGGGAGTCCTTGAAAGTACTTCGGATCAACTGCCTGAAACGAAAGCACATGGCAAGGGACGGCACGGACAAAGATCTTCATTTCCATGCAGAAAGCGGCCCAGGGCTCGCAGAAATCAGGGGCACATGTCGTTGACCATCTCTAAGAATCTTTATCAAATCCCCTGAATCATATCTCCGCACTGGCCGGCATTGTTTGTGAGCGAGAGGGTGCCTTCATTGCCGGATACCGAATTTGCATCCGATCAAATTTCGAGTCATAGACCGTTCCAGTAATTTAGAGCCGAAATTCGTACTCAACTTTCAAGCAGGATCTAATTAAATTTAGATTGCGTCCAAAAACTTTGGACATGAGGAGTAACGACATCATGTTGTGCCAAGTTCGGAAGTACTTCGTTGTAATGACTGCAGCTCAAGAAACACAATCGGTGGTACTCTGGAGACGACTCGGCGAGGCATCTACTTTCCAGGACCAACACCCAATTCCCCGACAGAATGTTACGAACGGCACAGTTCTTTGGTTCTTACGTCTTGGATAATCCCTTTCTTTCAGACTGTTAACGTATGAGATGTCGTTCAGGCTTTGGCCTTTCCTCGGTACTCGTCTCTCTAACTGTGCCTAGCCGGTACATGTGTTCCTCGGTACAGAACAGGAAGGATACACAAACCGTCGTCTGGAATGCAGGGGACATCGGTGTCCAGAACTGATAAGAGAGGCGTCGAAGGCCAGATCAAGAGGAGGTTGACGTATGTACTGATCCTTCGAAACATAGAAGTATTCTTCAAGCCTGGCGCGGACCGGACCCTTATCACATCCCGTGCATCTGCATGCATTACCAGTCGTCATGCTAGAAATATTGCACAACTTGCGGCAAAGAAGAAAGTTGACAGCGGGAGCGGATTGAACCGAGGAAGCCTCATGGTTCTTGCGAAAAGGAAAGAAACATGCTGACCACCATCCTTATAAAAGCTTGATATTTATACGAGAGACACGCGGTCGCTGTCGTGACTTTGATCGAGGTTGGTAACACAAGGTTAGCTCTCGTCATCAGCGAGCCAGCTTTGAAGTTTTCTGAACGCTCTGCTGGACGAAACTCCAATCTCTTCCAAGGCTGCTGTGCCATTGCCAGACAACCACACCATTCTCGCCATGCACATGATAAATCCTTGGCTTCAAGTACCTGCTCCCCAAGACTATTCCTGATTGGCTTTCTCGACACCACTCTTCGTACGACCCCATTACCGTTCATGCTGAGAAACATGGTGGCTTTAGTGGCTTCAATATCTGCAACAGCCGTCTTCAGTCAAACTCAACCTTTTTCGATTCCACAAGAGTTGAACTCAAGCTGTCACTCGAAACGTTCATTGGCATCCACATCCTATATCCTTGAGCAACCCTCCTCAACCTTTTGTCCCACTAAACAACACCATGATTACAATCACAATCGCCAAAAGACTGACCCCGGTCTATCAACGCCGCACGTCCCTAAGCAAACCTGCCAGGTCCTGGTCCTCGTGGTCCCACCCCCGCACTCGATCCTCACGTTTCGGGACTATCCTCCGTCCCCTGCTGCTCTTCCCGTCTTTCGATATCAACCGGAATCACACTCTGTCCAGCCCGCAATATTCCAAGACTGCCGATGTGGGTCATTGCAACTTTGATGTATGCATAGACAGGGCCAGGCCAGTCTGCTGGGAAAGGAGATGGCTTTGGTTTGGTCAAGGAAGCTTCGGTCTGTCACTTTCTTCCTCGATCGAGGTCGGAGCTTTCTTTGGATCGTGATGGATTGATATAGTGAAAGGAGGGGATTAGCTTTGTGGGCGCGTTCTCCACTCCGTCCTCTACAAGAGCTTGAGCTTTTTCGAGCTTGTTCGGCAAATGATCACCAGTAAGTGACCGCTTGCAGCAAACTATTCCCAAGACCGTCATGTACTTACTTACTTACCATCCTGTGGCTACTTCCTAAGCTTCACTACCATCGCATACTCCAAACAACACCTCGACAGTCCCACCGGAACTAGTCAATCAAGGCATGAATCCCAATTCCTCCACAATCAACTAAATCATGTTCAGCTGAGCCCATACACCACAGCCAAGATATCAATCATATCATTATATCACACCGCCCACAAGTACCTTGGTACCTACCTGCCCCTCAACGGCTCGGTCTCGCTTCTAATCCACTTCCCCATACAAACTGTCGAGCCCCACCTCCCCTCATGTCTCAAACAAACGCCTCCTTCTGCTTCGCTAAAGCGTTTGTCCTCCGAGCATCCCGTCGTTTCTTCAGCAAACCTGCGGGACCGTGGATTGCCACGAGGTGTCAATCTGGACCCTGGATCCTGGTTATGCCTAGGTACTAGGTGGGCGATGACACACAACGGCACAGAGATTGTGAAGAGGTAAAGAGTCAGTTGACTTTGAGAAAGGCTGGCGAAGATATGTTATTTGAGATGGACGGCGAAAATGTCGCGATAGACGTAGGGGAGATATGCCCCAGGTCCTGAACATGTTCCAAGGCTTCACGAGTACTTCAAACCGGTGACCGGTCGCTCTTGGGTCTCTTAACCTCTATACATTCATCATTCAAACATTTCCCAGTTGACGTGAAGTGGAAGTAACAGTGGAAGTGGCAGTTCTCGATACCAAAAGAAAGACTCGATGGTAAACATCAAGGACTTCAGCCGTACGCAACCGCTACGACACTGCAACTTCCTGGAAATGGATGTGCTCGCTAAGCTTATTTGCACTTTAGTCTCTTGCTGATGTTCTCCTCTACGTCTTTGAGAAGAAGTTCCTGGCTCCTTGTTCTCTGATGGGAATGGAATTGTTGAGAATTCATTGCAAGAACATATGGAGATATTCATTCCATCTTCATCCATTCTCTTCATCTCCATCACTTCCTCGTTTCGACGATGCTTACAAGTATCCTTCTTCAACTAAAATGCGGACCCATCTTTCCTCCCCGCAGGAACTACCACTGTGCCAATCTCAGCTCTATACAGGAATGGCCTTCCCTCCACCGCACAAGGCGACGGTCTGACCATTCAGATATGAATTAGAAGCAGACGAATAATACACATCAAACCCACCACTTTCAATATTTGAGAGTGTACTATCCGCATCAGCAAGAACCTGCACAATCGTCGTGTTCGTCAGGATCCAAGTTGAGGTCTCATCAATCGTCACATCAAAGTACGCATCTCCAAACCCCGAGTACGCACTCCCAGTCCAAGAACTGTACGACGCCAACGACCAGCTAATATAGCTACCATTGTACGCCACCAAATCCCCCATCAAATCAGACTCCGTAACCGTGACGTACACCTCCGCAGGCTGGAGATTCGGCTGCTCCGAATAATCAGCATAGTGATCGAAATCCTGCGTAATCTGCGAGAAATTCGCCACGACCAGAACGCCATCATTCAAAATCTCACTATCATGAACCGTGACATTGATAATCGTATTCCCAAACCAGAGACCCGGAATTGAATTCTTAGCAGTCAGTCTCGTATGATCGAGTTCCAGCACGGCACCCTCCTGGCGATCCTGTGAAGAGAAGAGGGCTACTCCGCCGAGGAGACCGGCTGTGACGTCGCAGTTTGTGAGGAAGGCGCGCTGTTTGCCGTCCATGAAGACGATGGGGCCTTGCTCGGCGTAGCCGACGACGTTGGTGGCGAAGATGTCGCCGAGGGCGTAAAAGATCGCGCTACCGATGTTGGTGGTGTGTGCTATGGAATCTGAGACGTACACATAGCCGGCTGGACTGTCGCCTGAGAAGGAGGAGGAGCAGCGGCCGCCAGAGAATTGCTGGACGTTGCTGATGTAGGCTGTTCCGTTTCCGGAGGCGTAGACGCCGTCTTTAGGGGGGTGTTAGCTGAGGTCTACCAATATTGATCTCGAGCGAAGAGAAGATTGGTTATGTCAGAAGTCTGGACATGGATGTCTGGATATCTCGAGGCTTCAAGAGTAGATGGACTGTCGCACGGGAGTATGAGCAAGAACTTACGCGAGACAGGTCCGGAGCTATACAGCCAAGAGTTATTGACATAGACGACGCTATCCGTTCCATAGACATAGATGTTCGCCGCACCGTTGTGCACGGTCACATTGACATCTTCAAACCACGCCGTGGAAGCATTCGCCTGATCCCAGAATTTAGCCCTTTATAACATATTGAGAGGCATGCTCATCACCGCGCTCAAGGAGTCAAAATACTCACAACATTAACAGCAGCATTAAAACCCCAAAAACTCGCCTCAACCAGATCATCCGAATATCCCTCCTTGACGATCGTCGAAGAAGTGAGATTCAACTCGCCAGCCACGACGAGCACGACACTCGTTTGGTTCAAGTCTGTGGACCAGAATACGTGGTCGATGGATGTGGAGTTGGTGATTGTGTGGACTGCTACTATATCGGTGGGTTGAATAGAGAGGAATGGGTCGTTATAGTCGGGGATGAGGTCGTTGTCGGCAGCCCATTCAGAAGGATTGATGATGTCTGAGGGGTCTGGGATGGAGAGGGCAGCGAGTGCTACATTGGTAAAGAGGATGGGAAGGAGCGAGCAACGCATGATTAAGTGGCTGTGTAGAGCTGGTCTGTTGTCTTTGTTGCATTGCCAAGTTGCCAAGTTGATACTTCCTCTCATTTATACATGTTCATCTAATATCTCCACATCTACATTGTGCCTCTCATGAATTCCACTTCCCGCGAGAATCCATATTCCATTCTCCATACCCCATACCCCAGATTTCTCTCGACCACTTTCCCGAAAGTCAGATATGATTATTGTCCCTTATCAGAACAACAGACTGACTCGAGCAAGATCCTCTTCGCCCTTCAAGACAACAATATCAAGCGAATCGCTTCCTCATTGGCTGAATGTTTGGCACTATCCGCGCAGATTGATTCCGAGATCTGAAGGCGTGGAGCCGAGATTATTATTTGCAGGTGTACGCGTACGTACCTGAAGAAATTCTCATACCCCGCATTCTACCTCATCAGTTCCCGTTACAAGTTATGAGAGTCAGCCAATCAATACTGTGCTCAAAGGCCTTTCACGAGATCTCCGAACTTGAACCTTGAGGACCCTTTAAGATAGTTCCCCAGATTGACATTTGAAGATCGGCAAATGTTTATGGAAATGTTCGGACGAACCGACCTGCATCCCCCACATCGGGAGCAAGACTGGGGAAAACTTGACTTGAAAACAGCTTCATGGATTTTGACAGGCGAGCAAGCACTGGATATGCATCACAGAAAACTTTCGTGCTCTGCAAAAATCAAATCTGTTTGAAGTCCTTGGCATACCACGCCTCCGCCCCAAGGAAGTGAATGTCAACAAGCTTTTCCCGCCGAGCCTACCATGACAGCTAGATCGCAATGGCTCTCTTCTAAAGCGTGCCGCACTCTATATTATAAAAGCCCATTCTAAGCCTGTTTTGCCTTTGTGATGAAGACTCTGCAATATCTGCTCCAACGACGTCTAGTTCCGGTCTTCGTCTCGGGTTGTGGGGGAACGTCGTTGCGGTGCAGCGATCATTTCCTCATGTGGATGTCAACAAGCGAAGTCTTGACTTTGAGAAAACATGTTTGAATCTCCTGGCTTCGGCTTCGAGTAGGGAAAGGAAAAGCTAATGCTCTGCTGTTCAAAATCGAGACAATACGATGCGATAGCTCTTGTAGGTCCGTTCAGTCGCTGTGGCCGTTCAACACACAAGAAGGGCAATATCTTTGCTATCAAAGAAAGCAGGGAAATATAAGGTGACCGCTGTTAAGCATGTGATAGATCCATCATGTGTTGAAGATAATTTCCATCACAGATTCACACTTACATACTCTCGATCTCAGAGTTTGTTCTTAGTCTATGCATCATCTGCCAGAACTGCACTTCAAACGTAATACTTCACAAGCCAAGTCTACAGCTCTGATCCAAGTTCAAGAATCTGATCCATCAATTCTGTGTTCACAGTACACCTCAACAAGACCACAGTCAAACCGCCGCTCTCAAGCAAGATCAGCACAAAGAGGGTCCATCTGACATGCTTTGAGTAAAAAAGTCCTCCAACCTCGCCGTCCAAATTTCAAATCCACAAAATCTAGTTTCCAGATACCGCAAAACCCATCGCATGTCCATCACCGCCACAGTAGCCGGACACAAGCGTATTACTCCCTCGGAGTCCACGATCAGATCTAGGACGTTGATCTTAGATTCGCCACAATGTCTGGGGCTAGATCGAGGCGAAAGTGTTTCGGAGTTGGGATAAGGTAGGACGTGTGTCCCTCACATGCGAGGGTCGATCTGGGGAGTTGAAGATCATGACTTGAGATCGCTTGTGGTACGTGATAGGTGGTTTAAGAGCCGGGTACCTGAGTTTCCGCTGGGTCTGCTGATTATTGGAATGAGGGTTGAAGATAGTTTTGGAGGGGATATATAGATCTCTCTTTGCGCTCCAGTTTGGAGACCCTTTCTCTCAGCACCACGCCCAAGAAGGTCAAGATCAAATCTCCTCTCTCACGCGACAGCTTTTCAATAAAGCTATCCATCCAACTAGACAGAAGAACTTTTTCGATCCTCTCCATCGACAATATAAATGCATCTCCAACTCCCCACCATTGTCACATTCCTCCCTTTCATCATCGCCTCTCCACTTGCCGTACGTCTTCCTCTTTTTCATTCCTCAATGTCCAGCCTTCGATCTGACATCTCCACAGAACCACAACGCACCAACACCAACCCACCCCAAACGCGCCGCCCCCGACATTTCCACCCTCCCCATCCCCAACCCTAATCCCGTCAACCCCCCCACAGCATCGCCATCCGCAACCCTCCAAGACCTCCTCGCATTTTGCGCCTCCGGCAGCGCAACAGCAAATCTACCCGCCGTCCAGGAATTCTGTAAACTCATCACTGGAATCGCGGGTACGGCTGGTGGGATCAGTGGTGGGACTGGGCTTGGAGGAGGACTTGGTGGGATATTGCCGCCACTGCCGCCGATTCCGGGGCTGCCTGCTATCCCTGGACTTGGTGGTGGAAGTGGGAGTGGGATCTTGCCTGGTGGGACGGGACCGGTTGTCCCTGCTTAGAGAGGTGAAACATGATGGGAAGATAGATTCTTCTAGTGTGGTTGTGAGTGTGCGTGGGTTTCGTTCTGGGGTATTGCGAATGTTTCCTTTGCGTGGGTCGAGGGATTGAGAGACTTGAGTGCTGATGAGGGGTGGATGGAAGGATAGGTGTCCGTCGGCTTTGTTTAGCTCTGGTTTGCTATAGTTGAGAATTCGATATCTTGCCGTCGTATTTTGTCGTTCCAGACTTTCAGCTTCCAGCTCCCTCAAGCATCCAGACATGACCATTGACATTACCCTGTTCTGTGACAATATATGAGCTCGCATGCTCTTCCGTGAAGGGCGCTAGAGTCTGCGACTTCTTTTCGAGGTTGCCGTGCTTCTGTTTGTTTTGACCCCTCACCTCAACTCCTGACGAGTAAACCTCTGTCATACAATCCGGCCTGTCCGATCGGAATCGAGCAGTTGACTTCCACACTGGCATGTATGCCCGTATATTCCTCTCCATGAGGAGCATATTGATGATCTCAGCTGAAATAATGATCCCAGGCTGGGTATTTCCCCTCACCAAGATCATCCTCGACCATGATGCCACCAGTCTTGTCTTCCCTGCATACAAATATTATGGCCGGATGCTCGGACTCGTTGAGCAGGAGTCCTGTCAAGACAGACCTCGGATCATTCCCCATCACCATCTCAGCTCTTTCGAGTGGTGATCTGACTTTATCGTCGTGGAGAATGGAGAAAATTTCCGGGCTATCAGTCTGTCGGAACTAATGTAAGGAGCTGGTAAGTGGGGCAGGCTGTGGAAGTACAATCGAAGAGTGATGAGTTTCTGGAAGCGAGCGAGAGTCGCGAGGAAGTCGTATGGCTGAGTGCTGAATTAGTACTTTGTAATTGACACACGACTGGGCGTACTTACTGGAAGACTGCCCATTGCAACATCTAGAGTTAGTGAGGAAATGTGAGGGCACGAAGCGCGTAATTCATCGATGGACTCGGGGAAATACGGTTCTGCATCCATCACGACCAGGTATGGATCACCTGCGCGTCTGGGGTGT
The DNA here is from genome assembly GCA_002685535.1 of Deltaproteobacteria bacterium. Classification (GTDB taxonomy): domain Bacteria; phylum SAR324; class SAR324; order SAR324; family NAC60-12; genus Arctic96AD-7. Next base: position 48,517 of record NYXK01000009.1, read on the forward strand.
CTTATGTTAAGATGGACTAATGTCTCGCCATGGATAGCAATCATAGAGATTGGTAATTGGCTCACCGGATTGACAAGGGTCAGCGTTGTAAATCCACGAACTCGTGAAATCAGATCTTCGAGTAAGTGAAGCCCAGCTTCGTACGCATTTGCGACACAGAAAAACTCCAGAATTAGGGTGTGTAATTCCATGATTTGGTCTTTCATACTATTCACGGAATGCAACATCCTGTGGCCTCGCAGTTCAAGATGTCGAATCATGGCCCAAGGGAAGAAAGAAGCTGGAATGACGAAATTCTCCGCCACACCTGGAGCCCGGGCTTCGTATACGAGCGTGGTCAAAAATTCCAAAGACTCCCCAGGTACCACACAGAGATCGTAAGCTCCAAGGTTATCGCAAGACCAGTCAACATTTCCCGAGGAAATCCGAGGGAGTGTGATGCGCAAAGTTCAAGTCTGGGACTGCGCAGCAGGACATCTTTCAGCTATCTCATGGTTACAGGGTGGTTGTAGTCGTTGCAAAAATTTAATGAGCGTATGTTATTGCACTGAACGAGACTCAATGGGACTCTTCAATATACTGAGATCTCTATGCTGGACCTTCGATTCATCGGTTCTATGACCAATGTGGAGTTTCTCGACGTGAATCTCGGCATCTGGCCAAGATTGCTGAACGATTCTGCTGACTTCTAGTGGGAAAGGAGACTCCCAAAATTGGCACCTGAATCGTGCAAGTCAGAAGCGTATTTCTTGATATGAAGAAGGCGGAGGGCGAGATAGGAAATTTACCGAAGAGATACAAGAAGCTTCATCTTGGACAGCAATGCCGCAAAAGATGGGCAATGCAATTCGCTACGAACTGCGATATGGCGAGAGGACGCGATTACATTTGCAGCAAAAGTATAGCGTTCGCTTAACATTTCCAGGTCTGAATCTGAAAGCCATCCTGTATATTCTGGTAATGTAAATGATCGGTAGATAACAGTTAATGCGAGCTGTGAGAATCGCTTTGAGACAAGACAAAGACGTTAAATTGGATGAATCCCATCTTTCCATAACTATAAGAACTCTTCTATAAGCTCCACAAGTATGTAGAGATGAAGATGACGAACCAGTTCCAGAATCATCAAGATAAGTTCATCACTGAGACTTTGGAGAGTTCATGCCATGATGAGCAATACGTGATGCTACTGTTTGAGTCAGCATATGTGGGAGACTTTCCTTTCTTTCAAACATGAATCTGGAGATCGACTCAACTGATTTGTGATCTTATCGAGGGCAGAACGTAGTCAATTCACAGTAGTCTGTTGGCATAAATTTCTGATTTGCTTCCGGCTCTCGGATGCACATCATTGGGATAGAACCCAGGTCGGTGTAGATGTATTCATGACTTTCCCGTCAGAATAGACCCCTCAAAGGCAATAAAGTATGTATCTGATACTTGTCATGCTCCGTGGTGTTGCATCTCGATGAAGCTCGCGATCCTTGGCGCAGGAAGTGGAAGCAACTGAAGCTTCCCGTGCTGCAGACCCACCACCTGAGTCTGGCCCCGCGACCGATTGCTGGGATGCCAACGACTCACAAGCCAAATTCCGCCTCAGCGGCAACGACACCTCGACGACGACCACGACGACGACCACGACAACGGCAATTGTTGAAGCCAAGACCATGCCCACTTTATACCCAAGACGATGAGATAATGAGGTCGCGCACAGGCTGGTAAGTCCAGAGGGGCGTAGAGAAGCGTAAAGGAGACTCGAATATCTGCTGACGTCGACCGTTCTTGCCAGCCAAACTTGCCGCCAAAGGAAGTTGAAATGCGACGAAATCAAGCCAGCATGCGGTCAATGTCGAAAGGGAAATAGACAATGTCAGCCGAGCGATGGAGTGGTATTTCGTCACCAACAGAATGCTTCAATGAATGGGACTGGCGAGAGGGAGGAGAACGGCAGGCTGGGAAGCTTCTACGCATACAAGAATACTTTCGACGAGAATAATACTTGGGTGGATGTACCGAGAACAGGTGCGCAGAGCTTATTGCTGAATCGGACATAAGGGCTATGCCTGACAAGCTGCAGTCACTTTTCTCAACATCACCGATCCATATAATATGGAACCTACTCCTGAACCCGACCGCCCTGGCTCTGTCACAATCGTCTCTCCTCGAGCAGAAGAACAGCCTTCGGAAACATTTTTCAACATACCATATGACCAAGCACCGGGTTTAGAAGCATTATCGGCGGCAGCAACGAGTTCTTTCCAGTACATACAGCCTTCGCTAGGAGATGCTCAGACGTCAACGCATCAGTCGAACAAATTGAATTTCATACTAAATCCAACAAGGCCTGAGAGTTCACTAGGTACCAACTGATATAAATGGCACCAAATTAGCTCTGACTGATAGTCTGCAGGATATGCATCTCCAGCCATTGATGCACACTTAGCTGGCTCGCCACAAGTTCCTGACGACCCACCTCCAGTAGATGAACATGAAGTAGCATGAACATGAAGTCGCATTTCTACTTCGACACTTCGGAGAGACCGCTGGCCAATGGTGAGTCAAAGTGAGCTTGGTAAATGCCCTGTATTCTAACAAATTCAGGATGGATCTGTTCGACCTGGGTTGCTACTTTGCTCACCATGTCCCTGTCCAAGCAATGGCCAATCCGCTGCTAAGGTATTCAGCTTGTGCTTATGCCGCGAAGCAACTCGGCCGTGTTCGCGGCAAGAAAGCCGTAGTTGGAGGAAATGCAAGTAAACAAGCAGATATGGAGCTCTACCCTCGACTCGAGTCCGCCAATTGGCCTTATATCGGAGCGAAGTATTATGACAGAGCTATTTCGCTCCTGATGGAGGAACTATCAAACTCCAGAGGCCAAGGAACCCCTATGACACCGATGAATGGCGAAGATGCTTTTAGCCCTTCGAGCGGTCCGTCATCACACGGAGGTCAACTGACGCCAGGGAATAAGCGACGGAGATTGTCTCGGCCTCCCAGTTCGAGTCACGCGGACGAGACTCTGGCTGCGGGTGCGATACTATGTGTTTACGAATTCCTGGATAATGCTAATACCGCCTGGTCGCGGCATCTGAGCGGGACGAAGTCATTATTTGATCTTGCAGAGAAGGAGGGGATGATGCCTGTCCAATCACCCACCAGTCCCGGGGCCATTTCAGAACGCATTCGACCCTCGAGAGCTCGCAAGGCTACATTCTGGAATTTCGCTCGCCAAGATTTCCTAGCTGCATGTAAGAACTACCAATCTTGTTGTCANAACCCAAAGCGGAGCGCTTACCATGTCCTAGTNATCAATGAATGCCAGACCCGGCTCAATACAAATGATGTTTCCATCTGGAAAGCTGCTGGTCTTCAATTGGACGAACAAGGGTTTGTTCTTCCCAGCAATACCGAGGATTCGCACTTCCCGGAGAGACAGGCTGTCATGCGCGAAGACATGATCTGCAATGCCTTGATCTGGCTGATGTCTAAGATCATAAATTACATCGCTTCTGGAGACTCGGTTGATCATGTCTTCCCCCAGGATCCAGCAAGCCCTTCCGGTCTCATTGGGATCAATCAGATGGTAATCCTGGAGAGGTGGAAAGAATTAGAGAAAGAACTTGAAATATGGCATTACGGGCTTCCGGAGACTTTCAAGCCGTGTGCTCGCTTGCCACCTGTCACCGATGGGAGCATCCCTCCTAGCTCTGCGAGAGCCATCTTTAGTGAGATATGGTACTCTATGCCGATGTGTGCTTCAACAATGCAGTCATATCACATGGCTCGAACAATTCTTCTGGTGAATAGACCTCACGAATCCACTGCACGCCGCAGCACGTTGTCCGACCGGATCCGCTCATATCGCGAAATAGAGAAGGAGGTGCGATATCACGTTCATGAAATTTGTGGAATTGCGCTGGCTCGACCTGAAGGGAGCGTCAGAATCCACCAGGTGCAGCCACTCTTTGTTGCAGGCCAGTGCCTTACAGAGGACCGTGAACGACAAGTTGTGCTTGACCTCCTTCGTGGCATTGAGAACGATTTAGGCTGGGCCACAGACTATCGCGTGAAGAAACTATTGACAGAATGGGGATGGCAAGAGCCGAGTTGAGCTCTTTATGGGCATACTGATCTCAGTCCATATGGTGAGCTCGGCCGGTAGTTCTCCTCAAGAAGTTNTACATAATAACACGCCAAGGCAACCCAAAGGGCTGCAAAGAACACAGATGAGCGTTTTAAACCTCATTGTTGCTGTTACTTTGTCTCAAATCCTAGATGGTTTTAAGAGAATCCTCTCCTCAGTTCTGTTACTAAGAATCCTTTCGATTCTTCCTTTCAGCCTCTATATATCGTTGACTAGCCTTCCACCTCTACATATGAGCTACCATCTGCAAATACAACCATGGGAAAGAATTGGCGAGGGCCACGACATCCTCAGGCAGACGATCTCGTTTCTGAAGAACGAATTCATCCAAGCAGCCGCGCTCACGAACATCATCCTAGATCCCAAGCTTCCCGCGGTCCAAGGAATAACTTCCGCAGCTCCGACCACTCATCCGAAAGAGCTGAGTACCCACAGAACACAACTCACACCAACAGCCTACGCCACAGTACCTCAAATCCCGTCCAAATGCAAAGCCCTCTCACTTTCGACGCAGATTTCATCTTCAGATCCAAGCAGCTGCTGAATCAGCTTGGGCTGTTCCTCAACGCTGCATTGGTTCAGATCGAGCATTGGCACCCAGATATGATGGATTGGCAGCCAGAGGAGGAAATTCGGATTCCACCGCAAGCCACATCCACACCCTGGGTTGCTCCGACGCAGGCTCAAGGACAATTTGGGCATGAAAACCCAGGGAACAACATTTCCGGGCAGGTTCCTGCGTTTGAGGTGCTGCAGCCGGCTGGAGCTGGTACGGACGGGCGGTGGACTGAATACAGGGGTTCTTCGAGCAATGAATCTTTCCAAATAGGAAGCAACTGGATACCTGATATCAGGTCCCCGTCGGGCATGGATTCTGGAACTATCTAAGAAAGAACTCGTGGCCCAGAGAGAATTGATGCGGAAGGCAGTTTGGGCTGTTTAAATGTCTAGAGTTACGAGAGATCTTCTTCTNTATGAGTTTTCGCAGCATACAACTCTATCGTGAAAGGAGATGATGCGTTTCAAGGTTTCATGGAGATGTTCATAGCGAAGCAATGCTTGTCAAATGCCACGAGGACGAAAGCCGGAGTATGATTGACCACCTCGTCAAACGACCACTCCAATATTAGAAGCAATCAGATATGTGTCAAGGATTTTGAATGCATGTCTTTGCCTGGTGTAGAGCCTTCTTAAGTTACAAATTTCATTGCGAACTTCGAAACTGCAGAAAGTGCACATATATATGCACAAATTTCACTCGTCAAGACCTCGGGCATCCTGCCTCAAGTGACATATTATACTGAAAGACTCGTCCCTCAAGAAAGACAATCGACTGTGCCTAGAGATGCCCTTTTTGAAGTCCAAATAAAGTGAATATTTACATTCGCTTCAACGCGCTCGGGGAATAAATCCGCTAGTGTCCGCATAATCCCTGCAATTCCGATCATCGACTTCAGAGCATCCCTAGCAACGCGCGCTCCATTAAAGACCATCCTCTTCGACATCAACACCATCGCCGTCGAATCATCTCGACCTTCACAAGACCAATCGCAGGTCAAATTACCTCAAGTCGACCTCACGATTCCGTTGACATCGACAGAAGGACGAACAACCCAAATACGCCACCATGGTAGACTACAGCTCCCAGAAGGTCCCCGACCTCAAGAAGCTCCTCAGTGAGCGCGGTCTTGTCATTTCCGGAAACAAGGCAGACCTGATCGCGCGCCTACAAGAAGACGATGCGAAGAAGAACGGCGGTGCTGCTGCTTGTATGTTCACTACTATTTGTGCTCCCCATTCAACCTATGCGCGCGTTACCTTCTATCCTTGAAAACATGCTAACCATCTACATATAGCTGGCGCAGGCGAAGACGAGATCGATTGGGACGAAGACGACAACAAGCCCGCCGCTGAAGCTACAACAGCACCTGCAGCTGCTGCGATCGCAGCTGGTGGCGTCGGGCAAGTGAAGACTCCAGTTGCAGTGCCCAACCAGAAGGCTGCCATCGACCCATCAACCACGAACGATCTCACAGTCAAGCAACCCGAGCCAGCGACGACCNAAAGCGCGCCTGCGCCAGCTGCAGCTGCTGAGGGAGAGACGAAGGCCGAGACGAAGCCAGAAGAGCCAAAGAAGGACTACACAATTGGTCTTGGCTTGAGCGAAGCAGAGAAGGAGGCAGAGAAGCGCGCTGCAAGAGCAAAGCGGTTCGCGCGTCCAGAGGTAGCTGCACCCGCAAAGGAGATGACAGAGGAGGAGAAGAAGCTTGAGGAGCGCGCGAAGAAGTTCGGCACGGATAAGGTGAAGGAGAAGGAGGTTGTGCTGGATATCGTGAAGGGCCTGAATAGCGCGCTGCCTGAGCGAAAATTGAAGAGAGAGCGTGGTGGAGACGGTGCGCAGGGTAGACAGGCTAAGAGACAGACACCGGATAGGAGGACGGAAGCTCCTAGACGAGGTGGTGGTGGTGGTGGTGGTGGACAGGGTCAGAGAGGTGGAGGACGAGGTGGAGAGAGGAAGGCTGGTGGTGCGGCTGCTGGGCAGGGTCTCAAGAAGATCACTGATGATCCGGACGAGAGGGCTAAGGCTGAGGCGCGGGCAAAGAGATTTGCTGCTGCGAAGTGATGCTCCTAGATGGAGATCACTTTCATGTGCTTTCGATGATCGCGGGAGGCATTGACTTTCGGAAATTCAGGAAGGGCAACAAATCAGCAAATTCGACTGAAATGGAAGATGTGATTGGTAGACTCTTTTCCAAATCACATCATTTCTCGTTATGTCACATTGGTCCTTCCGGAATTGGGCATTAAAAGCGGTACAGATGCATGGGAACTGGATTGGGTTGGGTTCCGGATTTTGCTAGCGGATGTGTACAACTAGGGTCATACAAAATACAAAACAGGAATTTGCAACAATAGTCTTCAGTTGGCTCAGAAATGCGAGAGTGAGAAATAACCTTCGGGGAAGTTGGAACCAGACCATCATGGGGTGGCGGGTTCATAACCTTGGAAATGTTTTGGCTAAGTGGCCTTTGAATGCTCTTTCGTATTTCCCTAAATATTATTCCCTCTCAGCGAGGTTGTGCATGCTAATCTTGCCGAATTTCTGCTCTACNTCTTGTAGTGCTTTCGTCGAAATTCACAGCTTCATTGCATGGTTACTTTAGCTAGACATTGTCCTCTCTTACTGCATTAAATATCACGAAGTTTGTTCTTTCCGTTGTTTTGTTTCGATTTGCACTTTTGCACTTCCTCTCGTCCACCCAGTATCTCCGTTTTCGGATCAGCAACAGCTACACCACATATCCTTACCCATGCAAGCCTTACACTTCCCACTTCTCCGGTTTCTGCTGAACCAGTAAGGTGAGGCGTTGTGACTGGGGTTCGATACGGCGTCATACCCATACCCAGTCTACTTAGCTGCCCTCCCGCCCGTTCCGCCCGACGAACTGTTTAAGATTTGAGTGTGAGAATGAGCGTTGAAGTCGATGTAAGCAGTAAGGTCGGATCACACTGGTGAAACGCGGGAAGGCGACATGGATATGGTCGTGGATATGGATATGGATTTGGTGTGGAAATGTGATGGAGTAGGATGGTGGCTTGATGTTTACTTTGGGGTGTGGGAGGACCGTGGGGGTTGGAGCCTACCGAGTACTTGCATAGTAGGATGGCGATTCGGTTGGGAATCATATGTCTGGTAAAACTGGCTGTCGGGTGATAATTCAGCCACTTGGAAGTGCGTGTTGAGGTGTAGGTGAGAAGGAACCTTCGGATTAGGAGGTCTACTTCGTAGTCTTATTTGCTACCTCTGTTTAATCAGAAGGTTACTCGAAGAGCAAGCCTCCAGAGCTTGGATATGCGATAGTGCAGCAAACGGTGAAGTGGGCAATCGTCTGAGAGAGACTTGACTGGGTACAAAAAGGATAGTTCTTCATTTGTGTGACGAATTCCAGGTAAGCCGATCTCGCAGGCAGAGAGTAGATGTCTCACCGAGGCGTAGGTAATAATGCAGCAGTGCTGAGGATGGGAATTCTGGACCAAAGCCTTCTTTGAATTTCAGTAAAATTCTACTGGGCTGACAATAGTCAGGCAACCAGTTTCTTACGGAATGGGAATTTCGACATCTCATCACCTCATTCTACATCTCAAAGGGAAATATCCACCGATGAAGAATTGTCGTCACATCACAACTTTGTGATGTGGAGATAATGATCGCCATGTCTCTCGGAACAAAGAAGCTTTGATCACCACCTCCAGACTCTTCTGGCGCTTACCTGCCCATCGCACATCGGTCTCGAATCTCGACCCTCAAGGTCTCTGTACCCCGGAAACTACTACAGTACACTACTGTAGCACGGGCACAGGACGGCGGCAGGCCCTATCTCGGAGAAATTGAGTAAGAAAGACGGGACGGGAGACTCACTTGCGGACACTTGCGGAGGGAGGTCTTAGGCTTGCGTCCGTGTGGACTTACCCTGATGATGGAAGTTCACGGTCGTCAATAAGTAAGAGTGGAATAGGTTAGTTACCGATCCAGTCGTCGTGAGGAGCTTGTCACAATCACGCTAGGAATTTGGGAGAGGGGAAGTCTTACCGAGGCAGCGAGTGATTGAGGGGTCTTCTTGCGTGTGGAGAACATGCAGAGGAGAATATGCAAAGCACATGAAACATGTGCCTAGATGGGGTTCGGATGTCATGTCCTNCTTGAAGATGACACTGGGNAGGTAGAATGATTCTCAATGATGGGGTGAAGGTTTTGGAGATGACCTGACTTTGATCAATGTTCACGGAGTGGGGACGAGAGAGGACCATGACTGGTTCGCTCGAGAACCAATGAGTGTCTCCGTGAAGTATCGGTTGGACTTGAGCATTCTAGTGTCGGATTTTGTGCAGTTGGGAGAAACATATGGCTGAAAATCGAAACAGCCACCCGTAAGTCTTGTGGGATGAAAGAATGTTTCTGTTTCTTGCTTGTTTTGTTTTACTCGGCAGTTGTTTATTGTGTCGCTTTTGGCTGCGCTGATATGACAAAGTCCTGAAACGGTGCTAGTGTGAGAGCTTGAGACTGGCTTGAATTGGAGTTGTTGATTGTCCATAGTAGCATTTGGTCTGTGGGTGCATAGAGAAGTGTCGTTCCAGACTGATTGCATGGCTTGCCGTTGAGATGATTTTACGTTTCGATGCCGATGCCATGCATGCGAGCGTGCTGTATCGCCAGGTTCTGATATCTGAGACGCACGACGCTCTGGGAGTTATAACACTTGCCGATATTCTCTTCTAAGAAAAGAGCATCTTGAGAAGCAGGGGATCGTTCTCCAGAAGTGGAAGGAACGGACAGCCCTCTGATTTTCAGGGGCCCTAAGCGAGACTTGATAGGGGAGATAGTGACATCCATCGATTGTCGTCGGCTTCACTCAAAACATGAATCATTACCCCTGCCGTTATCCACAAGCAACCAGAATAGACGCCACTCTTCCATGTAGCAACGTTTGATGCAGCACATTCCAAAATTCATGGCTGGCGGGGACCAAGGCTCTCTTCCCCCTAGCCGTCCGGCTAAAATGTCATGGCTTGAAGTTGATACATCACTTCCCTCAATTTCTCAATTCCTAAGGTCCCAACATACTTTCCACTTCGTCCCGGCGAGGCCCTCCACCAAGCGGCATGTGCGGAAACTTACAGAGACTCATCATGGTCATGGTTTGCGGGGATCCAAGTTTCCGACTTCCCCTCGGGTAGGGTGAGGACTCGTCGAAAACGCTCTCGCGAATGAGAAGCGAGAAGTCGACTTTGACGTTCTAATAGGCTTGAGAGGCTCCTACGATGGCCCTTGTTGGACCAACGCCGCAGATGTGGGCCTTACATAAGACTTAGTCCTAGGCTTGGCTGCCCCAGACTACAATCCAGGCGGTTTACTCGTTTGGAGCTGCGTAAATAGTGAAGTGAAGCTTCGGGTCAGCTTCTCAGTCGAAGCCTTCGCGTGGAAACGATGGGACTCTGTGGATGAGATCGCCACAAATGAGGTTCAAGAACTCGGTTAATCAGCCCGATTGATAGCAAGTGGTGGTTTAGAGACGGCTTCTGGAGCGCAAATGGGAAGAAGAGGATGATTTAAGCTCTTTTCATAGGCGCAAAAGATTGAGTTCTGACGGCTGACACGAGAAGAGGAGATACAGGCGCTGGATAGTGCCATATCCATCTTCACTGTGCCATCCTTGCTCGATTTTGGCGAGCTTCTCGTCCGAACATGCAGCCATGTAATCCTGTGCGGCAAGGTGGTGGATCTGGAATCATTCGAAAGACCATTCGAAGCACAAAAGACCGGGATGAGGACACCCTCTCGTCGTCACGTTATTTACATCAATCCCAAGCGAAAGAGTATCTGCAAGCCACACTGGCTACATGTTGACCAATGGGCTGCCTGAAAGCCCTGTTGATCGCCAAACGGCCTTGCTGATTTCCTCCGAACCCTCCACACCTCGGGGGCATCGCTAAAAAGGGCTCTAAATGGCATGATGTGCTCGCTTCACATCTTGACATCTCGCCCCAGGTTGATTAGGATCAGGATCATGATTTCGAAAGCAAGGCTTCAAATTTGCCTCGCTGCCACGTCAACGAGCATTCTCGATATTACCGACGAAGCTCGGAGTCGCCATCTGGCCAAGATCCTCGGCTTGATGGGATTCACAGGTGTGGCGAAGCCTGTGCATTCATGCATGCAATGCACCCGCCACAGTCGCCATCGCGACAACGCACAGTTGCCCCTCCGCTAATTCTGCGCGCTTCAGCTCGCCTAGGAACCTGATCGCAAAGATTCCAAGATACGAGGACGTAGCGATGAGTCAGGTGGTGGGCTGAACGCGAAGGACGGTGTGTGACAGGTAGGCTCGGTGAACAATGGTAGCATTCTATTTGGCACCTCAACAAAACACGTACATCAGATCCTGTAGATTGTTGATGATGCTGCAAAGAGCATCGTAGATCGAATGACTGGTGCGATATCACGCTACACAGCATCAAATCAACGGCTTGTTGTGTGAGCAAGCCGAACCGGGTATTGGTGATCCCTGTCACTGCTTAAAGTGCGGTTGAACTTTACCAACATTGACGTCCATGGCTCCAGGCTTGAGTTTCCTCTTCCGGCTTGACAGGAAGGAGCTGTACTTTTGGGATACTCGATTGGCAGAAGGTTAGAGAACGTTTGTGCCAAACGGGTAGGGAGAAACATGAGGTCCAAGATCAGAGTTTGGGGGCTTCAGGGGCTGGCTCGGAATTTAGCGAGGCGCTGGGAGCAGAAATTTCATCAAAATGGTTGGATGAGAATATTTGGCTCTTCACCAATGAACACCCAGAGAAGTTGTGCTTTTGATTCATGGTTATTTTCGTGCGACCCCAAGTGCAAAAACGGTCAAATAAGGAACCAGATGGCTGGGAGTGACCCCACTGTTGAGGACTGTCGTCTGTTTACGGGTCTGGCCGTCCTTCAGGGACATGGTAGTCTTGCTCGAGAGGACTTGGAGGAGGAAAGATAGGCAAAGACAGGGCCTGCTGGAGTGAACCCTGGCCTGACTTGACCTGAAAAGTGAGAGGGGACGATGCGACCCGAAGGTGGCCGTGGGCATAATTCATGGCACAAGGCGGCAGCAAATGGAATGCTTGTGCTACAGGTCAGGAGGCCGATTTGCATTGTTGTACCTTGGTATCGCTGAAAGCTGATGGCGAGACTTCTCAAAGGCCTAGTGATACAAGACGGTGAGAGGTCACCATTAGCACATGACTATAGACGCAGTGCCGCAGCGCTTGTCGCAAGATGTCTATTTCCGGGCACATGCACATTGCTCAAGCCGATGCAGGCCACTTTCATGCGATGACTGGGCTTTCGCTGTCTTGTCTGTCAGTTAGTGTCGGATTTGGGAGGGAGGGATCTTAGGGAAGGATTTGACGCTTTCTTCCCAGCGAGGATCCAGATTCCAGGGTAAAGGACCCCCCGAGACCCCCCGTTCACCCCACTATGGGCGATCAGGACTTAGCCGCCCATCACTGATTCGAGAGCTAATCACGCCACCAAGTTCTCCTCACCCAACCTGCCAACGTCCAAAACCCTCTCATACGTGATTCTGCTTCTCACTTACACCGCTCGACGAATGAATTGCCTTCTATGGTCTTGCTCTCTTCTCATAGGTCTCAAGGCCATGCAGTCCTCGCAGAAGCCTGCAGCAGCGTTGCAGAAGAGACGCGCAGCCCGGCGCAGCACCTGCTTTTTGTGCGCGTCTTGCGTGAGTTGATCGATTTGCGATGCAGTCTTTGCTTTTGCTGCTTTCTACATGCCCGCCATTCTGGATGACTAGCCCTCTCCGTCTTTTACTATGCCCGGCTGTTCTGCTATCAACCAGACTTACTGGCTCGTGGCTCCTTTCCTTCTCCAACAGCTTCTATTCCAGGCTCAGGCTCAGGCTTAAACTCTCTCTCCGGCGATTCCAGAGGCAGAGACACGACCGTCCAGAGGACCCGCATGACTGGGACTGCTGCACTCTGCACGATATCGCTAGGATCTGGGAGAGACTCAAGTCCAGTCGACTGCTTCTCAACGCCACAAGCAAATATACCTCCCCCAGCCTTGATACCAGCCTTGATAGCCACCAGACTCAGTGGTCGCGGCACTCACGCTCCACTCGTTTCCACGGTAGACCGGCCCTAAAGTCGACTCCATATCTCAGCGATGATCAGCCCTCCCTGAAATTCCCATCTACGCCCTCTGATACCCCCATCGTCATCCATCAAACTGTGTCTCAACAGGAGGCTTGCGCTGCTAAGAGACAAGCGCCTAGCTCGTCTACCAACTAAATCCTCGTCTCCGTTTTACGGCACGCACACGATTGCTAGTCCCCACACTCTAGCTCTCGACCGTCCCGCATCCAGGGCGACCCTTAACAACAGCATCACCTCCACTTTCCTCCTTTTCTGCTGTTTCTGACTGTTGATCTACTACCCAAAAATAATTGATATTTTTGTTCCTATTTCTATTTTGTCCTCGCCAGTTTTCAAGAAACCCTGGCGGTACTGTTTGTTCACAATACGCAACCCCAGTAACTTTCGCCTGCAACTACTGAACATTTGGCCACCACACTTAAAACTGAGGCGAACTTTCGGACAATACGGATTTATATTGCTATAATAGCCAAATCTTTTTCTTTTGTTCTAGAGACTTGGTCCTCGCGGACACAAAAAGTTTTGGCAGATCTCGGGTGTAAGTTCTCGTCTAAGTCGCGATTGTTGACTTTCGAGCACTGACTTAACGCAGATATTCCTAATCGCACGAAGACCTCATATTTGCGGAACTTTACAAGGAATGTCGACTACATACCACTATCGAACATTATAGCAATTGGTACACAGCACACAAACCGGCAAGGTAATGCGAAGTTAGGAGGATCATAATGGCATCATACAAATCAGGGTTCGACCCACCCACTAGGCCAGGGGACTTGCCCAGAGGGAGAAGGCTTGGAGCATATATGCAAGCTGGAGCATCAGGCTCGCCAGTGAAGGAACGTAGGGAGGCAGATATCGCACATATCTCAGGACAGATGGAGTCAAAAAGAGGAGTTGTACCGGCGAGCAGGCCACCACAGACAGGATTACCGAGACCGAGTATGCGCGATCCATCGCCGAGTACACGACGGCCAGAGAGACCAGAGAGGCCGGAAAGGTCAGAAAGACCGAGGGGTATCACAGGATCCAGCTTTGGNTTTGGCAGGGCTGCAACCAAGGCACCGGCGGAGAAGGTTCAGCCCGAGCTGAAAAGCAAATCGTCTCGCAATGTATTACGGAGAAAACCCTCGTCAATTGCACAGGTGCCGAATCCCCGAACGGGTATGGACAGAGCAGGATCTTCGTCACCAACTAAATGGTCACAAACATCAGCCGAACAACATCCAAGTATTGATTCTTCGATCAGGTCAGCAGAGGCTTACAACGAAATATTTACCAGACCAAGGGCGAGGGCTCCTCCATTCAAGGACTCGCCACCTATCATTCCGGAATTGGATAGGTACCGCAACAGACCAGAAGCATTTGCGCCACATACCAGAGTGCTTGCAGACTTGCAGCCAAAATTATCTACCCATGACCTGCCTCCACCAACTCCTCTTCTCTCTGGAACGCCGGTATACTACTCCGGTGGAAGTAGCCATCATCGTTATAGCGGTTATAGCGGAAGCGGATACAGTGCGAGTCCATCAACTAGATTCTCCGAGTCTCCCGGTCCTGGAAGCCACAGCCGAGACACCACCCCTACTTCTATGTCATCTCAGTCACCAGGCATCATAGCACCACTGAAGACTACTACCCCGAGACTTAGACAAGCAAGCCCTGCTCTATCGCGACCTCCTGTCACAAGCGTCACAAGAAGAAGGGCTGTGAGCATTCCAAACGAGGGCGAAGCAGGACCAGTCGATCAGCATGGCCTTCCATCGTTACGGGAATCATTGACATCGTCATCTTCAAACTCAACTGTCAAAGGAGAGGGAAAGACGAAGGAGAAGAAGAAAAAGAAGAGGTTGTCTCCACTGCCACCAAGTCCGCCACCACGAAAGTCGTCTCAGAAGTTCAAGAAAGCCCGATCCGAAGAACAAGAATCTCCCTCCAAGTCATCTCAGGCACCTGCAAAATCAGTAATGACTTCCGCAGAGTCGTCACCTGCCAAAGCTAGAACTGTACAGCCGTCCCTCACGGCCTCGAAACCTGTGGGTCCCCCGACACGGCCGAGTAGAGAAGGCGCACCCGATTTGCAAACTCAATTAGGCGAGTCGATGGCAGTCATCCAGAGCAATTTGGCCGGGATCAGTTTCTCACCAGACAGGAGGAGGAGTGCGCTTCCTCGAAGTACCGTCACATCACCTCCGCTTGGTCCACGCTCTCAACAGTCAAGCCGACTTCCGTCGAGGAACCCGTCTCCAGTTCCTGTTCAACCATCGCCACGAGAAGCAACACCCGCACCATCCGGACTTGGCATCATTCCAACGTTGAAGCCTCAGCAAAATGCATCGTCGTCGAGAGGCACAGCTAGTCGTACTCCAAGCCCAAGTCTAGTAAACACGAAGCCCCGCTTTGGCTTATTCGGGCGGCGCACAAAGACTGCACCCGAGTTACCAACCGTGGAGACTAAGGAAAAAGTACTTCGAAAAGGACCTGTGGCCGGGACTGGACACGAAGGATATGGAAGATATGGTCACCGAGGCAGAAGCAGTAGTGCTGGAGGTCTGACCAGAGCCCGTGACAGGAGCGTGAGTGGAGCCAGTTCATCGCAGGAAAGCGTTGCTAGCACTCGTGCTCACGATCCTTTCCTGCTCGAACGCATGAGTCCTGTGATCATCGCTGGGGGAGGCGAGATCATTGAAAATCGCAATGCCAGCTCTGAGCTATCTCGCACAGAAAGTAATGCCAGCCTTCTACTAGGTCGACCTAGCATGGATTCCAAAGGTTCGTCAAACCTCAGTCAAGAAGTCTCTAGGACCACATTATGGCCGTCAGCATTACCCAAAGAACCCACCAAGAGAGCTTCCGCCATTGCGATACCCAAAGGTCGCCGGCCATCTGATAGCAGCGACGATGGTATCGGCAAAAGCTCTTTGGCTTTTCGCCGGTCTGTTCAGAACTCAAGCAGCGCCTTAAACCTTCCGCGACCCCTCAAATTCACCGGTGGAGCGTCGCCTTCCATCACAAGCTTAGACGCAAGCATCTTATCAGACGAGTCTCATCTAGACATGAAGTCAGAGCTCGAGAAGGCCCGGAAAGTTCAGACCACGAAGCCTAAGAAGCTGGAGAAGAGGCCAAGATCACCACGGAAGTGGAACTTCTTCCATAGATCACAGCCAACACCAAAACCGGACCCTCAACCTGCACTTCAAGTAACAGTTGCAAAGTCTGTTCCGAAGTCGGCGGCAATGCCACATTATGCAATGCTTGACTCCTCTGATGAGCAGCAGGAACTGGAAGCTTTTGATCTGGAAGATATACTTCGAGATGCCGATGTCGTAAGCCTGTCGAACGAAGAGCTTGACTTGCTTCAATTTGGAGAGATCAAAGAAAATAATCGGGGATCGGAAGAGGTACAATTTGACATGATTGCCCCACCGGACAGCAACACTTTACCGACTTACTCCTCTCCGGAGCCTGTTCAAATCACGCCTGAATTGCCGCAGACTGACTTGCATTTGGTCAAAGAGACGGCACCAAGTCGCCCAAGTCGATTACCACAAGTTGGACGCATACCCAAGGTCATTTCAGCCAGACCAGAGGCGACCTCGCCAAAGTCATTCTCACGGCCATTTGCTCGTCTCAGCATAGTTCAGCCACTGCTGATGCCGCAGGTAGTCGATAAAGATTCTGTTGGCCTAGGTCCTAGTCCACCCAAGCCTTCCACTCCCGAGCCAATCGAGACCAGACTTCCCTATTCCGAGATGGAAAATTCATCACGACAAAGCTCTGGTGATTCTAGGTCGGAGAGCACAAGAGTGAGTCATCAAGACTTTCTTGCATTCTCTCCTCGGAAGAACTCAGAGGCCACGACAAGTAGCTCTGGTGGACTTAGCCTCCTCGGTATCACGGCTGTTATCCCTGAAGCCNACGCTGCNCTGGAGGAAGACGAGGTATGGGATGAGTACGACGATTTGATCGAGAANGACGATACTGTCAAAGTACCTGTATCGGCAACATCTTCACACGGGGTTCCATTCCAATATGAGAGCTATGAAAGTCGACGAATGAGGAAGAGCAAAGTTCAGGCTAAGGAGTCACCAACCTTGACCTCTGCGCCTACAATTAAGGAGCAAGTAATTGAAGCTCCAGAGCGACGCTCTGCTCTCACAACTTCGAGCGTGTATAGCGGAGACATGAGTGCTAGGTTGAGAGATGCTCTGAACACTATTCCTACACCGACAACGCCGATGTCCTTCACAGATTTCTTCTCTGGATATGGCGACCGGAATAATTCTGTCCACGGCGATTCGGCTCAGAAGCATCGCCGCGCTTCTCATAGCAGCTCAAGAAAATCGACTTCATCAAGCAGTCATTCGCGTTCGATGTCAGGGCTCCGGACAATTTCCGAGCAGGAAAACAGCTCTCCCATCTCGCAGGTCAACCTTCGCGTTGGATCAATGCAAGTCAGCAAGTGGTTGACTTTCGGGCACGTTCTCTTCAGTCCTGCAAGAGAAGAAATAATGCAGCTCGAAGGACCAACGAAACGCCATTCGATCTTAGTCATCGATGGTCTTGGCAATGGTACGCCCCTTTACTTACCTCGAATCTTTTCGTGAGCTAATATATACTTGAAAGACGATTGGTCCTTTTATGCAGCAGAAACTTATCCGAACTCAACCTTTTACAACCTCTCGCCCACTCGGCCACTTTCCAACTCCCAGCAAACCTCCGCAAGCGCTTCGTTTCCGCTCACCCCTCCAAATCACCGACAGGTCCAATACCTCTCCACATCTCACAAGTTCCCGTTCCCATCATCAATATTCGACGTTGTCGTCTTCCGCTTTCCCTCTGCCATGTCTGAAGCATCATATCGCAACATCGTCGCAGAGTCTAAACGTGTCCTCAAGCCCGGCGGATACCTCGAAATGGCAATTCTAGATTTAGATATGGTGAACATGGGTAACCGTGCTCGTCGTGCAGTTCGAGGCCTCAAAGTCAAGATGCAGGTCGCAGATTCGGAAATCAGTCTCGCCAGCGCAAGCGACACAGTCCTTCGCATTGTCGGCAAGCGCGGGTTTACTGACATCAAGAGCTGCAACGTCGGTGTTCCTGTGGCGTCAACCATTCCCGCTGCTTCCAGAGATACTTCCAAGCGCGGAAGTGCTAGTGGCAAAGGAAAAGAGCGGGAACACGACCAGAGCGAGGAACTCAGCCTGGCAGATATGATGAAGGACGAATCTCGTGCCGGGGATGAGAGCATCACGAAGATGGTCGCCAAAGTCGGACGGTGGTGGTACACACAATGCTACGAGAAGGGTGTCATTCCAGATGGTGACTTGGCCAGAAGTATCTTCAATGACAGCTCCTTACTCTCGGAGAGCGAGAAATGGAACGCGAGCTTCAAATTGGTGGTTGCGTACGCGCAGAAACCAAATGTTGGGCGGAGGAGGACGGCTAGTGTTTAGTCCTTACTTTCCCCTTTGTTTACTCTCTCATTATGTTTGCTCCTCACCCTCGAGTCAGCACCAGCCGACTTCAAATAGGTGCGGATCGTTTGGCATTTGCATTTAGCGGTTTGTTGCATAGCGTGGAAGACAACATTTCTCGGTCGGGTCTCATACAAGCTGTCAAAGACGGAGAGATATCAAGGGCGCGAGCCTGTGGTGCATCAATTTCCTACATGCCTACTATTTACACATAGGCTTGTATTCTCATCTCTTCCTTTTCATTTTCGGTCACGGGTTGGCATTTCATCATACACATCATATCATCGCAGTCTGGTCATTGCTTTAATGGTTTAATATTTGGGAAGTTTTGTTTCATGGAAAGACAGGCATGGATTGGTTTGCAATGAGGGATTGGAGGTATGTGATGATGATTATGATGGGATGAGAGATGCTCGTTATGTTTTGTTTTTCGAAGAGTCATAGGAGATGCGAGCGAGCCAGCGAGCGAGCGATTTCTTGTTTGCATTTGAGATCGATAGATACCCACTTACTTTACTCATCACGTACCTTAATGTTATGTATAGACCTGATTCTATTACTCCATAGCCTATCCCATACGCAGTGACTGTTTCAAATCCCCTGGCTTTCAGAGCCAACTCATGACAAAGTCCCAGCAGCCACAGCAGGCATTTTCCCAATCCACTCATCAGCGCCTCCCTCAACAGCATCAACAAGCCACCTCGCCAACGCCCCTCTCTTCTGACTCATCCCCCACCCCTTCTCCCCAACCCACCCGACGAAATGCCCCGCCCCTTCATTCCTATCCCTCATCCAGCTCACCTCATCATCGCCCCCAGGTATCAACGCAATCCTGTACACCGTCCAATTAATCCCATTACCCGTCCCCTCCTCCTCAAACACATCTCTTATCTTCAGAATACTTTGATACGCGGTATTGAAAAACACCGGCATAAGCGACACGAGTATCGAGCGTATAAGCGAGAAGTTATCTTCAGGACACTTGATGGATACTGTGCCCATGGCGAGGATTCGACGCACGCCGTGGGTGCGCATGATAGGGAAGAGGGAGGCGTAGAATGAGGAGTAGAGGGAAGGGTCGAAGGTTGTGTCTTTGGCGTTGGGGCCGAGGAGGGAGATTATGCTGGAGGCTTTCGAGACCGCCGAGGAGAGGGCTGAGTNGTTTGAGAGATCGCCTTGGATGACCTAGTTGAGGAAGAGTATTAGTGTTTTTCGCTTTTAGAGACTTTACAGACTCGGAATGATTTAGGGCTGAGATGGAATTGTAAGAACATCTCACTTCAACTAAAGGATTTGCTGCGAGCTCTGAGGGGATTTTGGACGGCGAACGAGCGTATACGATGATAGCGTGCTTGCGGTAGACGAGTTCGCGAAGTAAACAGATCCCTGCCGGACCTGTTCCGCCGAAAACGAGGACTTTGGTGCCTACCATGGTGTGTGATGATTGTATAACAGTTTGGGAAATAATCAAGACTGAGAAATAATTCTTCTTGTGGGAAGCTTCCAGTTTATACATTTCTAAGATTGGCGCGCCATCGACCTGGAAGAGGAACATGTGCCAAGATCACAAACCCGCCCGCTTACTCAAGCCGCTCGCGAAGAGCTTCCGAGCGGCTTCGGTCTCGACCGGGGCAGCACAACCAGAACTCTTCGAAATACCCTGGAGACCTTACAAAGCAACACTACATTTACTTATGCATGGAATGAGCTCAGCTACGCATGTCACTTCAACGGAAGAGCTTCACAGGCTGTTGGACGTGCCGGATCCGACACAAGAAGTGCGATGAGGCGACCCCTATTTGCGCTGTATGCCGAGCATTGGAAATCACCTGCCACTATGACAGGACCAAGCCGGACTGGATCGACGGTGGGCAGAGACAGCAGGATATGGCGAATCGAGTGAAAGTGGAAATCAAGCGCGGATCGATTCGTCGTCGAGGGAGGAGACGTATCCAGACCATCGCACAAATGATCGGAGATGATTCTTTATCGGATCACGTGATGGCATCAAGTTCATCCACCAGCTTTCCTCTTAGTCCCGAATCTAGACACCTGAATGGCGAAAGGGAAAGCTCACAGAGAGCTCTACAGATGTCTCAGGTCGACTGCGGTACAGCGGTAGGGATTCCCACACCAGATTCGAGTGTCTCCCTGAGCACCCGCAATTCCAACCATCTGCTGGATCTCGATGTTCCGAGTCTGTCACTGAGTCAAGACGAGCGAGAATTTGCTCTTATCATGACATACCTGGACTATGTCTTTCCGGTCCTGTTTCCTTTCTACCGTCCATCCATTCTGGAAGGGAGCCGAGGCTGGATGCTCGTTTTAATTATGAAGAACAAAGGCATTTACCATACAATTATCAGCCTCGCCTCTTTCTTCTTCTCGGTAGTACCAATGCTAGCAGGCTCCGAGAACAAGATGTGTGCATCGATGACTTCGGAGGAGCTTCAGAAACAGGCTGATCTAGCTATAAAGACTGTTCTGCGCGACTCGGTTGAGCTCTCTAAGCAGGAGGAACAGCCTCTGCGAGAGAGTGCTGACCTGATGGGAAACGTGGTACAGTTGCTTAGCTTTGAGATCATCATTGCTCCTACGCAAAATTGGCAGATGCATCTTGATGCTGCAGTCGTGCTTTTTGAGCAGATATTCCAAAGATACGGAATGGAAGGAACATATCCGAGTATTTCGAAGGTCTTGGCACAGCTCTCTGATGGACCCCTCCTGGATGTGAGTTCTGATATCACTCTTTGGACAGCGGATCAGGCCGCATTCCGCTTCTTCTCCGCCATGTTACTGGTAAATGATGTCATCTCAAGCACTTCTCTCGAACAGGCCCCAAGATTCCAGAAGTACCACCGATATCTCCTGACCAACGACCATCATAATGGACACTTTCCGCTACAGCTTGAGGACTTCGTTGGCCATGAGAACTGGGTTCTATTACTAATTGGTGAGATATCTGCATTGGATGCCTGGAAGAAGGAGATGAAGAAGTCCGGCGCATTGTCTATGATGCAGCTGGTACATAGAGCCAGCGACATAGAGCAGCGACTCCGTGATGGTTGTGCTGCCCTCGACGAGCCTGGATATACGTCTAGAATGCGGTTGAAGCCCACCAATCCACTCGAGTTCTTTCTTTACAAGCCTGTAGATACAACTGCTGCTCTGACAAAGATCTGGGCTTACGCTGCACACATATACCTACACACCGTTGTCTCAGGGTGGCAGCCGGCGAGCGACGAAGTCAAAGACAATGTGTCGAAGTTGATCGTCGCATTCAAGACATTACCCTCTCCAGCTCTGCTAAGGACGCTCGTTTGGCCTTTCTGCATAGCTGGCTGCCTGGCGGATACCCATCAAGAATCGTCGTTTCGGGATATGGTTGCTTCGATGGGAGCATTGCAGAGATTTGGCACGATGCAGCTCGCGTTGAGAATAATGGAGGATGTTTGGAGTAGAAGAGAGCAGATTGATAGAGATACCTGGGATATCGCTACATGTCTGAGATGCGTTGGCTATAGGGTTTTGCTTGTTTGATGGTTTGTGGGTGGGAATGGACTGTTTATTTACTTTTGACTACTTTGCGAAGCGAGAGACTGTGGTGAACTTTGCGCCTCATTCACCTGCATTCCACTGCATCTCCGCATGAATGCGACACTCTGAGAACATCATCAAGAAGAAGAACAGAATATTTGCGGACTCTTCTTCTGGAATGATAGGTCCAGCAAAGAAACAGCACGAGGAGCCATGTTTAGCAATAAAGTCAGTTGTGTCCACAGCTGAGTCAACAGTCATGCTCTTGCTTTTATCAGGTCCGCAGCCTACTCGAACACATTAGTATCTTTTGACACGCCCTGATCTCACTATTTCTCTCTACTCACCTTTTCCGCAACGGCATAAACAGTCGATTGGGTCGTTGCCCCCACAATCAGCGGCATCATACTCGCATCCACTACACTCAGACCCACCACGCCATACACCTTCAACTCTTCATCAACCACACCTCCCAACTCTAACGGCATCTTGGGACACGTTCCAACAGGATGATATTGACTGGGATCCAATGTCCTTTTCAAGAAGCTCTCGATATCGGCATCAGACGTCACATTCGCTCCAGGTTTAGTCTCCACAGGTGTCAGTCTCTTCATAGCGCCTTGACTGGAATAATAGGACCTGATCCCTTTGAACAGAGCTACCGCCACTCGGAGATCGATAGAATTTGAGAGCATACGATAATCGACGAGTGGTTCTCCATTAGGGTCTGCCGGGTCCAAGTGTACCGTTCCTCGGCTTAGTGGATGGATGTTGAACACCCACTGGTCGGAGAGACCGAATGGGTTTCCACCTAGTCCCATTTGAAGCCAAGCGGTGTTCTTGGATCGTGCTGCCGCGGCCATGAGTTTGAGCTGGGCGCGATACCCAGCAATAATTGTGGGGTTCGTACCGAGGGGTAGGACACTTGCTGCATCAAGACCCTCGATTTCTGATGCGATGGAAGAGTACGTATCAGGTGCTATTACAGGGAGACCGACTTGAGCTAGAGCGGCTCCGCCTCCTTGCGCGATTGAGTATGGCCCTGAAGAAGTCAGAAAGAATTTGGCGTCCAGAGCAGATGTGGAGGCTGACCTGTTCGATTTGCTTCCCAGAGCTCCAACGCCCAAGCAGCAAACACTTCGTCATTGAGCAGCGATGCTCTATTTGGAAGCACAGGAGTTGCGACTGTATTTACGCGTTAGCAAGTACAGGTCATAATGCCTAGATGATGGGCTTACAATTGTACCCAACAGCAAACCACGAGTGATCCTGGAAATTGGACCCCACACCAGGAAGATCCAGCACGAGCGAGACGTTCGCAGCTTTCAGCACCTGCCGAGGACCAATGCCACTCAATTGCAAAATCTGAGGGGTATGAATCGCTCCGGCTGCGAGTATGATCTCTTTCTTTGCCTTGACTACAATGATGGACGAATTGTCAGCTCGCGCAACGATCCTCACATTTGTCGCTATAGTCTCCATGCTGGTCTGGCGAAAGTTGATTTTCGCAACTTTGTGCCCTGTAAGGATATCATAATTCGTTCTGCTCTGGACCGGATCGTAGTGCGCCGTTCGTGCGTAGGATCGAGTTTCTGTGACGGGATCTTTGGATGAGGGGATCCAGACGACTCCTGCTTGACCTTCGGAGCCGTCACGTGGATAGGTGATGCCAGGAAAGGCTTTCCAGGCCTCATACATGACTTCTGGAGATGGATCAGTACGGCTTTGAGCGTGATTCATAGGATGTCGATGTACTGGTAGGAGGATATTGATAATCGCCGAAGCTGGCCAAGACAGGACCAGTGCCTCCCCATACTCTCTGGGTGTCAAATGTTATGTTGAACTCTTCAGCCAATTTCGGATCTGGTGGGTTGAAAGTAGCGCTCTGTTCTCTTCATCAGCATGTTCTTGTCTCAAGAGAATGTAGCATCCATGCCTTCTTGAAATACGGCAAAATATCTGTCCAGCTCCAATTCGAATTCTCACCTCCAAGAGCGGCCCACCGATCATAGTCCTCCGAGGTACCGCGCATGAATGCTTGAGCATTTACGGCCGATCCGCCTCCAACGACACAACCGATTCCGACATATTGCTTCTTGGTCCCGACAGAGGTGATATTATACATCAAAGACGGAGGCGATGCATCTCTGGGATTGATTGGGTCATACGGCAAGCTGGGGATATCCGAGAAGTAGCCGTACTCAACGACTAATACAGAGTCTATTTATTGACTTCAGATTAGTTTGAGAGTTTTTCAGAGCAGTGAACACGAACATTTCTCGCTCTCCGTGAGACGATCAGCGACTGTCAGCCCGGCAGTTCCTCCGCCGATCACAATGTAATCATAAGAGGAGCGGAGCTCGGTAGAACGAGTGAGGTGTTGTGCATGATGGACAGACTTCGGATATGCATAAATATTATGCACACATACCAACAAGAAAACCAACACTGAAATGCTCCCCATGTTGAATCATGGGTCAACAATGCTTCCTCTTGTCTGAGAGAAAATAGTGAAGAGCAAGCAACGAAATGAGAAGTGAAAAGCTCTGATATGACGCGGGGTCATCGCCAAGTTGCAAAATGCTTACTGAACGGACCGGGGCATGACTTCATGCAGCCCGTTTAACCTACGCCGGAGAGGGGAAAATCTGCCTAAAGAATTCACGCAGATCATGCAGATCGAATCAGCGTCCTCACTGTGGACGGAAACTTGACTATCCATTCACACGAAAGTGTGGTAACATCTATGCCGTGCCATTTCTACCCAACTTAAGCTCATACCCGCTTCGAGGTAAACAAACAGAACATACAAAACCCGATGCAAGCCAACGCCAACCGATTGCTCCACAAAAGATCAGCCTAAGGAGACAATTGACTGGCTGTAGCCGGTCACTCTAAAGATACTAGATGCCGAACCTCGCAGCGAAAGCATCAGAGATCCAAATCCCTGTCTGCCACCTTTGGAACGGTAACCAGAATCCCGACTAGGGAATTGATTTTCTCGAAATAGCGACTGTTCCTGCAGTCGAGACAGTAGCACATAATTTCATCTCTGTCTTCCTCCATGATAATAGCCAGCTCGCGAGGCTTCTTGCCTCCACTGTCTGGTTTGTTGAGCCAGATAATTCCAGATACTTCGTTCATTGGCCAATGGCATGCCAAGTTCTGCAATTTTTGTCAGTACGACCAAGGGAACAAAGAAGGATTTGTCTGGTCTTACATCTTCGAAGTCCATGTCATAGTCCTCGTCCAATGGCGATGTGTAGTCCCCGATACATAACTCGTGGAAAGCCTTCCCAACCTTGACTCTCGGGCAGTAACATCTCTCGTCCATCCACTCATCGAATTCGTAGCCATGGTAATATTCATATCGCTCATATTGCCTGGCATCGATTTCGTGGAGATCACCATTATCAAGAATCGGTCGGATCTGGACCTCGAGATCAAGAGATTTTGAACACGGTGTAGACCACCATATCAACCCCTCGTAAGGCATGAGGCAGCTGCTTGCTCATTCGAGAATTGGTGTGAGAATAAGGGTATCTACAATAGTAGCCGAGAGTCCCTCCTGTCGAATCGGCATGTCAGTTTTGAAGGCAATAAACCTGGAGACAATTTACCTGTCGCCATGAAGCCTGGCTTGGTCAACATGTCTCTTACACCCTCATACAAAGGTAGCAGCTTAGGATCAATGCCTGATAATTCGCCATCACCAATTCGCTGGGTGANGAGAAGGTCGTAGACGAGNAGTATNTGCGTGCCTTTGGTGACCTNGTCAAATTCGAAATCGCAATCCTGGGTGGATGCTATCCACTCGAGAGTAGATGGAATCCAAGCAAAGGTACTCTCGTGTCCACCATCCAATACCGTCAACTCGCCGCCTCCCAAGATTAGCACCTATGCGAGCTCGCACGCATCTGGAAACGTACCTTCGAAGAAGCTTGGAAGACAAATAACCAGTTTGCCCAGAAGTCTATCGCTTGACTCCGTTGGAATCTGGCTCGCAGCACCAACCTTGGACACCTGAAAATATTATTTGTGAAAATTTGAAGCGAGGGTGGACACGAAGACTTACATGCAATCTGCAACTGCCGACCTGAACGCCCCGATGCTCCGGGAAGCGCCTGAGGAACTTATTCTCCCAGCCTGGAAGCAGGATCTGTGAAACGGCATCTAGAATGCCGTAATCTTGAGGATGGAAGTCGACAGTAAATTTCGACTGATCAAGGCCTTCGCCTCCACATGCCTTGATCAGGTGGTGATATTCGACTGGCATGGTAGGAATCAAGGGATCTTCGGATGGCAGGGTCACTCTTCTTGTCAAGTAATGATCAACTGGGTCGTCCCATCGAATTGTCACACTTGGAGTCAGTGAACTGTTCTGACCAGCTTGTCCGTTTCCCTCTCCCTCCGGCTTCTGGTCTTTGACTTCCTCTGAGGCATCAATGCTTTCCTGGAGGTTGCCTTTCTCTTCAACTTTGCTTTCCTTCTCGGCTAAGTGTGGTCCGATGGCGGGGATGCTTCCACCACAGCAATATTGAGCTGTGCCTTGGTTACTGTCAACAGCTTTTGACAAGCTTTCGATTAGGGAATCTTGGGCAAGCTGTGCCAGAGACTTCATCGGACCTCTTTCTCTTCTGCGGTCGGCAACTCTTTTGGAATCATCATCTTCATAGCCATCGCCAAATTCATCTGCAAGTGATTCAGATACAGTATCATCGTCGGACTCGATCGTATCGAGGTGATCCTCGTGTTCGCCGCTGGAGCCTTGGTCAGAGACACTCTCAGGATTTACCATGGTCTTCTCGTCGTGAGAGACGTCTTCGGGGACAGAATCGGAGTTCATTTTGGAGTTGTCTTTCTATGTCAGATTGTTGAAAATGTGAAAAATGGCCATGGGACGGGAGACGATCATCTACATATATAAGTTGACTTAGTTCTAGGTCAAAGGCTTCCAGATAGAATCTTCTCCATACCCGAGGAACACTTTTTGTAGGGCAGGCTGCCACTGTTCACAAAGCTTGCCACAAAATCTCAGTCCTTCCACTGGGAGTATCAGGTAGCTGTAGGACTTAAAGCCAGAGTAAAAAAGAACCATCTTCTACTTAGTACGGGAGGCTACTTTGAGACAGATGTGGACAATTGAGTGGGGGTGGCTACTTGTAGGTCAACTTCACTAGCGGCCTAGAAGTGTATGGAAGTTTAGTCTTGGAGGCATAAAGACATCGAATAAAGTCCAAAACGTTTCTGATGCCTGGCTTGTCGTTCTCGCTAGATGCTCTTCTTTGCTGGAGATTCAAGAGAACCTAAGTAGATCCTTGCTAGCTGTCTCGCCCACGACCAAAGACGTTCTTCATTGTGGATTTCTATGGTCTTCCAACCCCTGTGAGCACACACCACGCATGTTGAGATGCTATAAACAAAGTCTTCGCAATGCCTTTCTCGCCTTTGACCTGTACCGCCGTCGCTCTCCAGAGCTCTCGGGCCATGAAAGGGAAAGTTGGCAGAGGGCTTTGCAGCAATGACACTCCGATTGATCTGCAATATCGAATTGTTACGTCTCTAAATCAGATCTTCTGAATTAATATGTCACATCTAGATTTTTGTCGAAATGATACTCCGAACTTCAGTTGCCTTCACCGAAATAGAATAGCCAAGATCTAGGCACGGCTCGTCCCGTAGCTTGTCAGCCACCTTCGTCTGTGTGTATCTTCTCATATCAGGGCGACAGAAATATTCAACGAGTTTAACAGAATGTTAAATCTACGCGTTGTTTCTTGGCTGAATCAAGTGGGAACAATATGTAGCTTGAGATATGTTCCCAGATCAAAACCTGCGGACAACCCCCGCACCCACGTCGCTACCCCCTGCTGCCCCTGAAAGTGCGGGCAGAATCCCTGTTGACTCCAATGAACCTTGCCAATCAAGCGCTCGCATTTATCTCCAAAGTCCGAACAGGCAAAATAGCATTTCTCTAAAAGTATGATACAGATTTCCAACCTCACTCCTTGTACGAGGCTACTTTAGTCTCCCTTGTCCACTACGTGTACGCGAAACAAAACATGGCCCTTGAACCGGACACATCAGAGGGTTCACCTGAGGACAGTGGACAGGCTCAAGCTGTTGACACAGTCCAGGCGTCCGATAGAGAGGTCCCAGAGGAAGATCTGGGAGACACGAGTGACGGGGAAGGGTTGATAAGTGTAATTGAATTTTATACCTGGCGCATCATCTGCAAGTCACTTACTGATATCTCATTTGTGTTGTAGGTAGACAGCCGAGACGACGATTCTGCGATTGGAGACTTGACACTTCCGTGAGTTTTACAGATGGGTGGGCGGGGTACAAGGGCACCTTGATCTAGCGATCTCTAACGAAGCTTTGCATGCAGACGGTCTACAAGTTCTGTGCGATCAAGCGTGT
Organism: Deltaproteobacteria bacterium; assembly: GCA_002685535.1. Classification (GTDB taxonomy): domain Bacteria; phylum SAR324; class SAR324; order SAR324; family NAC60-12; genus Arctic96AD-7. The sequence goes on from NYXK01000009.1 coordinate 76,804, forward strand.
ACGACTACGTCGAAGAGGATGGTAGGACATACCACAGATACAAAGAAGGCAGTGAGTGGAACTGGCATATGAACGGAAGAAGTGGTTGCTGATGCGATTCTCAGGCTATGTAATGCCAAACGACGAGGTATGTTTCCTACCAAGAATTGGACAGAGGCTCATGAGCTGATTCATGTACGGTTTTAGAGAGAGCAAGAACGACTAGGCATTTTCCACTTCTTTGAGTATGCGGAGCGTCCTACTGATACAACCAGATATGCAACATCACCTCTGGCACATGACACTACATGACCAGTTATTTCTCGCCCCTATCACGGATAATCCCCAGCATGCACTCGATATCGGGACGGGAACCGGTATATGGGCGATTGATTTTGGTCAGCTTCCCAAGTCTTGCCCAGCACGCTCACTGATCAATCGCAGCAAATAAGTATCCTTCAGCACAAGTAATTGGTAGTGACTTGAGTCCGATACAGCCAGAATTGTGAGTCTACTCGTTTCCGAAACGCCCGGAACTAATTGTATAGCGTTCCTCCAAATTGTCAATTTGAGGTTGAGGATGCGGAAGACGAATGGACCTACTCCCAACAATTCGATTTTATACATGGAAGACTCATGATAAGCTGTTTCAAGGACCCCAGCTATGTCTTTGAGCAAGCTTTCAAAAGTCTTGCTCCTGGCGGATATTTCGAGATGCAAGATACCGATTTTCCCATGAAAGCTGTCGACGACACTTTAATGGGAACCGATCTATGGAGCTGGAATCAGTATATTATCGAAGGCTCTGCCAAAGCTGGACGCCCATGGACTCGTGTTAAAGAGTACAAAAAGTGGATGCAGGAAATCGGTTTCGTTGATGTGGAAGAGAAGGTTCTGCAGTGGCCACTTAATACTTGGCCTCGTGACAAGCATTTGAAGACCTTGGGTCTTTGGTTCTGCCATGATTTATGCGAAGGTTTGAGCTCGACGAGAGCTGTTTTGACGAGAGGCCTTGGCTGGTCAGTGGACAAAGCGGAAGCATTCTTGGTCAATGTGAGGAAGGATGTCAGGAATCGAAAGGTGCATGCTTACGTTGAATTGTGAGTTCTGAGACTTTTACATTATCACGAGAACGTTCTCGCTGACATCTGTAGACGAATTGTCTATGGTCGAAAACCACCTAGTACTTGAAGTCTTGGAAAAATAAAATATTTCAACTTTACTCTACGGACATTAATTTCCCGCTCGGATCCACACGTTCTTCCGTATCAGTCTTGGGAACCCTATCGGTCTTCTGAACCATTTCAGAGATATTATAATAATAGAGAGCGATACAGCAGTAGTATCTTAATTGCGTCAAGGAACCGACATTCATTCGTGTTCGTTGCAAAATGAGCGAACAGGGCTTTGCTTTTTCACTCACATTAAGTAAAGATCACATCATAATTTCAAAAAAAAAAAAAAAAAAAAAATTTTGCCCATCTCAACTAGCTAACGATTTGATGGACTTAACTTCACTCGAAGTGGCGTCTCGCGTCCAACTTTTGGTTGTCTCTCCAGCTACCATTATTTCGACTGGGCCAAGTGAAGGAACACTTCTAGCCCCAAACCACAGATTTGTAACGCGAGGAGGGGAACTTGGTTCCTTCGGGGGCTCTACAAATTTTGCTTAAGGTGTGATGTTTACACTAGTGAGCTACTAGAATTCCAGTTTGACTAGTCAATGACTAACTTTCCGGACTGTTGCTTGAAGACGGAATCATTCTGTGGCGAGCCAGTAAAGGTCCTACTTGGTATAGATACACATACGCATTCATTGACTTCATTCGAGACTCAAAATCAAGCTGGTAAATCATGAGATCGATAAAAAGGCACCCTGTCGCGTTCCCATAAAAGTAACCGCCATGCTGTCTGAGCAGCGCAGTACATCCACACACATTCATCTCCTCGAATGAGATTAGACATCACAACTTTGAGCACAGTTACCAATCGACTACAAGAGCTCCGAAAAGATATGGTCAAACCTCAAGCAACACGAAAGCGGAAACGCAAGGACTTTCTAGGGCTCAAGTCACCGCGTTTTCAAGCCATCAAGTCCAAGAAAGCCTCCATCGGAGACGCGGAATATGGCATCGAGCCACTGGCCGTTGTCTAGCCGAGCGTGAGGACAATGATCGCCAATCTCTACGAGGACTACCCAACGATGAGAGCGTCAGCAAAGCCACATATTTTTACAGAAGTATCAGACGAACAGCTTCATTCGACACAGCACCGAAAAGGCCTGAAGAGTGCCTGTGGGGACTTGTTCAGTCACGCTTGCAACGCTGTGAGAGACTTACAGTTACTGCGCGACGGAGGTTAATGACTTGGACCTGGAAGGGAGCTGGAAAGGTGACTCATACAGAAGAGCGTCCTGTATCTCCCGGGGGTACAGAGTACGATCATTAAGCCCGGTATCTTGGTAGTCGTAGTCTAAGCCTTACGCAAGTGAGGACATTCTCCGCGAGCAGAGAAGTCTTCCATCTGGCCATTGAAGTTCGGATGGTTTTTGCTCGTAACTAGGTCGCAATAACACAATAAGAACACAACTTCATGCTTCCTCAATGTTCCATCAGGTCAATTTGGCTACCTGGGTCTGCAGCTATATCATATGATTTAAATTCCCGTCGATGTCCAGCGAGTCCGTCTCAAATTCCCTCCTTTCCAACCCCACCATCCGACTTTCTATCATCATCACACCATTCTTCTTCAACACAATCCCATGTCTCGCCTTGCCATCTTTTAGCAAGCTCAGCAGCACCTCTTGCCGCAACAAATTCTGCACTAAATCCCGAGACCTGCAGTGGCTGCCAGAGCTTCTGAACATCCACGACATCCCCTAATGCTTTCCAGACCGCATCTAAGAAGTTTTTATCCTCGGCGTACTCGCCCATTATGACCAATTCCTCAATGGCACATTCAGGCTCGCTCGTAGCGACATCTACCACCGCTTTCCCAAGTGAGTCCCAGAATGTGGAGTTTGAGGGGTTACTTCGCCAGGAATCATATCCAAGATATTTGTGATTCGCACTGGCAATCCTGTACATATTGTGTGCGTTGAAGACCCAAGATTTGTGGGCAGAGAGTTCATCGCCAGTAAAGGACAATTCCAGTGCAAACTTCGGGACGATGAGCTCCTCCTCTTCCTCACATGCATCAATATCTCTCCAGTATTCACATAGTCCATAGCCCATTCCAGCCCATGCAGCGTTTAGTCTATTGAGTGGCTGGCCCCGGGTTTTGTAAGATTTCAGGACTTCAAGGCCTGACAGGTCAACAATTTCGGCCCAATCGTCGCTGAGCAGGTTCGGAAGGTCAGGAAGACTGACTGCTACCTGTGTGACAGGCGCCATTAAGGCAACGGATGCATAGTTTCCGAGACGTGTGAGGAATTCAGAAAAAGTTACGATGTCTGTCGTGGACGGTAGGCCACGTAAATTTCTCCATTTTCGCGAGGCTTGGTCCAAGTTCCAACGCAGTCGGTCCCGAACGCTGTCGAAAGGGGGCCTATAGTCTGTCAGAAAATCGTTCTTGGGCAATAATAATATGCATACCCGTATTGCATATATGGCGGCCCCAGTCTACTTATCAATTCATTGTACTCTGCCAAGCCTTCGATCTATTCACTGACATCAGCTCATGGAAAGCAAAGAGGAAGAAAAGAGACCAGACAGAAATAATACATACTCTTCCAACGTCTACTATTGTGCGATTCTGATACCGAATTGCAACAGTGCTGAAAGTTGTTAAACTTCTGTGAATCTCATGAATGCTGAAGTACATACGCATATGATGAAGCCAGATCGAAACCGATGCCGGGGGCAAGAATTCGCTCCCTGGGGACACATTCTTCACAAACTATTCTGAACGGAGGCGGATATGTGGCGTCTTTGAGGGGTTTTTGATGACGACCATCCACTGAAACAGCTAGGAGGATACCAAGGAGGATGCCATTCAAGAGATTGCTCATTCTCAAAGGCATGTTTGAGTGATTGATTGTTTGTTTGTTTCTGTTAATGGCGTTTCTTGGAGGGTGAATAGAACAGCTAAGGGAAGAAGGAAGGATAGTTTTGGGGTGTTCTGATGTTGATGAGAATTGTTGGTGTTTGAGCACAGCCTTGCTGCCTAGACGAAGGATTCCATGCTGTGCCTCTGGCTAATATGTGAAATGTCACATGATTATAGATACACAACTTTCTACCTCAGGCTGTCATTGCACACCTATATGATAGACTACTGAACGCCATAACTTCGGAAACAAGCCCTTGCTTCTAATCCTGGTTTGCTGAGATATACACATGCTTCAGAGATCGTCTTGAATCGAAATATACGTTACACGTGACCCATTCCGAAGGTAAAGCTTTGTGTTTTTGTTTGTCCTTCCATTCAGCTCTTTAATATTTGTCTCTGTGTTCGTCATCAATAATACGTAGAATCTCCAGATACGCACCTAAACCCAATGAATTAAGTACAAATATCCGGAGTTGGGTGTAACGGCATACCTGCGAGTTTCCATCTCATACTCGTCGCTTTCAGCACACGGTCAATAATTGGTCTTCCAACCACGAATCTATCTTCTCGATTTGTTGCAGCAAGATGAGAAAGCCAGAAATCAGCTCGGTACAGACAGTGAAGTACCAACGGGCTCGTTTTAGAGACTCCCACGACGACAGTGCGCTGCTCAAGCACCTGGGCAAAGTCAACGACTTGAAGTGCAGTATCTCGCATTACGTTGAATGAGTGTTCGTTGTCCTTCATGATACATGAAACCAGACTTAGATCCGTGACATTGTCTGCGTATCCTTGGTAGAAAGAATTGTGTAGAAAATTCTTGTGAAGTTTCATAAGCGCCCTCGGAAAGTCAGCTAGAGGACCAGCAAGTCTCCATTAAGTGCGGTAACCACAAGAAGCATATTGACATCGCCGAAGTCAAAGTCTCATCCTTTTCGTTTCTTGTGACTTCCAATAGGGATGAAGTCGCTTGGTGCAGCGTGCTCAACTCGTCCAGCACAAAGCCAATGTCTTGATCCTGGTCATTGCAGTGTCGTATCACTCGCCCAAGCAGATTATATGCTTGGGCAAGCCGCGCGAATGAACTGTTTCTTGCCATCATTGGCGATGAAACAAAGTCTTTCTGTTGCAGCCATCACCTAGAATTATTCAGTATCGTCATCGTCACCTATGCAGATGGATAGAGTAACGCACCCGTTGATCCCATGCCTCGATATCTGCTGGTAGTGGCATATTCTTTTTTGGATCTCCAGTACATAATGGCCGCAGCTCTCTACCGATGGTAACGTGTCTCCTTCTGTCAGCTGTACCGCGAGCGGGGTATCGAGCCGCAGTACCTGTCTAACATCATGATGAACCACCAGACGCGAATTCTTGTTCCCACTCTGGCCATGGCTGAAGGAATCGCGGTACGTCCTGATTGTGGATTCGGAGAGAAACTGCTTGTCTTGCACATATCCCGACCGTTGTGTACGCTGCGGAATATATACAGTGAAGCAATTCGCAGACCGCAATCATCAATCCACCTTGAATAAGTCTAAGCGACTCCCCTGCCTGCTCTAGGTCGAGATGCGCTACTTTCGGAGCTTTGTAAAGGGACTGATCCTCAAAGTTCTGTGCCTGCGGGTCCCGCAAGACAAGCTGTGTCGGCTGTCATCTCGCTGGTGGATCGATCTGAAACCTGTCTCATACGTATCTTTGGAAATGATCGGTACCCACCAGTGGACAACATCAAAGTGTTTATATATAATCTTGCTCAGGCCTCCTGGTAGACTTATTTCAGGCTCCAATGTTTCTGCGAGTTCTCTGGTCATGGGTAGCAAAAGTTGTTCTTGCTTGTGATGTAAGTGGGCGAAGTACCGCTGATCCAGGAAGAACAGCCTAGAATGCAGATTACAAGCAGGCTTTCTGCCGGTCTCTCCGTCTATGAACGATACATCATCCTTTACGGATTGGGATGAGAATTTGGAGTTGCTGATCACTTCCTCTAGTTGCTCAACTCGAGCTCGTAATAGAGTAATTTCTTCCTCTGCTGTTGCTCGAGGAGCCGAATTTAGGTACGTGCATTCTCGATCTAGCCTGTGATGAGAGTCAAACTCAAGGTAAAACTGACTCAGTGAATTATCCCACCGTGTGCAAGTTGAGCAGCGGGTCACTGCTTTATCACATTTCCGCTTGTATTGTTTACATGCCGTACAAGCCGCCTTCGCGATCGTATCTGCAATTTCCATGGTTGAGTACTGATTGCTGAAAAGTCTATCTCCAAGAAATAGCAGGTGGGATCGAGCGGTATATGAAGTGGAAGACTGGTGTGAGTGGGGATGAGCGGCCGACCAACCTTGCCTCTGATGGAGGGCTGGCTCTGGGCTTCAAAACATTGACTCGCTTAGCGGGAGTTCCCACCCGCTCTAAGCGCAGATCATTCCCTCTCGGATGCAAAAACAAGATCAATATGTTGACATTTCTCACTTGTGATTAAGATAGGTTCTTCTCCCCTCGACTCTACGGAGATTGGAAATAGCAAACGTACTCTCCGTGTGCTAAAACCGATTCGTATGGCTGCGCATTTCCCATGCCATCGCTCGGCACGCACCTTACATTCTGCTGGAACACGATTAATAGCAGGTGAGCAGCTCGAGAAGTCGTTCTTATCTTGGTATGTTCTGAGAAAATCGAATTCTACATCGAGCTTTTCTTTTCGCGACACTGTTTTCGGGCAGCTTGTCCGCTTGGCTTCGGGAAATCGGATGATGAAGTTTCCTGATCCAGCGGATAAAAATTTATGGAAAACTTTCACTAGGAGCTCACCATGTTCTAGAATTAATACATGTCATGAAAGACCAATTACTTCTGATGCTGGCAATGGAGGAGAAAAGGGCGGCATGACTCTGAACAAAAATGGAAATGGAAACATCAATATGTATCTTGTCGACTGGTACGATGCAGGTGATCTCGAGGTATGAATCCAAACAAACTTTTAAGGTTGTTTTAACTTAGCTGACACCGTCAAAGAATCCTCAAAATTGGTCAACGTCCCACAAGCTTTTGATAACATTCCAAATTTGTATTCTCAACTTTGGAATCTACATTGGCAGTTCGATCTATACGCCCGGTGACCTCGATATCATGGAGGAGTTTGGAGCTAGTGAGATCGTAGCCACACTTGGTCTTTCACTATTTGTGCTGTGGGTATACGAATACCTTCCATCCCGATTAGAATTTGCCCCAACGATTAATACTGATACTCTATTCTCGAAGTGGCTACGGTCTCGGTCCAATGCTCTTCGCATCAATGTCCGAAATCCCAACAATTGGTCGTAGCAGAATATACTTCTGGACTCTCTTCGTATTCGTGATGCTTCAGCTTCCGACAGGATATGCAAGAAACACATCAATGCTACTCATCTTTCGCTTCCTGAGCGGCTTCTTTGGCGGACCTGTACTCGCAACCGGCGGAGGAACAATCATGGATATATATTACCTCCCCAAGAGGTACTCTACTGGATCGGCGTCTTTGGTGCTTGCGGCATACTCGGGCCTGTGTTTGGACCACTCGTGGGTGGATTTGCAGCCCAAGCGAAAGGATGGCGCTGGACGATCTGGGAGCTCGCTTGGTTGTGTGCGGCTGTCCTGATCGTGTTGTTTTTCTTCATGCCAGAAACCAACCCGAGCAACATCCTCTACCGTCGAGCGAAGAGAATCAGGAATATGACTGATGACACCAGGTTCAGGAGTCAATCCGAGATAGTCGCCGAGCAGGTGACGCGGAGAGACGAATTGGCCGTGTTAGGGGGGGCTTTCACTCCGCCATTCCAGGAACCCGTTATCTTCTTCGTGGACATATACAGTGCTCTGCTATACAGGGTCTTATACTTGTGGTTTGAATCTTTTCCTCTGGTATTTGGAGATATCTATCACTTCAATATTGGCCAGCAAGGATTGGTGTTCTTGGGAATTTTCGTTGGCGGAGTCATCACCTTGTCGCGCTACCTCCTTTGGATCCGCAGATACATTGTTCCGAAGTTCAGCAATTCTTCTGTCAAGCCAGAAGTTATTCTACCGCCAACTTTCTTTGGAGACTTTGCGCTTCCAATATGTTTGTTTTGGTATGGATGATCAGCCTGAGCGGACGTCTACTTCATGGTACCTCTGGTGGGGTCCGGTTTCTTTACAGTCAGTATCATCACACTGTTCATGCCGATTCTCACCTATCTGTGCATGTCATATCCGCAGTATGCGGCGTCAGTGATGGCTGGCAACCCGCTTTTCAGGGCGTCATGTGGTGTGGTGTTCCCTCTTTTCGTAAGTATTGATGGCATCAAACGTGTTTCTTTTCAGATTGCTAAAATCTACATACGCACGAGCTCTTTTTCGTAACCTTGGAATTGGTCCTGGAAGCTCCCTCCTTGGTGGTCTATCGATTCTATTCATGCCCATACCTTTTATTCTGTATCGTGTAAGTCGAGCTCATTAATTCCTGTGAACCTTTCGCTGACTTTTGATGAGTACGGTGAGAAGATTCGACACCAAAGCAAAAATGCAAGCAAGGCATAATGCCTGATCGTCGACAGACAAGAGGACAGATAGGACCAGTCGGGCGGAAGACTTGAAAGTGAACATGAATAGCAGGCGACTTTGTATTATTGAGAAGGTGATGAACTGAAGAATCACCACCGAGGAACCATCACTCGAGCAGACACTGTCCTCATCAAGCGCGAAAGTATTAAAACAATACACCAATAGCTGCATCGCCAAGGCCAATATCAAGTAGCAACCATTACTTCGTGAATAGTTGCTGAAATAAGGTTATGCTGGGATAAGAAAGACAAGAATTTCCGCCCAGAATGCATTCGAATCTCTTGAAATGCCGCCTTGGACTCCATCTTCCCCAGCCTCTCTCACTTGTAAGTAGTGATTTTCGCCAGCACCAAGCACCCCATCGCCATGACTTCCAGTACATGACTCAAAATGACGCCTGGGAACTAACGATCTCGTACAGCGTACAGCGCATTGCACAGCGCAGTCCATTAACCGAGACAGCACTAAGCCCCACAACCCCAAGATCAACAAAGCCCCTCGTATCCAAAAATACAACCTCCACTTCTACATCCGCCAAACTCTCATCTCAGCCTTGTGACTTGCCTTCCCCACCATGACTACCGATGCGGGATACCAGATGCAGGAGAGAAAGTAAGATAAGCCCTGAACGAGCCTCATGACGTCGTTCGGCACAGGGATCGAATGAGGGGTATCACGTACAATCGTCAGCCTCGTGAGGTCGGTAGTTGTACTTCTTGAGAGCGCTTGAGAGGATTCTGACGGTAATACGAGGATAGAGCGCCAAGATCTTGTGGAAATGACGGAATTTACATTCTTGAAGAGAAGGAAGTACGAGATACTTACGAGAAGTTGGTGAGATGTGACGGCGCTCGTTACTGCCGATATACCGTATCGCTCAAGATATAATGAGGGGATTTGGGAGATATAAGGGTCAAGAGAACCTTCTGTGTGGCTATCAACTCAGACATCAGATTCATATTAATTCAGTTCCAACACCAACAACTCACTTTCAAAACTATACTCATTATTCCCAAATATTCAGACACAACCATCAGAATGAAGTTCACAACCGCATCCACCATCCTCGCTCTCGCCAGCAGCACCCTCGCCGCGGACGGAATCTTCGCCATCACCGGCACCGGTCAAGTAAGTCCATTCCATCTTCCACCTTCCCTTCCTCTCCCCAGCAACATTAACTAACCCCATCCTCCCCAGACCGGTCCACCAACCCTCGTAACCCTTCGCGTCGACAATGGCCTCGTCGGCGACGCACCCAAATGCTCCGGCACAGCAGAGACCTCACCCCTCCCAGCTTCCGGCAGCATCCCCTGTGTCGAAGGTTACGCCCTTACCTATTCCTGGCCAAGCATCAACGAGCCGATTGCAGCGACCTATACCAACCCCACGAATACGTTCACGTACAATGTGCCGAACAATGGGTGTGATGCGAATAATGTATGCCAGTTTGGGTTCACGAATACCTTCCCGGGGAAGAAGATGGCAAGGGCTTTGAGAGTTTAGGAGATGAATGAGAAGATGAGGTGGAGATGGGGTGAGAGGATTGAGTTGAGGATTTGGGGTCGTTGAGAGGTAGATTCCTTAATGTAATTTGTCATCTTCGAAGCCTGAAGTACCCTTGTTCAGATTCACTTGAGCTTGAGCCTGCCTAGAAAATGAGTGAATGTGAAAGAGGGTTGATATTCTCTCAAAATCTGATTATCATAAGCCAACGCTTGGCGCGGCATAAAAGTATCTGCTGCGGAATCCCAAATCCAGACGCCGTGTATGCAATTTTTACAAACAATGCCCACTCACTTCGCAACCTTAGCCTTCTTCTTGGGCCGCTCTTCCGCATCGCTTCCAGGTCCATCCTCATCCTCGCTGCCGCTGCTGCTATCGTGATTGGAATCGTACTCCTCAGCAACATCACTTTCACTGTCTGTCTTGAAATCCTCGTCCGCACTCTCGCTGTCCTCGTCCGCACTTCCTCTGTCGGCTCTCGCTGCAACGACTTCCTCGTCGCTGGATGCCATATCGGGTTCTCTGAGAGCAGCAGCCAAAAGAGCAGAACTGTCCTCGTCCATCTCGTTCTTGACTCTCAACCCCTTAATCTTAAAGAAGTCCTCCAGAGGCTTCTGCTCTTCTCTGTTGATGTTGGAAAATTGAGACTCAGCAACAGATCCCTTCATCTGAACGGTGATATCGAAAGTTCGAGATGCGGAAACAGCTCCACCGACTCGCGATAGGACAATGTACTCAATTTGATCGAATTGAATGTAAGTTGCGGGCTTGGGCACGAACATGAAAGCCTTCTCGAGACAGTAGAGGAAACCTTCACTAGCCTTGATAGAACATTTAATGCCGGATTGTTGATGGTGACTGTGCATGTTAGCGATATTTGTGATGAATACTTGACGAAACATACCTTCGGAAGTCCTTGGCTGGTTGATTGACCTTCTTTCCTGTAAGTCCGCGGAAAACCTGAGTGACGACCTGATGTAATGGTGACTCGTAACGTGGCTCCAGCTTGTCCTTGTACTTCTCCTTCATCAACTCTTCGGTCATATTCAGATCAATGGTAACCTCCTCGTCCTTCTTAAACTGCATAACCAGGAAAGGATATCTCGTTTGACCTTGTCGAAGCGGAGGGTCAAGACCAATACAGATCATGAAATGCAGGTCGTCAGGTTTGGGAAGAATCATGAACTTCTTCAAGTTGTCGTATTGGATCTTGTAGTCGTATGTCTTACCACGAAGTCTGAAGGAGTTCTCGTACATATCGATATCGAATCGTCCTCTGCAAATCGTTAGGGAACCCTCTCAGCAGGGGTATGCAATCATCATACCTGGGAGTAAGATGCAGAACATCCAAGAAAGTTGCGAATGTGTCGCCAGCCACCTCACCAATCTCCGCCTTGTCCATTAGAGTGTCGTAGAAGAGATTGGCAGCATTTGTCTCTTCCTCGACTCCTTCAGCATCACTCGCCGCATCCTCTCCCTCTAGAGCCTCCTTCTTCGTAGTGACACCTGGAATATAGAATCGCATCTCAACAAGCTGGTCTTTACCACCACCAGCCTTCTTTCCCTTTCCACGAGCACCACCCAATGCGCCGTTCGTGCCCGTGTCATCACCATTCGCGGGAAGAGCAAACTCAACAGCAACCTCGTTCTTGCCAGCCAAGTTCGTATTCGAGATCTCGGAATATGGGATTTCGAAAGCAGGTCGATTCTGGACGTTGAATTGTAGCTCTGCCTTTCCAAACTCGCCTTTGCCCCAATTCCAGCCTCGCAGCGCATGCTCCTTGTGCTCGAGATTCGTGCTGTACCAGTTCTTGAAGACCTTGCTTATGCGCTCGAAGTCCTGCTGCCATTAGAACCCGACAGCGAGATGATGTAGATGTACCAACCTCTTGAGAGAAGCCATCAAGCTGAACAACGCCCGAGTTTCTCAGCAGAATCTTCACCTCATACCCCTTGGCTGCGCGACTCCATTGCGCACCACCGATGTTACTGTGATCGAGCGTAAAGGTGTCGCCGCCTCCAGATGGTTTCCAGCCAAACCCGTTTTCTGCGAATCGGCACTTTCCTGATTCCTTGGAGAGATCGAGGTAGATGTTGTCGAAGCTTTCTCTGCCAGTACGGGAAATGTCAGTGATTGATACATCCATTTTGGAGAATGATTTCGTTCGACAAGCGTTGTGGAAGATTCGAAGAGAAAGGTAGCTTACAGAGCCATTTTAAATGGAAAGTAGGTAGATGCCCGATTGAGTGTTTGCTTTGTTGCGGGTAGGTGAATTGCAGCTGCTGCATTGCTTCCGCGTAAAGTGGAAAGCAAGCGCGATCTGACGCGCCTGGACAATTTACCATCACGTGACTCCAATAGAATATTTCGGGCGTGAAGTGAAGCTCAATTTGGGCCAATTTGGGATCTTTGTATCGTACGTGAAGTATCTTTTACGTTCAGATGGAGTGGAAAATAACCATAGTGAGTCATACAGTGAGTTCCAATCTCGGAAGTTGGTCACAAATGATTGACTACAGAAGTTGAATTATTCAACTCCGGAGGAAATGGAGACCAGACTCGAGTGATTGACTAGGTACTTCATGAGCATGATTTCCATGCTGTTTGCTGTTCAAGATCTGGAATATCAGGCAGCACATTTGCAAAAGATTCTAGTAGCCGTTTCTTTGGATCAGCCATAGTGAACTTCGATCACTTGATGTGGCATAAGAAGCTACAAGCACACGCAAACACTATTGAAGCGTCAAGATGGATGTGATAAGTGGGACTGGCTTTTGCTGTTATTACTTTATTGCATAATTACAGCCTCTCAGGCCTCTCTCAAATACCATCTACCACCACTGCCACCCCAAGCTTCCAATCGCAAATCCCAGAGTACCATCAAAGCTAGCATCTTCCGCAATCTTCCATTCCCAGGAACGCTGCACCAAAGCACATGCATGCGTAAAGCCATCCTTCCACCCTCAGCACCAATAGCTACCACCCTATCATACTATTAAAGGAAAATGGGAATCCGAACCAGACCAGCAAAAAGCACCACGCACGAGTAGATTTTGATGGGAAATTCGTCGATTTGCAACCGTTACGACTGAGGCCATGGCCCATCCCGTTTTGAAAATGCAAAATGACGCATGCGGAATAGGACATCAAGGCATTATAACAAGTGAGAAGAAGACCTGCTGAACTTTTGCTCCGAGAAAAGAGAACCGAAATAGAATGCATGGGGTGAGAAGTCGAGGTAGAGTTACAAGTGTCCTGGTCTCATTAGTGACCGAAGTCCAAGTATGGTACAGTGTCGAAAGTCAGAGATTGTGTATGAGGGAGGATGTCGGCGATCAGGATTGCGCTCATCAATCAAGCATTGGTGGGTGTGCTCGTGCCCCGGCCTCTTGGAGCGCCTCCGCCACCACGGCCACGGTTCTGGAACTGGCCACGACCCCGTTGGTTGAGGCCTCCACGTCCTCCAGCATAGCCGTTTCCACCATAAGCACTTGGCTTAGGTCGGCGAGGCTCGACGTAGATTGCCTCTCCAGAGACTTGGTGTGGGTTGGCGGCAGCGGCAGCTTGATAACCTTCAGGAGTGGCATACTCGACAAAGGCACAATTCTAGGTCTTGTTAGCTATCGAAGATAAAATGAATCTTAGGAAACTTACCTTTCCGCGGTTCACGTCAAAGTAGATCAAGTTGCCAAATCCGCCCAGAGCAGCACGCAGCTCCTCAGTTCCAACCTTCTCAGTGACATTACGGACGTATCCCATGGTGCCCTCCTTCTCAGGTGGACCAGAGATTGATTGTGGACGGTTCTGTCTCTTTTGCTCACTTCCGACACTTTGCCATCCTGCTCCATTCTCCTTATCCTTCTCGGCGGCTGGGACAGGCGCAGGAGCTGGTGTAGGAGCTTGGGCAGGCTTGGCAGCTGGTGGAGCTTGACGAGGTTGAGCAGGTGGTGTAGAGGTCTTAGGAGCGACAACTGGGACGGCAGGCTTGGGGGCGGAACCAACAGCTGCTGCGGCTCTGCTTGCCCAGCTAAGGGGCTTTGGTGGGCCGGCTGGCTGAGCGGGAGCTGCTGGCTTGGTGGTAGATGGAGCACGGGTGATGGCTGGGCTTGGAACAGGGTCTTTTGGCTTCTCTGGCTCCTTGATCTCCTCCTCGACCTGCTTCTCGGCGACTTCTGGAGTTGGAGCTTCCTCAACCTTTGGGGCAGCGGCTGGGATCTCCTCAACTTCAGGAGCTGGGGTACCATTGGTCGTTGGCTCAGCTTCAGCAACTGGCTCGGGCTCAGCAACTTCCTCTAGCTTCTTGTCTACAACCTCGGCATCCAATGGAGCAGCAGGCTCCTCAGTTGTAACTTGGGCCTTTGGCATCTCAACATCCTCAACCAAAGGTCCAGCAGCAGACTCCTCCTGAGCGTTGTCAACAGGCTCCTCCTCACCCTCCTCATTGATGTATCTGAAGATGTCGTTGAGGACGAAGTATCCGGTAGGTTGTTGAGCAAGAACGAAGGTTTGAACAAATTTCTTAAGCTCGGCGGACTTGTTGGAGGTTTCACCAATGACTTGGATGACGATATTGTCGTATGAAGCTTGGGAATCGACGTTGGAGACGCGGACCTTACAGTCTTGGAAGTCGAGATCCTTGATGCGCTCTTGGATGGCCTGCAGACGTTAGCTTGGGAAATGGGGCAAGGTAGTAGCAAACTTACGCTTCGGCCTACAGAAACTGGAGCGACCTCTGCCTCGAGACCAGAAACGAATTGAGATCGCTTTCCATAGAAGAGCTACGGCTAGTTAGTAAAGTGAGCGCAAAAGAGGCTTCAGATACTTACATGAAGCTTCTCTGGAGACTTGCTCAAGGTAGTGTAGTATTGCTCGACGAAGTACCATCCAACCTCATCTTTTGAAAGGTCATTGCCCGAGGCATTTCCGCTTGTAGAGTCAGCGGCACCCGAGGTAGCTGGGTACTGCTCAGTAGTGCTCTTGTACTGCTCCTGTTGAGCGAAGCTGCCATTGGTTGCCATCGTGGAAGAAGTCGGGAGATGAGGAAGACGGGGGTCGACCTCACAAGACAGGAGTCAAGAGAGGGATGATAAAAGGCTGGAAGAGAAAGCGCGCAAGTAGTAAGGAAGACTGGAAATCTTCCGACAAGTGCTGCGATGTAGGATTGGCGGGTCGAGGCAGTCGAGTCCTGTCACGGATATCGAACGCGTTGGATGCTGGAACCTGAAGGAGGGACGACGGGACGGTGCTTCTACAAAGAGAAGGGATCTTAGAGAGGCAGTTTAAATACAATGTAATTAGGAAGGAGCTGAAGGGAAGAACTGAAAAGAAGTTCTATGGGGAAGGACTGGAGATTGTGAGAGGTGGGGGAACAATTTGCTGGTTTTGCAGAGGGTGGAAGTGGAAGTTGTTCGATTTTGTCAATTCGAGCTAGAAGCCTTTCGGATTTTGGCGGCTGCGGCTAAGCGAAATGCTCCATATCACGTGTAGGTGGAAATGATTGCCAAGACATATTCAGTGACTTCATCAAACCTCAAGACGTGAATTGTTTGTTCCTTTGATCAAACGGTATATATGTAATGTTTGGTTTGCGATTCAATGTGGCTTGCAAATCAATGACACTTTCGGGTATTTGTACTTCCTTCTCCAGGATCTACAATTATATACCTCAGCAGACCAACACAAACACTTTCCATCCGCATGTATAGAGCAAACATTTTCAGAGCTTTGGTACAAAATCCTCAAGGACGCACTGATCCTCTTCTATGATAATCTCCTTATTAGGAGAAGCAATTTGTGGCCTAGTCAGCCTTCAGATATTAGGGATAAGGGCAAATAAGAGCGACCTCTGTATACTCCATATCAGCGTATACTTCCGATCTCCCACCATTTTCAGAATCATAATAGGCTGCTAAGCCCAGTCACTATGATTCATCAGTACATCCAAGTCTCTGAACACCAGATAACATGTCATGTAATTCTCATTGGGGCAACCTCTAGGCAATGGACAGCTAGATAGATTTCATCTCTCGCACAGTCTAGTAGCGTCTTGCCTGGGAAATTCCCATCGTCACCTTCCAACTTAAATGGGGCCGGGTCTGCCAGTCATCCTGTAGATCTAATGTCTTGACGCGGAACCAGTCGAGAGTGGACCCTTCAAAAATCTCATAGCTCGTAATCTGCCTTTAATGAAAGATTGAGAGACTCGGTGCTTGAAGAGACTCTCTCGTAACGATCAGAGCCAACCAGATTGAACATAGCATGGAGAATTTCCGGTTCAAATCTCTCTTCCTCCAGGTCGAAGCGATATTTGCGAATTGCGCACTTCGGAGAGTGAGCTGTTATCGATCCTCGAATCTAGATTTTTGTTCGTCAGGCGCACATGACTTTGACCTTGAAGTCGAGAGCCCTGCAGTGTTGCAGTGTTCGCAGAGATGACTCGTTCGAGCCACTGCGAATTACCCATGGCTCAGCAATGACTGCATCGTAGAGAGCACCGGGGAGTTTCGGAAACTCTCTGGATTTTGTCTCAGCGGAGATTGTGCAGAGATCTCCGGCTGCTGTCTAGCAGAGAGATAGAAATTGTCCTAGACTATCAGTAGACTTGGAAGTTCCTCAAGTAAGCGGGTCCGAAGTTTTGCTGGGGCTGGCAAAATAAGAAGCGCCAAAAGCATAAGGTGCCAGAATGAGCGGGCTGGTCAGAAGTCGGGAGACCAGAGACCAATATTTTGCGACTGTCAAGACTTGGTGAAAACTTTGGTCTCCTTCAACCTCTGCAAGACATGACCGTCTCAAGGTAAGCTTCTCAATTGCAATATCACAAGCAAGAGAAGCGGCCAGCAGGATGAAGGAGAAACGAGGTCGAAAAAATATCATTGCCTGTCTGCGAACTCTAGCTCAAGTAGAGTGTGTATCCTTCCCAGCAAAACGTAGCCCAGTAGACCAACGCAGGTGCACGACAAAGCAGCAACAAAACCAATGCAAAACCAGATGGTATAACTCGTAAAAAAGAACAAACAGCAATTCGTAACAACAGCGTAACACTACCAGTGAAGCTCATCGACAAGCGATATGAAAGATGAAAAGTGTAACGCCCAATGCATGCCCTCGACCCATATCTCCATATCCATATCATGACCAGCGGACCATCTCCGCCGTATCCCTCCTCTCTGCTGTAGCCCTTCCCCCAAAAATCGCCCGCCCCAGATGTGGTCCCGCGTAAGGGTAAGCTCCCAGCAGTCGCATGTAATGTGTGTCCATTTATGCCGCAGCCAGCTTCTCGTTCTCCATGATCTTCTCGTCCAACACGGGCTTCTTGCGATCCCGCATCACAGCATCCTGTCCTCCCATCCTCCTGCCTAGCGCACGTTCCAACTTGGCTCCCAATGCCAGACTGCTTAGGTGTTCGGTCTTCTCCTTTGTAGGTACGAAGCGTTGGGTGGCTAGCTTCTTATTTTCGAGCTTGAGGAGGCCATTCTCGATGTCCTTGATTTCTTGCTGGGCTGAGTCGGAGGAGAGGGTTGTCTTGACGGTGTTGGCAACGGAGGGGGCTGCGCTGTAGGTGCTAAACCGGGCAGAGGTGCGCTTCGAGGTAACCTTCTCGGGAGACGACATAGTCAGCTATGTTGTTGGTAGGAAACGGGGGTGCGGTGCGAATGAAGATGCGATATTGGGAGAGAGCGATGAAGATGGTTGGAGAAGGGGGAGAAGACTCACACTTGGGGCCATTATAGGGCGAGAAGATTCCAATGAAGCACCCATTTTGACGTCCGTTTCAGGTTTTAGTTTACTTCAGGGATATGCTGAGAATTGTGGAGTTGGCCGCGATACTTGGTCGTGCTTGGACGGTAGGCTGGTTGAGATATGAGACTAATCGTCGAGTGCCGTTCGGAGAGGAGAAAGAGATGATGTCGACGGCGAGGGTTGAAGGCAGATGTTTGGCTTAGTGCGTCTTGGATTCGGTCGGGGTGGAGGTCGTTGAAGGAGTTCGTCGGGTTTGCCACGAGGTTGCGATGGGTTGGGTCTCAACCTCAAACAGGAGGTGGGAGATGGTGCTTCTCGAAGGAAGAAAGGCGGGCCCGAGATCGCCAGGTAAATTTACGCGGAGCGCGGTGACGCTTCAAAAGTTTTTGCGAATTTTCCTTTCCAGGTGTTCGTTCAATTATTGCCAGTACTTTTCTATGAAGTCTGAGGGTGATGTAGATGATTGTAAAGAAAAGGAGGCAGGCGCTCGAGACGCTGTTGCTTTAGGATTTAATAGGCCGAGGGGCTTATTTTGAAGGTCGTAGTGCTAGCCGCGATATCAACAACCCGGCAATATGGGACGCAGCTCAGCTGTCTCTGCAACGAGAACGGGCGAAGGAGATGATTGTCAGGGGCGGTAGATCACTCCGCAAAATGGATCTCACATCCGAGACTTTTCGGCGAAATAATGATCAAAGAAGATGAGGCTTTGAGATCCCGACGTTGCTGTCGCTGTAGAAGTGATGTGAGGAGGACTTGGGCTGTTTGGATCCGGAAAAGATGTGCAGTTGTCTCGGAGGCTTGGTCCCTATCACGGCCTGGTGTGGTTACCCAATCTGCAGCGGAACACACCACCAACACGTGGAAGACTGCATGGAGAAGTGCAATTCAGCCTTTTTGGACCTCCTGAAACATGGCAGTCAGGCCCTGTATTTATGATCGGCACTTCGACTTTTAAGGTTTGCACGTCAGCCGCGTTATGATATTTGCTAATTGCGATAGCATCAAATTGCAGAAGTCAAAGCGATGCATGATCATCAGTAGGCCCCGCCTAGCATCCTCGAATTTGCCGTTTGTGAGAGGATCTCTAGTTCAAATATATTGACTATTCTACTACGGCCTCCACTGCCTCAATCGTGATCACAACATAAATCCTGTCGTACATATACATGTACGAGGATTATTAACAATTGGATGTAGGTATCATGGCTGTTTCCTCTGACTGCCATTCGAAAGGATTGATCAGAGTAGGTGGCAAGAGATGATGCTGCAAAAGTAGCAGCTGGACACTTTTCTGAATTTATTCAATTGGAGGGTAAGCATATGAATGACTACATTTGCCTCTATGTTTATTCCAGCAACTTCGAAAAGAGCAATCTGGTGAGGCTCGCTTAGCAGCGCTACGACTGAACATCGTCACCGAACTCGTGAACAAAATTCGTCTGCGATGAATGTTTAATCTGGACAACCAGTTTTTGCGTACTCCTCTTACTCTCACAGATCTTGAAATACCGGCATAGAAGTCCCTTCAACTCAAAATGCCGAAGCCAAAGCAATTCACTAAGGTGCCGAAAAAGAAGTCGAAGCATGTTCAGGCAGTAGGTCGCACGTCTGGTGGATATTCGCGAGTTGAAGCTGACAAGCAGTAGGCCCCAGAAACTGCAGACGAGTACCTCGCCGGTGAGTCTGTGGTCCCCGATTGAATCATGACATAGCTAATATTCTATAGCGGGTGTAGATTTCGAAGAAGCTGGGGAGAAATGGCGGGGTGGAGATGCAGCAAAAGTCTGTATTACGGATCATGTGACGTCAAAACTGAGGCTAATTGATTGTCAGTCAACAAGATTCTTTGTGCGGGCTATTGATTGCTATGAAGAAGCTCTGAAGAAGTTCCCAAGCTCTTTCGATTTGGCGTACAACAAGTAAGTCAAGTTCATGCTCTTGTGATCGGTATCTGCTAAGAAATTATCCAGAGCAAGAATCCAGTATGAGCTTACTCAACATCCAAAGCTGCTGCAGCAGTTGCCTGGCAGTCTTCTGGATCTACTTCAAACTGCTTTGACAAGTAGCAAGTATGCATTGAGTCTCAATGGCGAGAACGCAGACGCATTATTGTAAGTGTCGCTTGTTCTTATGTTCACCTTTCACTTCGAGACAGCCTTTCAAAAATGGGCCGCTTGACAACTCAAACCACACCTACACCCTTCTTTCTTTTACAATTGATCTCTACGAGCTATCTGAAGTCTGGTTATTGTCTTCATTCTCAAAGTTTGGGGAGCTCTGTACATTATGCAAAACCACAGCTCACTACCAACTGCTCGAGATGGAAAGAGTGAAGTCGCTAACATTCTCAGTAACACCGCTCAAATATTGACAAGTCTCACTGAGAAGCTGTCCGAGTCATCTACGGATGGATCTACTCTTCAATTGATTGAAGAAGCATTGCGACTCTTTCAGCTCTGCCTCGAAGTTCAGGAAAAGCAGGCCCAAGAGTCAGCAGCCCAAGCACAATTAGCAGAATCCATGATGTCCGATACTGGCAACGAGCCTAGTACTCAATTCTCCCAAGTTACCAACGACCCGGAACATGGCGGCATCTCTCTTTCTGGCGAGTCCTCTATGGATGTCGATGATGGAAAGGAGCCAGCGCAGGATGAGAGATGGGCGAGCATTGTAGAGCCAGTCAACAATGATGTCCTTCTGGACACTGTCCTTGCACAGCTCGAAACTCTCACACAACTGTGCGGTCTCATGTTGAATGTGTCAGAGCAAGGTATCAGCTGGGTCGAGGCGTACGCCGAAGATCTCATCAACATCAAGTGAGAATCCTCAGATTGGGCTTATCGTTTACCCAAGCATCAAATTCAACTGACACCTCATACCAGGCTCGATAAATATCTCACCGGCACCAACCGCTCCCTCGAAGCAAACACCACTCGCGCCTCGTTCCTCAGCGCCTTCGCCAACCTCCAACTCCAAGCCAACCTAA
This sequence comes from Deltaproteobacteria bacterium, assembly GCA_002685535.1. GTDB lineage: Bacteria > SAR324 > SAR324 > SAR324 > NAC60-12 > Arctic96AD-7. The sequence continues at coordinate 97,644 of NYXK01000009.1, forward strand.
CAGACATCAAGTCCTACGCCTCCACAATCGAAAGTGCCTATTGCCCACTCGACCTCTCCGCATCCGCAGAAGGTCTCTGCTCCTACGCCGAAGCCCTCATCGCCTTCAACTCGTCTCTCCGTCTCCTCAACAACCCCAAACTCAACACCCGCGAGACCATCTCCGCCCGCTGGTCCGCTCTCAGCACAGCGCTCAAGAACCTCACTGCTGCGACCAAAATCCATGATGTTGAGAATGTGGTGAAGATCCATATTGCGAGAGGTGATGTTGAGATCAACCGGTTCCAGCTGGGTCAATTGGATGTGGTATTTGAACCGGCGAGGGATAATAGAGATGTGCTGCTAAGGAATGCGGGGAAGTTTTATGTGGGTGCGAAGAACTTTGCGAGGACTTATGGGTGGGCTGAGGAGGGGCTTGAGGCAGAAGTGAAGGACGCTCTCGTCAAGGGCCTGCTGGGGGATGCGGAAGATTTGAAGAAGTATGCTGCGAAGAGGGGAGGTCCCGTGCTGGCGGAGATGGTCGATGAGGGTCTGGTCACTGTTGCGCAATTACAGGGTATGGGTATCAGTGGGTTCTAGATACAATACGTTACATCTGTAGATGGAGACGAACTGTACAAGTTCCACCGAACACTGGACCCACTTTACAAAAATATTAACTTGTGACAGTGCATCTACATATACACTAACAAAACGACAAATCAATAGCTACTACGATACCTGCATATTCTTGACATCGTTAAAGAAAGAATTATCAAACCGCAACAGGAGCTGGGCATTAAGCCAGGTCCTTTTCGTCCAGTTCTCTTTCCGGAACACGTTCTGGACATGTGCTGCATTACCACTGTGATCCTCCAGTCGATACTGATCTCGCTCAATGGCGCGTTGAAAAGCGTGCTTAAGATAAAGCTTCTGATCGCCTCGCATAGTCACGCCGTGCTCTGTCTGGAAAGTCTTGCTATGCAGAAGCGTATATATTCGACCCACCGAATTGTTAGCGGGATTGCCTTGAACAAGGCATGGCTCTAGGACGTGTTGGGGGCCGGCGTAAGATGGTGCTGTGCGGGTGTCGTAGATGAAGTGATAGGTGTAGCAGTCATGGAAGAAGGTTTTGAGGTCCTGTGCAGGTGTCAGATGGCTTTCACGAACACTTGGTGTAATACGAGGGAGGGGGGAGGATGGGAGGGGGGAAACAAATATTGATATAAAATACAGCGGGTAAAAGGCCATCTCACCTCCCAGGTCTCTCCAATGGATGATGGAACGTAGTGAAAATAACCAAGCGTATCCTCGATGAGGACTTGCTTCTTTTCGCGAAGCTTGAGAAGTGTCAATCCACGCTCTAATTTCTCCGACCTCGAACTCTTGTATGGAATTGTAACAGAGACCCCATGTCTGTCAGCGAGGTCTGAAGAGGTGTTAATTTGTGGCTGAGTACCTAACATATGACTGCCACTTTGAGTACCGTGTGAATGGTCATAAGAAGGTGGTAGATCCTCGGTCGCCTCCAGAGATTCCCTCGCAAATTCGACAATTTTCCTTTGCATACTTCGAATGTCCTCATACAGAGCCTGTGAAGAGCGATCGAAAGAGGCCCCATGGGCTCCGAGAGTTTCGTCAATGTGTCGGTTGAAGGACTCGTCGCTCTCGAGATCATCCTCAGCAGACTGTGAGTTCCCTATTCGAGGGGTAGAGCCTTCGGCAAATCCCCTTCGGACAACGAAGGTGCCGTCTGTGTGACCAATCCCTCCATGAAGATCAGAAATCATCCCTGGAAATGAGCGACCTAGGTAGCTGGTTTGAATCGATGTGACAGACTCAAGGGTTCGAATTGGAGGCATTTCAAGCTCATGCTTGATGACCCCTTGAGCATTTTGAATTTGCATGCGAAGAATCCTAGCACAAGTCAATCGATATCTAAAGTCATCGAACTGTTTTGTTTGACATACGCCGTTCGCTGTGTCCCCACATCGCTCGCAGCTTTCAAGTTCATCGATGCCAGCAGACATATTAGAGTGTTCCTCAATGTATTCAACATCCGCTGATAAAACAGCACTCTGCTGTTCTCCCTAAACAAGGACCTAATCCGCAAATCCAACTGCTGCAACTTCTTCTCATTGTCCTTAAACCTCACCAGTAACGGATCTAGCCTCTCAGTAATCCTTCCGAAAGGTTGCAGAACCTGCTCGCATAGCTCGGCGGTATCTTCTATGGCGACGAGCAAACGAGACGAGTATGGGATGGACTTCGGAGTAGACTCGAGAGTCTGGCTACAGCTGTAGAGAATATGAGAGAATATATCCGTGTCGGATGCAAAGAGTCGTATTCCTTCGCCAGAGGAGCCGATAGAGGACGCAATGTTATAAAGGCTTTGTGCTGTTTTAAAGCCGGCGGCTGAGACGCCTAGGACGCTGCCCGCGATGCTGAGGGACTCGGTGGTCATGTTGAGAAGGGATATGTCAATTAGCAAGAAATTGTGTTAGGTTCAGAGGGAATCAAAGTCGAGAGGCAGGTTGGAGTAGGTTATATGTGAAAGTGTGAGGGTGAGGCTGAGCGATGTCAAGTCGGTGGCTTGTATCGTGGCGTTCTAAGGCTGATTTTGGATCCTCTGATCTCAATGCAAAATGAACAGCAGCAATATTATGATGCCGAGCTACTGGGATCATATGACTTGCGAATCCAGTCGTACTCAAACCTCCACCTCCCTGAGCACATTTCGTCAATAAACATGCCAATCGTCTTGGCCTTGTTGTTGTTGACTTTTCTGAAAGATGCGTTGGCGAGGTCTGTAAGCGAAGCTCATGCTGCTCAGCGTCCAGGTCTTGAGATATGCTCCCGTCTGCGAATATGACATATTGGTGATGAAATGTACCTTTTAGGAGAACGAGAGTCATTTCAACCTTTGATCACCACCTGCGAGTTCCCAACGGTATGCATTGCCCGGCCATCGAAGCACTATAAACATTCGCTTTGATCAATAGTTCCGTGAAAAGACGCTGCCCAGTTGAATTGTGGATGTGTATGAAGGAATGAAATTGTAAACATTAGATGTTGTTTTCTAATTTGAAGGAGGACCTCGTAACATCCTGCAGATACATTCAGAGGTATATTCTCCTTCATTTGTGTCTGACCTATATAAACAAGGGACGAGGAGAACTTAGGCGGATTAGCAGCAAAGAACATTCGTGCCGACCCGGTTGATTTAGTAAAATAGACCCTGCCCGATAAGTTTGCTGTATTTCCTCGATGAATCCTCTTCCAATAGTCTGTTAAGGCAAGTAGATAGGATGTTTTGGACGACTGTTGGTCTTCAAGACCTTCACGAAGAAGGCCTCGGCCTGCGAAGAGGTCTGTGCACACCAATCCCAAGACGCGCCAAACAAGGCAATCGATGCTCTTCAAGACATCATCACCACGCCATGGCAACCTTAAGAAATTTACCAGCACTTGTAAGGAAGCAGTTTCAATCCGCCCAAGAGAATGGCGATCTGACCTTCTACGCAACTCGTGTTTCCATTCTACAATGCGGCGGACTACCGGTATGCGACGCAATGTCCACCCCTCCATCAAGTCTGTATCCATACTGACAGCCGTACAGTTTCAATTGCGCTTTTCTCCAGCTCTTGCAAATAAGCCAAAGTCCAACAAGCCCAAAAACCCTTCATCCAAGCCATTCGATCCCTTCGAGAGTCCGCCAGCCGGTCTCTTTATTACGTCTCTCCCGCCCTCCCATTTCCTGGTTCTGAACAAATTCCCAGTCATCCCAGACCACTTTATACTCGCCACAAAGGACTTCAAGCAGCAGACTGACTTGCTGGAGAAGGATGATTTGGAGGCAGCCTATGCTTGCTTGAAGGCATATAAGGATAATGGCGAGGAATTGTTTGGCTTCTTCAATTCTGGAGACCATTCCGGTGCAAGCCAACCGCATAGGCATATCCAATTCCTGCCAGTTGAATCAATGCGTAGCGGAACGGAAGCGGGCGCCAAGTGGAATGTCCTGGCGGACAATTTGGTGAAGGAGCCGAGAACTGGTATGTGACAGCATGCCCGTTGTGTTGCGAATCTTCTGACGATCCTAGCATTGCCCTTCTCATATTTCTCCGCCCAAGTTCCAGAAAATGCTTCAGCTGCAGAGGTTTATCGGATCTATACTGATTTACATGGTCGGGCCTGTCAACTGGTGAAAAGTGCTGGTAATGACTCCCCAACTACGAATGCTTCGTCGGAGGAATCACCAATCAGTTACAATCTTGGCTTTACGGATCGAGCTTTCGTTCTATGCCCCAGAGCATCCGAGGGTCTAGAAGTCCAAAGCAGTGCTGGTAAAACAGTCGGGCCTATTGCATTAAATGGTACTGTACTTGGAGGAACCCTTCTCGTAAAGAGTGAAGAGGAATGGGACGTGTTGCGGAATGATGAGTCAAAGTTAACAGCCATCTTGCAAGCCATCGGAGTACCACCAGCAACGGATCACGGAGGCCGACTGTAGATCTGATTCTGGGATGAATTTCTTTGATCTTGGCCTACCTGTCAGACTCACCATTACAGCCAACGAAGTATGAACGGACCAATGGCCACACCAACTTACAATACAAACTCGTACACTCCTGCGACCCTGAGAACACCAGCTTACCTTTCAATCCTCTCCGCTGAATTTGATACGGGCCTCAAGTCTGATGATGTCAGTCCTTCCTTTAAGGGATCTGGTACAGCTTCCACATTCCCATAGCTTCACCTCCAGCCACTATGGTAGCAGTCTTGATCATCATCATCGATAACCTCTCTCTTTCTCATCAATTTCTTCCTTCGAGGTCGTCCCAACGCTTGCGGCAGGTAGCATTACCAAAGTGATAAGATCCTCCATGACTGGCGATGTATTCGGCGACTTGCTTCCAGGGGATCTTAGATTTGGCTAGGTCCGACTCTCTGGTGAGCTTTCGTACAGCTTTCTTCAGAAGCCGGATCTGCTTTGCAATCAGTGGTGTAGGTTGTTCGCCAGGCATTCAAGACTCACGTCATTGTCTTCCCACTCAGGCTTCCTGACTCGTTGTTTCTTGTCCTTCGTCAGAGTGCGGAAGCGCCCTCTCAGGGTCGATTCAGCCTCCGTGAAATTCCCTTGCCGCCGAATGTCTTTGTATGACATACCAGCCAACTTTGAATTAACCAGGAACTCGTCTCGGGCTTCTCGACCCCGCAGTGCTTGTGCATCAGAAACCGTCCGTGGTGACGTCGCTGGCCGAACGGGCTTTGACGCGATTCTTTGTGGTGTTAAAACCGATCTTGGAGAGCAAGCTTCGGAAATTCGGGGACCGGGGCTGGGGATGGGGCTGTGACCCGGACTTTGCAAGGTGGCCGGAATGCTTCTTGCTGGAGGACTGCTTCTTCTGCGAGTATAACTTGGAACCTTTGCGACCTTCATCTGGCGCTTCTGCGCATTCCTGCTTGGGGGGAAGTCGTTGCTAGGTACCACAGGCACGATCCTACGAGAGCTTGGGATGCAATCGGGAAGGGTCTGACGCGGTCGAGGAATCGGCTGTGGTTCCATAACGTGAAGGTGCTCAGGCGCTGCCTCGCCCGGATCATCAACCGTCATAGCTGCACTGGATTCAGATAGTGCTAGCATTGAGTCTTGGCTTGTTCCGGAGGATGAAAGTGATGCGGAGGAGACATTTAGGGTCAACATCTTGGGAGAGATTGTGTTGGAAGCCAGGGATGGCGGGTCCCATGTCGATGTTGAATCGGAAGAGCCCCATGGATCGGTGTATTGCTGCGGTTGGTATTTCGGCAATCCGTCGTTGCTCAACGGGAGTCCATATGTACTCTGGGATCCTATGCTGCTACGCAAACTGCCTTGCCAATAGTAGGTCTTGGTACTCGACGCATCGCTGTTTCGAGAGGAACCGGTGGCTCGATAGTCGGTAGATGAGTGCGGTGGTGAATAAGTGCTATACACAGTGTCTGGGCTCGTTCTGGACATATTCATCGAGTGGTTGTACGTCGAAGCTTCCTCGACGTATGTCGACTGAGGTGGACCGGAAGACGATGATAATGATGAATTGCTAGTGTCATTTTGAGGCTGGTAATTGAAATTCTTCAAGACGTTTCGGACGCTCGAAAATTCAGCAAAGCTTCCTCGCCCTCGACCTAAGCTCATCTGCGAATAGTCGTTTCCGAGCATTGGGCTAGGTCTCTCGAGGCAAGTCATTTCGGTCGCTTGCTCTTGGTACAGCGGTTGCGAGATCGTGGCGGTTTTGTAGGATTGATACTGAGGTTGATGTACTTGCGAGTAAGCCACCGATTTCGTCAAGCCTACACTTTGGGTTTGGGCAGCAGCAGACGTCTCTGGGTAGTATTCTCCAAACAGGCTGTGGACCTGTCGAGTGCATCAGTTTTGTCAAAGAGTTTCTCGGCAGAGGGTTACCAACTTGGAAGTTTTCGTTGTTGCTGTACTCATCGAAGTCTCCATCCCAGCTGTCGCCTGTTGACGGGACCACGGGCCTGAAGATACTCCAAGCGTTGACGTCGTTGTTCGTCATCTCAACAAGTCTTTGATGCAAAGCCGCCTCCGCTCTGTGGAATGGTACAAAGGTTTCGAAGCCATTCGAGACAAATCGGGGCTCTGCGTTGATAAACATTAGGGTATACTCTCACCGCTATACTGTCTCGGAACCTCTGTGGCTTTGCGTGAGTTCTGCTTCTACGACGAACGGCAGACGCACTTCAGAAGCAATATGCTCGTGGCCTTGATGCCGGTGATGCCGGCAATGCTTTGCAGAAATGCCTCCAAACAGAGTCCGACTGACGGACTGTCAAATTCTGTAATTCTCCAGTTGCAGGCGGTCAGTCATGGGAATCTGCGTCAATAACCAGGCTTTCAAACTCTCTAAATCGAGTGGCTGATCTTGCTCAACTGAAATACCGGTCGTTGGATATATATCGATTGCCGGGAAACGTGCTGAAGAACTGTTTGGCTGGATCTCAGTGATTTCGTCCGCATCAATGCTACGGCCAGTCATCACGCTGTATTTCCTACACCGCCAGCATAGCAGGGGAGGAAGGTTACTTACCTTTGGTGCAGGCTTGATTTCCTCCTCAGTATCAGGCTTCTCTGAGACACGCAGTAGTGCTTTGGAGTCTGTACAGATATTGGCAATTGCTATCAAGCAGATTGCAGCAACAAAACAAAGAAGGAACAATAGCATGTCAACTATGCGGGAGCAGCCAGCGAGGTAAATGTACAATTATACGAGGAAGTGTTGGGATCAGATTTGCCCACAAAGAACGGCAAATCCGGGCGATCTCGATAAAATTCTAGAGATACCGAAGAAGGAACAACGGCCGGTACTGACTAGGCCAGTTCCGCATTTGCCATGCCATTAACTACTACTTCTGCTTGTCATAACCAGATCTATTTACTATGGGGCCTTGAGGAATTACCGCTCCGTCAGGCCTTCCGTCACAATACTGCGAGGACCAGCCTCCTTGTTGGTCCACCCGAATACATCAATCACCTTTTACGCTTCTCTATGACGAGGTTCCGTTTCTGGCCACATCAACGCCTAGACTTGCTCTCAGTACTCTTGGACTCATTGCTTGGCAGAAACACCGTTGCAGGTGCGGCTAAATCTTCCTGTTCCGCTGCACATGTCCGCCAGCGATCTTCTGTACGAATGAACGTGTTCGCTGCCTTTAAGCTTGAGCCGTCTCCTGGTGGCGTTGGTTCCTCTGCGATGGTCTGGTTTGTGCGCGCAAGTACCCGCTCTTGACAAGGTGCAAACGACGGCTGGCTGCCTTACAGAACCAAGCTTGGACTGTACTACGATCTCCCACCTTTTCATGCAAACGACCATTGGATCGTTCCGTCCCATTTCTGTAGTATTGATCGCTTTGATCGTATGGTGGTTTTCACTTGGTTGTGCCCACCTGTGGGGGTCGTCTGCTTTCTCGGTTGGGGTTTCCGCCGTCAGAAATACAAAGCACACGGGTAATGCAGAGCGTAACAAGCACGGATGCTTCCTTTGCCCATTCAAAACAGTATCTCCTTTTGCCTCACTCCAGCCTCCTATAATCCCTGCTCCGCACAGAGAATTCTCCGATCAGCTTGACCCCACCTTAAGCCTCCGCTATCCTTGAGTATTGACTTGCTCTTCTCAGCGAGCCGTTCCAGGAAAATCGCACACAAACGGTAGCACAGGCCATTAGACAACCCAGATCTTTCGGAGAGCTGCACGCACCCCGCTTGCGATATGCAATGGAGACCCTTGCTGCATACTGCGAAAGCCAGTCTCAACCTCAGGTCTCACATTTCAGCCCACTGCTCCCTGCTCCTCCCGGCTCACATCTGATCAACTCGAAAATTTAGGACCAAGCAGCTCCTTAGTTGGTTCGTTTCATCTGATTAATCATTTTCTCCTCACGAGATTCCTTGATGGATGAATGAAATGCATTGAACTTACTCCCGTGTTGATTACATGGTGTCCCGAATGGACTCGACACAGCACGCTTTGGTCGAAAGCAGTCCGTTCATTTCCTGGCGAGGTCATCAATATCTTCAAGGGCCTGTTAATTGTGAGGACATGATAAGAACCGATTTCCCTTGCTTCCCGCCTCGTATGAGTGGGGTGTGGAATGGCCAGATATTGTGCAAGAAGAGCATACAACGGCTTGGTAGGCATCTCTTTCCAGCCACGCATGCAGTAATGTACGGAGCATAACCAGGTTAGTGGTTTGTTTGGTTGCCAACACGTGATGCATGGTTTGTGCATAATTGGGTTGGTTGCCAGCTGCCTCTGAACTGCCGTGATGCCAAGCACCAACTATGTTGGAAGTCTCCGACTGGGCGATTTCTTGACATCTGCAGTATCCGGTGAGGGGTTGAGGTGCAATCGCCCCAAAGTTTTGGGGGTCGTTTTGGCTTCCATACATTGGCCCTGTCTCTTGTTGGTGTTATTCATTTTTCAGCAGAATGCTTGGACGGATTTTACAAGCCTTGCTTAGCGCTCATTGATTCATCGTCCGACCCTCACACGATAGGTTGAATCCTGGCAGAGCCATGATGCTCCACACGTGACACGTGTGAGACCAGCATCTCAGCTCCAGAATATAATCCCACCGTTGTTCGGCTGCTCATCGAAGCTATTCGAAGCATTCATGCATAAGCACTTGAAGTCATAAGTTAAGTGGAAGGGAATATCTTTCCTGATCCATTGGCGCATTACAGGGAAGATGGTCAAAGATCCCCCTTGCAACGCCGTTTCATGGCGTCTTATCGGTATCTGACCCCTCACTGCCTCAACCGCGTTGCCTGTGCAGGGTCATTGGCAATACCCTCGTCAGATCTGTAATTTTTTTCGTCTCTGTGAACCCAATGGCCTATGTGGAAATCAATCGGCCTGACTTCATTTGTTGACACTCGCTAAAGCTGCACGGCCCACCATGAAGCTTGACAGTCTTGTAATGGTTCTTTGGTCAATAACTCGACTCCACAAAGTCCCATCGCCTCGGACGCATGTCTCGCAAATCGTGCTTGATCATTCAGTTTGTGTTCAGTAGCCATTAGATATGTGCAATCAATGGTAATGATCGCTCTTAAATGACTCGATTGAGCTGGCTAGTTGATTCGTATAGCTTGGCCACGTTCCATATGTTCAAAAGTTTTGAGCGTCAAAGGAATCTGCCTCAGATGCTCCAAGATTATGTTGTGCTACAGAGAGAAAACTAACCTGTGCCAGAACATTGCGTTATGAAATATATGGTAGCTCAAATCAAAGACGTTCTCGGTCAACAACGTGCACAAAGCAATGCGAAGAGCGCAAGCTCTACAGTTGCCTGGCCCTCGATCTGCATTCTAGCAAGCGAGGAGACTCTCTAGTTGTCCTTGCTCTCCGAGGCAGAAATCCTTGGTGGTAACCCTCTTAGGATCACCACCTTCAGTCTTATCAATGCCCTTGTACTCTTTGCAGACCTTTCCTGACCCGCAAGATCCGGAGATGATGGCAGTATCACCTATTTCTTATATCAGCAGACAGTCCAATAGAGGGTAGTTCCCGGCACTTTGGGAAAGGCTTACCATAACTGGAGTTGATCCCTACAACTTCAGCCTTGACTCCAGTCGCTTTCAGCCCAGAGATGATGACGTTTCGTGACCCGCCATTCTTCGAGCAATTCCCACAGAGCCAACTGCTTAGTATCTTGGAAATCTATCTTACAAGTCAAGAAGGCGGGGTTGAGCACTAATCAACATAACTTAAAGTTTGCCAACTCCGCAAGCGAGGTGACAAGTAGAGCTGTCGGTTTCAAGTGATCGTGTACGGCTACTGAGCTGGTACAGCTAGTCCATTGATTGGTCTTTGTAAGTAGACAAATTCTTCAAGTCATCGCTGTCAGCATCATATGTTGTTGATTGTATCTTGATCTACAAGACCAAGAGCAACCCCACATTATGGACGATCTTCGTTACAGCGGATTCCCACAGAACTCGGTTCTACATCTTGGTATTAATCTATTCGCTTATCACATATATAGTGGCTTAGGGTGAATTCCCATCCAGTCAGTCGATAGACTTGGATGTCATACATCCACGTGATAAATGGGATTAAGCTGCTCGCAAGCTCAGGACATTCCCCACAATGATTCGGGATTTGAGAGGACTTCAAGTGTTTCAGATAATGTGAAACCGGTGACAGGAGCTAGAACTGATGTGAATGATTCGGCAATTAGGCTTTTAGAGTTCGATGAGCAAGAACATTTGACACTACCTTGTTAATACATGATCACATTCTTATGCATGTGAGGAAAATATCGAAGTCCTCACCTATGGCCTACAGGTTCTAAAGTCGCAAAGATCTCGATTCTGAAATTCCTTTCGACAAGTCTGATGGCAGCTTCAAGTATTCTCTGCGAGGTAAGTAGATAATGTCAGTCAGGTAAAGCTCGTAGCTTCAGCCGAAGTCAACAATTAAGCGACCTATCTCAAGCCCCTCTACGTTTTCTCAAAAGAACGAATGTTCACCATGCTCCCCTTCAAGAGGCAGCTGTCACACTCTATCATCCTGAGGAAACGCCATTGCGGATGCCGAAGAACAGAGGTCTGGGCTCCTCGCAAAATACTGTTCATCCGCCACGTTCGCTTTGCCCAATAATATTCCTCTGGCTCATCCGTAAAATGCTACTCATTTGCAACGAGGAAACATGTGCAAGTTGTGGATATAACGTTATGCCCCGCGGACCTGCATTCTTACCCGCCGCTGCTTTATCAGCACCCGCAACTCGGCTCTCGGAAAGTTCAGCGCGAAGCGCGAACTTTGAATTTCGACACAAGGTAATCGAGAAAACAAATAAATGTCTCCGAAGAAGATGCATATCAAGTGCGAATTTTCGGAAACATATGTAAGCATTCTCGCAAAGCAATGTGGCAAGAGTTGAGCGAGCAAGCGTCCGGACTCCGGATTGTTGACCCAGTGTCACTTCGGAACTTTGTCCAATAACAGAGAGCCTTGGCAGGCCAAGTACTTAGATATATATGGATGGCATCAGATCATCGTCATGGAACCGACGATATCTTTCAACCACATCTAGAAGCTATCCTGCCTCGACAAAAATCCACAGATAAATATCAAGAACAGCTCTTCACAATCAGCAATAGCTATCACTGAACGAAGTTCATACCTTGAAAAATGGCACCATCGACCAATAACATCGCATTCACCTCACATATCAACCCACCAGGCTCCAGCCCGGTCCTCACACGCCCTCAGATATGGTCTATGCTGCAACTTAAGATCCGCTCAGCAGAAACCTTCGTCCCAGCAGCGATCCAATCCACCACCGTCATCTCAACAACCACCAATGAGGAGACCGGCAACGAAGTCACAGTCCGCGAAGTCACGTTCCTGCAGGACCAGCGCAAGGTCAAGGAAGTTGTTACAGCGTATGCTGATACGAGAGTCGAGTTTGAGCAGCCTGATGGAAGTCATGTTAGTAATATCGTGAGTGAAGGTGCGGACGGGCTCTATATGACGTATGTGTTTGAGTGGAGACATCCTGGTGTGGAGGGGGAAGAGTTGGAGAAGTTGAGGGAGAAGGAGAAGGCGATGAGTAAGATGGCTGTGGAGGGTACGATTGAGGCTATGAGGAAGTTGGTCAGAGAAGGGAGATATTAAGGATGAGAAGTGGTGCGAGTTGTCACGTGAGGCGATGCTTGGGGAGCTTGCTTTCCGGGTTGTTCAGGGCTGGAGGGATGGACAGTATGGTGATGCAATAAAGGTGATGATTTTGAATCCATGCATTGAGAAGCGCCGCAGCTCCGATCCATACTAGTTTTTGTGTTGCGAGAGAGGTCAGGAAGATGAAAGCAACAGACAATATCAATCCACATGCCTAGGGAATAAGAACACAATAGATCAAGTCAAAACAACGGACAAAAGGCCTGTGAAGCAAGGAAAGCACCAACTCCTTCTTCCCCTTTTGCTCTTTCTCCTCCACTTTTCCAGAACTCCGAATGTTTTCCATTGCCAGCAATTATTTCTCACCATCAATCATCAGTTTCGATGGACTGTTCTCAGATGCTGCATCAAATGGTCCTTTCTTGCGAATCCCTTGATACCAACAGCTGTGCACGGAGCGAATGGGCATTGGAATGCCCTCATCAAAGCCTGAGAATGTGTTCGCTGGTGCCGTTGTAGATCGCCTTTATATCTGTAGGCCCGAGCGCAGTTGCTGAAGTTGCAAATAAAGCTTTTGGGACGAGAAAGCTTTAAGGAAGACTTCGAGGTGGGTTTGGACCGGCTTTTGGGCTTGCTTGGCTTGCTAGACCTGAAGATTGTAGGGTCAAGAGTTAGCTGGATGCATGTGTGTATCTGCCGAGGCCTTTCTGCAGTGTATATGAGACGCTGGATTGACGGGGAGGTGACTTACTGGAATCCAAGTGTTGACTTGAGCTCAAGTATTTTTGGCGTATCGCTTCCTACGAATCCCAAATCCGCAAGTTGATCAGAAGTGAGCAACAGATCACTCGCAATGGTACTGAAAGCCCAAGTTAAGATCAGCTGAATTGTAGCGCCGTATTGGGCTTGATGGAAACACGAACCTGGGTATAGTGGAATCTAATAATTCCAGATCAGATGTTTCCTTGGATTTAGACTGGTGTCGTTGGCCTAAAAAGTCGAAGTTCTCGAAATCCAACTCTTGCCATGAATTCATATCATGCTGGTAAGATGCAGAAATGCCTGCTCCTTCCAAATCATCTGCTGTGCCGAAGGATGCGCTGGTGTCGAATGGATCGTTGATGCTGAATCCATCGCTTACAGGGCCGTAGATTTCCAACGCTGCTGTGTTGTTCAAGCTGCTGCTGGTGTTGAGTTCACGTTGTCTGCCGTCTGCTGCTGCATCGGACCTATTGTCAATATTCGACCAAATATCGTGTTCTGGATATTTGTAGAGTAGGTTTGAAGTGAGTCTAAGAGCAGTGCTCCTCTGACACTTGAGCGTTGGGGAAACATCAGAATTGGGGACGAGCAGGCAGTCGGTCAGTCGCAACACATAACACGCGGGTACGGAGTATGTCTCGGCCAAGCGAGCCCCTGGACGAGGTAAGCATCAATATTCTTAGACTATCCTACCTACATTGACGAGCATACGCTTGACTGATGCCTGCCGAATCATTTGAGGAAGGGGGATGGGGAAGGATTGTGAGAGCGACAACTCGGCAGGATCAGTCACTTGCTTTAACTCATAGGTCAGGCGCTGCATAAGTCCTAGAGAAACACGTCAGTCAAACGCGACAGCACCAGCTCGAAGTCCCGCAACCGTCCGTCCCTAAACAACAACACTAAAATGAGAAGGCGTGAAACCGCATCCGTTACTAGACCACTCGAGACAACACGACACGGAGCTGAACTAAGCGAGTCATCCTTTCGGCTTGCTTTTTCGGCCCCAGTTGAGGTCAAGAGACGATTTTTTGGCGAGAATATGTTTCTACGGCTTCTCATTCAGTGAGGCTGCAACTAGATACGTGAGGCGACGGGACTCTCGCTACCACAGCTCGTAACTGTTCATATATGTCTACAGAATCACGTTCGAAAGCCATCCACACCCCTATAACGCGAAAGAAGATAGTCAGGACAGTCAGTACTGCGGTAGACTGGATCGACAGAGTCTCACGCACGGAGCTGGGGAGCGGTCATCCAACCGCCTGCCAGATCCACGGATGGCTCCACTAATCAGTCGCACAGCAGACTCGACGGGCCTTTCTGTCTGTCTCCAGCACGGGACGGTATTTATCAGGCTAGGGAACGAGAGATGTCGACATACAGAGACCACTGACTGTCCAAATCCCTGCTGGAGTCGAAGATAGTAGACGTGCCTGTGTTTCGGAGCAGAGAGAGAGAACATGCAAGCGGCTGGGGAGCAGTTCGTCCGAACGCCTGCCAGGTCCGCAAGCCTGTTCGCTGGTGCTATGACATCAAGCACGTCGTATCTTCTTAGGGAGCGACTCCACGGGACTTGGCTTACCAGGCCAATGGGTGTGCTGTCACGTTTGGGAGTCCTCAAAAGTTTGATAAGTTTTGTTTGGGCTTTGGTAGCGCCAGGATCAAAACTCGCTTGCGCCTCCATACTCAGTCCGTTGTTGTTATTGCTGTTTGCGCTGACTTTTGCTCCGTTCAATTCTGATGTTTAACCCCTATCCTAGGCCATTGTTCGCAAGCGGCATTAGTATCATTAGTCAAGACGGGAGAGGGCGAGAGACAAACAGAGAGGAGGGATGCTGAGAATCTTTTTGGAAGATGTGTGCTTTTGCTAGCCTTGTGTAGGTGAAATGATTCAGGTGAAGGGACTTACGCGATAACAGTCTTGCACGTTGGGCAGCATGACGGTGTGGGATCCATCATGAGCAAGTGCTAATATTGCTAGAGCAATAACGGCCGATATCCCTGCTTCCTCCTTTCAAGACGCAAAATCGAAGGTGTGAACGATGTTTTGTAGTGGGTCTTTGTCGTTGTAGCCAACACACTTCTGCCTCGGACTCCTACAGGGCGTAGCGTTCATGCAAAATGAAGAACGCTGGAAGCCGCGAGGTATGAGAGCCGCAATGAACGAAGGCTGTAATATATTCAGGATCGTGATAGATCGAATGATTAGAGATCGAGTGCTCGAGTCGATTCGCACTCCGCTTTGCAGCTGGGAAGAGGGCGGATAGTAACTTAGCTGGGGAGAGGATATAATTGTCGATCACAGCTCTACTAGCTTTGAGATGATGTACATGAAGACCAAGAGGATTGGTGGCGGCTGCGAAAGTCAGAGAGGACTTGCTCGTGCAAAGGCCAACTTTATGGTCCGAAGATAGGCCTCAAGATTGAAGAAGGCGTTGGTAGCTGGCAACAACCGGCACTCGCTATAACCAGGGAAGGGACGGAATCCAAAATGTCACCTTAACGTATAGCGCAAGAAGAAGAATCCTAAGCATAAAGTGATTCAGGATCTAAAATCTCTAGATGCGCTCACCCTGTATATCTCTCCTCGCCCTAAATGAAGCCTTCGCCCTTTTTTTTAGCCCAGCCCAGCACACTCAATGGGTCAAGCCAATCGGGCCTCCCAATGCACGCCTTCGCTGCCCTATCCCGAAGACATTCGCTTGGGCACCATAGCCAATCCCGCGATGCGGACGTGGTCCAATCAAAAAATGACGCAGCCTTATCATGTGCTTGCACTGCAGAGCGGCAGAAATAGGTAAGTCTGGGTATCGATAGAGGATTCGTGAGCGCTGGTGTCCTCTGATCATTACAGAGCTACTTGCTGTACCAGATGGTGACGGAAGATTTTCCAGTCGAGATATGGTGGGAGTAAACAAACCAATTTCGCAAGCGAGACGAAGGGAATAATTGGAGGTCCTGCTTTGGCTGGCTGACTCATTTGCTAAACTTTGTGTCCAGAAGACGGCAAGGATGAAACACTGAGTCAATTTGCTCATGCATTTCTCTGTTCTCCCAAGTTTCTGGATCTGATATTCTTCGGAAGTGATTGACGTGAGGTACAGTGAAGCAACGCAATCTAATCACAGGCACGCAAAGCAAGTCATGTAGAATCTCCGTTCGCTTCTGCTCTCTCATCAGAGTTGCGACATGTTGCAGCGCTATGCATGACCAGTGCCTGTAGAATCTCCAAGTTACACCTTTCCCATCCTTTCCTGTCTCCTCCAGCGCCAAAAAACGATCTTCCCGTTTCCATCCAAAAATCTCGCAGCACTCTAATATCTAAGAGATCTTTGACATGCTCAGATGAACCCTCGATACTCAGCATTTCATTTCCCACTCTTC
>NYXK01000010.1 GCA_002685535.1 Deltaproteobacteria bacterium
CCTCGCCTGTCCTTTTATAGTGACGGAGCAAAAGCATCAACCCCATACTCGGTGGAAACTTATTTTGTTGCTGTTGTTTGAAACCGCCGTGTTGGGAATCATACGATTCCCGGAATTGCGCAACTGTTTGTTCCTCCGCTTCCCAGTTTAGTTCCGGATGCCCATCGGCAGTGGGAACTGCTTTTTGCTGTAAATGGGCTGTGAGTTGATCTGCGGTCGTGAATATTTTTTCGCGTTCATCCTTCCATATTAAGGCGAGGCTTTCCAACAGTTCCCTAAAAGATTTTCGTCCATACATGGGCCGTGGCGGAAAATAAGTTCCACCAGTAACCGGCTTGCCTTCCGGAGTTACAAACATATTCAACGGCCACCCCCCCTGCTGACCTAAAGCGTGAAGTGCGTCCATGTGGATTTTATCTACATCCGGACGCTCCTCACGATCTACTTTAACCGGTACAAAATGAGCGTTCAGAAATGCAGCTAATTCCGGATCTTCAAATGATTCACGTTCCATCACATGACACCAGTGACAAGTTGCATAGCCGATGCTCACCAACAGCAGCTTATCTTCTTCTTTTGCTTTTGCAAAAGCTGCTGTGCCCCAGGGATGCCAGTCTACCGGGTTATGGGCATGCTGGAGAAGGTAAGGGCTCTTTTCGTGTATCAGCTTATTGCTGAAGGAATATACTGTCATATTGTCTGCATGAAAATGTTTAATTCGTACTAATTCAGTGCTATTTTAAGACATATTATACATGATGCAATACAAAGTTTTTTTGCACTACTAAGTTAAAAGGACTTGGCTTTCATCGCAGAATGAAAAAGATGATAAAGGCGAGGGTGAGATTTTTTTTAAAATTTTGAATTTAGATGTTGACGAAATTATAAATCAATGTTAAATTGGCGGATTGATTATTCAAATCTTGCTTCAAGAAACAAAGAAGAACGTACCAGAATTATGCCGACATTAAGTCAGTTGGTCCGCAAGGGTCGCAAAAGCAAAATAACCAAGAGGGACACACCTGCACTGCAGGCATGCCCACAACGCCGTGGTGTATGTGTGAGAGTTTACACCTCAACGCCAAAGAAACCGAACTCCGCATTACGTAAAGTTGCGCGGGTACGTTTAACCAATGGAATTGAGGTAACAAGTTATATTCCGGGAATCGGACACAACCTGCAAGAACATTCGGTGGTGCTGATTCGTGGCGGAAGGATCAAGGATCTGCCTGGTGTACGATACCATGTAGTACGCGGTGCACTTGATACAGTGGGAGTGACCGAACGCAAACAGTCCCGCTCCAAATACGGCGTCAAAAAGGATTTGTAAGAAAACGATATGCCCAGACGAAGAGCCCCGCAAAAAAGATCGATTTTACCCGACCCTAAGTATAAAGACCTTTTGGTCAGCAAGTTCATTAATTCATTAATGAAGCACGGCAAAAAAAGTATTGCAGAGAATATTTTTTACGGCGCACTGGATGCGATCACTGAACGCGAATCCGAATTGACTGCCCTGGATATTTTTAAAGCCGCCATTGAAAACGTAATGCCTTCAGTTGAAGTAAAGTCACGACGTGTAGGTGGCTCCACATATCAAGTACCGATGGAAGTTCGTCACAGCAGGAGTCAGTCACTAGCCATACGCTGGTTGATTGAAAACGCAAATTCCCGCAGTGGCTTGTCGATGCGGGCTAAATTGGCGGACGAATTTATGGATGCGTCAAATAGCCGCGGCAGCGCGATTAAAAAGAAAGAAGATACGCATAAGATGGCTGAGGCTAATAAAGCTTTTGCACATTACCGTTGGTAAAGAAACAGGTTCCTGCTGAAACGAATCAGCGCTCCAGATATTAGACCAACGTGGCCAAAACAGTCCCTCTTAAGCAGCGGCGTAATATCGGCATCATGGCACACATTGATGCAGGTAAAACCACGACCACCGAGCGCATCCTTTATTACACGGGGCGCATACATAAGATCGGTGAGGTCAATGACGGTTCCGCCACCATGGACTGGATGGAACAGGAGCAGGAACGCGGAATAACCATTACTTCAGCGGCAACGACCTGCGACTGGGATACTGATCAGCAGAAATATTCGCTGAACATTATAGACACTCCCGGACATGTGGATTTTACCGCGGAGGTCGAACGCTCCCTGCGGGTACTTGATGGTGCAGTGATGGTGCTTTGCGCAGTCGCCGGAGTACAGCCGCAGTCCGAAACTGTCTGGCTGCAGGCAAAACGCTACGACGTGCCCTGCATTGCGTTTGTCAACAAAATGGATCGTGTTGGTGCAGATTTTGAGAAAGCACTCATTTCGATTGAGGATCAACTTTCAGCAAATCCGATTGCAATACAAATTCCAATCGGCGCAGAAGATG
Source organism: Deltaproteobacteria bacterium (assembly GCA_002685535.1). Classification (GTDB taxonomy): domain Bacteria; phylum SAR324; class SAR324; order SAR324; family NAC60-12; genus Arctic96AD-7. The sequence continues at coordinate 2,387 of NYXK01000010.1, forward strand.
AGTTTGAAGGTGTGATCGATCTGGTTTCGATGCAGGAACACCGTTTCAAAGAAGATGCATACGGTGCAGAATACGAAAGTGGTGATTTGACGGATGAGCTGGAAGCACAAGCTCAGGAATGGCGACAGCAATTGCTGGAGCATCTGTCACTTTACGATGATGACTTACTGGAAAAGATTGTAGAAGAAGAGGAAGTAAGTCAGGAAGAGGTCGTCAGGGTTTTACGGAAAGCAACTTTGAGCGGTCAGATTACCCCGGTACTGTGCGGCAGCGCATTTAAGAATAAGGGAGTACAACAACTGCTCGACGCTATTGTGCATTATCTTCCATCTCCGCTTGATATTCCTCCTGTAGAAGGTGATCATCCGGTAACAAAGAAATTGGTCAGCAGAAAAGCTTCTGCTTCAGAACCGTTGTGCGCACTCGCATTCAAAGTCGCAAGCGATCCTTTTGCAGGGCAGATGACATTTGTTCGTGTTTATGCAGGAACTTTTGAAACAGGTAAGTCAGCATACAATCCACGCAAGCGCAAATATCAGCGGATTGGCAACCTGGTTAAACTACACGCAAATAAGCGTGAAGATGTCACCTCAATCAGTACAGGAGACATAGGAGCAGTGGTCGGAATGGAGTTGATCACAGGAGATACGCTCTGTCCCAAAGATCATCCAATCGTCCTGGAAAGAACACAGTTTCCGGAACCGGTAATTGATCAAGCTATTGAGCCAAAGACGAAATCTGACCAGGACAAACTGGAAGATGCACTGCAGCGTTTGATGCAGGAAGATCCTTCTTTCAGGAGTAGGATAGATACTGAAACAGGACAGAACATCATTTCCGGAATGGGCGAGCTCCATTTGGAAATAATGGTAGACCGTCTTCAGCGTGAATTTAGAGTGGACTGCAAGGCAGGCACACCGCGGGTTGCTTACCGCGAAACAATTACACAGGCTGCTGTCTCAGAAACAAAATTTGAGCAGCTGCTGGACGGCAAAGAGCAGTTTGCATTTTGCAGAATCAGTCTCGAGCCCTTAGAGGCAGGAGGCGGATTTGAGTTTGAAAACAAATTATCTGCAGATGAGTTACCCGAAATTTTTGCAGAAGCAGTTGAGCAGGGAATTCAGGGCGCAATGAGCAACGGTGTACTCGCCGGATTTGCGATGATTGACCTGAAAGCAACTCTGGTTGCAGCAGATTATTTGGAAGAACTTTCCACGGAAGTCGCATTCTCGATTGCGGGAATCAATGTTCTCCGTGCAGGAATTCAGAAGGCAAAGCCGACACTGCTTGAGCCTTCGATGAAGATAGAAGTTGTCACGCCTGTGTCATTCACAGGTGAAGTAATTGGAGACCTGAACGCTCGCCACGGACGTATACGCGGAATGGAGGAGCAGGGTGGAATTCAGGTTATTTCTGCGGAAGCTCCGCTGGCCGAAATGTTCGGCTACTCCACCCGGTTACGTTCGCTCACACAGGGGCGGGCATCATTCACAATGCATTTCAGTCACTACTCTTCTGTGACTGAAGTAATAAGGAAGGCTCTCACAGGAGAGTCGGCTAGCTCAGGCAGAGCGTAATTTATTAATTAGTCTAAACAGGAAAAGAAACAGGAGACGAGATGGCAAGAGAAAAATTTGAGCGCTCAAAACCACATGTAAACGTAGGCACAATTGGCCACGTTGACCACGGAAAAACAACTTTGACAGCAGCAATCACAAAAGTCCTGAGCATGGACGGATTAGCTGAAGCAAAAGGCTTTGACGAAATTGACGGTGCTCCGGAAGAAAAAGAGCGCGGGATCACTATCGCGACCTCACACATTGAATATCAGACAGATAATCGTCACTACGCACACGTCGATTGCCCGGGTCACGCAGATTATGTAAAAAACATGATCACAGGAGCAGCCCAGATGGACGGCGCGATACTTGTTGTGTCAGCAGCAGACGGACCAATGCCTCAGACACGTGAGCACATTTTGCTCGCACGTCAGGTCAACGTTCCGCATCTGGTTGTATTTCTGAATAAAGTAGATCAGGTAGATGATGAAGAATTACTCGAACTGGTTGAAATGGAAGTTCGCGAACTGCTCGATTATTATGATTTCCCAGGAAACGATACTCCTATTATTAAGGGTTCTGCTCTGGCAGTTATGGAAAATTCTTCAACAGATCCTAATGAAGCGGCATATGCACCAATTAAAGAGTTAATGGATGCGGTTGACAGCTTCATTCCTGAGCCTACACGTGATCTTGACAAAGACTTCCTGATGTCAGTTGAGGATGTATTTACAATTTCCGGGCGTGGCACAGTCGCAACCGGCCAAATTGAACGTGGTATTGTAAAAGTTGGAGAGGAAATTGAGATTACCGGAATCCGTGATACTCAAACTACTACCGTTACCGGGGTGGAAATGTTCCGTAAATCACTTGACCAGGGTCAAGCCGGAGATAATGTTGGTATCCTGTTGAGAGGTGTCAAGCGTGAAGATCTTGAGCGTGGACAGGTTATTTGTAAGCCAGGCTCCATTACTCCTCACACAAAGTTCAAAGGACAGGTTTATGTCCTTGATAAAGATGAAGGCGGAAGACACACTCCGTTTTTCACCAATTATCGCCCGCAGTTTTATTTCCGTACAACTGACGTAACCGGAGTGGTTACATTACCAGACGGAGTTGAAATGGTGATGCCTGGTGACAATGTGGAAGTCACAATTGAATTGATCAGCCCCATTGCAATGGAAAAAGAAGTACGTTTTGCAATTCGTGAAGGCGGCCGAACCATTGGTTCCGGTGTCGTATCCGAAGTTATTGAATAATAAGAGTCTGGCGGTTAAATGGAACAAAAAATAAAAGTTCGTTTTAAAGGATACGACGACAAATTACTCGACAAAACAATCAGCGAAATTGTTCACACAGTTAAGAGGACAGGTGCTGAAATTGTCGGACCGATTCCACTTCCTACAAGGAAGAACCGCTTTACTGTTTTGCGTTCTCCGCACGTGGATAAAAAGTCGCGAGAACAATTCGAAATACGTACTCACAAAAGACTACTCTATATTCTGGAAACAACTCCGCAGACAATGGACGCTTTGATGCGCCTTGATATTTCTGCCGGAGTTGATATCGCCATCAAGCAAGAAGGATAAAGGCTTTAAGAGGCAATTATAATCATGGCAACATTAAAAACAGTTGATACAGGCAATAAAGCTGCAGGTAAAATCGAAATTGATGATTCAATTTTGGAAACGCCTTACCATCGGAAAGCTGTTTCCGAAGTGGTTCGTCAGTTTTTAGCCGCAAATCAACAAGGAACACACGCAACTAAAAACCGAGCTGCAGTAGCATACAGCACACACAAATTGTACCGACAAAAAGGAACAGGCAGTTCGAGAGCAGGTAGTGCAAAATCACCTATTCGTCGTCACGGCGGAACAATTTTCGGACCGCAGCCACGCAGTCACGCATTTCGGTTGAATAAAAAAACCCGGCGTCTGGCAACACGTGCTGTCTTTGCGGAAAAAGTTCGGCAGGATGGAGTGCTGGTGCTTGATAGTCTGGACCTGGCCGACAATAAAACCAGGAACCTGAAAGCACTGCTGAGTAAACTAAAATTACCTGAAAAAGTGCTGATTGTGACAGATGAAATTCCTGACAATCTGCGGCTTGCTTCGAGAAATATTCCGGATGTGCATGTACTTAGCTACCGCAGCCTGAGTGTTTATGAAATGATGAAACACAATAAAGTGATTTTCCTCAAAGACGCACTTGAGGCATATAAGGAAAGGTTGAGCTGATGAACATTTATGATGTGCTCAGGGCACCTAGAATGTCTGAAAAAACTTTGTCTCTGAAAGAGGAAGCGAACCAGTTCGCTTTTGAGGTTGATCCTAGAGCAAATAAAATACAGATTAAAGAAAGCATTGAAAAATCATTTAAAGTTTCAGTGCTGAAAGTTAGAACAATGAATGTACGAGGCAAGAAAAAGCGCCTCGGACGTCATGAGGGACGCAAGTCCAGTTGGAAAAAAGCCTTAGTTACTCTTAAAGCCGGAGAGACTATTGAATTTTTTGAAGGTGCTTAAACTAAACGTATAGAATTATGGGAATAAAGTTCCACAAACCGACCTCACCAGGACGACGGGGAATGAGTGGTTTCGTTTTTGAAGAAATCACAACTTCCACACCAGAGAAAAGTCTGCTGGCGCCTTTAAAGAAAAAAGGTGGTCGCAATAATAATGGGCGCATCACAGTCAGACACCATGGTGGAGGACACAAACGCCGCTATAGAATTATTGACTTTTCACGCAACAAACAAGAGGTCCCGGCAAAAGTAGCCAGTGTTGAGTATGATCCGAATCGTAGTGCGAGAATAAGTTTGCTGCATTATGTCGATGGTGAGAAACGTTATATCCTGACTCCCGCAGGTTTAAAAGTAGGAGATGTTATTCTCTCAGGTGAAAAAGCCGATATCAAACCCGGAAATGCTCTGCCTTTGAAAAATATTCCGATAGGAACTCTGCTTCACTGCATTGAGTTACGACCGGGAAAAGGCGCTCAGTTGGGACGCAGCGCAGGTGCAGCGATCCAGTTGATGGCAAAAGGTGACGGCTATGCACAGCTCAAACTTCGCTCTGGTGAAATCAGAAAAGTAAGAATTGAGTGCATGGCAACAGTTGGAACTGTCGGCAATTCAGAGCACATGAATATTAAAAAAGGGAAAGCAGGCCGTAATCGCTGGTTAGGCCGCAGACCTACAGTACGTGGTGTTGTCATGAACCCGGTTGATCATCCGCATGGAGGTGGTGAGGGTAAAACATCCGGAGGTCGACATCCTGTCACTCCCTGGGGTAAACCCACAAAAGGAGCTAAGACCAGAAAACGTAAAGATACTGACAAATATATTTTGAAGAGGAAATAAACAGTGCCAAGATCGTTAAAAAAAGGGCCCTTCGTTGATGGCCATCTGGAAAAAAAAGTAGCGGCTGCAAAAGCCAGCAATGATCGACGCCTGATTAAAACATGGTCGAGACGTTCGGTTATTTTGCCTGATTTTATTGGCACAAACATCGCCGTACATAATGGCAACAAATTCATCCCTGTTTTTATTACTGAAGATATGGTCGGTTACAAATTAGGTGAATTCGCGCCTACCCGTACATATCGGGGACATATAGGTAAAAACGATAAAAGAGCAAACCGCTAATGACTGCCCAAGCAACAGCACGGAACATAAGAGTGGCGCCAAGAAAAGCACGTTTGGTTGTCGATTTGATCAGGGGTAAGAACGTAGTTCGGGCTATGGCTCAATTGAGCACATTACGCAACAGAGCCGCTCAGCCTGTAATGAAAGTCTTACAGTCTGCAATTGCAAATGCAGACAGACACGATCCTGAAGCAGAAGTAGATAACTTCAGGGTTATTACTGCATACGTTGATGAGGCACGTGCACTCAAACGTTTCCGACCAAGAGCAATGGGTCGTGCATCAGGTATTAAAAAACGTTCCAGCCACATCACGCTGGAAATCGGAGAATAAAGTCTTAATCATTAAATTCCTTTGTCAACAAGAGGAATTAACGTTTTTCAAGGTAAATTGTGGGTCAAAAAGTAAATCCAATCGGTTTGAGACTTGGTATTTCCAAGACATGGAATTCCAAGTGGTTTGCAGAGAAAGATTATGCAAGTCAACTGAAACAGGATTTGGATATTCAAAAGTTTGTAAAAGCTCGTCTCAAGCATGCAGCAATCTCAAAAATCGAAGTCGAGCGCACAGCCAAAAAAACCAAAGTAAATATTTTCTCTGCGCGGCCTGGAATTATCATAGGCCGAAAAGGTGACGAAGTTGAGCGCCTAAAGCAAGAGCTCAGCAAACGTACCCCGCATGATGTGGTAATAAACATTAAGGAAATCAAGCGTCCAGAAATTGATGCGACTTTGATTGCAGAAAACATCGCCAGTCAGCTTGAGCGTCGAATTGCATACAGACGCGCAGTCAAACGTTCAATACAGGCAGCAATGCGGATGAATATCGCAGGTTGCAAAGTCATGGTCGGCGGCCGCTTGAATGGTGCTGAAATAGCACGCTCCGAGTGGGTCCGTGAAGGACAGGTGAGGCTGCATACTTTACGTGTTGATATCGATTACGGTGTCGCTGAAGCAAATACAACCTATGGCATTATTGGAGTTAAGGTCTGGGTTTATCGTGGGGAAGATTACGGGAAATCCCGCGGAAGACGATCACAGAGTTAGAGAGTTATAGCCATGTTAATGCCAAAAAAGACAAAGTTTCGTAAACAGATGCGCGGCCGAATGCAAGGAGACGCGCAAACTGGAAATAACATTAGTTTCGGCTCAATAGGCCTGCAGGCAATTGGTCGTGGATACATTACCACACGACAGATAGAAGCAGCTCGACGAGTTATTGCAAGAACATTAAAACGTGGTGGAAAAACATGGATTAGAGTTTTTCCGGATAAACCCGTAACCAAGCGACCTGCCGAGACCCGAATGGGAAAAGGAAAAGGTGCGGTTGATACCTGGGTGGCAACTATACATCCTGGACGTGTTCTTTATGAAATCGATGGTGTACCTGAAGTAGTTGCTTATGAAGCATTACGATTAGCTGCATACAAATTGTCCGTTAAAACAAAAATCATTAAAAGAGCTGCTGTATTATGAAGGCTTCTGAATTACGAGCTCTACCAGTCAATGAACTGGAAGCAAAAATGACCGACCTTAAAGAAGAATACCTGCGATTGCGCTGTGGGCACGTTTCACGGCAGTTAGCGGACGTTATTATGATCAAAAAAACACGTCGAAATATAGCCCGCTTGAATACAGTGTTGACTGAAATACAGGCGCAACAATCACAAGTGGAAGGCTAAAATGAGCAAACTGAAGTTGCAGAGTGGAATTGTTGTCAGTAACAATATGGACAAGTCCATTGTCGTTAAGATTGAGAGAAAGATCAAACATCCTATTTACAAAAAAACCATCAAACGTTCAAAGAAATACGTTGCTCATGATGAGAATAATGAATGCCAAATTGGTGATTTAGTTCAAATTGCCGAGTGCAGACCCTTGAGCAAACGTAAGCGTTACAGATTATATAAACGGGCATAATGATACAAACACAAAGCATTATGGGAGTTGCTGATAACTCCGGAGCAAAAAGAATAATGTGCATCAAGGTTCTTGGCGGATCTAAGAGACGTTATGCACGGGTAGGTGATATCATTGTTGCATCCATCAAGGATTGTCTCCCTCATTCGAAGGTTAAATCCGGAGATGTTGTCAGAGCGGTAGTAGTCCGCACAAAAAAAGAATTTCGTCGTACAGACGGCAGTTACATTAAATTTGATGAAAATTCTGCTGTTTTAATTGACGCTAAACGTGAGCCTGTTGGAACACGCATTTTCGGTCCGGTAGCAAGAGAACTGCGTGCCGGGAAATATATGCGTATCCTTTCTCTTGCCCCGGAAGTATTGTAGAGTTAAGAAATGAAAACTAACCAGCGAAAAAAAAGAAGACCCACAATTCGACGCGAAGACACCGTGATGGTTATTTCCGGAAAAGAAAAAGGGCGTACCGGACGTGTAATAACTGTTGATTGGAAACGTGAGCGTTTACTGATTGAAGGTGTGAACATGGTAACACGTCACACTAAACCAAATGCTGCAAATCAGCAGGGTGGTTTGGTTAAAACGGAATCACCTGTTCATTATTCCAACGTTCAACTTTTTAACCCTACTTTGAACAGAGGCGTGCGCGTTAAAATACATACCAGTGACGCAGGTGTGAAAAATCGGGTCTGTGTAAAATCAGGAGAGGTAATAGGATAATGGCAGATAGTCACTTGTTGCAGACCTACAATTCAGAGGTAGTGCCACAGCTTCAAAAGAAGTTTAATTACAAAAACACACATCAAATTCCAGCCATCAGGAAAGTCACCTTAAACATAGGTCTTGGTGAAGCTGTACAGAATCCAAAAGTAGTCGAAGCAGCCAGCAAACAGTTGGCCTTGATTGCCGGGCAAAAACCCGTGATTACTCGGGCGAAAAAGTCTATTGCCGGATTCAAGTTGCGTGAAGGCATGCCTATCGGTTGCATGGTTACTTTACGTAATCAGCAAATGTGGAATTTTCTTGATAAACTGCTTCACGTCGCTATGCCGCGTATTCGTGATTTTCGGGGGATTTCACCGAAAGCATTTGACGGTGCAGGTAACTACACCATAGGTATTAAGGAACAGTTGATTTTTCCTGAAATTGAATTTGATGATGTGGATCATGTCCGTGGAATGAATATTTCAATCGTGACTTCTGCTCCTACTGATGAAGAGAGTCTTGCAATGTTGCAGGACTTGGGATTTCCTTTTAGAAAATAGATCTGATGGCAAAAAAATCAATGATCGCCAAAAGCGAGCGTACCCAAAAATTTAAAGTGCGTCAATACAGCAGATGTGGATATTGTGGACGACCTCGTGGTTATTTGAGAAAGTTCGGTATGTGCAGAATTTGTTTTCGCAAAAACGCTAACTCTGGGCTTTTGCCCGGAGTCACAAAGGCCAGTTGGTAATAATTAAAAAAGATTCTCAATAAAGTTGTGTTATGTCAATGAGTGACCCAGTTGCGGATTTATTAACACGCATCCGCAATGCGAATATGAGGAATAAAGATAGTCTGGAACTGTTATCTTCCAGAATGAAACTGAACATCGTCAAAGTTTTGAAAGATGAAGGTTTCATTACGAACTGGGAGTTGGATGAAAAAGGTAAATTCCCTCAGCTCCGTATCTGGTTGAAGTACGTGGATGATTTACCGGTAATCCGTGAAATTAAACGTATCAGCAAACCAGGATTACGCCTCTACACAAAAGGTAAAGATTGCAAACCTGTTTTAAACGGACAGGGAATTTCGATCCTTTCTACTTCAAAAGGGATTATGAGCGATCGACAATGCCGAAACGATAATATCGGCGGTGAAGTGCTTTGCACTGTCTGCTAGTCTGGATTCAAAGAGAATAAAGAATGTCAAGAATTGGTAAAAGACCCATCAAAGTGACTCAGGGAGTTGAAGTTTCCTTTAAGGAACGTCAGCTTTCAGTGAAGGGGCCTAAAGGAGAGTTGGAACTCACAGCTCATCCTGCGATCGAATTAAAAATCGATGATGAAAACATCTATGTCAGCCCTGCTGACTTGAATGGACCGATGACACCCATGCTTGGGACAACCTGGGCTTTGATCACAAATATGATTCATGGTGTCACTGAGGGGTTTCAAAAACAGTTAGACCTCGTCGGTGTCGGTTATAAAGCGGCAGTCAGTCAAAAAATCATAGAACTGAATTTAGGTTATTCACATCCCATCAAATACACTCTGCCTGCAGGTATAAAAGCGACAGTTAGCGCGAATACCAAAATTATGCTTGAGAGTTCAGATAAACAACTTTTAGGACAGGTAAGTGCCGAGATACAAAAGTTCAGACCACCAGAACCCTACAAAGGAAAAGGGATTTTATTTGAAGGTGAACCAATTAAGCGTAAAGCCGGAAAAAGCGGCACAACATAATACTTAAGTCATAGTTCAATATGGAAAATGCGGCAAAACGTCTGAAGGGTAGACTAACCAGACACAGACGCCTTAGAAAAAAAATCTCCGGGACAGAACTACGCCCAAGACTAGCAGTATTCAGATCTGCAATGCATATTTATGTGCAGGCAGTTGACGATATTGCAGGGAGAACAATTGCTGCTTCTTCAACCGCAGTGATTAAAAAGTCCCTGAAAAAGACCTATACAGGAAACAAAGACGCTGCCAAAGCAGTTGGTGCTGACGTGGCAAAGAAACTTTTAGATAAATCAATTTCATCAGTTGTCTTTGACCGCGGTGGTTTTGTTTATCATGGACGTGTACAGGCCTTAGCTGAAGGTGCTAGGGAAGCTGGCTTAAAGTTCTGAAAACCGGTAAAGCTGAATAAATGGTAAAATAGTGGCAGAAAAACATTCAGAAAAAAACGAGTTAATCGAAAAAGTTATTAGAGTAAACCGTGTAGCCAAAGTGGTAAAAGGTGGACGTCGTTTTAGCTTTAGTGCCCTAATTGTTGTCGGAGACGGCCGCGGTCAGGTTGGTCTGGGTCTTGGAAAGGCTAACGAAGTTGTGGAAGCAATTCGTAAAGCAGTTGAACAGGCTTCGGCGAGCATGAAGAAAATTAACGTGGAGGGCACATCAATTCCTCATCTGGCAGTTGGTAGATTTGGATCCGGAAAGGTTTTAATGAAACCTGCGGAAAAAGGTCATGGAATCATTGCCGCAGGTGCAGTTAGAGCAGTCATGGAAGCCGCAGGTATTATGGACATCAGCGTAAAGTGCTTAGGTTCAAGGAATCCTAACAACCTGGTACGCTCAACTCTTGAGGGTTTGTACAATCTTAGAAGTAATGAATGGATTGCACGTGCAAGAGGCAAAGACATCGAATATTTAAGCCAACAGTAAACATGAGCAAGAAAATAAAAGTAACACAGATTCGTAGTCGAATAGGTGCGAAAAAAAATCAAATAGCCTGTCTGAGCGGATTAGGATTAAGGAAAATAAACAGTTCTTCGGTGCTGGATAATTCTCCGGAAGTACGAGGCATGATAAGTAAAGTAAATCATCTTGTCCGGATTGAGACAGCAGTTTAAATAACAACGGTATTACCATGTATCTCCACGATCTTGAATCAACTAAAGACAAGCCACGTAAACGTGTAGGCAGAGGCCCCGGAAGCGGATGCGGAAAGAACTGCGGACGCGGTCAAAACGGTGCTAAATCACGTTCCGGTTACAAACAGAAAAGAGGTTTCGAGGGTGGACAAACACCTCTTAACCGAAGACTGCCTAAGTTTGGCTTTACAAGTCCAAACAAAGTATATGCTCAACTGATTAATCTGCAAAACCTTGAAGACGCAGACAGTGTGGAGACAGGAATCAGCCTTGATAAAAACAAACTGAAAGAATTAGGTTTTATCAAAAAAGTAGATAAGCCGGTAAAACTTCTAGGCAACGGCAGCTTGAGTAAGAAAATAACTATTGAAGTAGACATGGTTAGTGTCCGTGCAGCTGAAGCTGTTACAAAGGCCGGTGGAGAAGTAGTTACGATAGGTTCAGGACGTCTTTGATGTTAAACATTATTCAGAACATTTTTCGGATTGAAGAACTAAGACAACGCATTTTCTTCACTCTTTTCATGCTTTTCATTTTCCGTCTGGGTGCGCATATTCCGACACCTGGAATTGACGGAGCAGCATTGACGGCATTTTTTGAAGCGCAGCAAGGTTCAATTTTACGTTTCTTCGATATGTTCACCGGAGGAGCACTGGCGCGCTTAACGGTTTTCGCGCTGGGTGTGATGCCTTATATCAGTGCTTCAATTATTATTCAACTACTGACTGCAGTATTTCCATATCTTGAAAGATTATCAAAAGAGGGCGATGCGGGTCGTAAAAAGATTACCGGATATACGAGATACGGTACAATAGTTCTCAGCATTGTACAGGGCTTTGCCATTGCGGTAGGACTTGAGAGCATGGCTGCTCCAGGTGGACAACCGATCGTGATTTCAACCTTGAGTCCCTGGGCATTTAGAGCACTGACTGTCATCACTTTAACTGCAGGAACAGCGTTCTTGATGTGGGTTGGTGAGCAGATAAGTGAGCGTGGAATCGGGAATGGTATTTCGCTCTTGATTTTCGCAGGAATTGTAGTTGGCATTCCAGGCGCAATCATCAATTCGATTCGACTGGTTCAGGATAATGTCTTGTCACCGCTGGTACTGGTGATAGTCGGATTATTGATGGTAGTAGTCATCTTTTTGGTTATTTTCGCAGAAACGGCATATAGAAAAATACCGGTACAATACGCAAAACGAATGCAGGGTAATCGGATGTTCGGAGGCCAGTCTTCACATCTCCCTTTGAAAATTAATACTGCAGGTGTAATACCACCTATTTTCGCATCATCGATACTTGCTTTTCCCGCGACAATCACAGGTTTTATTGCAATCCCGTGGGTCCAGGCAATCGGCAGTCAGTTACTGCCTGGCAGGATGTTATATAATTTTTTGTTTGCCCTGATGATCTTTTTCTTTGCTTTCTTTTATACGGCAATTACATTTAACCCCGTTAAGATTGCAGAAGAAATGAAGAAACACGGAGGATACATTCCGGGGATACGTCCCGGTAAGAAAACGGCAGAATATGTGAATTTAGTACTTTCACGCTTAACTTTTGGTGGGGCAACTTACCTGGCCGTTGTCTGTCTTTTCCCGTACATCCTCTTTGACCTTTTTGACATCCCTTTCTACTTTGGAGGGACAGCGCTTTTAATCGTGGTTGGAGTAGGGTTAGACCTGGTTAATCAAATCGAAGCCTTCCTGTTAAATCAGAACTATGACGGCTTTATGAAAAAAACAAAACGGCGCCAGTTAAAACCCGGTGCAATGCGACTATGATGCGATCAAAAAAATTATCATGAAAGTACGTTCGTCTGTAAAAAGAATCTGTGACAAGTGCAGAATCATTAAAAGAAAAGGGGTCTTGCGGGTAATCTGTGAGAACCCCAAACATAAACAGCGTCAAGGATAAGAAGGAGCTGGATGGCAAGAATTTCCGGTATTGACTTACCAAATGCTAAAAGAGTGGAAATTGGACTAACCTACATCTACGGTGTAGGCAGAAAACTTTCTAACGACATTTTAGTCAAAGCGAAGATTGATAAGAATCTGCGTGTACGTGATCTAAATGACGATCAGGTAAATCAGATTCGTACAATTATAGAAAAAGAATACCAGGTTGAAGGTGATCTTCGACGGGACATTAGTTTGAACATTAAACGTCTCATGGATTTAGGCAACTACCGTGGATTACGGCACCGTAAACATATGCCGGTCAGAGGTCAACGGACTAAGACCAATGCAAGGACAAGAAAAGGTCCGCGAAGATTAGCAGTCAGCAAGAAAAAATAATTCATCCTAAACACTGAAAAGAGCCTTATCTGATGGCACAGGCAAAAAAGAAAAAAGAAAAAAGAATCGTTGAACAGGGTCGCGTTTATATCAAGGCAACGTTTAACAACACAATCGTGACTATAACTGATACNCAAGGCAATGTAATNGGCTGGTCNAGTACAGGTGNCCACGGCTTTAAAGGGTCACGCAAAAGCACACCGTTTGCGGCAAGAGTCGCTGCGGATGATGCTCTCAAAAAGGCAGTAGACAGTGGCATGAAAAGTGTCGATGTTTTTGTCAAAGGACCGGGATCGGGACGTGAATCAGCACTTCGTGCAATCTCTGCATTAGAAGATATGCATATCACGTCAATTAATGATATCACACCGGTTCCTCATAACGGATGCCGGCCTCCAAAACAACGGCGGATCTGATAAAATGTCATGAATCACAAAACTGTGCGGATGATAATCTCTCCTAANCAGTTTTGTTTTTTTGGTTGATAAACACCGGAAAACTATACTGGAATGCAGATGTCTGAAATAAATGAAACACTAGAAACAGCAGATACGGAGGCAGAAACTGTCGNCCCGGAAGATAATATATCCGCTGATACAAANTTNGATACAGANGCTGAAGAAGGCGTTNNTGAAGAAAATCCCTTCTTTGCGAAAAATTGGATGTCAATTGCAAAACCGACTAAACTGCAGTTTGAGCCCGACAGCTTAAAAGCAGATTACGGGAAGTTTACAATTGATCCTTTGGAGCCTGGATTCGGAATGACGATTGGTCATTCTTTAAGACGTGTACTCCTTTCTTCAATTCGTGGATCAGCAGTTTTTGCTGTGCAGATTGATGGTGTAACCCACGAATTCAGCAACATCCCCGGAATTGTTGAGGACATGGTTCAAGTCATCCTCAATATTAAGGAACTGCAAATTGAGCAATTTGTTGATGAAGTTGTTGAACTTGAACTCATCGGAGAAGGGCCCTGCGTTATAAAAGCAGGTGACATTTCAACTTTTGGGAAAGCAGAAATTTTGAACCCTGATCTGATATTAGCAACTTTACAAAAAGGTGCGACTGTCAGCATGACGATGTATTCCCGCTTCAACAAAGGTTATGTAACTTCAGAAGAGAATCAGCAGGAAGAATTACCGGTAGGAACAATCTATCTAGATTCAAATCATTCGCCTGTTACCCGGATCAACTATGAAATTGAGAACTCACGCGTTGATAAAAAGACTGACTACGATCGTTTGAATTTTGAATTGTGGACTAATGGTTCAGTAAAACCGACAGACAGTTTAGCCTATGCGGCAAAAATCATTAAAGAACACATGGACGTGTTTATTAACTTTGATGAAAGCAGAATTAAAGACGAACCTGAAGTTGAAGTAGAAGACGAACCTTTGAATGAAAACTTATACCGCAGTGTAAGTGAGCTTGAGTTGTCAGTACGTTCCATCAACTGCCTGCAGAACGCTAAAATAGAAACCATTGGTGACCTTGTCCAGAAGAGTGAACAGGAAATGCTCAAAACTAAAAACTTTGGTCGGAAGTCCCTGAATGAAATTAAAGTAATCTTGACAGATATGGGATTGTCGCTGGGCACTTCCTTGGATAATTTTGATCCAATGAATAATCCTCACGACAAATAATTAGGAAATAAATATAAGATGCGACATTTAAAAGCAGGTAACCGTTTAGGAGTAACTACGGCGCATCGCCGTGCCATGATGCGTAACATGGTCACTTCTATTCTGGAAAACGGCCAAGTAACATGTACATTGGCGAGAGCAAAAGAAGTCCGCAAACCGCTTGAAAAAATGATAAGCTGGGGCAAACAGGGTGATCTACATGCACGGCGTCAGGCATTGCGTTTTGTGAAAAGCAAAGAAGCAATGTCACAACTCTTCGAAGATTTGGCAGAACGTTACAAGGACCGTCAAGGTGGTTATTGCAGGATTATTAAATTAGGAAAAAACAGGCTTGGTGATAACTCTGAAATGGCGATTGTGCAGCTGCTCGGCAGTGAAGCAGATCAGTTGAGTTCGTTGAAATCCAAATCCTCAAAAAAGAAACAACCGAAGAAAAAAGACAGTACGGTGCTGAAAGAGGTCAGTGAAGAAGTTCAGACTGAAGCATCTCCGGAAAAAACTGAATCCGAAACTTCGCCCGAAAAAGCTGTAAGTGGACCGGAGCAAAGTGCGGCAAAAGTTGAAGAGACAAAAGAAAAAACTGAAATAGACGCCGCTCCAGCACAAAAAGAAGTTGCAGAAGAAACTGCTGAGACTGCCGAAATTAAGGCTGAGGAAGTTCCGGCTGAAGCCGAAGTTGCTTCTGAAGATGTAAAAGCAGAGACTAAGGCAGAAACTACTCCTGCACAAAATGAAACAGAGCCTGCAGCGGAACAAGCTGTCCCTGAAGAATCTGCTTCAGAAAAAAAAGCTGACTGAAATAATTTAATACCCCCCCTGCTAAAGGCTTCTTATTCAAAGGAGCCTTTTTTCCTACCAATCATCCTTCTTTCAAATTACTGCTAATGCCCTCCAATGCTGTCGCAATCTCGCCTACTCAAGAAAAGAAGCGAATTTATCTGGAGACGTTGGGTTGTGCTAAAAACCGTGTTGATTCTGAAATCATGCTGGCCAGTCTGCAAACTCACGGCTATGAGTTGACACTGAAACCGGAAGTAGCAGAAGTAATCATTGTCAATACCTGTGCGTTTTTGACAGAGGCTAGCGAGGAATCCATCAACAGGATTCTTGATCTCAGTGATTTCAAAAGCAAAGGAAACTGCGAAAAACTGGTCGCAACAGGTTGTTTGACTCAGCGTTATCAGGACAGCCTTGCGAAACAGATTCCGGAGCTTGATGGTTTACTTGGTTCAAACGGATTTGAACAGATTCCGGAGCTCGTACATACGATGTACGGAGGTTCCGGACAGTCACAATTAAATCTTCAGCAAAAACCCCATTACAAGCAGTTTGAAGAACAGGCGAGAGTTCAAACAACGCCTCAACATTATGCCTATCTGAAAGTGGCAGAGGGTTGTTCCAACATGTGTTCATTCTGTAACATACCTGCATTGAGAGGCAATTTCAGCAGCCGTACAGTAAATTCCATTGTAACTGAAATCCGCAATCTTACTGAAAAAGGCGTTAAAGAAATCAATTTGATTTCACAAGACACCTCGTCTTATGCGAAGGATTTTAGGAACAGCACCGGTCTGGCAACTCTCTTAAAAAGTATCAGTAATCTCGAGGGCGATTTCTGGATCAGACTCTTTTATTGTTATCCTAACACCTTCACTGCAGAAACACTGGAAGTCATTGCAGCAGACAAAAGATTTTGCCGTTACCTTGATATGCCTTTTCAACACATCAACGATGATGTTTTGAAAGCAATGAACCGCAAAATAAATCGTCGGCAAATTGAAAATAAAATGGCTGAAGTTAAAGCATCTCTTCCGGGTGCAGCCTGGCGAACTACTTTTATTGTAGGATTTCCCACCGAAACAGAAGAGAATTTCGAGGAACTGCTTGAATTTGTATCTGCAGGGCATTTTCAGCATGTAGGTGTTTTTTCATACTCACATGAAGATAATATCCGCTCTGCAAAATGGGGCGACCCTATTCAAAACGCACTCAAACATGAACGCCGTAAGCGCTTGATGGAAGCACAGCAAAAAGTCAGCAGCCTGAGGAACAATAATTACATTTCCCGGAAAATAAAAGTTCTTGTGGACGGCATCAGCCAGGAAAGTGACTTGCTGCTTCAGGGGCGCAGCGAATTTCAAGGACCTGATGTAGATGGGTTGGTTTATATTAATGAGGGGACCGCTCGTCCGGGGACTTTTAATAATGTTGAAATTACAGAAGCCCACACGTATGATTTAATTGGACGCATTGTCTGAATTAGTGTAATCTGCAACAATATAATTACAGCACTGGCTGGCAAAAAAATTAATTCATCTAAAGATTGTTATGTCTGGACACAGTAAATGGAGTACAATCAAGCATCGCAAAGCAGCCCAGGATGCAAAGCGGGGAAAAGCTTTCACCAAACTGATTAAAGAACTCACCATTGCGGCAAGAATGGGAGGCAGCGAACTCGATGCAAATCCTCGTTTACGGACTGCGGTAGCAAATGCAAAAAGCCAGAGTATGCCTAAAGATAATATCGACCGTGCCATCAAAAAAGGCGCGGGTGAATTGGACGGTGCAGTTTATGAAGAAATAATTTACGAAGGTTATGGTCCCCACAATGTTGCGATTATTGTTGAAGTCATGACTGACAACCGAAACCGAACCATTGCCTCCGTACGTCATGCTTTTAGTAAATGCAACGGTAATTTAGGTTCAGCGAATTCTGTTCAATATATGTTTGACAGGATGGGTTCAATCATGATCGAGAAGACTGTGATTGAAGAAGACTTGCTGACTGATTTAATCCTGGAAGCAGGTGCTGATGACATCAATACAGAAAATCCGGCTACTTTTCAGATCATAACTTCTCCTACGGATTTTGATACTGTGCGCTCCTACCTTGAAGAAAAGGACGTTGCCATGCTGAGTGCGGAAGTGATCTGGAATCCACAAAACCGTGTTGAAATTGATG
>NYXK01000011.1 GCA_002685535.1 Deltaproteobacteria bacterium
GCTCCAATCTTCTGACCCTTATCGCGCATCTCATCGATCACTTCTGAGATGGTGCCGATCACAGACCCCAGAGTCACGATCAGGGTATCTGCATCATCTGCCCGGTAGGTGGAAATCAAGCCGCCGGAATCGCGTCCAAAGATCCCTTTGAATTCTTCAGCAATTTGTGGGATCACCTTGAGTGCCTGCATCTGTTTGTGATGTGCTATGTAGCGTACCTCGGTAAAAGCTTCAGGCCCCACCATAGCACCGATGGATTTGGGATCTGCTGGATCAAGAACCTGGCGTGGTTCAAAAGGTGGCAGAAAACGATCCACCTGCTCCTGATCGGGCACATCCATACGCTCGTAGGCGTGAGTCAGGATAAAACCATCCATACATACCATGACCGGCATGCTCAGAGTCTCGGCAATCTTAAAAGCCTGAATGTGCACATCGATTGCTTGCTGATTGGTCTCTGCAAACAACTGAATCCATCCGGCATCCCGCATGGACATGGAATCAGACTGGTCATTCCAGATATTGATCGGAGAACCAATCGCCCTGTTGCCCACCGTCATGACAATCGGTAAACCCAGGCCCGAAGCATTATAAACGGCCTCTGCCATATAGAGCAGGCCCTGACTGGCGGTAGCCGTGTAAGTCCGAGCACCTGCTGCAGAGGATCCAATCCCAACTGAGAGTGCGGCAAATTCAGACTCCACATTGATGAACTCACAATCGGTAAGCTGCCCCTTTTTTACCAGGGCTCCCAAATCTTCAACAATGTGAGTCTGTGGTGTAATGGGATAGGCACAGATGACTTCAGGACGGCAAAGACCCACCGCCTCTGCCACACCATGAGAACCTTCAATTTGTTTCAACATTTAATTCCTCCTCAATCAGGATTCGGTTGACGTGGATTGATAGGCCGCCCGGGCTGCTGCGATGTTGGCCTCTCCGATTTTTCCAGGAAACTTGGATTTAATGGCCTCCTCCACGGATTCAATCTTGATGACACCCGTGACCGCCGATAAAGCTCCCAGAAGCACCGCATTGGGTAGGGGGCGTTTGACGTATTTCAGTGCAATTTCTGTAGCGGGAACGGTGCAAACATGCCCTTCTGGGAGCTGCTCCACCGCGTTTTCGATGCCTAACTCGACGATGTCTCGGCCCGTGTTGATGAGCAGGTAACCGTCATCCGGCAGACCGTTGAAAACATCGATGGCCTGGAAAAGAGTTGGGTCTTGCACGATGAGCGCATTGGGTTCAAGCACAGGTTCCCTCAGCCGTATCTCTTTGTCGTCAATACGGCAAAAGGCGACCACGGGTGCCCCCATGCGCTCAGAACCGAAGCTTGGAACCGCTTGTGCGTGTTTGCCTTCGAGGAAAGCAGCAACCGAAAGCATCTCTGCTGCCGAGACCACACCCTGACCTCCTCTTCCATGTATTCTTACTTGAAGCATGTTTCCTCTCTTAAGTTGAATTTAAGATCCTAGTTCAAGGTTCAAGTAGCAACCCCCTGCTGAATCAATTTTCTAGGATTGAGCCTTCTTTTCATGATCACGGAACAGCACCAGCTAAGTTATGGCAGTTGCTTTTCTAAACACCTTTGGAAAATATCTTTTTCTCAAAACCCTTTTGGTCATACAAGGTCCCGTTCCATGGTTTGCCATCTTTGAGTTCCCCTTCAAACTCCTCCCCATTTTCAAAAGTGAAAGTTCCCTCACCTTCCTTAATTTCAGTAGTATCAAATTCAAGGGCTTCTTTCTCAAACCCTTGTTTGTCGTATAAGGAACCACTCAAGGGTTTGCCATCCTTGAGTTTCCCTTCAAACATGTCCCCATTTGAAGAAGTAAAAACTCCCTCGCCATGTGTTATCACATACTTAGAGCAACCAAACATATTTAGTGCTATAAAAATAAAAAAAATAAAATATATTTTCTTGATTATTTTCATAATAAACTCCGTTGTTTTTTTATCAAAAAAGCAAAATTGCTAGATCATTCATGGATTCTTTGACCATTCACTCCAGATGGGAACCGGATGCACTCCTCGTCTTGCTTCGAAAACTAAGTTTCAAAAACTCTTTTGAAGAGCAGTCGTCTCTATTTCATCTTAATTGGATTATATGTCAAGTAAAAAAATGGCCTTACCAATATTAATTGAAATTAATATACCATTTTCTGGTTTTACTCTAAAGAAATGAGAGCTGTTAGCTCCCTTTTGGATTATAACAATTAGTGAGGTGGAGGCTATTTGTCGGAGCTACCGTTTTTTGCTTCGTGGTTTACGAGACTGAAGAATATTTCCTGAGCGTGGACTAGGTGGGTTTCCATAATGCTCTTGGCTGATTCAGAGTCGCGCCGACTTAGAGCATCCATCAAGCTTCGGTGGTCGTCCAGGATGATTGGATACAATCCTTTAAGTTGGGCATGGTCGATAAGAAGTTTCCACATATGTGAAGACAGCATCTGATCCCACAAATACCTGGTCATTTCTGCCAAAGCCCGGTTGCCTGTAGCTTCTGCGATAATCATATGAAATTGCCGGTCAGCGTCAGCACCAATAGCGTCCTCGGTAATTTGTTGATCAATCGCTGTTTTCAGATCATCAAGCAATTCTGGACGAAACCTTTCAGCTGCCAAGGCGGCATTGATAGGTTCCACCTTGAGACGTGCTTCAAGCAGTTCAGTTGGACTTGGAACCTTGATTTTAGAATTTGGTGCAAGAACCAATCTAGGCTGTGTAGAAATGACAAAGATCCCAGCCCCCACTCGAACCTCGACGAGACCTGATAATTCCAGGGCAATCATCGCCTCGCGAACTGTGGGGCGGCTCACGCCGAGTTGGAGAGCCAAGTCGCGTTCCGGAGGTAGTTTTGAGCCTTCCTTAAACTCTCCAGACGAGATCAGCGTTTTTATCTGCTCTGCAACTTGCTCGAAAAGGCGTTTGGATTGAATGGTTTCAAATGGCATAGGAAGTTTGTAGGGACAAATAAAAAAAATTATGTTTTTTGACTTTGAATAATGACGACAGAAATATCAATATATTAAAATGTATGACCAATTTTCTATTTGAGCTAAAGCAAGAATGTTCATTTCAGCTTCATTTGAAGTGAGCAGATCCTGGACAGAAATCCTAATTAAAGTGAGGAATTGCAGTGAAACTGTCTGATATTTTGAAAAGATAAATATTGCATAAGCGATGTTGCTATCCTTTACAGAGCCCCAAAAGCTACAAAAGACCCAAAAGGTCCATCAAAAAAAACGTAGACGTCTATTCTGTAAAACCTGTGGAAAACGCATCAGTGACATGCGTTACCTAACCAGTGTTGATGGAGGATCANCCAATCGTGTCTTTCGAAANCCCAACGGNTTTTTATATGAAATCATCACCCTCTCCAGTTGTGANGGGNTGAGCGACACTTCACCGCCAATTCTCGAAGAAACCTGGTTCCNAGGTTACCCTTGGGTTGTCCTTCATTGTACTTCNTGCCTGACCCACCTTGGCTGGCGCTGGGAAAACCCGGGACGTATCCCTACTCGTTTCTTCGGCCTCATCCGGGAGAGTCTTGTGGAGAAGGAAAGCTAACTGATTAACAGAAGCACAGCAACTCTAATGTCGAACGCTCCCTTCAGTTGATATGATCATACCATCATTTTTACTTTTCCTGCTTTTTTATAAACGCCTATCCCACAGGGCATTCAACTCCTGCATCTCAATCAACCCGGTGGAGATTATCTCATCTGTGATCTGGCTGACGGTCATGCCAGTGCGCTTGGAGATGACAAAAGGATAAGTTGTTATCAGGGTGCAAGTGAGGCTAACTTCTTTATGTAAAAGGTGGTAGGGCCTAGTGCGCCCCAGAGGACCTATCCCGGGGCATTCCATTTCCTGCATCTCAATTAAAACAGGATCCCTATTGAACAAAGGGCTGCCCATTGAGTGGCCTGGGGACTCATGGACTCTCAAACTTCAACTGAAGCAAATTTTAAGATGGAAGTTGAACTAACACGGGAAATCAAATCCTTCAACTCTCCTCCATATGCCATTGGAGCCGAGGAAAAATTCCCTTGACTGGTTTTGATTTTCCTATACTTTTTTACACCTATTTTACATCACACGATGTCATCGTGTTGAAAGGAATCAACTGCACATAACATAATCTCTATATATGCTGAAATACTCCTCAATAGTTATTAATAGTCGTATTAAAGCAAGTTTTCGGTAATGATTATTTTAACCTCTTACACATTATGAAACGCATCTATACTTTTGGAAACAGACAAGCAGAAGGATCAAAAGATCAAAAAGGATTGCTTGGTGGAAAAGGGGCAAATCTCGCCCAAATGGTAAACATTGGACTCCCAGTTCCTCCTGGTTTTACCATTTCCACAAGTGCGTGCCAAGAATACTATGACAATGTTAAAGCTCTACCTGCAGGTCTCATGGAAGAAGTAGAATCTGCTATTCAATATGTCGAAGGAATTCTAGGAAAAACATTTGGTGGAGAGAATCCTCTTCTCTTTTCTGTCCGATCGGGAGCAGCTATTTCTATGCCGGGAATGATGGATACCGTACTCAATCTTGGACTCAATGATATAACCGTTGAAGTGCTTGCAAAGAAAGCAAAAAACGAATGGTTTGCTTATGATAGCTTCCGCAGGTTTCTCCAAATGTTTGGTAATGTCGCTCTCGAAATCGAGCAGAGTCTCTTCGAAGAAAAACTCGAAGCGGCAAAAGCTGAATCAGCTGTTCATTCTGACCAAGAACTCTCTATCGAAGACATCAAAAAAATCGTTTCAGAATTCAAAAATATCATCAAAGAGGCTACTGGAGAACAGTTTCCGGAAGACCCAAAAATTCAACTCAGAAAAGCTATCGAAGCGGTATTTGCTTCATGGAATAACGATCGAGCGATCTACTATCGCAATATGCAGCATATTCCTCATGATATTGGGACAGGTGTAAATGTACAGTCCATGGTGTACGGAAATATGGGTGAAACTTCCGGAACCGGTGTCGCATTCACCCGTAATCCAGCTACTGGTGAAAAAATTCTCTTCGGAGAATATCTGAAAAATGCACAGGGAGAAGACGTTGTAGCTGGGATTCGTACTCCAGAAATTGTCAGTAAAGCACAAGACCACAACCAAAAAACATCCATGGAAGAAAACTGGCCCAAAATGTACGAAGAACTTCAAAAAGCAGCAGGGCTTCTAGAAAATCACTACCATGACATGCAAGACATCGAGTTTACGATCGAAGAAGAAAAATTCTACCTCTTACAAACGCGCAATGGAGAGCGTTCTGGGAAGGCAATGGTCAAAGTAGCACTTGATTTCTACAATGAAGGAAGCATTTCAAAAGAGGAAGTAATTCTACGCATGGAAGGAGAAAAAATTAATGAGATCATTCACCCAACCATTGCGCCAAACCAATCTCCAGAAGTTCTTGCTCAGGGACTTCCTGCTTCCCCTGGAGTTGCTACAGGACATCTTGTTTTCTCCTGTGATGCTGCAGAAACATTTCACCAAAAAGGAAAGCCTGTCATCCTCTGTCGCGTCGAAACCTCACCAGAAGACATTCACGGAATGAATATCTCTGAGGGAATTATCACCGCTCGTGGTGGTATGACCAGCCACGCCGCTGTGGTTGCCCGAGGAATTGGTACACCATGTATATCGGGGTGTGGAGATCTCAAAATCCATTATAAAAAGAAAACCTGCCGTGTCATGGAACATGGAACAGAAAATGAAATTTATGAGTTCAATGAAGGAGACTTCATTACTATCAATGGAAGTTCTGGAGAAATTATCAAAGGCAAAGTAGAAACCATTCCAGGAAAAATCGACGAAGACCTTGGTCAAATTTTGTCATGGACCGACAGCATGAGAACACTCACCGTTCGTACAAATGCAGATACTCCAAGAGATGCTGAAAAAGCACTAGAATTTGGAGCAGAAGGAATNGGACTCTGTCGNACAGAACACATGTTCTTCGAAGNAGACCGNATCAACATCATGCGAGAAATGATTTTGGCGCATACCGAAGAAGAGAGAAAATATGCTCTCAATAAACTTCTCCCCNTTCAACGAGAAGATTTCGTGGGGATCTACAAAGCTATGGGATCCCGACCAGTGACGGTCCGTCTGATTGACCCNCCCCTCCACGAATTCCTACCTGAAAAGAAAGAAGACATTGAGATTGTTGCCAAAGAACTTGGTCGCAGCTACGAAGAAGTGAAGGCGAAAATGCATGAACTTTCTGAATCAAATCCTATGCTTGGACTTCGTGGTTGTCGTCTTGGGATTCTCTTCCCTGAAGTCATTAAAATGCAAGCACAAGCGATATTTGAAGCTGCTTTTATTTGTAAAAAAGAAGGACTTGAAGTAAGTCCAGAAATAATGGTACCACTCGTGGCAACGGTGAACGAACTCAAGCACCAACGTGCTGTCATTGAAAAAGTATATGAAGAAGTATCTTCTCGTATTTCTCATTCTTCTTCCCTCCTTTATTCTATAGGAACCATGATCGAGCTTCCCCGTGCTGCACTTACCGCAAATGAAATTGCGCTGTGTGCAGACTTTTTCTCATTTGGGACTAATGACCTCACTCAAACGACCTACGGTCTCTCGCGTGACGATGCTGGAAAATTCCTCCCAATGTATAAAGATGAAGGGTTTATCAAACATGATCCATTTGTGGTACTTGATCAAGACGGAGTCGGTCAGCTTGTTCAAATGGGAACAGAAAAGGGGCGTAGCACAAAACCAAAACTCAAGGTTGGAATCTGTGGAGAACACGGTGGCGAGCCTCTCTCTATCGAGTTCTGTCACAAAGTTGGCCTCGACTACGTAAGTTGCTCACCATTTCGTGTACCAGTGGCACGTATTGCTGCTGCGCAGGCTGCTTTGAAGAATTATTAACGTAAAGAAGTAAATAAAAAAACCTTGCAATGCAATTTATTGTATTTGTCGATAAAAACCACGACAGAGCCCAGAGTGAAGCTCTGGAATTGATGCTCACGCGCCCTTACTCTGAAACTGTTTTTACTTTTTTTACCCAGTGCCTTTGTACCTAAGTGCCTGAGTGACTTTTTTTACTTTACAACTTTGAAATTATTATGGCTGAACTAATTCCACACCCTTTTGCTTCACTCATCAAAAGTATGTTCTACGAGTTGGAATCCGAACAATCAATTTTTGATTTTCCAGCAAAAAAATTTTTCTGCGGACTTTCAGGAAAAGATTATTCAGTAAAATTTCACACTGAAAGAAGTTCTTCTCCTCTCGGACCTGCTTCCGGACCTCAAACCCAGATGGCACAAAATATTTTACTCTCATGGCTGGGTGGATGCAGAATTATGGAACTTAAAACTGTACAAATTCTTGATGAACTGGAAATTCCACGACCCTGTATTGACATGCAGACTGTGGGTTACAATGTTGAATGGTCACAGGAATTACGGATTGAGCAGTCACTGCATGAATATGTGAAAGGTTCGATGCTGATAGAAATTCTGCAGGCCTGCGGAAAGCTGGAGCTGGCAGAAAATTTCCACGATGTCCTTTTTGATATGAGTGTCGGTTACGATTTGGCAGGTATTAAATCAGACAAAGTACGGCAGTTTATTGAAGGCATGCAGGATGCGTCCGCAATAGTGGAGCATTACCGACAACAAATTCCGGAACAGTACCGTGAATTCCGAAATCTGGATTTCCAGACGAAACTTTCTGACACACTGACTCTAAGTACATTTCACGGATGTCCTCCTGAAGAAATTGAAAAAATTATTGATTATCTTTTCCGTGAGCACGGTTTGAACTGCATTATCAAACTTAATCCAACTCTCTTAGGAAAAGAAAAGGTACGACACTTATTCAACGAAATCCTCGGTTATGCCGAAATTAACGTCCCGGATGAAGCATTTGAAAATGACGCCAGTTGGGAACAGGCGCAGGGTTTTGTTGAACGTCTCGGCGAAACCGCAAAAACGCTGGGCTTGGGTTTTGGAGTAAAATTTAATAACACACTGATTGTGGAAAATCATCGGGACTTCTTTCCGCAAAGTGAAAAAGTAATGTACCTTTCCGGAACTCCACTGCACGTTTTAGGAATCCATTTGGTGCAACAGTTCCGTGAAAAATTCGGTGACCAATTTCCAATTTCATTTTCCGCCGGCATTGACAAAACCAACTTCGCGGATGCAGTCGCTTTAGGTTTGACTCCAATCACGGTTTGCAGTGATTTGCTGAAAGTTGGCGGTTACAGCAGGAGCAGCACTTATTACAAAGAGTTGAACTCACGCATGGACAATCTTGGAGTCCGCGATATCGAAAGTTATCTTCTCAAAGCATACGGAAACGCTGAACAGGCCCTAAGAAATATAGGTTTCGGCAGCGGGAACACTTCCNGAAAAGAAGCGGCGGCGGTGGATGCTCTGCNCAAAACATTGGAAAACGGTGGAGAACTCNGGAAAGTTGCCGGNGCGGAAGAAGCNCCGTTGGCGAATGANATTTTTNAAAAATGGCTTTCCGAAGTTAAATTGCTCAATACAAAAACATATGTCGACGAGGTCACAACACAGGCGCGTTATACTTTGGAAAAAAACTCTAATCCGCCCAGGAAAGTCGGAACGACACTTGAATTATTCGACTGCCTCACCTGTGACAAGTGCATTCCGGTTTGCCCCAATGATGCCAATTTTGTACTGAAAATTCCTCAGGGTGAAACTGAAATTTTGGAGTTTGAAAACAACAAATCAGGATGGTCGGTAAATGCAAGGAGTTCTCTGAAATTAGCAAAAAAATATCAAATCGCAAACTTTGCAGATTTTTGTAATGAATGCGGAAACTGTGATATCTTCTGTCCTGAAGACGGTGGCCCGTATTTGCTCAAACCTCGATTTTTCGGCAGCAGAGAAACGTTTCAGGAATTCAGCTATCGTGACGGTTTTTACATTGAACACGTGGAAACTGATGATCAGGCATCTACAGTATTTTCCCGTTTTGACGGCAAGGAATATCGAATTGAAATTGAAGGAAATTTTGTCAAATATTTTGGTCCGGATTTTGAGGTGAGGTTTTCCAGAGACGATCCGGAAAACACTATTTCCGGCGAGACAAAAAATCGTGTGAGTTTTTTGAATTATGAGATAATGAATATGATGAGAGCCTCATATGAAAATACAGCGCGCCGAGCACCTACAACTGACTGAATCAGAATGCTGCCTGTAATTGACTATCTACAAGGAGAAGAATGGAATTCAAACTAAACGGTAGTACCATAGATTACGACGGTGATCCGGAATTATCTTTGATGACATATTTACGTGATGTTGAAAATATAATCTCGCCTAAGGATGGATGTGCACCTGAAGGAGTCTGTGGATGCTGTACTGTACTGCTGGACGGTAATCATCTTAAAGCCTGTATTTCTCCGATGAGACGTGTTGCTGGAAAAGATGTACTCACGATGGAAGGACTGGATGCACGCAAAAAAGAAACCGTGATCAATGCCTTTGCTACCGAAGGTGGGCTGCAGTGCGGATTCTGTACACCGGGAATTATCATGAAAGTCTGGCCCCTGCTGAACCAGGGGTTTGTGACAGAAAGCGAAGTCAACAAAGCCTTAAACAGTAACCTCTGCCGCTGTACAGGTTATAAAAAAGTGACCAAATCATGCCTCTCTGCTGCGCAAGCTTTACGTAATAATGCTAAAATCGAGTTGCCTCAAATCAGCGGTAAAGTTGGTGAAAGCCTGCCAAAATATGACTCACTTAGACTTGCCACGGGAGAAGCGCCGTATGTAGCTGATCTTAAATTTTCAGGCATGGTACACGGTGCTTTGAAATTCAGTGAACATCCCAGAGCAAAAGTTTTGAAAATTGACACTGCGGATGCAGAACAATTGGCTGGTGTGCTGCGTGTTTTTACTGCGGACGATATTCCGGGGGATCGTTCCACCGGATTGATTGTTCAGGATTGGCCACTGATGGTAAAGCGTGGAGAAACAACACGTTACATCGGTGATGTCCTCGCTGGAGTTGTTGCTGAAACAGAGAAAGCCGCGCGTGAAGCAGTAGATTTGATTCAAGTAAAATATGAAGTCTTAACTCCCGTAACAGATCCGTTTGAAGCACTTTCCGAAAAAAGCCCGACAATTCATGAAAGTGGAAATTTACTGGCTACCACCGAAATACAACGAGGTGATGTTAAGTTGGCAGAAAAAGGAAGCACTTTTGTCACGACTGGCACGTTCAACACGCAGCGCATTGAACATGCTTTTTTAGAGATTGAGTGCTGTGTTGCAAAACCTTCAAGTGATGGAGTTGAGGTTTTTTCGCAGGGACAGGGTGTTTATGAAGACCGGGAAAGCATCAGCAAAATCTTGGGGCTGCCGCTGGAAAAAGTGGTGGTGGTTTTAATGCCGAACGGAGGCGGTTTTGGCGGCAAAGAAGACCTTACTGTGCAGGGTCATGCCTCTTTATTTTCATATCTTACGCAAAAACCGGTGCGTGTGGCTTTGACTCGTCCGGAATCGCTCTGCATGCATCCCAAGCGACATCCGATGACAATGGAAATGTCGCTCGGTTGCGATGAAAATGGCAAGTTGACTTTTGTTAAAACTGATATTGTTGGAGACACTGGGGCTTATGCTTCAGTTGGCATGAAAGTTCTGGAACGCGCCGCAGGGCACGCCACGAGTGCCTACTCTATTCCGGTGGTGGACCTACGCAGTCGTGCCGTCTATACCAATAATGTCCCGTGTGGAGCCATGCGCGGATTTGGTGTGAATCAAATCAATTTTGCGATTGAGAGCTGTATCGACGAGCTTTGTCTACAAGGCGGTTTTGAGCGCTGGCAATTCCGATTTGACAATGCACTCAAACCCGGAGACCGAACTTCCACCGGACAAAAAATCACTTCCGGTATCGGTATTCAAGAGACTTTGCTGGCGGTTAAGGATGTTTTTCAAAGTGCGAAATTTGCTGGAATTGCCTGCGGTATGAAGAACACCGGTATCGGCAACGGAGTTCCGGATGAAAGCAAAGTCAGAGTCGTGATTGAATCGCCGACGAAAATCACCATTCATCACGGCTGGACAGAAATGGGGCAAGGCGTTTTCACGATGGCGGTTCAGTTTTTATGCGAAGCAACAGGCGTAAATCCGGATTTTGTCAAAGTCAAAGTTGATACTTCAAAAGACGCTCCAAGCGGAATGACTACTGCCTCGAGAGGAACTTCGCTGATTGGCAACAGTGTTTTGGATGCAGGTAAAAAACTGAAAGCCGATTTGGACACACATTCTCTGGAGGAATTGGTTGGAAGTGAATATATTGGCGAATGGATTTGTGATTGGACAACCGCAATTGAAGCCGATGTCCCGGAACCAAAAACACATTATTCGTACAGTTATGCCACGCAAGTAGTCACGCTGGATGATTCCGGAAAAGTAGAAAATGTTTACGCAGCACATGATGCTGGAAAAATTATCAATCCGACTTTGTTTGAAGGACAACTCGAAGGCTCGGTTCATATGGGGCTGGGCTACGCGCTGTCAGAAAAATTTGAGATGGAAGGCGGTTTTCCGCTACATACAAAATACGGGAAACTGGGTATGATTCGTGCGGCAGCTACACCCAATATTAAAATTATCGGCATCGAAGTTCCGGACGAAAACGGACCTTTCGGGGCAAAAGGTGTTGGCGAAATTGGCCTCGTTCCAACAGCTTCTGCGGTGGCCAATGCTTTTTTTCAATTTAGTGGTGAGCGTCAATATGAACTGCCTTTGAGGAAAATGAAATGACAGAAAAGCAAAAACTTGTTATTTTTGCCCTAGGTGGAAACGAGATCTCTCCAATAGAAATTGATCCAGTAACCGGAAATTATATAACTCCGGATTTGCCGAAACAGTGGAAACGTACCGCTGAAACGTGTGAGATTATCGCTGATTTTATAAAAGATAATCAGGATTCCCATTATGTGGTGACCCACGGCAATGGCCCGCAAGTTGGTAACATTCTATTACGCTCTGAATATTCCAGCAAATATTTACATAGAATCCCACTCGATGTTTGTGGGGCAGATTCCCAGGGGGCGCTGGGCTACATGTTGGCCCAACTCTCCAACTCTCTGCAAATTCGCGGATTGGATATTCATACTGCTGAAATTGTTTCGCAAGTAATCGTTGATCCAAATGATCCTGCCTTTGAAAACCCAAGCAAATTCATTGGACCACCGTTGACAAAAGAAGAGGCCTCCGCACTCATAAATGAGCACCCAGATTATAGAGCCAGGTTTTACAAAATGACAGACAAAGACGAGGAGATTTGGCGCAGGGTGGTTCCTTCACCGCTTCCATTAGGAATCGTTGAAATCGACATCATCGAATCCTGTTATTTGTCCGGAAACATTCCAATCGCAGTCGGAGGAGGCGGAATTCCTGTTGTNAGAGTCNCGCCCAAAAAAAATGNAAGANGTGAAACTTACGTATGCAATTATGGAATTTCTTATAANAGGGANATCTCGGAAAGTGNAAAATCCGCATCCGTTTATAAAGGTGTCGAAGGTGTAATTGACAAGGATCTCGCATCAAGTTTGCTGGCTAGTTTGATCATGGAACGTACCCAAAAAAGAAGACAATTGGCTCCGGANATGCCAGCTTTTGAAGTNGAGTTNGTAATTTTAACCANTGTTGATNCAGTCAAACTANATTTTCAAGAGCACAATGAAGAAAGCCTCTCNNTTTTAACTTTGGAAAAAGCAACCTCTCTCTATGAGTCNGGTGCNTTCCAGGAAGGAAGCATGGGACCAAAGATCAAGTCTATGATTAATTTCTTGAANGCCGGCGGNAAAAAAGCTTACATCACNCAAGTCGATTTGCTCCAGCAAACATTTTCCGGTGAAGCNGGNACTACATTTATTCATTNANCTTGTTGTAAAAANAATTNTTTNAGAANATGTTGGNCANNATCTTTTTTNAAAATNTGAATTTAAATTATATCTAAATCNCTAATNATAAANAATCAATGAACGAATTTGAACATTACTTGGCCAATATTGAAAATGAAAATTCCACNGGAGCTTCCGGTCTTTTTCAGAAAGACNTTTTGCTNACCTGGGAAAGCTCTCCGGAAGAACTGAAAACAATTTTCAATATTGCCGATGCTTTAAAATATCTGCACAGCAACAACATTTCAGCAAAAGTTTTTGAGTCTGGACTGGCAGTTTCGCTGTTTCGGGATAATTCGACTCGCACCCGTTTTTCATATGCATCTGCAGCAAACCTGCTTGGTTTGAGCGTGCAAGATTTGGATGAAGGAAAATCACAAATTGCGCATGGTGAAACAGTCCAGGAAACTGCTAACATGATTTCGTTTTTGTCTGAAGCTATTGGGATCCGTGATGACATGTACCTGGGGGCTGGTGATATGTTCATGAGGGAAGTCGCCAAATCCTTAGACAATGGCAAAGCCGAAGGGGTTCTGAATCAGCGTCCAGCGCTGGTCAATTTACAGAGCGATATAGATCATCCAACTCAAACTATGGCGGATTTTCTACATTTGACTCACCATTTCGGTTCCATAGAAAATTTACAGAACAAGAAAATAGCCATGACCTGGGCTTATTCGCCTAGTTACGGAAAACCATTGTCCGTACCCCAGGGAGTCATTGCCTTAATGGCACGCTTTGGTATGGACATCTCGCTGGCTTATCCTGAAGGTTACGAATTGATACCGGAAATCGTCGAAACGGCAGCTTCATTTGCTGCAGAAAGCGGTGGTTCACTAACTGTGAGCAACTCGATGGACAAAGCTTTCGAAAATGCCGATATTGTCTATCCGAAAAGTTGGGCACCTTACAAAGTTATGGAGCAAAGAACTGGACTTTTGCGACAGCAAGACACAAAGGGCCTAGATGATTTAGAAAAAAGCTGTCTTGCTCAGAATGCCAGCCATGTAGATTGGGAGTGTACTGAAGCAAAGATGAAACTCACCAAAGAAGGTGAAGCTCTTTACATGCACTGCCTTCCTGCCGACATCAGCGGCGTATCCTGCGAACAGGGTGAAGTGGCAGCAAGTGTTTTTGAAAAGTATCGTACTGATACTTACGTACAAGCTAGTTTCAAACCTTTTATCATAGCGGCAATGATCCTTGCGAATCGCTTTGAAAATCCTCAAGCTACTCTGGAACATTTAATGCGCCAGGGAACCGAACGAGTCCATTCGTAAGCAAAAACTACATAATATTCACGGATTAGCACAAATAATTTTCTGTAAAATAATACTTGTTTTATTACACATTTTATTAGTGTGAAACCGTAGAGAAATAACATAATATTAACTTATATTTTGGAGAAATAAATGAGTAACTTAGATCAAAAAATATCTGCGTTGAGCGCAAAATACCTGCCTTTAGCAGAAGAAATCTTGAAAGAGGCGATTCGTATTCCGGCGGATTATGTTGACAAACCTGTTGATCAGGGTGGTGATCCTGAATGTGGATTAAGTAACCATGAAGGACCGCGATTGAAATACTTAAAAAACCGGATTGTCGAAATCGATGCTGTGCGTTCACCAGAGGATGTTTGGTTTGACGAATACGGCAATCTGGTTTGGACGGTAAAAGACCCCAACGACGGCATTCCGGATTCAGAAAAACGCATAATTTATTTTGACGGGCATACTGATACTGTGCGTGCTTTACGTGATCAGTGGATCAAGAAAACTAACGGAAGCGTCGATTCCTACGATGGTATCCTGAAACAGGATGAGCTAACACGTGATTTTCTACGAGAAGAATTGGGCTACCTTCCACCGGACGAAGAGTGGAACAATTTGATTTTTGGCAGGGGTTCCGCTGATCAACTGGGTGGTGTAATAGCAGAAATCATCGCCACTAAAATCGCCTTGGAACTGGTTGACGAAGGCGCGCTCAAAGGCACGATCATCCGGGCTTACGGTACAACAACCGAGGAAGACAACGACGGGGCTGGCCCGATGTATTTGATGAGCAAAGTTTTGCCAGGGGCCGGTGCGGAATTAGTTCCGGATGTTGTGATTCTTTCTGAAGGAACTGGAGATGCCAACAAAGGGGCACTCGGAATTTACCGGGGACAACGCGGACGAATGCAGATTGAAGTGACTGTCACCGGCCGCTCATGTCACGGTTCCATGCCGTGGGAAGGGTTGAATCCACTGGAGTTCGGCAGCGCCATTATCTCTGAAGCTGCACAGCGTTACGATGCCCGCGAAGGTTTCAAAGACGATCCATTTTTGGGACACGGCACACGCACTGCTTCTCTTGCAAATCTGGACACTCCCAGCGATTGTGCGGTTCCGGATCGTTTCATATTTCGCTTTGACCGTCGACTGACAGTAGGTGAAAATCCGGAAGAAGCAGTAGCGGACATTGATGGTTTTAAATCGGTGAAAAATGCTAGGGAAGCTGGGCTTTCGGTAGAAGTATCTGTACCGACTTATGAGGAATTGACATGGAACAACTATCGTCCTGGCAACAAGCAGATTTACATGGGCTGGGCCACTCCGGAGGATCACGCTGCTATTCAAACCGCTGCTGAGGTTTATCGGATGGTGGTTACCCCGAATGTGGAAACGGAAAATGAAACTGGAAGTTCCGGAGCCTCCACTGGAGGAGCCCTACGCAAAGAACCAAGAATTGATCGCTGGATTTTTTCAACAGATGGAGTCGGATTCCCTATTCCGGAAGAAAACTCTGAAATTGAAATTTCGGAACGAAAAGCGTGGGTTCACGCCGGGGATTTCAAACATCCTCCTATGTTTGGATTCGGGCCTGGTATTGAGCAGAACACTCACAAAATTGGTGAGTGTACAGATCGCCGGGAATTGCGGATGGCGATTGCTTTTCTCTCACGCTATCCCAGTGCTTACGCCGCTTCGTAAAGTAAAGCTGCTAAAAACCCCGCAAAGGCATTTCCGGAGAGCGCTGTAACCAGTTCCACTCCAGATAATTTGCAGTACCTTCAATAAGATGGAGTGTATAAGCATGCCTCGTACGGGCGGAACGGTTGGCGTAACTCATATGGGGCAACAGTCCGTGGAGCACCACCATTGTTCCGGTTTTTGCTTCCAAGGGAACCAGCTTGGAAGTCTCCCAGGCTGAATCATCAAAGACCTCCATTGCCGTTCCGTCACCACTTTCATTGCGGAAAAAACGTGATTTTAACGGACTCTTGTGACCGCCCGGAATGGCCCACAAACAACCGTTTTCCTTTGTAGAATCTTCCAAAGCAAACCAGAAACCTTTCACGCTCAAAGGCTCAGTATAAAGGAACGTTGAGTCCTGATGACAGCTGACTTCCCCGCCGATCTTCGGTTGTTTGAAAATGAACATGGACTGCAAAATTCTCGGATCTTCAAATCCTACATCATTTGCGATTTCTGCTAACTCAGGTGTTCTGGAGAATTTTTCAAAAACCGGATCCAGATCATGCATGGCGTGACCGATTTTATTGATGGAAAGTTTCTTCGCCTGAAGCAGTTTTCCATTTTCGCCAAAGGATTCCTCCTCAAAAAAACAGCGGATTTTATCACCTGATTCCAGAAAATATTTGTCCGAATGCCTAGTTTGCTCATTAGTGGTAAAAATGGAAACTGATTCAGCAGGATCGAAGTCTTCCACAATTTCAGCGGCTCGGTCACGCAGCGATTCACAGGCCTCTCGGCTGACAAAGTCCTTTAAAATTAAATATCCATCCTCTTCAAATAATTCAATCTGCTTTTGTGTCAATAACATAGTTTCCTTGATCTTACTTAGAAAAAAGAGTAGCATTTTCGTCTAAGCGAATTTCCGCTGAATTCAAAATACGTACACGTATAGACTTGATCAGCTCAGGTCTATTTGCATTTCTCAGCTTAGATTGACATATGTTGTGGGAAGGACTCAAGCTAATGGTTGCCGGTATGGCGACAGTCATGTTATTTTTAATGTTGATGATTGCCTGTATTGAATGGGTAAAACATCTCAACCGCAACTCCACTGCGATTGAACAACAAGCTCAAAAATCACGTCGAAAATCGAGTACTAATCCTGCAACACAGCAAGCAACGTCCGTAGTTCCGGCTGAAGTTTTAGCTGCGGCAATTACTGCTTTCGAAACAGATAATAAAACTTCTTAACTTAATATATTTCATTAGCAGAAATTAAATCTCAGAGGAAAAACATCATGGCCAGGAAACGCATTGAGTTTATGGACACATCTTTCCGCGACGGCTTTCAGTCAGTTTTCGGTGCACGAGTAGCAACCAAAGATTTTCTACCGCCTTTAGAAGCTGCGGTTGAGGCCGGAATCACCTACTTTGAAGCAGGAGGAGGAGCGCGTTTTCAAAGTCTGTTTTTCTATTGTAATGAATCCGCCTTTGACATGATGGACGAGTTTCGAAAAACGGTTGGTCCGGACGCGAATTTGCAGACACTCGCACGCGGAATAAACGTGGTGGCGCTCAGTCAACAGCCACGTGACATGATTGATCTGCACGCGAAAATGTTCAAAAAACACGGTATCACGACTATCCGCAACTTTGACGCATTGAACGATTTACGCAATCTTAAATATTCCGGAGAATGCATCACAAACCATGGTTTGCAGCATCAGATCGTGATTGCCATGATGGATTTGCCTCCCGGCTGCGAAGGCGCGCATGATACAGAATATTATTTGAAAACCCTGCGTAATATCCTGGACTCGGATGTGCCTTTTGATTCGATCTGTTTCAAAGACGCCAGCGGAACTGCGAATCCAAGGAAAGTTCACGAGACGATCAAAGGAGCGAGAAAAATGGTTCCGGAAGCTACAATTCTGCACCTGCACACCCATGATACTGCGGGTACGGCGGTCAGCCAGTACATGGGAGCGATTGAAGGTGGAATTGACCGGATTGATCTGGCAATGAGTCCGGTAAGCGGTGGGACCGGACAGCCTGATATTCTCACCATGTGGCACGCTCTCAAAGGGACAGATTACACTCTGGACATTGATCCGGACAAAATCATCAAGGTAGAAGAAATCTTTGCTGAAAGTTTCAAGGATTATTTTTTTCCACCGGAATCAAGAATGGTTTCACCGTTGATTCCGTTCTCACCAATGCCCGGAGGCGCGTTGACCGCCAACACGATGATGATGCGTGATACCGGAACTTTGCACCTCTATCCGCAAGTCATCAAGGAAATGTCGGAAGTAGTCCGGCTTGGCGGTTTTGGGGCATCGGTCACACCTGTTTCACAGTTTTATTTTCAACAGGCTTATCTCAATGTGACCCTCGGCAAATGGAAAAAAATAAATCCATCATACGGAAATATGGTACTGGGTTATTTTGGCCAAACTCCTGTTGAACCGGATCCGGAGATTGTAAAACTGGCTGCGGTACAGTTGGACAAACCCGTTTTCAAAGATGACCCGCTAGACTTACTGGAACCGGGAACCCCAAAAGCAGAAGAAGAACTTAAAAAACATAACCTGCCTGAAACTGAGGAAAATCTCTTCATTGCTTCAAGTTGTGAAGCAAAAGGTATTGATTTTCTTTTGGGTAAAGCTAAAACTTCAATCCGGAAAAAATCGGACGAAGTCGCAAAAGAAGTTCCACCTGCTGGAAAATCAGCCGCACCTGCTGTTTCCGGCCCAAGAGATTACACCATCACTGTTGACGGCAAAGCCTACCAGGTTCAGGTGAATATCGGTGGAAATGTAGTTGCACCGGTTGTTTCCGGAAATACCCCAGAGTCCACTCCCGCGGCTCCGCAGATTTCCGGAATCGACATTCCTGCTCCCACACCCGGAAACATCGTACGCCTGGAAGTAGCGGTCGGTGAGTCCATTGTCAAAGAGCAAACACTGTTGGTGATGGAAGCTATGAAAATGGAATCCGAAGTCAAATCTCCGCAGGCCGGAGTCGTACAAGCCGTTCATGTACAAGCTGGAAATACAGTGCAAACTGGAGATACCTTAATCACCATGAATACTTAAGACAATGCAAAACAGTAAAAAGGTATATCTGTTAAATTTATCCGCACTGCAAAATTTACAAAAATCAATAATGATGCTGGTACGGATTTTTGCGATTTTGTTTTTTTTAGGACTATCCGGGACTTTGTTTGCGCAGTCCGAAGATGAACGAATCAATATCGTAATGCCCACCGATGCACGTGTTATACGGGTTGACGCAAAAATCGATCAGTGGGTCTATGCCGGCGATACTTTGGCGGTACTCAAGGATTCAAAAGGCGCCAAATTTAAGTTTCGTGCAGGGGTTTCAGGACAGCTGGTGTTTTGGCGATTACGAAACCTCAAACATTATGGTGCCGGTGAAACGGTGGGAATTCTCCGGATTGCGCCGGTTATTGTTGAGGAAGTAGAGAGTGGTGGGTCGGTCGTGGCATTACCGGCTTTTAATGAAATGCTGCTCAACCTTTACAATTCTACCGGAATGGCCGCGCTTTTTCGTGGACAGGGTATGGATTGGACGGAAGGTTTTGGGCGTTTGATCATGATTGGTGTTGGACTAATCCTGCTGTATTTAGGAATTCGACACCAGTTTGAACCGTTGCTGCTGGTGCCGATTGGATTCGGTGCAGTGTTGTCCAATATCCCCCTAGCCGGACTTTCGGAACCGGGCGGACTGTTGTATTATGTTTACGAATTTGGTATCACCACTGGAATTTTCCCGTTGATAATTTTTATGGGCGTGGGTGCGATGACAGATTTCGGTCCAATGCTGGCAAATCCCAAAACAGCTTTACTCGGCGGTGCCGCACAGTTCGGAATTTTCGGAACATTATTAGGTGCACTTGCTTTGAACAACATTCCGGGCATTGATTTCTCACTCCGGGATGCCGCTTCCATCGGCATAATTGGTGGAGCAGACGGACCTACAGCAATTTTTCTTTCCAGCCAACTGTCTCCGCGTCTACTTGGCTCGATCGCAATTGCTGCCTATTCCTACATGGCGCTGGTGCCGATCATTCAACCGCCGATCATGCGTTTTCTGACATCACAGAAAGAACGTGAGATAGAAATGACTCAGCTGCGCTATGTTTCCACGCGTGAAAAAATTCTATTCCCGATGCTTGCGTTGGCTCTCTGTGCCCTGCTGCTGCCTTCCGCAGCTCCGTTGATAGGCATGTTCATGTTTGGAAATTTGGCAAAAGAATGCGGTGTGGTCAATCGACTTTCAGACACTATTCAAAAATCACTGATCAATACTGTGACTATTTTTCTCGGCCTGAGCATCGGCAGCAAATTAGCCGCAGAAGAATTTCTCAATCTCGAAACGGTGGGAATTCTCATTCTAGGTATGATCGCGTTTTCGGTAGGCACCGCAACCGGTGTTTTGATGGCCAAGCTGATGAACAACCTGTCCTCAGCGCCGATTAATCCTCTGATTGGCGCCGCTGGGGTTTCTGCGGTTCCCATGGCAGCACGTGTAGTAAATCAGGTCGGACTCGAAGCCAACTCGCAAAACCATCTACTGATGCACGCCATGGGGCCAAATGTTTCTGGAGTTATCGGCTCCGCGGTCGCAGCAGGAGTTTTGCTGGCAATGCTATAATAAACTGCAAACCCGACTCCTGCGCGATAAAAATATCAGCTACACACCCTGCCTTTCCACAAATTCCGGATAAGCATGCAGGCCGAATTCACTCACATCTACACCATTGTATTCAGCTTCCTCAGCTACACGGATTCCGACAGTATATTTCAGCACGGCCCAAACCGCCAAACTGCTAAAAAAGGTAAACGCGCCAATTACAACTATGCCTTTGATTTGGGCAAATAAGGCTACATCCGGATTGAATATTCCTACTGCTAAAGTACCCCAAATTCCATTCACCAGATGAACAGATAAGGCACCCACAGGATCGTCTATTTTGAGTTTATCAAACATCGGAATTGCGAATACCACCAGCAGGCCACCAATAGCTCCAATCAGGATGGCTAAATTCATGCTTGGATAATCCGGTCCGGCGGTGATTGCTACCAGTCCGGAAAGTGCTCCGTTGAGAACCATCGTCAAATCAACTTTTTTGTATAAAAGTTGAGCCATAACCATAGCCGCCAAAGCCCCTGCACAAGCAGAAATATTGGTATTTGCGATCACAGCAGAAACTGCGTCCACATCGTCTTTTGAACCTAAAGCCAACTGGGAGCCTCCATTGAAGCCAAACCAACCCAACCACAACACAAAAGTACCTAATGTGGCTAAAGGTAAATTAGCGCCCGGTATTGGATGAATGGAACCATCTGCTCCAAATTTTCCTTTTCTGGCACCCAATAATAAAACACCGGCAAGTGCCGCCCAACCGCCAACAGAGTGAACTATCGTCGAACCCGCGAAATCGCTGAAGCCGTCAATCATTCCGCCTAGGCTCGTTCCTCCCCAGGACCAGTGACCCTGAATTGGATAAATAACCGCAGTCAAAACCAAGGTGAATCCCATGAAGGGCCAAAACTTGATCCTCTCCGCAACCGATCCTGAAACAATCGAAGCAGCGGTGGCTACAAAAACAACCTGAAAAAAGAAATCCGATAGCAAACTGTGACCGTCTGCAGAAGTCCCTGACATCATCAATCCACTTCCAACAAAATCGTTTCCACTTCCATACATTAAGTTGTANCCCACATAATAATATGCCACACAAGCAAGTGCGTAGAGGGTTATGTTCTTAGTCAGGATGGCTGTTGTATTTTTTGTGCGTACCAATCCTGCTTCCAGCATGGCAAATCCTGCTGCCATCCACATGACGAGGCATCCACTGATCAGTAACCAAAAGCTGTCCAGTACGTATTTCATTTCTACTGAAAATTCCATTTCATCTCCTTATATATATTGCAAATTTTTGTTATAAAAAATTAAAGTGCGTCGTTACCTGTTTGTCCGGTTCTGATTCTGATAGTTTGAGCAACGTCATAAACAAAAATTTTGCCGTCACCGATTTTGCCGGTTTTCGCTTTTTGCTCAATTGTATCCAGAACAGATGCAACTTTATCATCGGGAACTATAATTTCTATTTTAGTTTTTGGAATAAAGTCCACTTCGTACTCTGCGCCTCTATACAATTCCGTATGACCTTTTTGGTGCCCAAAACCTTTGACCTCTAAAACCGTCATTCCGACAGTTCCGATTTCTGACAGACCCTGCTTGACCTCTTCAAGCTTAAATGGTTTAATTATCGCTTCTATTTTTTTCATATCCTTCCTTTTTGATTATTAACAACTTAACTTATGCATACGCTTACTATCTCAAGGATTATGCCAAAAGCATTTTTTTCAGAAAATATCTATAATACATTGTTTTAATAATACTAATTTAAAATATTAACACCCTTTAATTACGATTCAGGAAATTTTATTTGCTAATATNTTATACAAAATGATTNTTNTTGCTTATTTATTAATCATCAATATGGTTAATTTATAACTATCACCACGGTCTTTATTGCTTAATTTTACATCAAAACATATTATTAAATATAATTGGTATGACCTGTAAAATTTAGTATGTGATAGTTTTTTACTGAATAGCCACGGCGGAAATGGCTATGGTCGATTTGGGTTTTCCTGTTTTTTTTGGGTTCCGTAGTTTCAACCGCCCAAGAATTTTATTGCAATTCTATAAAATAAAAGGTGATTAACATGTACATTCCAACATTCATTGATGTGGAAACGGCACAAGAGCGAATCAAGCCTCACATTCACAAAACACCGGTTTTAAGCAGTTCTTTTTTGAATGAAATGAGTGGCGCGGAATTATTTTTCAAGTGTGAAAATTTCCAGAAAGCAGGGGTCTTCAAAGTACGGGGAGCCGCGAATGCGGTTTTTGGTTTGAGTAATGAAGCGGCTATGAAAGGGGTGGCAACTCATTCTTCAGGGAATCACGCTCTCTCACTGGCTTATGCTGCAGGGAAGAAAGGGATACCAGTAACAGTTGTTATGCCACATACAGCTCCTGAACCAAAAAAAGCAGCTGTGCGAGGATACGGCGGAACCATAGTCGAGTGTGATCCCTGTTCTAGATCGCGCGAAGAAACTTCCGCCAAAGTTGTGGCTGAATCAGGAGCGGATTTTGTGCATCCTTACAATGATCCGCGAGTTATATCCGGACAGGCAACATGCTCATTGGAGTTGTTGGAGCAAACGGAAGACTTGGATGCAGTAGTAGCTCCGATAGGCGGCGGCGGGATGGTTTCCGGAAGTTGTCTGACCTTGTCGAATGTTGCTCCGGAAATAAAAATTTTTGCGGCAGANCCGAAAAATGCAGATGATGCATTCCGATCTTTCAAAGCTGGACACATCATTGCAGATGAAGATCCGGTTACGGTGGCTGACGGCCTGAAGGTTCCACTGAAAGATTTGACGTGGCATTTTGTTTCAAAACATGTTGAAGATATTCTGATTGCTACCGAGCAGGAAATTATTGATGCAATGAAGCTCATTTGGCAAAGAATGAAAATCGTCATTGAACCTTCAAGCGCAGTGCCGCTAGCGACCATCCTAAAAAACAAAAATATCTTTGCTGGAAAACGAGTCGGTGTGATTATTACCGGAGGCAATGTTGATTTAAACAAACTGCCCTGGATGAGTTCTTAAACAGTAAAATGCAATCAATGCATCAAATTATGAAGGTATGGAATTCGGATATGGATTATATATTNTGCCTGACCCNCTCTCAAAAGATTCACATGTTCAAAATTATTCTATTGATACTTTTATCATTTTCAATTATTCTTAACCATTTGAAAATGTACAATTAATTAGGAAATTTATGGAATCCATCACGATTACCGGAAAAATGCATCCGGGTTTTGACAAAATACTGACAGAAGATGCACAGGAATTTTTAGTCAAGTTACACCAAATGTTCAACGGCACCCGCAAGTCCCTGTTGGAACGCCGCTCGGAAACTCATCAAAAAATTCTTTCAGGAATGAATCCTACTTTTTTAAGAGAAACGGAGTCAGTTCGGAAAGGCGACTGGCAAGTGGATCCAATTCCGGATGATCTGCAGGATCGGCGTTGTGAAATTACAGGACCCGCTGAAGCAAAGATGATGATTAACGCTCTTAATTCCGGAGCAAAAATATTCATGGCGGATTTAGAGGACTCGATTACGCCCAACTGGTACAATCAGATCCAGGGACAGGCCAACTTGTCCGCTGCCTATGAACGAACGCTTGAATTTACCAGTCCGGACGCTAAGGAATATCATCTCAATGACGGAGAATTGGCTACACTGATTGTACGTCCACGCGGCTGGCATTTGGAAGAAAAACATATCCTGATTGATGGTGAAGTTGCCTCAGGTTCACTGGTGGATGCAGGGCTCTATTTATTCCATAACATTAAACGGACATTGGAAAAAGGTACTGGTCCTTATTTCTACCTACCAAAGCTGGAGAATCATTTGGAGGCTCGTTTATGGGATGAGGTCTTCGCATTTGCGGAGCAGGAACTTGGNGTCACTTACGGAACTATCAAAGCCACGGTTCTGCTGGAAACTGTTTTAGCGTCTTTTGAAATTGAAGAAATTCTCTACGAGTTACGCGGTCACATGGCGGGAATTAACGCAGGNCGGTGGGATTATATGTTCAGTGTGATCAAGAAATTTCGNCATGTGCCTGAGTTTATCTGGCCGGACNGGGCGCAGGTCACGATGACAGTTCCGCTGATGCGTGCATATACTGAATTGCTGGTGAAGACTTGCCACAAACGCGGCGCTCACGCGATTGGGGGAATGGCCGCATTTATTCCCAGCCGCCGTGATGCAGAAGTCAACCGTGTTGCCATGGAAAAAGTTCAACAAGACAAAGAACGGGAGGCACAAGACGGTTTTGACGGATCATGGGTCGCGCATCCTGATCTTGTTCCTGTATGTACTGAAGTTTTCAGCAAAGCCTTTGAAGAAGGCCGCGTAAACCAAAAACATCGAATGCGTGAAGATGTTCAGGTTAGTGCGGAAATGCTGCTGGAATTTCAGATTCCCGGAGGAAATATAACGGAATCCGGCTTACGCAACAACATCAGTGTAGGCATTCAATACATAGCAGCATGGTTGGGTGGCACAGGAGCCGTGGCTATTTTTAATTTGATGGAAGACGCAGCAACTGCGGAAATTTCAAGGTCACAAATTTGGCAATGGTGCCGTCACCCGCAAGGTAAACTGGAGGACGGGCGCAAAATAACAATTGAAATGGTACAAAGCATTATTCCGGAAGAACTAGCCAAAATCCGGGAAACTTACGGAGGAGCCTACAATGATGAGAAGATGAAGCAGGCGACAGACTTGTTTATTTCAATGGTCAGTGAAGATGCGTTTGAAGAATTTCTCACCATACGAGCCTACGATCAGCTCGACTGATTTTTTGGTTTTAGAGCTTGAGGAAGTTCCTCGTCATTTGTTTTCAACCATTTTTCCCACAGCATCCGGATACTATTCCCGGTTTCCGGATGCACCCAATCCGGACTGAGTTCAAGCAGAGGTAGCAAAACAAAACTGCGTTTTTCCATTTCCGGGTGCGGAATTTTCAATTTTTCGGTATCAACAATTTCATTACCGTAACTTAGAATATCAAGGTCAATTTTTCTCGAACCCCAGCGTTCGTTGCGGACACGCCCCAGCCTGTTTTCAATTTGCTGACAATTTTCCACCAGTTCAACAGGAGAAAGTTCAGTCCAACCACAAACCACCTGATTGTAATAATTGGGCTGTTTCATCTTCAAAAGTGGTTCACTTTCATAGATTGCGGAAGCGCGAAAATCACGCAAAGTCACTGCTGTTAATTCGCTGCAGGCCCGATTCAGGAAATCCAGGCGATTTCCCAAGTTGCTGCCCAGTCCCAAATGCACTAAAATAGCTGTTGTCATTGTTAATTCTTTAGTTGAAAATTATGA
Organism: Deltaproteobacteria bacterium; assembly: GCA_002685535.1. Lineage (GTDB taxonomy): Bacteria > SAR324 > SAR324 > SAR324 > NAC60-12 > Arctic96AD-7. The sequence goes on from NYXK01000011.1 coordinate 25,912, forward strand.
AGTATGAGCTTATCACAATCGTTGATGCAGTCGCAAACAGAAGCAAAACCGGATAACTAATAATGTTACGCATTATCGGCGGAGAGTACCGCGGCAGGAAACTAAAAGTTCCTGCCGGAAATGATGTCCGGCCAACTTCGGATCGGGTTCGGGAAGCACTTTTTAACCTTCTTTCTTCGCTGTTAAGCTGGGACGAGCTAACCGTGCTGGATCTTTACGCAGGCAGTGGAGCGCTGGGTTTGGAAGCATTAAGCCGCGGTGCAAAGCACGCGATATTCATTGAAGCATCCCGCAGGCATCTGAAAATTCTCCAACAAAATGTTGAATTAATGTCTCCAGAGCAGGGACGATTTGAACTTGTACAGGACCGTGCTGTACGTTGGATTTCCCATTTTGCTGATCCTGAAAAACCTTGCCTTGCTTTTCTTGATCCGCCATTTTCCGGGCAAGAATATGATCATATGCTGGAAAAACTGGCATTTCTTCCTGCAATCCGGACAGGATCAATCATAGTAGTTGAATCACAAGACTCCAGAGAAATAAAGTTTCCGGAAATTATGGAACTGTTGAAACACCGACGTTACGGCTCGGTCACGCTTGATATTCTGCGTAAATGCTGAGCAGACAGTTCTACAATAATCTTGCCTTGACTCCAGTACTAGCCTAATCTGAAACAAGTAATTTATTTCCTGAGAGAACATTTTTCATTTTCCGCAATGAGTTTTTTAGACAAAATTGACAAAGCAGCCCTGCCTGAACATGTCGCCATAATCATGGACGGCAACGGACGCTGGGCCACACAACGCCGCATGCCAAGATTTGAGGGGCATCGCTATGCCGTCAAGTCGGTACGTGCCTGTGTTGAAGCGGCAGCTGAGTTAAAATTACCCGTTCTGACTTTGTACGCATTTTCAACAGAAAACTGGCAGCGGCCAAAAAAAGAAGTTTCGGCACTGATGAATCTTTTTTTTGAATTCCTCAAAAAAGAACTGGATACAATGCTCAAAAACAATGTGCGTTTTAAGCTGATTGGTGACCGTGACGGTCTTCCGGATTTTCTGCAGGAACGCTTAAGCCACGCTTTGGATTCGACTGCAGGGAATAGTGGTTTATTATTGAATTTAGCATTGAACTACGGAGGCCGGGACGAACTCGTGCGTGCAGTCAGGATGCTGGCGGAAGAGGTTAAAGAGGGAGATTTAGAACCGGAAAATATTGATGAGTCTTTAATTTCTGCAAAAACCTACACAGTTGGTGTGCCGGATCCGGATTTGATTATTCGTACAAGTGGTGAACTGCGTCTCTCCAACTTTTTGATTTGGCAGGCAGCCTACGCGGAATATTTTTTTACAGATGTTTTATGGCCTGATTTTACTAAAGAGAATTTACATGAAGCACTGTTTGAGTACCAGCAGAGAAAACGCAGAATGGGAGGCACAACTGCTTCCAGAGCAGATTCTAAATTCTCTGCGGATATTACACTGCCTGCTAACAATACTAAAAAATCCAAAATTTCCGAAACCTCTGCCTGAGATTTTTTATGAGTGATGCCTCATCTCCATCTGACTTGTCCGCAAGGG
>NYXK01000012.1 GCA_002685535.1 Deltaproteobacteria bacterium
TGTGTTGTCAAAAATAAGGGGGAGACGCGATTTAGTCTTTTGGTGCGNNNTAGNCTTTTNNTGNNGCTGACTAATCCGCACAGAATTCGTGCACCCACTGTTGCTCTCACAAGCAGGTCTCTTTTTTTGAGTGGCATGAACCAGAACGAGCATCCGCTTACAATGTCGTTGGTATAATTGTTTGTACAACAGCTCAACCAGAAATTTAAAATGCCTACTGAGAGGTACTAGGTTCTTGTCTATCCTTGTTTCTTGGGCTCAGGGCACATTTACGAGCAGATTCGAATCTGCCCCCCCCCCCCTTTCGGACCACAACTCATGCTCCGAAGTTTTTCTAGAATCAGGCGTCCCAATGCCTCAATCCTGATCTCGTCACATCACAGCTAATCCTCGGTCTTTTCGGCTTCACATTCTCACGAACTGCTTAGTCAAGGATCCTCGCTCATCTCTGTGGGGTCCCCCAGTTGACCCCGCCCCTTCGGAAGACCACTCCAAGATTTACTTGATCCAAAAGCTCTAAAGGCCCGTCATCATAGGCGGAATATTTCCAGCGAATTTAGCCTGTTTGTTTTATCCAGGAATATGCAGGTCAAATATGCAGGTACCAACGCGGAAGGGGAGTACCTTTCTCCATCAATTGTCAAGTTCTTTTGCTTCCCCTCGCGTCTGAGCCGCAAGCTTACAGCTTCTCAAAGCGATCTTCAACGTCAAGGTCCTGCAAAAGTGAGCAGAGTGGCTATGATAGACCACTAAATGCATCTTGTCCGATGTTCTCCCGCCACTCTTGAAGTCAAGTTTGAGGAAACACGGCGCGAGAGCCGAAGACTTCTATGAGCTGCAAAGTCGTCATACCCCGAAATTGATTGACGTTATTGGGACTATATGAAAGCTATAGAACTTGTCCCAAATTTTGAATTCTTTGGTAAGGCGATCGTCGAAGTGATCAATCACAATGGTTTCTTTCCGTTTACTTGCATTCGCCATTGCGGTCTTAAATTTCGCCTATGGCATCAATGGCGCCCCATCAGAATCTTCTGGAGGAGCAGGAACCAAAAGCTTTCAGTACAAGTACAATGCGGTAGCAATCACAGGAGGAGGCTTCATCACCGGCATCATCGCCCATCCCAAGGAGAAAGACTTGCTCTACACCCGTACAGATATTGGCAGTTCTTACAGATGGGATGCTCCAAACGATCGATGGCTCCCCTTGACCGACTTCATCAGCGAAGCCGATGTTAACTATCTCGGCACGGAGAGTTTTGCATTGGATCCCACGGATCCAGATCGTATCTACCTTGCTCAAGGACAGTATATCACACAGAATAATTCCGCATTCTTTGCATCGAACGACCGAGGAGCAACGTGGAAGATCTATCCAGCCCCATTTCCCATGGGATCCAATGATCTCGGTCGAAACAATGGCGAGAGACTTGCTGTCAATCCATTCAAGCCCAATGAGCTGTATATGGGGACTCGAACCCAAGGATTGTGGAAATCGACAGATCGAGCGAAGACCTGGACCAATATCACCAATTACCCTGACGCGTCAGCGAACGGCATCGGTATCGTCTTTGTAATATTTGACCCCAAGAATGAAGGCACGATCTATGTTGGAGCAAATGTACCAAATGGCCTTTACTCTACCACGAACGGCGGCAAGACATGGAAACAGCTCCCAGGCCAACCCAAGGACTGGAGCGCTGTCACAACTGACCCGGAGCACCCTCCGCAAAGCACTGGACCGCAACCCATGAAAGCGGCTCTGGCTTCCAACGGGGTCCTGTATGTAACATACGCAGACTTCCCCGGTCCATACGCTGTTCAATACGGAGCTGTGTACAGTTTCAACACCAAGACATCGGAATGGATAGATATCACACCAGGAGCAAGCAATTCCTACCCCAAGCCATTCACACCACAATCATTCCCACCTGGAGGCTACTGTGGATTAAGCGTTGATGCAAAAGATCCGAACACTTTAGTCGTGGTCTCGCTGGACCGTGATCCTGGACCAGCACTTGACAGCATGTATCTCTCCCATGATGGCGGCAAGTCATGGAAAGACGTCACGCAGCTATCAGCACCATCAGGCACTGAAGGCTACTGGGGACATCCCATCGAACAAGCTGCCTTGAACGATGGCACTCCTGTTCCTTGGCTCAGCTTCAACTGGAACGCTCAGTGGGGAGGATATGGAGCACCTTCACCTATCCTGGGCGTCGCCAAATTCGGATGGTGGATGGCAGCTGTACTGATCGATCCTTTCAACAGCGATCACGTTATGTACGGCACAGGAGCTACGATTTGGTCGACTGACAACCTCAGCAGGGTTGAGTCGAACTGGTCGCCAAACTGGTACATTCAAGCGCAGGGTATTGAGGAGAATGCTGTCTTGTCCATGATCAGTCCAACAGAGGGTGCAAATCTGTACAGTGGACTTGGAGACATTAATGGCATGCGACATGACGACCTCACCGTTCCACAACCTATGTTCGGTACCCCTGGTTTCTCCAACCTCGATGGACTTGACTGGGCCGGCCAAGCTCCAAATGTGATTACACGCTCGGGAGGCAGTGGCACAGTGTATGCCGATGGTTGTGGCAACGGGGCTTACTCCACAGATGGTGGGTATGGATGGATCAAGTTTCTCACTTGTGCACCGGGTGTCAGCAATACTACCTGGGTCAACGGTTTCATTGCAGTCGACGCCTCAGCAAAGTCTTTTGTCTGGGCCTCTCACTCATCTGTCGCGCCAGCAAACACCAGCGGGCCTTACGCTACCCAAGATTTTGGAAAGACCTGGACCTCACCACGCGGACTGTCCGTTCAGACGGGTAACTTCAGCGCCGATAAAGTCCAAACAAAGACCTTCTACGCATTCGACACCGGCGTATGGCATATCAGTACCGACGGCGGAGTATCCTACACCTCGAAAACATCAAAACAGACCGGTTTGCCCGCCGGCGCCGGTNCCGCGCCTGTAGTCAACTTCCTCAAGGCAGGCGAGATCTGGCTTCCTCTCGGAACAGCTGGCTTATGGCACAGTACCAACTTCGGCGGCAGCTGGAGTAAGATCGGGGGCTCCAGTATCGTAGCCTCTCAATTCTCTGTGGGAGCTCCGGCTCCTGGCCGCAAGAACCCTGCGCTCTATATGTGGGGTAAAGTGAGTAAGAATGGGGCGCAGGGTGTGTATCGCTCTGATGACGCTGGAGACAGCTGGGTCAGGATCAATGATGAGGCGCATCAGTATGGAGGGCCGAAGTTAATTGTGGCTGATACGAGGGTTTACGGACGGGTGTATCTGGGTACCTTTGGAAGAGGTATTGTGTATGCGGATATTGCTGGGGAGGGAAGTGGTGTTTTGCCTGGTACCTTCGGCATTTAGATATAATGGAAAAGTGTGATTCAGATAGAAAATCACATTTCATGAGACTTTAGAGAATATATCATGGCTTGGCAAGCCCCTCGCTTAGCGTGAAGAGCCCGAAACAATCACGGTCCATGGTGTGGCAAAGGGCCACCTCAAACCATTAAAGTTTTCAAGGAATCACAAATATCCACAAAATGAAATCTACACAGCGACATCCGGCCTTGACCCTGCAAAAGGAGCCGCGAAACCATACCTCTCCCAATCCATAACCATACCTGGCTCCCTTTCTGCTCATCGTTAGCACCGAAACATCCACTGAAATCAAAAGATCAACAAGTTAGCCAACGACGTACCATGATCCGGCGGGAAAGTGGCCCGTCTGTGCTCATAATATTTATCTCTCAGGTTTCCCTCCGCAGTAGCTGCATATGTCGCGTAAACCATCGCGCGGGGTTTCGGCGTTTTGTTAGGCCCAGAGCGATGAGCGAGATGAGAGCCGAAAAACAAGATGTCCGCTGCCGAATTTTAACTTCAGTCTTTCTCTCATCACCATCCTAAATCTAAGCAGGCAGCTAAAGAGTAGGAAGAAGCGAGACTAAAACTTACCAGGTTCCAGCGGCACAGAAATCCACTCATGAGCATGTTCCCAATCTGGATGGATTTGCCCGCCAGTCAAGAAGTGGACGTACATCTTGTGCGAGCCAGGCACGACCTGCAGGCAGCCATTCTCAGCTGTGGCGGGATCTACTGCCAGGTTGGCTGTTAGGTGCTCTATTTCACCGATGTGGTCGTAAGCTGGCGCGTCGAGATGGGCGGCGAAGCCGTTGCCCCTGTAAGAAAGTAAACAAGTGATGTGGGAAACGGGATGAATTGGCAGGGTAGGATCCTTACCAAGCAGATTTGTAATTGATCTTGTCCTTGAAGAGTGACATAGGCTGATAAGTATCAGTGAATGGTACGTCCATCTCAAAGTTAAAGGAAGTCGGAAGAACTTACCACTCCAGCAAGTCTTCCCAACACCTCAGCAATTGCATCGCCTCTTAATAATCCATCGAAAGCCGGATGATAATCCACGAACTTCTCCGTTCTCATGAGCTGTCTCTCACCATTGACGTTGATCTCATCGTACGGCATCCATTTACCCTTTTCCTTTGGCCACGCATGCACCTGCCCTGCCCATAGTTGAAGGTCTTTACCAGTGACGAGACCGTGCTCGGCTGCGCGGACGACGAGGAAACCTTGCGAGTTGTACTGGTCAACTTGCTCTTGCGTGAGTGTGAAGACCATGATTGCGACTTGAGACTTGAGATGTGGGGTTAAGAATTGAGATTTTGTTTTGAGATAGCACTGAAGCGTGCACTTTAAGCGTGCATGTGTTTTATATCGTGGTTGGTTGGTTCCTGAGACCGGACTTCCCACCGATGTTGTGAAAGTCGCTTACGACGCCGAGCATGGATGTTGACACAACACGATTGATTGGCCGTCGGAGCGACTAAGAATGGTTGGACGTGCTTCTCATTCAGTGCGGGACTTGAAGCCGATGCGTAAGGTGGTGACTGACTAGATGATAAGAATGGGAATTGTCTTTCCCCAAATATACAATTTTCATCAACCCGTATCACAACTATGGCATCCACAATGCTGCCTTCTGTCGTCTCCCGAGCCGAAGAGACAATTGCAACTCTTTTCTCGTTCATCACCGCCCAAGGCAGTTCAGACTATCTCGGCGAATCTGTGTCTCAGCTTCAGCACACCTTGCAAGCTGCACATCTCGCGAAGCAAGCAGGTGCTGACGACGAGACAGTGCTCGGCGCCTTACTTCACGATGTCGGACGCTTCATCCCACAGAGTATAGAAATGCCTAAGATGATTGCTCCCAGCGGCACGTTCATTGGACGTGCAAGTCATGAGGTCCTAGGAGAGAGGTACCTCAGAGAGCTGGGATTTAGTGAGAAGATTTGTCAATTGGTAGGAGCGCATGTCATGGCCAAACGCTACTTGACTGCTGTGGATGGGAAGTACTATGATGGGNTGAGTAGGTCGAGTAAACAGACTTTGGAATTTCAGGTAAGAACGTCATTGAGATCCTCTGGATATTGCTTTCTGACTGCTCAAGGGAGGCATATTTACCCCGGAACAGGTCAAGGAGGCTCAGAAAGACCCCTGGCTTCAGCAGAAACTAGCTGTTCGAAGATGGGATGATCTGGCAAAGGATCCGAACTTGAAGGTCGAGCCACTCTCGGCTTATGAGGATATGGCCATCAAGTCTCTTCTGGGTATGTTCCTATCGTGTCACATTCGAGCAACCTCTAAAATTCTCAGAATCTTGGTCATCCGTCACTTTACACGGAAGAGAGTACTCGCTTCCTCAGAAACGAACAGTCGTTGTTTGTGTTGATGGTTTCGATCCCGAGTATCTGGAACAAGGTATCAAGGATGGAATCATCCCAAATCTAGCCGCATTTGTCAAGAATGGCTTCCACACGAATGCCAAGAGTTGCATGCCGTCCTTCACAAACCCAAACAATGTCTCCATCATTACCGGCGCACCACCTTCAATCCACGGGATTGCTGGGAACTACTACCTCGATCGAGCTACCAAAGAGGAGCATATGATCACCGACAATACTTTTCTGAGAGGCACCACTATCCTTTCTTTGCTCGTCAGGAGGGGAGTTCGAGTTGCAGCAATTACAGCAAAAGATAAGCTTCGCCGGATCCTAGCTCACGAGATCGATGGATCTATCTGCTTCTCAGCAGAAAAGGCCGGAGATGCGACTCTCAAGGATAATGGAATCGATGATGTCGAGTCGTGGATTGGCCGACTAGCCCCACCTCAATATTCTGGAGAGTTATCTCTCTATGTTCTAGATTCGGGTGTCAAGCTGCTCGAACAAAATAGAGCTGATTTCTTTTATCTGACTTTGTCCGATTTCATTCAACACAAGCACGCCCCAGGTAGCAAGGAGGCGAACAGCTTTATGAGCGATCTGGACCGTCGCATCGGTCAGTTGGTTGACCTTGGTGCTGTTGTTGCCGTTACCGGAGACCACGGGATGAGTGACAAAGCTGATGGAGATGGCCATCCCAATGTAATCTTTCTCGAGGACCAGATTTCTAGTCGATGGGGAAAGAACGCAGTGAAAGTCATCTGTCCCATCTCCGATCCTTTCGTTCGACACCATGGCGCCCTCGGATCATTTGTGCGAGTCTACGTGACATCGAGCGAGCTACTGAAGCCTATCTTAGACTTCTGTAAGTCAATCTCTGGCGTTGAAGAAGCGCTGTCGGGTCATGATGCAGCACAGAGGTATGAACAGCCGCTGGACAGAGAAGGGGACATTGTGGTGGTTTCCAAGAAGAACTTCGTCATTGGAAGCCGGAAAGAAGATCATGATTTATCTCAACTGGAAGGGCATCGGTTGAGATCGCATGGCGGCTTGTCTGAACAGGATATCCCGTTGCTGTTGTCTCAACACTTGGCGAGCAGCCGGCCCATGAAGAAGAATTGGAGAAATTATGACATCTTCGATCTGGCGCTGAATATAGACTGAAGGGTTGTGCATAGATTAGAAGTGCTGCCCGGAATTATGGTCTATCGGCCAAATTTCAAACTGCTGATTCGACAGAAAGTCATAGTTCCCAAGCGAGAATCCGTCTAGTGTAGCTCCTACCGACCAATCAATTTGGTCGTGCACCACATGCGTCTGATCCGATGTATCCATGTTGTGATCATGATTGGGTACCTCAACTGGATTATTGAGTCTTGTCTCTTGAAACTGTACCAGAAGCCGCCTTAATCCCTCTGTGATTCGTGCTAGAAGATGACTGGATCTTATGGTCGAAGCGATGCTTTCAAGAATGACAACACTCTGCCGAAGAAGCTTCAGTATCTCCGTAGCATCAACTTGTAGGACATGGGAGTATGTCGTCGAGATCCGAAACAAGAATATGGACGCGAAGGCAATCATGGTGTCGAAATACAGGGGCAGATTGCTCATGAATGATTTGAATTCGTCATCAGTGTCGATGCTACGGAGTATCGATGTAGCGGAGCGGACCGCGCTGTCTGCGGTCTCCTGCATTTCTGGAGACAGTATTTTGGCATTATCACCAGCGTCGGTCGAAACGCCTCGGAAAGCATGAGAGCAAAGGTAAAGCTTTGCGAAGTGATAGTGGAGCCCGACACCTTTGCGAGGGTAATTTCCTATGGTGGCATGTGGTTTGAGCTTCTCGCTCCATTCCAAACGCCAAGTATCGAGAGCTAAATTAAACCGCAGAACATTTCCGAAATCGTTGTCGTGGATTGCCTGACGCGTATCTGTGCCGAATGAGGAGAAAACTGCAGTCGAGATCGTCCAAAGCTTGACTTGACTTATGAGTCGACTATCATCTTCTGTGGCGAACTGGCATGCAAGGAATAAGTCCACAGCTGCCACAGCCTCATGTTCACCAGTCAAAGGAGGTCTCTGAAGCNCCAGTCAGCTTAGCGCTTGACCNAAAATCTGAGCAACTTACACCGTACGNAATGGAGAACTGGTGGTTGCACACATGGACCAAATAATATAACCTCGCGGCGACATACGATGCTCGATCACCCGCTATAGCTCCCCGGTAAGCACAATGAAGCTGCATCTCGGTCGCTAGACGGACAGCTATACCGTGATCAGACACAGGGACACTCATTGCAAGATCGGACCTAGCAAACTTACCGTTTCCGACCAAATTCCATGAAACGTCTGGCAGCCAAAACGCGCCGATACACAGAGCGCGAATGTCCTGTAAAGAGTTCCTGTTCGAGAATAAGCGTGCAGCACTTAGCCGAGTAAATTCCTCATAACATCTCTCGTATGGGATATCGGCGGACACAACATGCAGACTGACAACAGCACAAATCGCTGCTAAGAGAAATGAAGAGCTGTTTCGAACCGAGTCGAAAGTAGATCCTTCTTCCAGTACACGGTAGATGTAATTGTCATGCTTGGTGACATATACATCAAACATCATCTGTCCTTGCTCCACTGTCAGAATTCCACGTGAGATGATGTCGAAAGTCGGTGCTCTTGGTTCTCTTCGAAAAGCTGGAGATTGATGCTGAGTGACTTCGGAGACAAAAGAAGCAGGAATTGCCGCTGNACCGCGATCATGGCTTGGGGTCGGATTCCAAGAATCGCTGGTATTCTCGGTTTGGGGAGTAAGATGACTTGCTGATCCGCCAGCCGAGCTTGGCAGACCTCCATCTGCCTGCAACAACTCTGGCATTGAGAATCGATCAGCCAGCAATGACATGGAAGACTTCAGTCCCGATAGTTCACTTTCAATCCGATCTTTCCATCTGGGAAATGTAAGTAAGGCCCGGAAGTCTGGGACGCTCAGCAGCTCATCACTTACGTGGCATCACTTTCCAGCAGCATCTGCAAACTTTTCTTCACAGCACAAGAGAGGCCCCTTCTTTTGCATCTTGTGCACGGATTACCAGTCTGCTGTACATCGCATTTGACCTTTTGCTTCCGGCATGATACACAGGCTGTGATCTTACGTGAAATGTCTACTTGTACCTGACCTCCCAACTCTGCTTGCAGAGAACTTGTTGGCACAGGGATCCCAGATGCTGAGGACTCTCTCAAGTTTTGATTCTCCATAGAGTGAGGGAGAGGAAAGGAGGAGCTAAGGAAGACGTTTGTCAATCTCGATCGTTGTTGGTCCTATTGTCGCGATTCCGCGTCGTCAAGAAGGTCCAGACGAGAGCTAATATTACACGTGATATTTAGGTACTGTACTGCACGTGAGAAGACACTAAAGCACGTTGAGATCGAGATCATTTGATTGGCCAATTTCTTAGATCTGGTCTTCGCACCGATTAACATAAAGGGCTTAGATTTCTTGCGGACTTCCCACCGACAAGGCCGAGACCCAAGAATTGAATGCTATCGAAGTTTCAACATCCTCGCATTAATCGCCGTTCACTCCGATCAAGAGCATTCTACGTAGATTATATCGAAATTCGTGCTCGCATGGTTTTCACACGTGGCTTGAAAAGTACCTTCTGTTCGCTGCTGACAATAATCTCTGATGGATTTCTTGCTTGAGCTTTGCGGTCTTCGAAGCGACCATGGCGCAATGAGACGTCTGTCAATGTCTAAAGAAGCCTGTATATAAGATACAAATAGCTTCGTCTAATATCGTTACTATGACAAGGCATTATCGACAGCGCGTTATAACTTGATACTCTTGGAGAAAAATTTCTAGCCAAAATGAATCCTGACNGCCGAAGTGATCATGAGCAGCGGGCCATCGAGCAGAAAGTGTCTTGGTGGACAACTACTAAATTCCTAATGATGTACGTATGTTTCTTTGCATCTATAGAAAATTTCATCACTCACAGCTTCAAGGGCAGGAGTTGGCTTTTTCGCTGATGGATACCTGAACATCACGATCGGCCTCGGTCAGTATGCCCACCCGTCTGAGTAACAACTTTCTGATGAAAAGCAGTCGTACCGATGCTCGGCTTCATCTACTTCAAGGATGACAAGAATGCGGTCCCAACTGTCAAGTCCTCCATCATGAAAGGTGCATTGAGCTTGGGGATGATCGTTGGACAACTTGTGTTTGGGGTTCTTGGTGATGCACTTGGCCGCAGAAAAATATATGGAAAGGAACTTATGATCACTATCTTCGGCACACTGATGGTGATTGTAATGCCAACAAATCTTTCTCACGAAAGTGTTATCGTTTGGGTGACAATGTGGCGGCTCTTCACAGGTGTTGGCATTGGAGCTGGTGAGTCCGACAAGTCTTTGCCCTTATTAGATTTAAACTGACTCTGCACTTAGACTACCCCATGTCATCAACCCTCTCTGCCGAACATAGTCCCTTTCGATCTCGAGGAAAGATGGTCCTTGCCGTATTTGCTTCCCTTGGTCTCGGAAACTTCACTGCTGCAATCGTATTCGTAGTTCTGCTTGCCGCGTTCAAAGGGTCGATCTCCGACAACGTCAATCACCTGGAATGGGTGTGGAGGCTACTGTTGGGGCTGGGAATAATTCCTGCCGCTGCAACATTATACGCTCGGTTACGGATGAAAGAGAGCATACCCTATGAGAAGTGTAAGTTTTTTAACTCAAAATATACTTCGAGGTACTAACTGCGGAGATGTCGATCCATCGTCGGGCTCTCGTGGCGTGCGCCAGCAGTGGGTCGAATTCAAGGAATACTTCTCGGACATCAAACATGCCAAGGTCCTGTTTGCAACATGTATGACATGGTTTCTCTTGTAAGTCCTAGTCGCTAGCCCTCTTTTGATTTATCGAATTCTCTCTGACAGAAAACCATAGTGACATCGCATTCTACGGCGTCAATCTCAACCAGAGCATCATTCTGTCGCAGCTCGGTTACGGGAAAGGCAAAACGGCATGGGCCACTCTCCATAATCTGGCAATCGGAAATATCATCGCATCTGCTGCAGTGAGTACAAGCAAGTCCTTAAGATCGACAGCATAGCTAACAACATCAAGGGATTCATGCCTGGATAGTGAGTACCCTTTGCTGCGTTCCTTGTTCGCTCTCTACTAAACTTCAAAGCTATGCCGCAATTCCTTTAATCGATGTTGTTGGTCGAGTGCGCCAACAGTTTATCGGTTGTATCTTAGTCGCAGTAATTTACGCGATTTGGGCAGGTGTAGTGAATATCGCTCCAACTGGCGCTCTGATGACCCTATTCACACTTTCTCAGGTAATATCACACTTTATTCGTTTCTTCTCATTGTCCTTTGCTGACACTCATAGTTCTTTCTCAACTGTGGCCCTAATGTTACGACCTTCCTCATACCCGTCGAGGTCTTCCCAACCCGCGTCCGGTCTACCGCTCACGGCATTTCTGCAGCAGCAGGAAAAGCCGGTGCAGTGCTTACGACCTTTGCTTTCGGATCTGTCACAGAAGCCATCGGTATTCGAGGCGTACTCGGTATCTTGAGTGGAGTCATCTTCCTTACTGCCCTTCTGACTTTGATGATTCCCGAGACCAAGGGAAAGAGCCTTGATGAGATCGAAAATGATACGATCTATGGGAGAAGCATTGAGAGATCCTCGACCTTTGCAAATGGTACACAGAAAGCCACTGCAAGTTCGTTGAGTAGTGGTGATGTCTTTGTTGCGAGCGCTATCGAGAGTATTGAGGTCACGAAGAAGTGAAGATGGACACGCACGAGGACTTATGAAAGGAAGGAAGAATGGAAGATAATTCGGATAATCCGGTTTTGCTTGTCAATGAATTCTTTTCTATGTAAACTCGCGTTACGCGCCAAAATGTGATTCGCCTCTCGTTGCGCCAATGCGAAGATAGCCCCTCTTTGTGCTGCAACATTCTGTTCCAATGGTTGTTGACATCTCGCTTGCCCCTATCGCTTAGGCAGGCGAGTGCAAAAAGCTTGGCACAGCTGTCACAAATGCTTCGCCAGTCCAAGCCTTGTAGAAGCTCGTCAATAAACGCGTAGAGGCAATCGCAAATCATTTTCCCAGATTCAAGGCGTCCCGATCACTGACGCAGTCGGTTTGCCACCACCTGGTTAGCTTCGTAGTAGTGTTGAGGCATTTTGTCGGCGGGTGAGGTCCCCGGCGAGATTCCGATGGGCTTCAAAGGCATTCTAGCTGGGCCGTGCTCTCCTACGGCAGTGCTACAGTAGTAAATAATGAACCAATAGAGAGCTGTCATTTGAATCATTTCTAGTTCTTTATAGTTTCCAGTCATTGGGTTGCAGGGAAAGAGTTTGCGAAACTTTGATTCTGCACTTTAAATTTAAGTCCGCTTATTAAGTAACGCATCTGCTAACAGGCCATTGGAAAACATCGTGATATATTCAGGTATGTATTTGTACGTAATAGATAAGTCCATCAATGGGATTCCAAAACTTCAAGGTCCGGACTGTGTCTATTGCCTCCAATCATCCTGCCCGTTACGACCAAACAAACATATCGGCCTCAAAGCCAGCACTCGAAAATATTGAGCCATCAGCCATGTCTGTCAAATCAGATAGATTGGAAAACCAGTCTCCCGCAGATGTCATCGAATTCTGTGGACCAAGCATAGCTGTGAAAGCTAACTCGGTNCTGGGAAGATTTGGTGGCCAGAGGCCATCGAGGTAGCACGGTTGTGAATTCGAGCTCGATCCTGTTTCCACAGACACGCTCTCGTGCCGATAAGCCTGCATCGACACGTTTTTACCTTCTGCTAGTAAAGTTGCTGGAATATCAAAACTCCGCATGTAGAACATGCCAGGCTCTGAGAACAGATCTGCAAGCTCTATGGCTATGAATCACAAGCTATGGGTGACTGAAACATATGACGTTGAAGCAACAAGAGCTGGTCCCGGGGCACTAGCTTAGGGAATAGGTGATACCTGATGTAAAACCAATGTAGACTCTCCATTTCTCGGCCATGAAGTTATTCCGACCACATTAAAAGGCTTGTTTGATATAAGCGTGAAGACGTTGGTCTTTAGTGTGCGCTAGCGCACTTGTATAGCAAAGCTATTTTTGGACCAAGGCTGCTCTTGCATCCGATCTTTGCGGAAATCATGGTTATCAACCACGGCTCTCGGCAAATTTCACCCGCAACGTGTACAGTCACCATAGTGACCTTCCTATGGTATTCAATATCTAGGTGTGTAACATTGCCAATTGGACAATGATTTTCTTCCGGTGGCTCTGCCCCTCTGCTGCATGATTTTGTGGACACCATTAGACGTGATGTACGGGCCACGATACTTGCTTGCGGCGTGCTGTCGCAAACTTGTTACCATGAAGTCAAATCTAATGGAGATCCGGCGGCTTGCAACTGAGGATTTAGGATAACGCGAACAATCTCGAAGCACAAAGAAGTTGGAGATCTTCGATCTGAGTGTTTAACTACTATCTAGAGTTGAAAGTGTGTGGTATTAAGTTGATATTGGTAGAATAGTGCTAACTGTATCGACGTTGAGCGACTCGGCAAAGCGTGCCGAGAAACGCTACTAAATGATAGAGCATTTCTACTTGAGGAACCATCAACCACACAACCGGTACCCCTACAGAGCTCTACAGTAATCAATACGAAGACCATACGCGTATCGATCATACCACTAGTCTGTAAGGCTGCAGAAGATCGGCAGCGTCTGAGGGGAGCGGCCGTGTAATTTGCGGGAGTTCTGAGGAGACAAAGCAGGAGGAATACCTGAACTTTTACTCAAGACGATTGCTTGTTCTGTACTATTTCCCCACTTAATGCGGATGTACGTATGATGGCGTGTGAAAACACTGACGGTATGGAGAATTGAGGTATCAAACTCAGGAGCCAAAATCATCGCAACAGGGTCCGAAATCTATTGGTTGATGATGAAGCTACAAGAACGGGTAACACATTCTTGTTAGAACATCGAGTGATTTACTAACATAACAGGATACACAGAAATGGCTCAAGCGATCGACGTATCTATGAGCAGACACAGTCTTGGTTTGCTTAACTCCATACGAGAAAAAATTACTCTTTCAATGAACATCGCATACCATTCATCGTTCCAGGATCCACTTTTCGCATCGCAGCAACCGGCCGCAGTTTTTATGAATAGATTTGTTGTCCGTCCACGTATTGGTCCACCACCTTCTCCCCGACACCTGAGCATCCATATATTTTGATATCTACCATTTCATCGACGTGAAGAGGGACGATGATTAATGTTGACCAGTAATTAACAGCCATACATATAGGAGGAAGCTCAATAGGAGTGGCGATCTGCTTGTATTCCTTCCAGGCTTTAGCGAAAATTCTCAAACAAAATAGTAAGTAGTCGCACCACGAAGCTGCTTCTTGCGACAAACACTCACATTTCGGACTGATCTACAGGCTGATCGTCATTTGGTACAGATTTTGTCCAATTCTCTGGGGGTAGGCCATAAATCGCGTTAGGTACATCACATGGATGAAGTGTAGGCGACGACGTGCCGGGTCTCATGGCCTCAAAGTATAAATCTTCAGAGCGATCCATGTCCGTAGCAGTCTTGCAATGAACTTCCTAATGCTGAGATCGAAGCAGAGGAGAAGTTCTATAGAAGATATACTGACTCAACGATGATTTGCGTGTGTGTGTATTTTTATGATTCCTCGGCGTGAACGGATGCGCTAACTGATGATCGTCCCACAGAAGTTCTGGAAGTGCAACAGAGCACGTTTCTTCGATCAAANATGAAATTGGTTGACATCAGGTCCCAATCATTTCCCATCAGAGTTCCAAGCCTGGATCACAACAGTCCCCGTGTTTCCGTACGCCACTCACTGCCCATACTTATTTCCGGCAATCGAGACTTAAGCGAAGGGGCAAAACAAAACACGCCGAAAAACATACCAGGATTTGCAACAACTACCCTTTTCAGAAAAGCTGGAGAAGATTTGAAAGGCTACAATTTGAACGGAGACTGACGTGAAGCGAGTATCGAAGATGAGCCACTTATTACGTATCAATGTAGCCTGACCGTGCGCCTCCGCCCCTCTACTGAGCGTCGTTCCTTCTCATCGTAGATTTCCCCATCCATGATGCCATCAGCATAACAGCAACCCACATATCCAAAGTCATCCCGAATATCAACTGCTTTCTGCCTGATGGTGAAAGGCATACTGCTTCCATCGAACACCCAAACTTCATCCCCTACCTCCGTCTCCCAATGTCCCAAACCCATCGTCCCATTCTTCGTGACGAAGAAAGTCTGATTTTCAACATATCTGTGCCAAAACTCAAGACCATTGATTGTTCCACGTCCAGTCTGTACAAATTTGGAGATATCCGTAAAGTCTTGATTATTGGGTTGCCGTTCCACCCACTGCTCCCCGTCTCGAATCTTGTTGCTTACTACAACCCTGAAGAATGCTTTCGAGAAGCTTTCGTTGACGAGACCGCCCGCTATTGTCGCATGGTACTTGCTCCCTATGTTCATCCAAGATCGTAATGTCTCTGCAATCATGGCAGAACTTTTGGCGGCGCTTTCGGTGAGCCTTGTGCCAATGATCGCGATTGTGTCCACCGCAACACCTGTCAAATTTAACGTCGTGATGTCACCGGATGACTTTGATTCCGAGGCCTCAAGCTCACTGAGAAGGGATTCTTTGTCTAATTCTCGACCAGCACATGCATCGCACGCCTCGTACCACCAACGGAGATACCATCTATCGACCTGATGAGGCAATTGGCGTCCCTCACAATCGCCCATATCGCAAACCCAAGTTGGCAAACCACCTGTGCCTTGACCTCGAAGAGCCCGCTGCTGCACCACAAGAGGGAGTAGATTGCCATGATTCAAAATCACGTCCAGAGTAAACGCGGTATAGATTTGAGCTACCGACGTTCCGTAATTGCATTTGTCAAGGAAAACACGATCCATAACAGGCGGCAGCAAGCCTAATAGACCAAATACTTTGTCCTTAGGATCGGTGGCCCTGCGTCCGCACCACTTGATAACGGTCTGAACTGGCTCTTCGTATTGGGAGTGGGCACTGTTGATCCAGATCACGTTGCAGAATAGCCAGCCAAAAGTGCGATCCATGATTGCCGACAAGTCAGGCGTAGTTGGCTTCCACATCAGATCGGACAGCTCAGCAGGCAGACCTGTGCCAGTCCACACATGAGAACACTCGGTCAATGTCTCCCATGACAGTCGAAACGGACCCCAAAGAAACATCTTATTGGACGGCAAAACAGCTTCTTGTACTGTCCAGACACGTTCCCACCAATGATGAACACCGACTCCAATACTGCTTAATGCGTTGATCGGGCCTTCGAACGCAGAAGCAGAAGCGGTACATGGGGGTACTGGAAGGCTACGATCCACCATCCAGCTGAGAACATCTAGAATAGCTTCTGCATCCGCCTGACGAACATTCTCGCTGACTTCATCCATCCAAATGAGACATTGATGGCAGTTTGAATAAACCTGTCCCATCAAACGCACCTGTACTGCCTTTTCCTCCTGATTTTGCTGGTCGATACACAACTGGTCTATCCATATCGTCTTCTTCTCGTCCTTCTGTCGCATGCGAAGAAGTGCCGCGTAGAGATTGTCAGTAATCAAGCACTCTCGATTGTCGACGAGTATGCATTTTCTGCTTCCTGAATTGCCCCATCGATACGATAGAGTATCATAGATGGGCTTATCTGACAAGTTGACGACTCGAATTTCACATTTCAGAGGAGCCTGAGCGCCCTCGGAGCCGCAAGGAAGGATTTCCAGGATCCGGATCTCATTCTCGAGCATGGCGATATCGATCAAGGGGGAGTCTTCTGGTCATGCACCGTACGAGGCTCGAGTGCCAGAATGTTCGAGATGATAAGAAATTGGAGTTGTATACCCAGTGGTGGGGTCGAAAGGCTAAAGCGGGCTTTCCTGGTTCGTACAGTAAAATCTGACAAATTTCCTGCGCATCCGCCGACGTGCATTGGAACTTTATGTACTGTGATTTAGCCGGAACAGGGGTCTGTTGTTCATTTACCTCAAGCTAAAATGAATCCCTAATTCCGTAGAAAGTAAGTTCTCTGTTCTTTTATTCGAGATTAGTCTCACAGATTAAATACTTTAATTGACAGACCAACGAGTTGACGAATACGGAGCTTCACGATTTCGTATCTCTTGCACTGTCTTTCGACCTTTCATTTCTGACGACGGGAAGCGTGTCAAGCTCGCTGTCATCGCCATGAAAGTCTCTTGAGCTATTGTAAATGCATTTCCCAATCGACCAAGCTGCCCCTGCCTAGGCATCTGAAAACCAATCAAGGTGACAACAAGACCTACAAACTGACTTATGTATGACCTTCCCACACCTTGATTGTCTCTCATATCTCAGTCTACAGCCTCTTCAAGTTCTCCTTGAACATTACGGCGCCATTCTCCAAATCATGTCCCCAACCACTTTTCTCCATCCACCCATTACTATTCTGAGTAGCACCACAACAGCACAGACAGGTACAAACCCGTAGTCTCCTGACCTTTCCANTTGTTACCACATGATATGAACCCCAAAACCAGCTAAACAACAGCATACCACTAAACATAGCTACGTACTGCCACTCCTCGTCCACCCGGTCTCCGGAGAAGTAGACTTTCACATATGCGAGGAGTAAGAGAGACATGGAACCCGAGAGGAAAATCATGGACAGAAAAATAACTGCCTCATAGACTCTCCTGTCCATGGAGATTCGTGGGTGTTCGGGATCTGCGAGCAGACGGTAGATGTTATGGAGCGTACCATGGCGGAAGAAAGAATCGGACATCGTGGAAGTCTGTACGTGTATAAATGCACTGAAAAGGTTTTGAGAGATTTCTGAGCAGTATACTTTTCGGAGTCTGTCTCCAAAACAATTTGACACAATATAGTAGTGTGGTGTAAAGAGAATGGTCCATGGTACTAATCGAACCTAAGAAGACCCGGCTCCAGTCCGGCCCCAAATCCACAAAGCGCACAGTAAGATCCAACACCTCTACAGCAGCCCAGAGATCTCGGATTTTCAGCTTCACAAGAGGAAGTAATGTCCTTCCTACCCGTCTCAGGCAGAGTCAAATAAAAATAATATAAACTTTCCAAACTGCCCTTTTCCGCAATTCCCTCCATACTAATCCCCTACTCCAACTTCTCCTCCTCACCCCTCCCACGAGTACATGCACAAAAAGATTCCCCAACCTTTCTCTCCTCATTACCACCATCAAAAGCGCGTCTGATGAATCGTGAGAAACAATTTGACGCCACAACAGACGTAACAAACAGCACCGCTGAAACACAGCCCACAAACCACCATTCGGGATCGACCAACTCCCGGTCTTCTCCAATCTTAGCCACCGCGAGACTTGCAGAAAGGCCGAAAAGTATGACGTGGGTGTAAAATCAAAAGCCGAATAAGTAGGCGGCTTTGCGAGTGAGCATTATTTCGTGTCGTGGGGTCTTGCTGTGCTGGTGTGGGGGAATGGAGGGTTGGGTTGGTGATGACATGACGAACACTTTGACTTGTGCGAGTGTGCCGGGCGTTTGATCTGTAAATGAAATAGAAGCCTGGCCTGAGAATGACAAGGGTCTGTCGTGTTAAAGTGAAGTGACGCAGAACAGGATCGAAGCTCTCGAATAGAAGTGCTTCAAAGGCGAGAGAAGAAGGACGGCTATGTGGGAGAATCCTGAGTGTTCAGATATTGTTCCAGAAGGGAAATTATAAGCATCAGAAATAATTTGAGAGAAATGAGGCAAGATGAATAAATGAAACTCGGCCGCGGGAGTCCGCTTCATTAGTCGCCGCGCACAAGCTCCTTTCAAAGCAGGGAAACTTCCCATAACGATATACGTACTGCTGATGGAATATCACAAACGTGCACCAAGAATACGATTGTGGGATGAAAAGACGTTTTGCCTCGTTTCTATTCGTTGGTGTCGGCATGCGACAAGTCTATTGCCTTTAAGCCAGCGAAAGCCTCTTTTGCTCTCTGGCATGGTCATCTGACATCGTGATGCCCACGAAGTAGCAGTCATACAGCTTGCAATACAAGCGGTATGTTGCGATTGATACTAGGACAAGTTCTACCGCCATCAATACATCACTTTACTCCGAAAAAACCCACACCATCTCTCGCGACCTTGATAGCCTTTCTCAAAGCCTGCTCCTCCGTATCAGTCCATTTGACAGAAAGCTCGTCCCACTTCTTGAACTTGTATTCTCTTTTGTATTGAGATTGCATAGCTTGCATTCTGCTCATCTCTCGTGGGTCGCCTGAGCCGCTGTAGATCACGAAAGCTGTGCAAGGAGGAAGTGCCTCGTAAACTTTAGAGATGCGGCGAGTAAGATCTGCAGTAGCGGTAACAATGCTTGTTCCGTCCGACTTGATTACCGGCAGCAATGGGTCGCCTGTGATCGCTGCCAAAGGCTTCTCGTTCTCAGAAGCCACAACAGCAGCCTTATCGAGCGTGCTTCCTTGCATTTCAGCATCAACGACAGCAGCAGCCTCAGCAGCCGCAACCTTATTATTGTTCCACCATCCTTTCACAGCTTCGAGTTCTCTAAACCGGGCCCATATAAAGTCGACTCCACCGCCAGGGATCTCCTTTCCATCATGATCGCCTTTGACAGCACGGATGACTCCTTCCATAACATCTTCATCACTCTTACAACCGATTGGGAAGTTCGCTGCTGCACCTGGACCTTTTTTTGGCTCTCCCCAGTCGATAGCTGCACTGGATTTGCTGTTTATTGGACTTGGTATGGCAGAACCGCCTTGGCTTTTGTACTTGACACCCGCGCGAGCAACTCGCTTGAAGATATTCTCCCCTTGTGCATCATTGGTACCCCACTCCTTTCCCTTTTCGCACTTCTGCTTCAGAAGATCGAGGCAGCATCTCGCGTCTTCGATAGAATCGTGACCAGCTCCTGGCCCAGTGGTGCCATGTCCTTTTTGTATCTCCCGATTCAAGTACTTCTGTGCTAACCACTTGAGAGACGATTTGAGAGGCGGACCTCTTGGATGAGGGTATATTAGTGCAGTGTCGATGATGAATGGGTGTGTGATCTTTAATGCATTCAAGTCGGAATTGAGTGAGTGCCCAACGAGGATAGCTCGAGGGTGAAGTATTGACATTAGCTTCTTCTGAATGTCAGCCAGGGTCGTCGTAATCGGCTCAAGCATTGCTTCTGTGATACCAGAATATCTGTACAATGTTAGCTTCTNCTATCAAAGTTCAATCGAAAGCTTACTGTGTAACATAGTTGATGATCGGCTTGTCTGGCTTCACGAGCTCGTCAAGTACTACCGAGCCATCCCATCCCACGATACTGATACGAGTGAGGGACAGCTCGTCTTGACCTGAGGCCTGTTTTCCTGTCACGCACATCTCGCAATCCATTGCCAGGACCTCGCGACCTGCTGTGATCGAACCGGATTCAACCTCGTTGTATGGGGTAGTGCCATCTGCGAAATGCTCGACGAGCGTATCGACCCATCCATCATCGGTAGCGACATTATTCGCGCGACGAAACTTCAAAAGGTTGGCTTTTCCTTCTTCGTCGTCGTATGATGCTGGATGAAGTGTATAGTCGTTCTCTAGCAGCTCTTCTGGGGTATGTACGAAATCTGGTATTGGTACGCGGACGTTCTTCCAGCCTTGTGGTTCCTTCGCCGGCGTAGCACCCTTTCTTGTCTTTTGCCATTGCTTTTCCTCCTTGTTCTTAGGAGCAGGCGCTGTAAGCATTGCATGAAGCGGCGAGTGCATCTTTCCATATTTATCATCTCCTGGTGTTTTGACGGGCCAAATATGCTCGAACATGTCCGCGAATGGCTGAAGTGCCTCGGGAAGTTTTTCGGCCTTGAGTCTGTTTGGGAAGTAGTCATCTGGGGAGCCATAGTTTCGATCTCTCCGATCTCTGTCTCTCCGATCCCTTCGGTCTCCGTCTCTATCCCTGTGGTCTCTGTCTCTACCATCTCTGTGATCGCGAAAATCTCTACGATCTCGATCTCTGTTATCACTTCTCGACTCAGATCTCGGGTTCTCCTCAGTCATCTGAGAACGGAACATCGACATTTCCAGGCCTGGAATCATAAGCACAACGACCTTTCGAATTTCTGGTCGATGGCGCACTGCAACGAATGCAGGAGCTGTGCCGTCTGCAAGAATATAAAGAACCAATTGCTGAAGATCGCTGATCTTAATTTGCGACTGCAGGCGGCTTTCCTTCGAGAATTGGATGGCGGGGTAGTTCTTGGAATCTTGCTTGGGTATCTTCTTCTTCTTTCGTGGTCGCCCTTCAACTGTCTGCCATCCTTCTGAGTCGGCGCGCTCTGCTCTCTTGTCCTCGTTCTTTGGAGATCCAGCATCTTGACTCGTTCTTCTCGTTAGGTTGAATTCTGGAAGCTCAGGCTGGCGAGGCAGCGCAGGCGCTTGGATTTGCGCATTCTCTTTGGAAGCCTCGTCGTCCTCGTGTTTGCGCTTTCTGCTACCATTGCCATTGCTAGAAGAGTATGCTGAAGACTGTCCATCCTCGGTGGCCGCCATCTTGCCTAAGTGTTGTAAAGCTTTTCGATTGAAGAGGAGAGGCTGGGTTGAAGCAGCTGGGCAAAACCTAATCTAGAATTTTGACGATAATGACAAGGCTGGTCTAGGCCCTATTTGGATATAGCGCGAGGCTGATAGCATACCACAACCTCCCCTCAAGCTGCGAGACATATCTTAGGTGTATTCAGTTCCGATGGTATGACTCTAAAAATGTACTCGCTGCGACACCTACAACCTGAAGATCTGCTGGCCATTTATCACAATTGTATGTTTGGAGAAATTCCTCGGATCCACTTTGGGGACCGTGTCGTCGGTTGTGCAACCACTTAATTTGGGAGCACGAAAAGTCGCGTCAACGCGTCACATGTATTCGAAGGTTATCGGATGAAGACACCGTCTGCAAACTCGCACCTATAACAAGTTATTTCTACAATTGTACCAGCCAAAGGTATGTGAGATGCTCTATGACCAAAAGCAAAGGAAGAAGCTTACCAGGGTGTTAAGTCGATGCCGATACCAGCTCCTGTCCATGATGGAGGTTGTTATTGCTCTCTGCATTCAGTGCCATACTGAACTAGGCCGTTTCAGAAACTCCTGGAATGGCATTGGCAACAGCTATCATAGCCCTGTTTATCCTCCTGTCTCAGTGAACGGTCTGGAAGCAACTGGACCCATTTACAATGGCGCCAAGAACTCTTACATAGAGCATAGGTAAGTTCTAAGCTCCAATGTATACACTTGAGCTTTGCTAACAACGAATAGTCATTTGCAAGATATCACTTGTAGAAAATGCCAAGCTGTAGTCGGATTAAGATGTGAAAGTGCTCCTGAAGGACATATGCTGAAAGAGTGAGTTTTGATGCTTGCCTACGTTCTTACAGCTTGATGTCTCCGATTACACATGGGTCAAAAACATTCTCGGTTCTAAATGCGATTTGCTGACTTTCGTAGGAATCAGCTTATTGTGAGGCTCACTAATATGTATCTGATCAGCAAGGATGATGGCGAAATGGCAAAAATTTCAATACTCAAATCCTTTCCACTCAGCATCACCTCTGGCAAGAAGCCCTCCGGATGTCGCAGAGCAGCCACCGCTCAGCCCTCTCACAGAAACGCAATTTCAGCACGTAGTAGTCCATCGCAGCACCATAAGTCTATGGTATCTAGAAAATCTACTCCCAGCAATCGTCTGTCACTCCCTCCGACCAGTGTCACTACGTCGCAAGTTACCAAGTTCAAAAATTGGGCCGAGGATGCCATCAACAACCAACAAAAGCAGATCGATCGGATTTCTGGTACTGTTGGTAGGATTGAAAAAGACATCGGTCTTTTCAAGGACTTCATGCTCGAGGTACGCTCCGAAATCGGTTCGACTCGACAGATTGCCGACTCAGCCGGTAAGGAAGACTTATCAAGTCTGCGAGAAGAACTTCATGGGTTACGCCAGCAAGTGGCAGAGAGTGGTCAGGCTGTCTCGAGAGCAAATGACGACTCTTCCAGAAGTCTCGAATATGTTGCACAACACGTTGAGCAAGTTGGTCAGAAGGCCGATGAATTCGATGAGCTGAAGCTGGAATTGCCCAGAATGAGAGCACGAGTTGGGTCTTTGGAGACACAATCTGAACTTCCGCCAACATCGAACCGCCAGCTTCTTCCAGGTCCAGGACGGAACAAACGTAGACAGAGTGAACTGGATAGCCTGTGCAGCCCCTCGGAAGAATCGCCAACAGGGCCCTTCCAGAAGAAGAGTAAGATCGCCTCCAGCTCGTCGAGTGAAAAAAGTTCCAGCGCCAAAAGCGATGTTGAGAGGACTTCAAACAGGCGAAACGCGCCAATGCGTGAGATCATTGAGATCATATCATCAGAGCACGATTCTTCTTCACCAATTCCAGGTGACGAGTATGAGGACCGACTCAACATCACAAATAACGCCGAAAACAGCCAACGTACCATCCCAAACTCCACCTCCTCCACGCAAATTCTAGGAGAATCAAGTGGCAATCGCCAGCCCTCTACCTCGTTGCAGACTCCCACATCCGATATGCCCTATTCAGAAATTCCTCGACCAAGCACACCTCGCATTGAGGTCCGCGTACCTTATTCAGCCTCTCTCGCCACGTCACTTCAACACCAGGCCCGGCGAGTCCGAGATGAAAGCGGCGTACTCTTGCTACCGAACGGCAAGGTTGACGGCCGATCTCTCCGGTTTAAGAAACGCACGACAAGCAAGGAGAACGTAACACCAGATCATCAGGAAAGAACTAGTTTCTTGGAAGCTGGCCGAGAATGGACTCCCATTGCGCGTTCCAATAGCAGAGCTATGAACTCAAGTCCAGCACCGGGAAGACAGGATTCTGTCTCCACTGGCGAAAGTACAGATAGTCATTCAAAGCGAATCTTCAAGTGCGAGACATGCAACAAGGTGTACAGTGTCTCTCAAAGCCTCGAATATGTAAGCCCCATTATCCAATCATATTCCAATGACTTGAAATAGTCCTAACACATGTCATTTGTAGCACCTCAAACACTCAAATTGCAACTCCGCCGAATTGGAAACCTCATCCGTAGATCCCATCACTTGCACCAAATGCGACCGGAATTTCAAAAGTGTGTGGGGTTTTTATGCTGTAAGTCCCATATTTATTGTATATCTCGTTTCTGATCCTTTTTCCGTACGTGGGCTAATGGTGCCAATAGCATAAATGCATGAGAGTCAAGACGGCAGGCCAGAGCGATACTGCGAGAGAAGCTGTACTTGCTGAGAGAGAGAGGTTGGTTCGAGCTACGCTGGAGAGGGAGATGGGTTTCTAATATCAAAATTGTCCAAGAAAATGGCATCAATATAAGAGTGCTGTAAGATTACAAGGGATAGGGATAGCGCCAAAGTGCCTTTTTGGAACAACGGAACGAATGGTCTGTGGAGATGTATACAGGGTATTGCATGGGATAGCTTCCGTGACTGGTACCTGGTTAGTGACAAAGCGACTGCAGTGTACAGATCGACTGATTGAAGAAGATTTTGCTTTTCCGTACACAATTCGTGGCCGTGGCGAAATGTCTCTCGAATCCACATCTCTGTACATTGCCTGATGTTTCAACCGCCTCCCTTGAATTTCAACCAGGCCTGTCAAGGAATCTTATAACCTACACACCCCAAAATCCTCCCCATCAACCCGGCCAACGCCCTCAGCCCACCACAAACCCTCTCCACCTCCTCCCTCCCCTCCAGATCCCCCGCATCACCCATCCACCTCTTCAGAACCTTCCCAGTCTTCCCCCTCAACCTCTGCACCTCCTCCACATCCCTAATTTCCGCCTCAATTTCCTTCACGAATCCACTTCCTTCGCCATGGCTTTTTGACGCTTCGCTCCAGACGATGATGGCTAGGATGTGGAATGCGTTGATAAGATCTATTGCTTGGAAGGTTTTTACTATGTCTTCTTTGAGATGAAGATCTGAGGCTGAGGATGAGGAAGAAGGTGAGGCGAGTTGAATGCTGGAGATCTCTTGGAGGAGTTCTGTGGGATTGAGAGAGGCGATGTGTTTTAGTAGTTTGGCGATGGTCCAAAGACGTACGACGCGGACTGGATGGTGTTGTTGTGGGTACATGAAGACGTCGCAGTTGAGGAAGAGGAAGAGGAGAGTGATGAGTGCGGGCGTGAAGGTTTGGGCGTCGATGTAGAATAGGTATAGTTTGTGCATAATCTCGGGATATGGCGGTAGAGCGAAGATTCCGTCGTCTTTGTATGATGAGAGGGATTTGAGTGCAGCAAGTAGGGCTAAAATGCGGTCTTGCTGATTGGTATGCCCTTTTTTGAGAAGTGCGAGGGTCTTGGAGGAAGTGACAGGAGGTATTGATGTGAGGGCGGGGTTTTGTTTGAGGGTTGCTTGACAGCGCTCTGCTATTTTCACCACTTCTTGCTGTGGACAAAAGACGTCCAGCCTTGCCATGGCATTAATATCGTGTGTATCTTCTGTTCGACAGCGAAGGAAATGTTCGTATGCGTTTTCGTTTTCTTCACATTTTGGGCACTTGCAAGTGAAGAAGTAGCGCTGCTTTAATGTCGATTGTCGTTGGGCGATTTCCTCGGTGGGATCAATGTACGAGATGAAGATCTCCTCATCTTTCTTGATGGGCCGTAAAGCTCGGAGAGACACAGTGCGAGAGTCAAAGACGATGAAAGCGTTTGAAGTACAGGAGTGGTTCGCTCGGGCGAGTGTGGGCGAAAAGCAGAGTCCGACCGGCGTGTTGTCTGGAAGCGTGACCCGGAAGGCATTTGTTGATAGCTATACACCGTATGTCAGTATTACAAGTTGAGAAAGTAAATGACAAGTATGAAAACCGATATGGTCGGGGGATTTACCACACACAGCCACCTCATGGCCTCCTCCATCCTCTCCGCCCCGGCCTTCGTAAATTCCACCCCTGCTCTCGCCTGCAAAATAATCTCCTCCCACCTCTTCACATCGCATTTCAACTCGCCCACATGACTCTCCAATCCTTTCCAATCTCTCTCTTCGTCACCATTTGACTCCTCTTCTTTCCTCAACAACATCGCGATCAACGCTCTCACAGCCGTAGGCGGTACACCCGGTAAAGTCTTTAAGATCTTACACTCTCGACTGTGCACCCCCTTCCAATGCGCATTCTGACAGGCTGTTGAGCAATAATATGGAACCTTGCACCCACTGCAGCGCTTCAGGGATGATCGCTCAGAAATGCAGAAAGAGCAGACGCTTTGAAGACTGTCTTTTTCGATGAGAAGGAGGTTAGGCTTGTGTAGTTTTATGATGAGTGAGCCTGGTGTGTGGGGTGAGAACGCAGCAAGCCCAGTGCCATATGGAGTGCTGATTTTATGAGTGTTGTTTACATCGAGCGGACTGCTGGCCGAGGCGCGCTTCTGCTTGTTGGGTTCAGTGGAAGCCGACATTGCTGTGGCCAATGCGATGCGAGTCGATAGCAAATAGAGAAACGGGTTTGGTGTACAACGTCACGAGTAGATCGACTTTTTTTGTTTATGCTCAAACCAGTCATAATTTGATAACGTGAGCGAAAATGCATAATGAAAGAGACGTGAGCTGGTGGGCGAGTCGTGAGATGGGTTTAGCGAAGAATCTGATAATCATGTGATGGAGTATTCTTCTGACATTAAATAGCTGCGGGGACGATCTGATGACTGGAGTATAGATCTGCATAGATGGTATTTCGAGTCTCCATGCTGAGACTAGTGTGTTCCTATAGGGCAGAGGAAGAACAAGGTGATGATTTAAAATGTCATGTGACAGGGAACCCAAGCGAATATTTACTTCACAAATGACTTCTGGGAGGGGTTCAAATTGGCTTCCAGCTTGACCGAGAATTTGCACCAGATCCGAGGTGCCAGGTCAGAGACGGAGTGATAAGTCGTGGAAACCACTGGTACCATTGGTATTGGAAGCTCGGGGTTCCAGCTGGACACGGCCAAGCCTTTGAACTCTTGAGGGTTGCGAAGCTTTTAAGAAAGCTTGACAGCCGAATGCAAATGACCTTGACTTGGAATATATGTAGTCAAGGAGGTGGATGAGGCTCAAGCTTCAAAAGTGGAAGGATCTGGTCTCATAGAATAATATTCAGTTTGGACGCAGTGCTCCAGTGATCTGCTGAGACAGCTGCGAAAATTGATGAATCATACAAAGCAAGTCAGTAGTGTTGCAATTTTGCATTCTCTCTACTCGTACACAAAGTCTCCAAACCATTCCGCGACAATGCCGAATTGTCTTCTGTCCATGCAGCCCCAAATATGTATCTTTATCCATTTTATACGCCATGCCATGCAATGCACTATTCCCTTGCCAATGAATCCACCACCAGCTAGCTAAACAAAAGAACCCGGATCTAAATATGATGCCATCCATTCTGGAAAAGCACCTGCATCTCATTAACCAAGCACTCCATGCCCGGCTCCCTCCTCTCCTCAGACGGATCCAGATTCCTCCCCTTCTCAATCCAATTCTGCACCCTCCCAAGCACCATCCTTGTCTCGCTCCAAATCTTCACCTTCTTCAACCCCCTCGCCCACCTATTCGCCCAAGCACCCCTTACAACCTCCCATCCACCCGGCCAAAAACTCCCATCGCCTCCAGGAATCCCCGTGACCACATTCGCAATACTACTCTTAATCTCCATTCCTCCATTGACTGCAGAATACGGTGCCGCTCTATATGCAACGCGCACATTTGGGTTCATCCAGATGCCTTTCTCTTGACGGAGTGGGTTGTCTGCGTGAATGAGGCAGCATTCTGAGCCTTCGAGGTGTTCGTTGGCGAGGGAGTCGGAGATGCCGCGGAATTTGAGAGGGTGTGTGGCGTAGAAGGGGGAAGCGTCGAGTGAGATGAGACCGTTCCAGCAGGAGGCGACGGGGATGGGGAGGTTGTGGTAGAGAGCTTGGCGGGAGACGGGGGAGAAGAAGTATGGGTAGCGTTGGGAGGCGGTCTTGAACCCGAGGCTGTCGCGCAGGGCGAACGTGTCGTAGTAGATTTGGGGGTCGTTCGAGAAGTCAAAGGCGCAAGCTGCTGCGTAGGCTCCGTCTCTGGTTGAAAGGAGGGTTGTTACGTCTTCTGTCTGGAAGATCGAGAGCGTTAGCAGGGCTGGATTATTCTGATATCACGTGACACTGGACTTTTTGGATCTACTTACTGAGAAGACAACATCGTTGATCCATAAAACTCGATCAAATTTCAGCTTGTCCTTCATCTCTTCCAGAGGTTCCATAGCCTGATTTCTCAGTGCTGCCAGATACGGAATTCGTCGTACCTCCCACCCCTGCTCTCCTCTTCCTGTGAAGATCCACCCAGTCCTATCTTCTCCCTCTTTGGGTACTTTCTTCAGAGACTCAGTTTGCTCGGTGACATTGATACCTAGAGAGATTCTATGCTCTACTCCCAGAGCATTCAGCTTGCCCTCAAGCTCACTCAGCGCTCCTTTCGTGTCCTCCTGTGACCCGGACTCCACAATCGACACGAAAACATTCTGGGGTCCCAAATGCTGAATAAGATCCGTAAGGCGGTCATTGTAATACAGACGAAGCATGTAGTCTGAGTTTCGGAACATGGACGCTATGAAGATCTTCTGGTCCTTTAGATGGGAAGGGAGAGATGATCGCCTGATCGGAATCGGTCGCGATGTGATAAGTGAGACCACATCGAGTACAAATAGGAATGCTAGAATCCATAATAGAGGTTTTGGTCGAAGATATTTCCGCCGCATAGAACGAGTTATGAGAGCCATGTTGGAAGGACGGGATGGGAGGAGTGGTGGCGTTGTGGGGGAGAAGCGGCTAGGTCGCGGGTTCAGGGGATGCCTCGTCCATCCAATCCATCCATCTCATGCCTCGTGTCGACAGACAAGGCTGAGATAGAAAGCCACGTTAAGGTTAGGCGTGCAATCAATAAATAAAGTTCGGCAATCGTCCCAAGCGGCTGGGGGAACGTAAAGCAAAAAGTATGTAAAGGAGTGTGGAGAGGGGGAAGGAAAGAGGAGAAAAGGAGCGACAGCTGATATCGTACTACTACCACTACTACCACTACTACTACTACTACTGTAGTACGAGCGACGTCTGACGAGAATTCAAGGAAACACCAACACGACAGGACACGACACCAAATTTTGTTTGATGCACGAGTTTGACGTGAATACGGGGGAAACTGACCGGGCCAAGCGAGCCAAGGGAAGTGCCGGACTGCGCCTTGTTGGCACTACCGAGAAGGGCAATTTACGGGGGTCATTTCATTGGCAGATATTCTACGGGCGAATTGGATGCGAGGGATCTCCCTTAGGGCCACAGCCGGGCTGCCGGGTGATTGTCAGCCTCGTCACTGACGACATGACTTCATCGGGACAATGCATGTTCACATTTGAGGAGAATCAACTCCTCATAGCTTTAAGAGTTGTTTTAAAAATCTGTTGATATTGGGAGCAATGAATTGCTTGCAGTTGTCCAGATTCCTGCGTACGTATCTTTAGTGAGACCCGAATGCCATTCATGACTTCCACGAGTCAGTCTTATTGAACTTGGGGTACCTCGGCTCTATGGTGAATATCTCTCGTCTGGCTTGAAATCTGGTTAACCATTTAAGTAATTTGATGGCATTGACATATTTCAAAGATTCCGGCTGCTCTACCCACAGTAAGAGGAAAGAGCATGAGACATTGACATCAGGATGTCACTACTTGAACGAGAACTCTAGATGACGGATTCTTTGGATGCTCGCCCTATCTGCTCTGAAACGAAGTGATAGATTTCCCTACTTATTTTATTATCACGATTGACCCAAATTTTCATCACCAGCAAATCTACCAACCCATCACCCTCCCACGATACGAAACCATTTTCCCACCATGCGTCTCCTTCGTCGCCTCCCCTAGTACCCTCACCATCCCATCACAAGACTCATCAACACCAATCATCACCTTCTCCATGGCTGCCTCCTTAATTCCTAGCATCTCAGCACCCGCAATCCCCATATCTGTTTTTACCCAGCCAGGGACCATGACAAACCCATTGAGCCATTCATCTTCGGCGTTGATGCGGATAGTGAGCCAGTTGAGCGCGGCTTTGGAGGGACCGTAGAGGCCATTGGGCATATTTGGCTGGCTTCTGATAGTTTATCAGTACCGATGTCCTGGAAATAAAGCACGACATGATAAATATCAATGTTAGGGACATCATTTCCGCTTTTTTAAGGCACAAGGAAAAGCAGTACCCACCCCAAACACCCAGCAGTCGATCCAATAGCCACGAACATCGGTCCGCCTTTCCTCTTCGATTCCTTCAACATCTCCCTCGTAGCCTGATACAGCGCCACCACCGCATGTAAATTGATATCAATATGCCCTTTCAATTCCTCTATATCCACCTCTGCTACCTTTGGACATGCTGTACAGATCCCTGCGGCTGCAATGACGACATCTAAATGTGCAACGCCATATTTTTCACGGATTTCGCGAATAGCAGCTGCAGCATCAGATGAGATCGATGCGTCGAGTTTGAGGACGATGAGGGTGCTGTTGGGACCACGCGGGAGGGTGGTGAGGGAGAGGAATGTTGGGTGGGTGGGAGAGCGGACGCAGGCGATGAGGGTGTGGCTGGGAAGGGAAAGGTATCGCGTGAGGAGGCCGAGACCGAGACCGCGGTTTGCACCGGTTATGAGGATGGTTGTTTGGGGCATTGTGAGATGTGTGTTGGGAGAGATGGGTTGAATTAACCTGTGGCCTATAGTCTTTTGGGCGAGTAGGTGAAGGTAGGATATTGGTAATGAAGGCTTCCAATACTGTGAAGCTGCAAGACTGAACAAGCTAAAAGGAGACTAGTTATGCGATGGGTGTCAAACACACGGTAGGAAATTCTTTGGGGAATAAAGGAGTTGTGCTTCTATCATGGTTTTAAGAGCATAAAGAGTAGAGTAGACTACTCTGCCTCTCCACCTCAAATCTGCATATCAGATCTGACATGCATCGCACATCCTCGCTTGTCGTATTTATGTCCCAGCAGATGTCCTCGGCATGCAGGCGCTGCTGACTTGCAAAAAGACTTGCCGTTTGGTAGGGGAACTTGAATCTCTGCTCCTGAAGATTTCCGAACCTGCGGAGAACTGGCTAGAGAAGCCCCCCCCCCCCCCCCCCCCCCTCTCCACCCCA